>CAVEID010000010.1:0-116287 GCA_963615785.1 Oxalobacter sp. | reverse complement strand
CCATCACAAAGGCCGTGGACATCCTGAAACAGCGCTCGGAAACCGAGCAGAAAGGAAACTGATATGAACGCACACATTCCTACTTATAACGAGCCCAACATCTCTGCAGGCACCATTGCCCGCACCGCTGTCCTGCTGCTGGCCCTGACCAATCAGGTGCTCAGCGCTTTGGGTATGCCCCTGCTGCCCATTGAGAGCACGGAGCTGGAGCAGCTGGTCACCGCAGGCATCACCACCGTGGCTGCACTGGTAGCGTGGTGGAAGAACAACAGCTTCACCACGGCGGCGCTGGAGGCGGACAAGACCTATGACCGCCTGAAAGCACAGGGAAAGTAATACCCGTACATAGCAAGAGCCGCAGCCCCGTGAGAAGGGTTGCGGCTCTTATTTATTCGAAATATTGAATTCACGCTTTACTATCGGGAAGTGTCACATGTGCTTTTTTCTTTTTGGGAACATGATGCGGATCAAATTTCCTAAAATTTCGCTCTAGCTTAACAAAGTTGCAACAAACACTCTTATACATCGGAACCTTTTTTATAACAGCACGGTTATATGTTGTCTGAGCACGGTGGATAATTATTTCCTCATTTTTGTTGCAAAAGGCAAGCTGGTTGAGTAGCAACATTTTGTATTGCTGATCTGTAACTTCTTGAATATTAAATTCAAGTAAGCAAGAAGGCAGCACAGGAATCATATTATTGAATCCCATTACGCCCAACCGCCCGTCATCCAGCTTCATTACAGGTCCGCCGCCTTTTATATTTGCGTGATTCGGCTTTGGAGATTCCAACGGAACATAGTAGTTTATTCCATCGATAGAAAGAACGATGCCTATATACGGACGTCTCTGTCCTTTGTTGTGCTGGACTCTATTATCCAGACTATGTAGGAATCTAATATAATGCTCATCAATATGATAGAACCTAAACTTCCCCATGAATTCAACTCCTAAATCCAAGAAGGTGCGGAACAGCTAACTGCTCCGCACCCTTTTTAGCTCCTCACTATACGGCAGAGGTTCTCCGCTTTTTTCATTCTCTACTTACGGTAAGAGTTCACCGCTTTTTTCATTCCCCAATTTTTCAGCCAGGGAGGGGTTACCCTCTTTCAGCAGACACAGCAAAAGACAGCACGGTCTTTTTTGTATCATGGCAAAGGTTAAACCTTTGCAGTTACATTATATGCTTTTTTATCTGCGTTGTAAACATTTGTGAAGTTTTTTACACATTTTGACGTTGCACATGCAACTAGTTTTATTGATTCTTCTGTATGTTCAACTCCTCAGAGGAGTCTGACGGTTCTTCGGGGCTGTTTTTGTTTGCGTGGCATATTTCGACACTTTGTGACGTATATCGACGCGATTGATAAAATTTGGATATTTTTCGATTAAAGTTGACGCAAAGAAAGGATGTGTCAATTATGATCGTTTCCGAATTACCCACCCAGATCAATGACCTGCTGCGCCCGATGGGCATTATCCGCTCCATGAGCGCCTACAGTATTCTGTGCCAATGCGTCGAACTGATCTGCGAACAGGAAGACCGGCTGAGGGCAGTGGAAAAGGAGATTTACACTCCCATTGCCAAACAGCGGAATTGTGAGCCGAAAGCAATTCAGAGCGCTATCCGCCGGGCCGCGAAAAGTGCATGGCTCACAAACCCGGACTATGTGCAGCAGCTGGCAGGCTACCCGCTGACCGGATGCCCCGGCGCGGTACAGTTCTTGGAAATGCTGTATAACGCGGTGGTGAGAGGGTAACCGAGCATCTGCTTTTGCGCTGTGTGTGTTACTAATTCCATATCATGTTCCTAATTTGTTACTAAATACAGTCGAAATCGTCCAATTTGCAGCAATTGAAGTGGTGAATTTTCTCGTAAAATCGGACAGTTTCGGAGTGTACAAGCCTGAAAAAGTATGATATTATAAAGAGTAGATTTGGAATAAGCCTTCCCCTTGGGGGAAGGTGGATGCGACCAACGGGAGCAGCCGGATGAGGGGCAGTTATCTTCTGATGCTGCTCTGACAGAACAAAATCTGGGCACAGTTTTCCCTCATCCGCTTCACTTTGTTCAGCACCTTCCCCCCGAGGGGGAAGGCTATTATAAGGAGAACTACATGAAAGAATGCACTTACCCTGTATACACCGTCAACAAGCATGCCGAAGCCAACCTCGTAGCAGGCCACCCGTGGGTATACGAAAATGACATCATCCATTTCCCGGAGAATGAGCCGGAAAACGGTACTCTGGCCGATGTGGTCAGCACCAAGGGTTCTTACCTCGGCACCGGCTTTGTCTCGCTGCAAAGCAAAATTCGCGTGCGGCTGATCTCCCGCAACGCCAACGACACCTTTAATGAGGCTTTCTGGCGCCGCCGGGTGGAGTACGCCTGGGCCTACCGCAAGACGGTTCTGGAGCCGGACGACATCTCCGCCTGCCGGGTCATCTTTGGCGAAGCAGACCAGTTCCCCGGCCTGACCGTAGACCGTTTCAACAACATCCTTGTTACCCAGACGCTCAGCGTGGGCATGGAAAAGCTCAAGCCCATCCTCTTCCCCATTTTGGCAGATGTGCTGCGTGCCGACGGCCAGACCATTGACGGAATTTATGAACGCAACGATGAAGCCCTGCGTGCCAAAGAAGGTCTTGAGCAGAACAAAGGCTGGTTTGAGCTGCCCGGCGAAACGCATCCTGAGAGCACCCAGACTGAAATTTGCGAAAACGGCGTCTACTACCATGTGGACTTCGAGAACGGCCAGAAGACCGGCTTCTTCCTCGACCAGAAGTACAACCGCCGGGCTGTAGCACGCGTTGCCGCAGGCCACACCGTGCTGGACTGCTTCACCCACACCGGCAGCTTTGCACTGAACGCTGCCAAGGGCGGAGCCGCACGGGTAACGGCTGCTGACATCAGTGCGGACGCTATTGCCATGGCGCAGCGCAACGCCGAACGCAACAGCCTGACCAACATGGATTTCCTTTGTGAAGACACCTTTGAGCTGCTGCCGCGGCTGGAAAAAGAGGGACATCCCTACGATTTCATCATCCTTGACCCGCCGGCCTTCACTAAGTCCCGCCGGACGGTGGACAACGCCATGCGCGGCTATAAGGAGATCAACTACCGCGCCATGAAGCTGCTGCCCCGCGGCGGCTATCTGGCAACTGCCAGCTGTTCCCACTTTGCCACCGAAGAGCTGTTCATCAAGATGCTGCGGGCGGCAGCAAAGGATGCGCACCGTCAGCTGCGGCAGATCGAAGTGAAGCAGCAGGCTCCGGATCACCCGATCCTGTGGGGTGTGCCGGAGACGAACTATCTCAAGTTCTTCCTCTTTCAGGTAATTTGACGATTTGAAATGCCCGCCGTTTCACTCTGGGTATATTCAGCGGAAATTTTATTTTTAATATTTGAGCTTCCAGAAAATCTGCGGATTTTCTGGAAGCTCTTTTTCACAAAATGGAGCCGTAACGGGCAATGGCATCTTATACTGAAAATGCATTTTCTCGATGAGGCCTTTCGCGTGAAAATGTGTTTGGAGCGGCTCGCAAGCCGCGACAAACACGAAAACAAAAATATAATACATTAAAAATGGCAGAGCATAGCGGAGCCATTTCTAAATCGTTCTGCCTGACAAAAGGCACAAATCTCATTTGATAAGTCATACCAAGCTCAGTTGTTCCAAAAATCCAGGAAGCTGTTTGTGCAGAATCGTCAGATTTGTCAATTGCGTTTTTGGCCTGCAGAGACTATAATCAAACCATAGACAGCAACGGCGCTGTGGGTCACCTCCTGACTCGCAGCGCCGTTTTTGTTAAGAACGCTTTCGTGCTTTGGATGCGGCATTGCGGCAGACCAAAACGTAGACGGAAGGAAAAGAAAATAAGATCAAGTAAGGAGTAGGATTTATGGCAGCAAATGTTATGGAAATCTACGGCAGCAAGGTCTTTAACGAACATGTGATGAAGGAGCGCCTGCCGAGCGCTACTTATAAGAGCCTGAAGAACACCCTGCACAAGGGCGCTCCTCTGGATATCGAGGTGGCAAACGTCGTGGCCAGCGTCATGAAGCGCTGGGCCATGGAGCTGGGTGCCACCCACTACACTCACTGGTTCCAGCCGCTGACCGGCATCACCAGCGAGAAGCATGACGGCTTCGTCTCCCCCGTGGGCGACGGCACCGCCATCATGGAGTTCTCCGGCAAGGAGCTGGTGCGCGGCGAGCCTGACGCTTCCTCCTTCCCCTCCGGCGGCCTGCGCGCCACCTGCGAGGCCCGCGGCTACACCGCATGGGACCCCACCAGCTACGCATTCGTGAAGGACGACGTGCTGTGCATCCCCACCGCATTTGTCAGCTACACCGGCGAGGCACTGGATAAAAAGACTCCTCTGCTGCGCTCCATGAACGCACTGTCCGGTCAGGCCATTCGTATTCTGAAGCTGTTCGGCAAGGATGTGGATTACGTTTCCACCACCGTCGGCCCCGAGCAGGAATACTTCCTTATTAAGAAGGAAGACTACGAAGCCCGTCAGGATCTGATCCTCACCGGCCGCACCCTGTTCGGTGCACCTTCTGCCAAGGGTCAGGAGCTGGAAGAGCACTACTTCGGCGTCATCCGTCCTGAGGTCTCCGAGTTCATGAAGGAGCTGGACGAAGAGCTGTGGAAGCTGGGCGTTCCCGCCAAGACCAAGCACAACGAAGTTGCTCCCTGCCAGCATGAGCTGGCCCCCATCTTCGACACCACCAATGTTGCCATCGACCACAACCTGCTGACCATGGAGATGATGAAGAAGATTGCTCCCAAGTACGGTCTGGTCTGCCTGCAGCATGAGAAGCCTTTCGAGGGTGTCAACGGCAGCGGCAAGCACAACAACTGGTCCATGTCCACCAGCCACGAGAATCTGCTCGACCCGGGCGACACCCCCATGGAGAACCTGCAGTTCCTGGTGTTCCTGGCCGCTGTCATCAAGGCAGTTGACGAGTACGCTGACCTGCTGCGCACCTCTGTTGCAACCCCGGGCAACGACCACCGTCTGGGCGCCAACGAGGCACCTCCGGCCATCATCTCCATCTTCGTGGGCGAAGAGCTGGAAGCTGTCATCGATGCTATCGCATCCGATTCTCCCTATGCCGGCCCCGTCAAGATGAAGATGGATCTGGGCGTGGATGTCCTGCCCAAGTTCAGCAAGGACACCACCGACCGCAACCGCACTTCTCCCTTTGCTTTCACCGGCAACAAGTTCGAGTTCCGTATGCCCGGTTCTGCTGAGAACCTGAGCGACGCCAACACCATTCTGAACACTGCCGTCGCCAAGGAACTGAAGGGCTACGCCGACGAGTTGGAAGGCGCTGAGGACTTCACCAGCGCTGCTATCGCTCTGGTCAAGCGCACCATCCGCGACCACCGCCGCGTCATCTTCAACGGCAACGGCTACACTGCCGAGTGGGAAGAGGAAGCAGCAAAGCGCGGCCTGCCCAACAAGAAGAACACTCCTGCTGCCCTGCCTGCTCTGATCGAGCCCAAGAACATCCAGCTGATGGAAGAGTTCGGCGTGCTGACCAAAGTTGAGATGGAGAGCCGCTATGAGGTGGAGATGGAGCACTACTCCAAGATCATCAACATTGAGGCTCTGACCATGCTGGAGATGGCCCGCAAGCAGCTGCTGCCCGCTGTCAACTCCTACATGAGCGAGCTTGCCAATACCGCAGCATCCAAGCTGGCTGTCAGCGAAAACATCAGCGTGCGCAGCGAGACCAAGACTCTGACCAAGCTGTCCGCCGATGCTGACGCTATGAGCGACGCCATTGACACCCTGCAGGATGCCGTGGATGCCACCAAGGCACTGGCCACCGAAACCGAGAAGGCTGTGTCCTTCCACGACAACGTGCTGCCCGCCATGGACGCCCTGCGCGCCGCTGCGGACGATGCCGAGACCATTTGCGGTGAGGATTACTGGCCTCTGCCCAGCTACAGCAAGATGCTTTACTACGTCTGATATCAACATAGCAGCGTAACAGAATAGCATCCGTAGGCTGCGGAACAAATTTCGCCATTCTCCTTTTCCTATTTCTTACACCAGCCTAAAGACCTGCTCCCGCATGAGGGCAGGCCTTTAGGCGTTTTATTTGAAGGGGAAACCACTATGAGTTATTCGAGCCAACAGGATATCCTCGACTTCGTGGAGGACAACAACGTCAAATTCGTGCGGTTCGCTTTCTGCGATATCTTCGGCACTCAGAAGAACATTGCCGTACTGGCCAGCGACCTGCCCAAGGCGCTGGAAGACGGCGTGTGCTTTGACGGCAGCTCCATTGCAGGCTTCATGCATGTGGAGGAAAGTGACCTTGTGCTCCGGCCTGACCTGTCCACCGTGACCATTCTGCCCTGGCGCCCCACCGAGGGCCGGGTGATGCAGTTCTTCTGCGACGTGGAAAAGCCGGACGGCGAGCCTTTTGGCGGCAACTGCCGCGGTTTTCTGCGCAGCATGAACCGCAAGTTCCGCAAGCTGGGCCTCACCTGCAACGTGGGCGCAGAGTGCGAGTTCTATCTGTTCGAGAACGATGACCGGGGCCGCCCCACCCGCATTCCCATCGACTTCGGCGGCTACTTTGACGTTGCCCCGCTGGATGCCGGTGAGAACATCCGCCGCGACATCTGCCTGACCATGGAGCAGATGGGCATGAGCCCCCAGCACAGCCACCACGAAAGCGGCAACGGTCAGAATGAGATCGACTGTCACCACGCAGGCCCTCTCAAGACCGCCGACAACGTGATGATGTTCAAACAGATCGTGCGCGCCATCGCCATGCGCAGCGGCCTGCACGCAAGTTTTCTGCCCAAGCCCCTGCCGGATCAGGCGGGCAGCGGCCTGCATATCAACCTGTCCCTTTATATGGATGGCCGCAACCTGTTTGAGGGCGACATCGCCCCGGACAGCATTGCAGGCAGCTTCATGGCAGGCGTTCTGGCCCACAGCCGTGAACTGACCGTGTTCACCAATCCCCTGCCCAACAGCTATCAGCGCTTTGGCTGCGACGAGGCTCCCCGCTATGTGAGCTGGAGCCGCCAGAACCGCAGCCAGCTGGTGCGCATCCCGCAGGTGAAGGGCGACAACTGCCGCATGGAGCTGCGCAGCCCTGATCCTGCCTGCAACCCGTATCTGGCCATCGGTCTGGTGCTGGCCGCCGGCCTGGACGGCATCGAAAACCGCATGGTGCTGCAGGCCCCGGTAAACCGGAACCTGTTCAAACCTTCCGAAGCCGAAGGGCTGGGACTTGAGACTCTGCCTTCCACGCTGGAGGAAGCTGTGCAGGCCGCTGAGGAGAGCGAATTTTTGCATCGTGTTCTGCCGGAAGAGCTGTCCCGCCGGTATTTCACCGAGGAGCTGAAGCGCTGCGAAGCTCTTCGCCGGGCATCCGACCCGGCTGAGTATGAGCGCGTCCACTATTTCAACGCCATCTGACCCCTGCTTAGAAAGAGAGTGTAGGAGAAAGGAGCGAAGGAATGGGACGTGCACTGATCGTGAGCGCCGGTGCAAGCTCCAATGAGTATATCGCCGCACGGCTGACCGAAATGGGCTACAGCCGCCCGGTGATCATCCCCAGCGGAGCTGAAGCCCGGCGACGGATGACCGAATCGGATTTTGAGCTGATCGTGGTCAACTCTCCCCTGCCCGACGAGTTCGGCCACGAACTGTGCATCAATGCAGTGGAAAAAACGGACGCCGGTGTCGTGTTTCTGGTCAAAGCTGCACAGGCTGAACAGCTGATGGCCCCCCTGAACGATCAGGGCGTGCTGCTGCTGTCAAAACCGTTTACCACCACCTTTTTCATGCAGGCCATGCACATGGCTGCGGCGGGTAATCACCGCCTGCAGCGAGCCCGGCAGGAAAACGCCCGCCTGCAGGACAAGATCGCGCAGGTGCGTCTTGTCAGCCGGGCGAAGTGCTGCCTTGTGGAGCATGAGCATATGACCGAGGCGGAAGCACACCGCTACATTGAAAAGCAGGCCATGGATACCCGCCGTGACCGCACCGAAATCTCACAGGAAATCCTTGAAAACTATGAGGACATGGGTGTATAATACTGGGTTGGGAAAAGCATCCTCACCCTCTCAGTCTCACTTCGTTCGCCAGCTCTCCCAAAGGGAGAGCCCTTGGCAAAACTGTGAACTTTGTGGGGACTGCCAAAGCCTCCCACTTTGAGGGAGGTGGCATTGTGTAAGCAATGACGGAGAGGGCGAGGCCGTTCACCTGAACGATTTACCAGGGTTTATACGGGAAAGAAGAATAAATAGAGGAGGACATTTTATGGCAGAAAAACAAACCAAATTTATTTTTGTGACCGGCGGTGTTGTGTCCGGTCTGGGCAAGGGCATCACGGCCGCTTCTCTGGGCCGCCTGCTCAAGTGCCGCGGCCTGAAAGTGGCCAGCCAGAAGCTTGACCCTTATGTCAATGTTGACCCGGGCACCATGAGCCCCCTGCAGCACGGTGAAGTGTTCGTCACCGACGACGGCACCGAAACCGACCTCGACCTTGGCCACTACGAGCGCTTCATCGACGAAAACCTGAACAAGTATTCGAACCTGACCACCGGCAAGGTGTACTGGAACGTGCTGAACAAGGAGCGTCAGGGCGCATATCTCGGCCAGACCGTGCAGATCATCCCCCACATCACCAACGAGATCAAGAGCTATATTTACAATCTGGCTTCCTCCACCGAAGCGGATGTGGTCATCACTGAAATCGGCGGCACCACCGGCGACATCGAGAGCCAGCCCTTCCTGGAGGCCATCCGTCAGGTGGGCCTGGAGCAGGGCCGCGACAACTGCTGCTACATCCATGTGGTTCTGGTGCCTTATATCTCCGGTTCCAATGAGTACAAATCCAAGCCCGCACAGCACTCCGTCAAGGAGCTGCAAGGCATGGGCGTGAACCCCGACATCATCATCCTGCGTGCAGACGGCAGCGTGGGCGGCGACATCCGCCGCAAGATCAGCACCTTCTGCAACGTCAAACCCGAATGTGTCATTGAAAACCTGACCATGCCCAGCCTGTATCAATGCCCGCTGATGCTGCACACCAACGGTCTGGACGAAGTTGTAGTGAAAAAGCTGAAGCTGGATGTGCCTGCAGCCGATCTGACCGAATGGAAGCAGGTGGTCTCCCGCATCGCCACCCGCAGCAAGACCTGCACCATCGCACTGGTGGGCAAGTACGTCAAGCTGCATGACGCTTACCTCTCTGTGATGGAAAGCCTGTACCACGCCGGCTTCGAGAATGACAGTCAGGTGGAGATCCGCTGGGTGGAGAGCGAAGACCTGACCGATCAGGCTGCCTGCAAGGAAGCCTTTGCCGACGTGGACGGCATCATTGTGCCCGGCGGCTTCGGTGACCGCGGCATTGAGGGTATGATCCAGGCTGCACAGTATGCTCGTGAGAACCATGTTCCCTACTTCGGCATCTGCCTGGGCATGCAGATCATGGTGATGGAGTTCGCCCGCGGTGTGCTGGGCTACGCTGACGCCAACTCCAGCGAGTTCACCCCGGACGGCGCGCACAACGTCATCTCCCTGATGCCTGACCAGCAGGGCAACATCCCCAAGGGCGGCACCATGCGTCTGGGCAAGTACCCCTGCACAGTGGCCCCCGGCACCAAGATGGCCGAGTGCTACGGCGAGGCTGAGATCTGGGAGCGTCACCGCCACCGCTATGAGTTCAACAACGATTTCCGTCAGGAGATGCAGGATGCCGGCCTGGTCATTTCCGGCACCAGCCCTGACGGCCATCTGGTAGAGACTGTGGAGCTGCCGGGCCGTGACTTCCATCTGGGCGCACAGTTCCACCCTGAGTTCAAGAGCCGCCCGAACCGCGCTCATCCGCTGTTCAAGGGCTTCATTGCTGCGGCGCTCAAGTTCCGCGCCAGCGAACAGCGCAGCCTGCTGCACATGTAAAAAGCCAAAGAAGGAGATGTCCGCACGGACATCTCCTTCTTTTTTGCCTTTTTGTTTATGCAGTGCTCAAAGCCCATGATCCATCAGGGCGTGGTTGCGCTGCTTATCGGCATACATGCGTTTGTCGGCCAGCTGGCGGGCTTGTTCCACATCCAGACACTCCGCCGGGAAGCGGGCAAAACCGCAGCTGGTGCCCACACGGACATTCTTTTCTTCGACTTTGTAAATGTCTCCGATGGTCTGCCGGATCTGATCCGCTTTCCGCCGGCAGTCGTCTTCATTCAGTTCTCCCAACAGCAGCAGGCCAAACTCGTCGCCGCCCAGACGGAAGACATAATCTGTGGTGCGGATGCAGCTCTGCAGGCGCTCCGCGACCTGCCGCAGCAGCAGGTCGCCCACATCGTGGCCGAACGTATCATTGACCGGCTTGAAACGGTCGAGATCGAGATAGAACAGCACAAACGGCTGTTTCCGGTTCACCAGCGAAGCGAGCACAGTGTCGAAATAGCGCCGGTTCAGCAGGCCGGTCAGGCCGTCAGTGTTGGCCATCATCTGCAGAAGATGCTGCCGGCCCATGTCCTGCGTGATCATCAGCACACTGGTCAGCCGGCCATCCTTCCAGCCTGCCGGCACCACTGTCATCATCTGGAATGCGCTCTTATCCCGGGATGCATACTCAAACTTGAGCGCGTCATCCTCTGTCTTGAGCAGTGCGCGCAGATGTTCAGGAGCCAGCATCTGGGTCAGCTTGGCGTTTTCGCCGTCGGTCACGATCACATAGCGCTGCGACACCTGCTCCACCATCCACTGGTAAGAGCCTTTCTGGGGATAGATCTCCGGGCCCCGGCGCTCGTGATACTCATAGCGGTCATTGTCCAGATCACAGATGGCAAAGCGATCCACAATGCGGGCCATGCCCTGGAACATCTGTTCTGTCAGCTCTTTTCTGCGCTGCAGCTCCCGCTTTTCGGCTTCCGCCTTTTCCTTACGAGTCCGAGCGGCATCGTAATAAAGCTTGCCTGTGCCAGCCAGAATGATCAGCGCCAGAGCCGAAAGCAACAGGATGGTGGTAAACTGCACTTTGATCATTCCGCCATCCACCACATCAGCAGGCACAATGCCAATGATGGACCAGTCTTTCACGCCCACTGGCTGATAGACCAGATAAAAGCTTCTGCCGTGGAACACATATTTCACGCTGCCGGTGCCCTGCTTTGGAACATTGCTCAGCATCTCGTCGAAATAAACCTTTTCCGGCTGGGCGTTTTCAGCCAGATAATCAAACAGGTTTGTGAGCCGGTCCGTGATCTCCGTCTTCGGCTCGGTGGAAAGCACCACATCGCCGTTGGAGCGTACGATATAGCAGTCGCTTTGGCCCTCGTAGGCCATGCCGCCCAGCATGTTTTCCAGCGCGGTGTTATCGTAGCAGATCGCCAACGATGTGTAGGTAACACCGTCCATGGCCACAGGCTCGGTCTGCACCGCAAACATGACCTTGCGCACATCCTTGCTGGAAATGTAACTGGTCACGATCGGGCCGTCTGCCGCATAGAGCGCTTCCAGAGCGTTTTTCATATGCGGCGCATCTCCCTGCCGCCCGCCGACTGTCCAGAACTGGTTTTCCTCATTAAAAAGAACGACCTCGCTGTACTGCCAGTTGGCCTTTTCGTCTACATATGTCCGCCACTTTCTATCCGTGTCTTCCTCTTTGGCCAGCTGTGCAAGATCATTGCTCCAGATCTCAAGGATGTTCCAGTTGCGCTGGGCAAACATATTAAATGTCTTGGTCACCTGACTGTAAGTGGAGAGCAGGTTCTGTGTGCTCTCATAATAGACCTGACGCTGGATATAGCTGTTGTAAGCCGCAATGCTCAGCAGCATGATGACCGCCAGGACGACCGCCGAAAGGATATGCCTTCGTTTTTGGTCCATATACTTTTCCTCACCTTATGCCGGGATATCCCACACCCCGGCTGCTTTTGCCCTTTCCTTCCGAGAAAATTTTATCACTTTCCGGAAACAAGTGTCAATGGATTCCCCCATGCATTCACGCGTAAAACACCCCTTTTCACGCAGAAATGCAACAGAGCTCTTTCCGGTTCCATAGCGTTTCTCTGTCATGGCGGCAAATTTTCTTTGCCGCCAATTGGGCTCAGTATATCATAACCCCGCCAGATGTTCAAGATGGTTTTTATTGCAAAAAATGTAGTTTTTTCCTATACATTCTGCCCGCCGAAAAATTTTCCCCTGCTGCGTGCGGCGGCCTGTTCTGTGCGGCAAAAAAGAGATGACTTTCAGCGAAAATGAAGCCATCTCTTTTTGCCAGTTTTCTATTCAGTTCACTCTCTGCGCCGCAAAGCGCTCATAGGCAGGCTTTGGCAGCAGGATGCGGCCTGCCAGCGGCTGCACCTGCACGCTTACCTGCTCGCATGGCACGCACTCCCCGTCTGCCGTGGCAACGACAGGCCCGCGGCCGTCTGCCGCCCGCAGGGTCACCTGCTTTGCCCGGCGGTAGATAAAGTATGGTTCTGCCGCCTTTACCAGCCGGCCATCCTGAAAGTGCTTTCCATTCTTATACATGCTCAGCAGCTTTGCGATGGTCAGCCGCCCGACTTTTCGGATGATATAGACGTCCAGCCAGCCGTCATCCGGCTGAGCTTCCGGCGCGGCACAGAAGCCGCCGCCATAAGTGCGGCCATTGCAGACTGCACACATCAGGCAGTCCACATCCAGCGTTTCGCCGTCGATGGTATACTCCACCCGCCGGCCAATGTGCCCGCACAGCTGCTGAACGATAGACAGCACATAGGCCATTTCGCCGCCGCACAGAGGAATGCGCCGGAATTTCGGGATGCCATAAGCCACCTGAGCGTCCAGTCCCGCCGCGCAGATGGTCGCCGACAGACCAAGGCTGGTCTGCATCAGATCAATGGAGACTGCATCGCCTGCCAGCTGGGCGTCCAGATCCAAAAATTCTTCCTTCGTGCCGAAGGTGCGCAGAAAATCGTTTCCGCTGCCGAAGGGCAGGCAGCCGACTGCGGCATTCTCAAATCCGTAGGCGCCTGTCAGCGCCTCGTTGAAGGTCCCGTCCCCTCCCGCCGTGTAAATGCGCAGAGTCTCCCCCTCCTGCTGGGCGCGTGCGGCCTCTGCACGGGCCAGTTCCCGGGCATGACCGGCATGGGTGGTGATCTGAATGGTGTATTCTCCCTGCGAAAGGCCGGCCCGCTGTGCCGCCGCTTCGATCTGCCGGGGAAGCTGACGGGTGCAGTCCTGTTTTCCGGCAGTGGGGTTCAATAAAAATAAGGTGCGCATGGACTTCCTCCTGCTGTTGCTATTGCTTCTATGATAACAGAAATACAGCAGGTTGCAAGAGGAATCGTCAATTTAAGCAGAAACGCACGGACATTACATCGTCACAGTCTCATCCTCCCGCAGAATGACTGCGCCATCATCCGAACAATCCGCCGTCCAGTGCTGGCCCACACAGGCTGTGCCGGAGGCGATGCGGTCTGCAAGCGCCTGTTCCACTGCCCGATCTACCGCGCGGCGCAGTTCCCGCGCCCCATAGGCCGAGTGAGCCTTTGCAGCCAGCACCTGCCCCACCCGGGGCGTATGCCGCAGCTGATAGCCGCTGCGGGCAGCGCGCTCTTCCAGCTGGCAGAGCAGCTTTTCCGTGATGGCACACAGGCTTTCGTCTGCCAGCGGGCGGAAGACGATCATCTCGTCCAGACGGCCAACCAGCTCCGGCCGGAACCACTTTTTCGCTTCCTCCACGGCCTGCGCCGACTGCTTTTCGAACAATGCTTCACTGCCGGAAGCAAAGCCCAGCGGAGCCGACTGTCCGGCCAGGAACCGTGCGCCGAGGTTGGACGTCAACAGCACGATGGTATTGCGGAAATCAGCCTTGCGTCCCATGGAATCCGTGAGCTGGCCGTCTTCCAGAATCTGCAGAAGGATGTTCTGGATATCCGGGTGTGCCTTTTCGATCTCGTCAAACAGCACGACGCTGTAAGGACGCCGGCGCACTGCTTCGGTGAGCTGACCGCCCTCGTCGTGGCCCAGATAGCCCGGAGGAGCCCCCAGCAGGCGGGCAGCCGTGTGCTGCTCCTGATATTCTGACATATCAAATTTCAGCAAAGCTTTCTCGCTGCCAAACCAGCTGACCGCCAGCGCCCGGGCAAGAGCTGTTTTGCCCACCCCGGTGGGGCCGAGAAAGAGCATCGCTCCAATGGGTCTGCCCGGCTCTCCAAGCCCGGTGCGGCTGCGGCGGATGGCCCCCGCCACGGCAGCAACGGCACGCCTCTGCCCCACGATCTCAGCGTTCAGCCGGTCTTCCAGCTTGTCCAGCCGTTCCCGTTCCTTTTCACCCACACGCTCAGCAGGCACGCCGCTGGTCTGCGCCACGACCCGGGCGATATCATCCGGCTTCAGAACAGGCTGCGAACGCTTTTCCTGCTCTGCCCGGATGCGCGCCGCCGCACAGGCTTCGTCCATCAGGTCAATGGCCTTATCAGGCAAAAAGCGCCCCGGCAGATACCGCACAGAGAGCTCCACCGCTGCCCGCAGCGTCTCCGGCGGCAGTTTCACACTGTGGTAGCGCTCATAACGCGGGGCCAGCCCGTCGAGAATGTCCAGCGCCTGCGCCGGGGTTGGCTCTTCCACCTGCACCCGGCCAAAGCGGCGTTCCAGTGCCGCATCCTTCTGGATGTGGGTGCGGAATTCCTCATTGGTGGTGGCACCGATGATCTGGATCTCGCCCCGGGCAAGGACCGGTTTCAGGATGCTGGCCGCATCAATAGCCCCCTCTGCAGCACCGGCACCCACAATGGTGTGGAACTCATCCACAAACAGGATGGACGTGCCGTCCCGCACCAGCTCCTCCAGCAGGTTTTTGAACCGCTCCTCAAAGTCGCCCCGGTACTTGGTGCCCGCCACAAGGCTGGCCATGTCCAGCGCCAGCAGACGGCGGCCCTTCAGCGCCTGCGGCACACACCCGGACGCGATGCGCTGCGCAAGGCCCTCCGCAAGGGCTGTTTTGCCAACACCCGGCTCCCCCACCAGACAGGGATTGTTTTTCTGGCGGCGGCAGAGGATCTCCACCATGCGGTTCAATTCTGTCTCCCGGCAGAACACAGGATCCAGTTCCCGTTCCGCCGCCCGCCGGGTCAGATCACGGCAGTATTTATCGCTGGCACGGCTGCCCCGCGGCACACTGGCCGAAGCACGGCTCTGATACGGCAGGATAAACTGTCCGGACAGCTGGCGGCATTCCCGCACGGCTTCGGTGAGCTGCAAGCCCATGGATGCCAGAAGCATCCCCGCCGCACAGCCGTCATCCTCCAACATCGCGCAGAGCAGGTGTTCCGGTTCGGCACGGCTCAGATGTGCATTCTGTGCGCCGATGATGGCATAATCCATGGTTCGCCTGAGGTCTGGCGCAAAGGCACGGCGGTCCAGATGCAGCGCAGGCGTGCGGCGGTTTTCCGCCAGCTGGCGGCGCACCTCCTGCTCCCGGATCTGCTTGCCCGCCAGAAAACGCGACGCAGCGCCGTGATCCTGCTGCAGGATCGCCAGCAGCAAATGGCTGGTGTCCGCTTTTTCACAGCCCAGATCGCCCGCCAGCTCCACTGCGCTGCGCAGCAGCTGATCCGATTCCCGCGAAAAACCTTTATATCCGCCAAAGCCCATTCTCTCCCAGATGCTCATTTGCCCGCTCCTCGCTGATAAAAATCATTTGCACAAGAAGTATAGCCCCAAAAGAGGGGAAAAAATCAGCTGTTTGTGTCAGGATAGGAAAAAACAAAGAGGAGACGCTTTGCGGCATCCCCTCTCTGCAAACATTCTTCTTTGTTTATTCCATTTCAGCCAGAGCCTTTTTCAGGTTTTTTGCGATCTGATCCGGGCAGCTGGTGTTGCGGAAGCCGCAGAGCGTGCCTTCCATGCGGTCGATCACGTCCTCCGCCTTCATGCCCTTGACCAGGCGGCAGATGCCTTTCAGGTTGCCGTTGCAGCCGCCGATGACCTCCATGCTCTCAATGGTGTGGTCATCATTCAGCACAAAGTTGGTCTGCTTGGAGCAGGTGCCGCTGTTGGGAAAACTGAATTCTTTGCTCATAGTTCAAAAACCTCTCTTATTTGACCTCTCCTGTCCGGGCGCACAAAGCCCCGGGCTTTCTTTTTATTATAGTGCTCCAGCGCAAAATGTCAACGTGACCGGGTCACACTTCAATGCCACGGCGTTTGCGGGCCAGCTCCAGAATGCGCGCCACCTGATCATCTGCCGTGGTGCAGGTGCCCACCGGGTGCGGCACTTTGTGGTTCGCACCGTGGAAGTCGGTGCCGCCGGTGTGGATCAATCCATACTGCTCACACAGTGCCGCACATTCGGCCTTGTCCTCCGGGCTGTTGCGGGGATGATCCACCTCGATGCCGTCGATGACGCCCTCCTTGGCAAGCTGACGCACCAGCGGCATGCTCTTGTAGACCGTGGGGTGCGCAAACACCAGCACAGCACCTGCTGCCTTAGCCGTGGCGATCACCTCCTGCACCGAGGGATATTTCACCTGATGCAGCACCACGCCCCGGGGCTCCCAGCCGAAAAGATAGCTGTACAGCTTTCCGTACACACTGTCGCACAGGCCCAGCTGATGCAGTGCTTCCATGATACCGCTTTTGAACAACACGCCGCTGTCTTTGGCATATTCCAGTGCCTGTTCCGTGCGGAACTGCGGATACAGAGCCTCGATCTCTTTTGCGCTTTGCAGACCGCATTCGTTGCGGCGCTGGCGCAGGATGTCGCAGTGCTCTTTCAGTTCGCGGCTCTCCGGGTCGGGATAATAGCACAGCAGGTGCACCCGATGGCGGTGCTCGTGGTCGTAGCCGGTCAGCTCAGTGGCCGGGATGAGCCGCACACCGTCCTGCACGGGGTGCTCGTAGCAGTAGTTCACGCTGAGCAGGGTGTCATGATCCGAGATGGCCATGGTGTCCAGCCCCGCACGCGCCGCCATGAGCGGCAGGCGGTGGATGGGCACAGAGCCATCGGAACAGGTGGAATGATTGTGAAGATCGCCGGGCATAAAAATTGAACCTCCAGGAATGATACACGCGAAAGCCGTTTCCCCTTTAGGAGAAAGTGCTGAACGAAGTGAAGCGGATGAGGGGCAGCCGCAATCAGAAGCCGTTATAAAAAAGCGGCATCAGTAGACAACTACCCCTCATCCGTCACCTACGGTGACAGCTTCCCCCGAGGGGGAAGCCTTATATTAGTGCTTATAGAAATTGATCAGGCAGCCGTCGGCCAGAATTTTGCGCTCGTCGGCGGTCAGCGGAGCCATGTACAGGCTGAACTCCTTGACGGTGTCGCCCAGCACATAGGCCTTGATGTCCTGCAGGTCACCCTTGAGGGCCTCGCGGACATTGGGGATGAACACATAGTCGCCCAGACCAAACGGCGTTGCGCCCACCAGCTGCAGCGGCAGCATGCCCCAGTTGATCAGGTTGGAGCGGTAGCGCTTGGTGGCATACTCGGTGACGATGTTGGCACCAGCGCCCAGAACGCGCTGGCAGCTGGCAGCCTGCTCACGGGCGGAACCGTCGCCGGGCTTGACCGCAAAGATCGTGGATGCGATCTGCACATCGTCCCAAGTCAGGTTCTCGCAGCCGGGAACCTTGTGCAGCTGAGCCAATACCTCAGCGCGGCCCTCGCCTGCACGGCGGGCCTTCTCCTCGGCCTGCACAGCCTTGGCGCGGCCGACGTACTCGGGGTCTTTGCGGCTGAGGGTGAACTCGGCCAGACCCAGCGGATTCGAGCGGTAAGACGAAGTTTCACCGGAGGGGATCAGCTCGTCGGTGGTGGTGACAGGGTCGGTGATGTAAGAAGCCACCTTCAGCAGCAGGTTATCGCCCAGCGGTGCGATCTCGGGCCAGTCCTTGATGTTGGGGCCCAGCTTGAGCAGGGCGTCGTAATCGCCCTTGCCGAAGCCCTGATATACGCGGGTATCGTAACTGGAAGCGTCGTACTCGTACTCGGGCACGGTGGGGTCGTAGTCGATGTCGGTCGCCGGGGTCAGGATGCCGCCGTTGGCCGTGGTAGCCGCAATGCTGCGGGCATCCATCAGGGCTACGCCGGAAAGCTGGCCATTGCCGGGCTTGGAGCCCTCGCGGCTGGGGAAGTTGCGGGTGGTGTGGCGGATGGACAGTGCACCGTTGGCGGGCACATCGCCTGCACCGAAGCAGGGGCCGCAGAACGCGGTGCGGATGGTAGCGCCGCTGGCCATCAGGTCATGGATGACGCCGGTGCGCACCAGCTCCATCATGATGGGCTGGCTGCCGGGGTAGACGCTCAGGGCGTAGTCGCCGCAGCCGCCGGTGTGGCCCTTGAGGATGGAAGCGGCTTCGTAGATGCTGTCGTACAGGCCGCCTGCGCAGCCTGCAATAACGCCCTGATCCACACGCAGCCTGCCGTTTTCGATCTTGCTGCACAGATCAAGGGAAACATCCTTGCGGCCGATGAGCTTCTGCACGTCCTGCTCGCAGGCGTGGAGAATATCTTCGAGGTTTGCGTTCAGTTCCTCGATAGTGAATGCGTTGGACGGATGCATCGGCAGAGCGATCATCGGGCGGATGGCCGACAGATCCACCTCCACCACGCCGTCGTAGTAGGCAAGGTCAGCCGGGGCCAGCTTCTTGTAGTCAGCAGCACGGCCATGGACAGCGAGGAAGCGCTGAGTAGTCTCGTCAGTCTCCCAGATGGAAGACAGGCAGGTGGTCTCGGTGGTCATGGCGTCGATAGCGTTACGGGTGTCCTGACGCAGGGACGCAATGCCGGGGCCCACGAACTCCATGACCTTGTTCTTGACATAGCCGCTCTTGAACAGCTTGCCCACCAGTGCAATGGCCACATCATGGGGGCCGCAGCCTGCAGGCAGAGAGCCGGTGAGGTAGATGGCGACGACACCCGGGCGGGCGACATCATAGGTGCGGCCCAGAAGCTGCTTTGCCAGCTCGCCGCCGCCCTCGCCGATGGCCATGGTGCCCAGTGCGCCGTAGCGGGTGTGAGAGTCGGAGCCGAGGATCATCTTGCCGCAGCCCGCAAACTTCTCGCGCATGTACTGATGGATGACCGCCAGATGCGGGGGCACGAAGATGCCGCCATACTTCTTGGCCGCAGACAGGCCGAAGCGGTGGTCATCCTCATTGATCGTGCCGCCCACAGCGCACAGGCTGTTGTGGCAGTTGGTCAGCACATACGGAATGGGGAACTTCTCCAGACCGGATGCGCGGGCCGTCTGGATGATGCCCACAAAGGTGATATCATGGCTGGCCATGGCGTCAAACTTGATCTTCAGGTTGTCGGCATCGCCGCTGGTATTGTGGGCCTGCAGAATGCTGTAGGCCATGGTTCCGGTCTTCGCATTTTCGATGGCTGCTGCATCAAAACCCTTTGCGGCCAGCGCGGCGGACGCATTGCCGTCCGCAGGCACCCATTCACCGCGGGCGTAATATGCGCCGCCGGTGCTGCACTTGATCATATCCAACATCTCGATTCGCCTCTCTTTTTGATTTTCCCGCCCGCCATATCTCGCGGGCACTGCCCCGGCAGAGCGGTGACACCAGTGCTCTGCCCTATCCAGCCGCATTGCCAAAGCTCACGGCAACGGCCCCAAAGCCGTATCTGCAAATTATTATACCATGAAACACGAGAAAGAAAAAGCACTTTTTTCGAATGAATCGTGAATGGAGGATGAAGAGACGGACTCTATTCTATATTAAAAATCCCTGTTCGACCCCTCGCCCGGCGCAAAATAAAAACCAACCCTCAGCCTGAGCTGAGGTAATATCAACCACTTTAGACATTCCTACCCGTTGGGACCCGCGGGCTAAACAAAGCCCCACCGGGACTTTGTTTGCTGTTTGCGAACCGCCGTCCCGTTCGACCCCGCGTCCGGCGCGGGGAACGGCAGCAACCACGCTAGACATTCCTGACCGTTGGAACCCGCGCACTAAGCAACAGCCCACTGGGCTGATTGCTTGCCGCCTGCGGGCGGCCGTGCTGTTCGACCCCACGTCCGGCGCAAAATAAAAACCAGCCCTCAGCCTGAGCTGAGAGCTGGTTTTTATGCCGCCGACGGGGGTCGAACCCGTACTCTGTCTCCAGAAAGGGATTTTAAGTCCCTCGTGTCTGCCAATTTCACCACAGCGGCGCAAGAAGAACTGCCGTTTTCTCAAACGGCAGTTCTTATAATACAATAGCCTTGCTTTTTTGTCAAGAAAAGCTTTTACACCTTGCCGCCATGCAGCTCCGCATACATCTTTGCGCGGCACTCGGCAACAGCCGGGGTCATGTTTACATAATGCTTATGCGGGCACTCAAGGCGCAGCTCGCTTTCCCAGGTCTCCTCGGTGAGCTGCTTTGCAATGTAAGCTTTCTTCTCTGCAATAGAAGGCAGCTCGATGGCCAGCTGGCCGTTCAGGATGTGGGGCACCAGCAGCTTCCGGACCTTGGTCGGGGTGAAGGTGACGGTGCGCTCAATGGCGTCCGAATCCAGATTGACCATGGTGATGGGCTTTCCTGCCTCGATCTCCTCACCGTCCATGGCGATCAGGTCGCACTGAGCCTGACCGTTTTCGTCATAGAGACGCCACGGCATCTTCTTGCCCGGAATGATGGCCTTGCTGGCAGAATCGGAGCACTTCATCTTGGGGGTGTAGGTGCCATCCGGCTTTTTCACAGCCACCAGCTTATACACACCGCCGAACACAGGATCGGAAGCAGAAGTGATGAGGTTCTCACCCACGCCGTAGGAATCGAAGTGTGCGTGCTCATACAGCTCCATGTTGGCGATCTTCTTTTCGTCCAGACCGTTGGAAGCCACCAGCTTGATATAGGGCTTGCCTGCTGCATCCAATGCCTTGCGCAGGCGCTTGGAGCCGCGGGCCAGGTCGCCGGAGTCAATGCGGGCACTCTTGACACGGCGGTTGGGATCATTGGGATACTTTTCAATCAGGTAGTCGTCCAGCTTGATGAGGTTGGGCAGGCCGCTTTCCATAATATTATAAGTATCCAGCAGCAGGCTGACCGAATCCGGATAGGTATCGGCAAAGGCCTTGAACGCGTCGAACTCTGTCGGGAAGAACTCAATGAAGCTGTGTGCCACAGTGCCCACAGCCTTGACATCTGCGCCGAACTTCATCTCAGCCAGGCAGTTTGCCGTGCCGACACAGCCGCCCAGAACAGCAGCATATGCACCGTCATTGCCCGCGCTCTCGCCCTGTGCACGGCGGGTGCCGAACTCCATGACGCTGCGGGGCGTATGGGTGTTCAGGCCGGTGACACGGGTGGCCTTGGTAGCGATCAGACTGTGGAAATTCATGGTCTGCAGCAGATAAGTCTCGATCAGGATCGCGCCCACAAGGTCACACTCGATGCGCACCATCTGCACATGGGGATAGGCCACGGTGCCCTCAGGCAGAGCGTACATGTCGCCCTTCCACTGATAGGTGCGCAGGTAGTCACAGAATTCTTCGCTCATACCCTTGGTGCGCAGCCACCAGATGTCCTGCGCATTGAAGTGGTAATTCAGCAGAAAACGGGTCAGCTTGCGCTGGCCGGCACTGATGGAATAGCCCTGATTGTCCGGGTTCTTGCGGAAGAACATGTCAAACACCAGCGTGGTGTCCTTGAACCCGTGCAGGAACAGGCAGTTTGCCATTGTAAATTCGTAAAAATCCACGACCATTGCGGGGTTGTCGTAGTCCTCATCAGGAATATAAGGCACAACCTTGATTTCGTCCATGAATAATATCCTCTCTTCTTTGCACCCGGCAGAGGCTCCTCTTTGTCCCCTGCCCTCTGACTTCCACATGGGAAGATTTTTCGCGCCTGCCTGTCTTGACAGTGCGTTTCTATCATGATATCACCAAACGCAGGCGGGTGCAAGTATTTTTAGGCAAAAAGAAGGTGCTGCACAGCGATTGCACAGCACCTTCCTTGAAATATCGCGTTATTTAGCCATTGATGATATTGGGAGTCGCATTCTTCAGCACGACGTCATGGCTGCCGCCCTCGACGATGGAGGTGGAAGACACGACGGTCAGTCTGGCCTTCTGCTGCAGTTCAGGGATGGACAGTGCACCGCAGTTGCACATGGTGCTCTTGACCTTGTACAGAGTGGTCTGCACGCCGTCCGCCAGCGGGCCGGCATACGGGACGTAGCTGTCCACGCCTTCCTCGAAGCTCAGCTTGGTGGAACCGCCCAGATCGTAGCGCTGCCAGTTGCGGGCACGGTTGGAGCCCTCGCCCCAATACTCCTTCATATACTGGCCATTGATGCGGACCTTGTTCGTGGGGCTCTCGTCGAAGCGGGCGAAGTAGCGGCCCAGCATGACGAAGTCAGCGCCCATGGCCAGAGCCAGAGTGATGTGGTAATCATGGACGATGCCGCCGTCGGAGCAGATGGGCACATAGATGCCGGTCTCTTTGAAGTATTCGTCACGGGCCTTTGCGACCTCGATGACAGCGGTCGCCTGGCCGCGGCCAATGCCCTTGGTCTCGCGGGTGATGCAGATGGAGCCGCCGCCGATGCCGATCTTCACAAAGTCTGCGCCAGCCTCAGCCAGGAAGCGGAAGCCGTCAGCATCCACAACGTTGCCTGCGCCGACCTTGACGGTGTCACCGTAGTGCTCACGGATCCAGCTGATGGTGCGGCTCTGCCACTCGGAGTAGCCCTCGGAAGAGTCAATGCACAGCACATCGACGCCGGCCTCCACCAGAGCGGGCACGCGCTCGGCATAGTCGCGGGTGTTGATGCCTGCGCCGACCACATAGCTCTTGTTCTTGTCTAGCAGCTCGTTGGCGTTCTTCTTGTGAGAATCGTAGTCCTTGCGGAAGACGATATACTTCAGATTGCCCTCAGCATCCACCAGCGGCAGAGTGTTGATCTTGTTGTCCCAGATGATGTTGTTGCAGTCATGCAAGGAGGTGTTCTCCGGGGCGGTGACCAGCTTTTCAATGGGAGTCATGAAGGTGGTGACAGAGGCATCATCCGGGGTGTGGTTGACGCGGTAATCGCGGGATGCCACAATGCCCAGCAGCTTGCCGTTGGGAGTGCCGTCGGCAGTGATGGCAATGGTGGAGTGGCCGGTGCGGGCTTTCAGTTCCAGCACATCATGCAGAGTGGCAGTGGGGGCCAGGTTGGAGTCAGACACGACATAACCGGCCTTGTAGCTCTTGACACGGCGCACCATGGCAGCCTCGTTCTCGATGCTCTGGGAACCATAGATGAAGGACACGCCGCCCTCACGAGCCAGTGCGATGGCCAGCTTGTCGCCGGAAACCGCCTGCATGATCGCACTGATCATGGGGATGTTCATCTGCAGGGGGCACTCTTCCTCACCCTTGCGGTACTTGACCAGCGGGGTCTTGAGGCTGACAGCAGTGGGAACATTCTCTGCAGAGGAATAGCCCGGAACCAGCAGGTATTCACCGAAGGTGCGGGAAGGTTCTTCATAGAAATAAGCCATAGTCAAACTCCTTTTCTCTTAACGCGTCAACAACGGATCAACATCAAAGTCATTCATGTTTGCTGCTTATAAATTGATTGTATATACTGTACCACAAAGCCCGCCAGAATACAAACCCCTGCCCCGCCAAACTTTGCAAATGTCCTTTGCAGAAAAACAGGCAAAATGCCCACCAAAACGGCGTAAGGTCATACTTTCCCGCATGAAAAGCCGATTTTTGCCTGTTTTCCGGATGCAAAAAAGCCCGTCTGAAACCAGACGGGCTTTTTTGCACACGAAGCGGGATATCGCCTGTGCGGCACATGGATCACAACTGTGAAGGAGAACAGTCGGAGGAGGAGAACCTGTGCCCGATATCCCAAAAACAAGAAGAAAAAGATTTCACACTCAGCAGGGCTTCTTGCCCTTGCTGTAACCATATTGTAACTCTTTTGAAATCATTTTGCAATAGGTATTTTGTAATTTCTTTGTAATAATTTTTGAACTTTTTGTGACCGGCGCGGGACATCGTTTGTAGGGAACGGATTTATCCGTTCCACAGGCAAGGTACAACTGCTGGAGAACAGGCGGAACGCATGAATGCGTTCCCTACGATTTTCGGTCAGTCTTTGAGTTCCAAATAGCACTCAAAACTTGTCTGGCCGTTGTGCCTGCCAATGAGATACCATCCCTCTGCCGATGGTGCATAGAACACCTCCACCGTTTCCCCCAGCGGCACCTCGCGGTGATAGTTGATGGATGCAAAGGTCACGGGCCCTTTGCGCACCACATCCAGCGGCAGGGCATCACAGACGAGATCCAGATAAAAAGCGTTGTTCAGGTGGCCGTTTAGGTCGCACTGGGAATAGTGCACCGTCCACTCACCTGCACTGACAAGGCCGTCGCGGCACTTGTGCAGCTGCAGGGGCAGCTCGCCCTCCACAGTGTCATTCCAGAATCCTTCCACCGTCCAGCCCGGCTCCCGCAGGATGCGCCCCTCGGCAAGACTTGCCACGATCCAGCGGCAGTCCACCATGGCCACCTGCTTTCCTTCGGCGTCTGTCACAGTCGTGATGCGCTTGATGGAGCCGCGCTTGCTGCCCTCGGCACGGGTGGTCAGGGTAAGTTTCTCGGCACGATGGGGCACACGGTCAAACTTCAAAGCCTGCTTGCCCACCAGAAACGCCACGCCGTGCTCCTTGAAAAATTCATCCGTCATGCCAAAGGCCCGGGCATGGTCGGCCGACACCTGCTCCACATAGCGCAGAAGGGCGCTGGGCTTGAGCAGGCTGCGGAAATCGGCGTCTGCATTCATGACAGTCATGGTCTCCGTATAAATATGTTGTTCCATGATTTTCCCTTTCTGTAAAAAACAGGCTGCGCTTCGTGGCACAGCCTGTCTGGATTTTTAATACTGATTGCGGGTGCGCTTGCGGACCTTGCGCCAGATGTTGAAGCAGGCCAGCGCCACCATGGCGGCCAGCAGCGACAGGAACAGCAGGCTGCTGCCGCCCTCGTCGTAGCTCTTCATCTCGCTCCACTTCACGTCCAGCTCACTGTTCACGTCATCGTTCAGGGCAGTGAAGATCTTCTCTTTTGCTGCATTTTCCTCAGATGGATAGGCGATCTCGCTTTCCTTCAGGTCTTCGTCCAGCACCTCCCACACATCGTGCATGGGTGTAGTGTAGCCGATGTACTCAATGTTCGCCTTGCCCACATCTGTTTCGCACATAAAGTTGATGAACATCTCGGCGGCTTCCTCGTGCTCACTGGTGGCCGGAATGGCCATGCAGTCCACCGAAAGCACACTGCCTTCCTCCGGGAAGACCCATGCTAGATCGGGGTTGTCGTCGATCATGGTAATGGCGTCGCCGGAGTAGTACACGCCGATCGCCGCCTCGCCGCCGATCATCTTGTCGAAGATCTCGTCCATGACATAGGCCTGCACCAGTGGCTTCTGCGCCTTGAGCTCTTCCACCACCTCGTCCACTTCTTCGGCAGACTGCGGATTGATGTCGTGGCCGCTCTTGAAGGCGGCAATGGCGTAGGCATCCCGGCTGTTGTTGAACATCAGGATATTATCCGCATACTGTTCATCCCACAGGTCGGCCCAGCTGGTAGGCGCTTTGTCTACCATTTTGGTGTTATAGATGATGCCTGTGGTGCACAGCGTATACGGCACAGTGTAAGCATTTTGCGGGTCATAGTCCGCGTTGCGGTATTCCTCGTCGATTTTTTTGGAGTTGGGGATGTTGTCGTAATTCAGCGGCATGAGCATTCCCTCTGAGATCATCTTGGCCACCATGTAATCCGACGGAATGACCACATCGTAGTTGGCAGCGCCGGACTTAAGCTTTGCATACATGGACTCATTGGAGTCGAAGGTGGTGTAGTTGACCTTGATGCCGGTGAGCTGCTCAAATGCAGCCACCACATCCACACTGTCGTCCGAGCCATTGGAGATGTACTCGCCCCAGTTGTAGACGTTGATGGTGACGTTCTGGCCCTTGAAGCGGGTCCAGTCGTAATCATCCGACACGGAAATATCCTCGTTGACCTCAATGGTGCCGGCGGCAAAGGCAGGCAGCGCACAGCAGACCGTCATGGCCAGCGCCAGCAGCAGCACAGCAAAACGTTTCATCATGCGTCCTCCCCTCTCAATGCCTTCTGGTCGCGGCGATAGTTCCGGCTGTCCATTGCATTGGAGAACAGGATAATGGCCAGAATGACCACAAACATGATGGTGGACAGCGCATAGATCTCCGGGCTGACCTTCTTGCGGGTCATGGAGTAGATGGCAATGGGCAGCGTCTCCACGGTGCCGCAGTTGAAGTAGGAGATCATGAAGTCGTCGATGGAATAGGTCAGGCAGATCAGGAACGCCGACAGGATGGCGGGGCTGATCTCCGGCAGAATGACCTTGAAGAAAGCCTGCTTCGGGTCACAACCCAGATCCAGTGCAGCTTCGTACAGCTTGATATCCAGCTGCTTGAGTTTGGGGCTGACATTGAAGATAACATAAGGCACGTTGAATGCGATATGTGCAATGAGCAGCGTCGGGAAGCCCATGATGGTGTCCGGCAGCCAGGAGACACCGGATGCAAAGCGCTGATAAGCCACGAACAGCAGCATCAGAGAAATGCCGGTGATGATCTCAGGGTTGACCACAGGGATATAGGTGATGTTCGTGACCACAAGGCGGCTCTTGCGGCCCATGGATGCAATGCCCAGAGAAGCCGCTGTGCCCAGCACGGTAGCGATCACTGCAGACAGCAGAGCCACTTCCACCGAAACGAGCAGTGCGTGCAGAATGGAAGAATTGTGGAACAGGCTTGAGTACCACTTGAGGGTAAAGCCGGTGAACAGCGAATAGCCCTTGCTCTGGTTGAAGCTGAACACGATCATGTATGCGATGGGCAGATACATGAAGCAGAAGAACAGAATGACGTAGGCGCGCTGCATCAGGCGCAGATGTTTTGTTTTCATCAGGACACGCCCTCCATTTCATCTTCATCAAAGCTGGACGTGAAGCTCATGCACAGCAGAACGATGATCATCAGCACAAGGCTCATGGCAGAACCCACGTTCAGGTTGTAGCTGTTGCCCAGGAACTGCATCTCGATCAGGTCGCCGATCAGCAGGTTGGAGCCGCCGCCCAGCATACGGCTGATGACGAAGGTGGACACCGCCGGGACGAACACCATGGTGATGCCGGTGCTGATGCCGGGCACGCTCATGGGAATGAGCACCCGGATGAGGGTCTTGGTGGTGGAAGCGCCCAGATCCTGCGCAGCTTCCACAAGGCTCTGGTCGATCTTGGTCATGCTGGTGTACAGCGGCAGGATCATATAAGGCACATAGTTATAAACCATGCCCAGCACCACTGCGCCGGAAGTGTTCAGCATGTTGTAGGGGCCAAGGCCGAAAATGCCCAGAACGGCATTCACCGGGCCATTGACGCTGAGCAAGCCCATCCACGCGTAGGTGCGCAGCAAAAAGTTCATCCACATGGGCAGCATGACCAGCATCAGCATGATGTGCTGCTTGTTCACCCGCAGGCGGGACAGAAAATAGCCCACCGGGAACGCAATGACCAGGCAGATCACTGTGGCGATCAATGCCAGCAGCAGGCTGCGGGCAAACACAGAACCATAGCCGCTGATGGAAGTGAGGTTGTCCAGCGTGAAAGCACCGTTTGCGTCTGTGAATGCATAATACACCACGATGAACAGCGGCACCACCGTGAACAGCACCATCCACACAAAATACGGATAGGCCAGCTTTTTATCATAAATCTTCATCATCGCGGCTCACCCCTCCGAACGCGCCATGATATGGATCTCGTTGGGGCCGATGCGCATACCAATGGTCTCACCGGGCGTGCAGGCACGGGTGGAGTGGATCAGCCATTCGCGGCCCTCGCACTCCACATGCATCTCAAAGTGGACGCCCTTGAAGATGACATCGTTCACGACGCCCACCAGCTGGCCTTCCACAGGGGAAACGACCTCGATGTCCTCGGGGCGCACCACCACCTGCACGCTCTGCTCCCGGGCAAAGCCGCGGTCCACGCAGGGGAAGTCCACACCAGAGAAGGACACAAGGAAGTCCTTGTGCATCACGCCGTCCACGATGTTGGAGTCACCAATGAAGTCCGCCACAAAGGCGTTCTTCGGCTCATTATAAATATCCTCGGGGGTGCCGATCTGCTGCACTTTGCCGCCGTTCATAACAACGACGGTGTCGGACATGGTCAGGGCTTCTTCCTGGTCATGGGTGACATAGATAAAGGTGATGTTCATCTCGCGCTGCAGGCGCTTCAGCTCCAGCTGCATCTCCTTGCGCAGCTTGAGGTCCAGCGCGCCGAGGGGCTCATCCAGCAGCAAAATCTCCGGCTCGTTCACCAGACTGCGGGCGATGGCCACACGCTGCTGCTGGCCGCCGGACATCTGGCTGATGCTGCGGCGCTCAAAGCCTTTCAGGCCCACGACCTCCAGCATGTTGCGCACCTTGCGGCGGATGGTCTCTTCGTCCATCTTTTTCAGGCGCAGGCCGAATGCCACGTTCTCGAACACATTCAGGTGCGGGAACAGTGCGTACTTCTGGAACACAGTGTTCACAGGCCGCTTATACGGCGGCACACCGGTGATGTCCTCGCCCTTCAGCAGCACTTTTCCGGAGTTGGGTTCCAGAAAGCCCGCGATCAGGCGCAGGGTGGTGGTTTTGCCGCAGCCGGAGGAGCCCAGCAGCGTCACAAACTCTTTGTCATGGATGTCCAGGTTCAGCCCATCCAGAATGCGCTGACCATCAAATTCCACTACGATATCCCGCAGTGAAACGATCACCGAGTTGTCCATTTTTTACTTTATCCTCCTTAAAACTCAGATACGAAAAAAGACAGGGCTATGCCCCATCTGTTTTCCGCACGAGGGTGACCCAGCCCCGCACAACATCCATGACGAACCTTAAAATATTGCGCAGTTATTCTGCCCTGTCCTGTCTATCTTAATCAATCTTTGCTGAAATGTCAATCACTCTGCCGATGTTTGCCGAAACTTTACACTCCGCAACAAAAAAACATGCGCCGCAGCGGGCTTTCCACTGCGGCGCACATCAAAAAATCATTCAGCCTTTAAGCTGTCAGCCGTTATCAAAAGGGTCTGGACAGTGCTCAGGTCTACAGCATAGACCGAGCTGTCTCCCTCTGCCATCATCCAGCAGCCATCGGCATTGCCAGCGTAGTACAACGTCACGGTTCCATCAGCAGTCTCTGCCTGCACGGTGACAAGCGGCGCATCAAAGCCGTAGGCAGACGGGTCGGCGTTGGTGACCTGTGCGGTCACATAGCCTGCCAGCGCAGAAAGAATGTTCTGCACTTTGCTGCTGTCCAGATCAGCGGAGGGATCATCCGCGAGACGCCACACCGTCTGATATTCTGCAGAGTCGGCAGAGCTTTCGGCGGATGCCTCTTCCGAATCGCTTTCTGTCTCTGCAGGCTCCGACACCGCCGTCAGGGACAGCGTGCCATTGCCCGACATGATAGAAACGCTTTCCAAAGCGGATGTGGTCAGCCCCGCCGGGTTGAACGCACCAAAGAGGTCGGCTTTGGTCAGTTCAAAACAGGCAGCTTTGTTGCCGGACACGGTGTAAACCGTGTCGTCCCCTTCCTTCTGTACATACATATCCCCTGTGACCGGGTTCTCTGTTCCGAACGCAAAGGTGCTGGTCTGGCTATCGGCGGTGACGGTCACGGTGACTGCCGGGTCGGAAAGGCCGTAATCTTCACCGGGCTGAGCTGTCAGCTGACGCTTGGCGTTCAGAGATGCCAGAGCCGTGACCATGGTATTGCAGGCAGATTCGTCCAGATGATAGTCCGGGTCGTCTTCCAGTGTCCAGCTGCCGGAGTCATAGTTCAGCGTGAGCGTTTCACCATTGTAGGTATACTGGATCTGCTCCACATCCCCCGCCGCAAAGGACGAAAGGGTGATGTTTCCTTCTGCGGCAGCGCTGGCCGCTTCTTCTGCCCGCGCATTGCTGCGGTTCAGCCAGAAGAGCAGCCCGCCCAGCAGGAGCACCAGAACCAGAAGCACCGCAAGGGTGCGCTGTTTTGCTTTCATGGCGGTGCCTCCTTACCTGCGGCGGCGCAGCAGCACCACCACAGCGCCCGCGATCAGCACAGCCGCCGGCAGGATGAACACGAACACCATGCCCAGCGTTGTAGATGCGGAAGCTGCCACCGTGATGGGTGCTGCTTCCAGTGCCTTGGTGTCAATAAGGATGCCGTCCTGTCCCGCCAGCGAAACGGCGCAGCCCTGCAGGAAGGTCAGGTTGCCCGGGATGGACTGATACACCTGTTCATTGTCCACGTTGGGGCAGCCGATCCAGATGACCTCAGCTCCGGTAGTTTCATTGCGTGCCCACGCGGCCAGTGAGAACGGGCCATCGGTGTCGCCGGATCCTTTTTCAGTGGTGGAGTTCTCATTGAGGTTCGACTTGCTGTAGGAATCCTCCGAGGTGTTCAGCAGGAATTCCGCCGTCACATCGTCGGTTTCGGTGATGGTGATGCCCTGCGCCACCGAGAACATCACATGGGTGCTCTGGTTCACACCGTCCAGTGCGGTGCTTTCGTCGGTGGTGCCGTAATCCGGGAAGAGCGAATACGGATAGCCGTACAGGGCATGGTCTGCATCCCCCTCCACCACAAGACCCGGCTCACGGGCAAGGCCGAACTGCGCCATCACGGCGTCCAGATTGGGCGTCTCGTCGTAGGCGCTGGTGGTCAGCAGGACTTTGCCGCCGTTTTCCAGATAGGTCTGCAGCTGGCTGATCTCGTCCACAAGGCCATCCGATGCAAAGTCGGACGTCGGAGCGTTGATGATGAGCAGATCACAGTCGTCCGGGATGGTGCTGGTGAGCAGGTCCAGCGGCTCAAGGCTGATGTTCTGAGCTTCCAGCGTCTCCATCAGCGAGGAAGTGGGGGCCTGTTCCCCGTGGTTGGTGGTATAGTAGGCGTGGCTTTCCTCCGCAGCGGTGAGCTTGTAAATGGCAGAAGTGATCTGCTTTTCGCCGCCGAAGGTCACGTTGGCCGAGCCGGTTGTATAGTAATCGGAGTAGTCGTATTCGTAGAGGTCGGCAGCATCCAGCACCACGCTGTTGTCACCGCTGACCACGATCAGGCTGCCGGTGGACACATTGGACGCACCATACTGCGCCGCAAAGGTGGGATAAATGGCCGGGTCCTTCTGCTCCCATTTCAGGTGGCTGCTTTCGTCGGCATAGTGATCCAGCAGCTTTGTGAGGATAACATCCTCGCTGCCGGTCTCACACAGATAATAGATGGTCACATCCTGATCAAGGCTTTGCATCAACTCCCTGGAGCTGTCGCCGAGAGTGTACATCTTCGCTGCGGACAGGTCAAACTCCGTGTACTTGGACGGAATGGCCCCCACCAGCAGATTCACCAGAACAGCCAGCACAATGGCTGCGGCAAGAATCGCCGTGGAATACAACCCGCTGCGGAAGACCTTGCCGTTTGCAGAGGAAGTGAGCTTGAATTTTTTCATCGTTGTCCCCTTCTCTCAATTCCAGCGGCGTTTTTCCAGCCCCTGCGCCGTGAAGAACAGGAACAGCACGATCACGGTCAGGTAGTAAACCAGCGTCGGGATGGAAAAACTGTTGTTGACGAATTCTTCAAACGGCGTAAACAGGCACAGTGCACTCAGCACGGCGCTGAATGCTTCGGTCAGCCAGCTGCTTTGCAGCAAAAACAGCGCCGTCAGTGCCACGCAGCAGCCCGCAAAGGTCAGGCAGCCCAGTGTAAAGTTCTTGGTGCGCAGGCCAGCCACCACGCTGAGCACGGCAGCAATGGCCGTGAACAATGCCAGCGCCACGGCACTGCCCGCCGTGAACATATTGCGCAGGCTGGGCATCATGTAGGCCAGCAGCAGAGCGGCCACGCCCGCCACAGCGGCGATGATCTGGTTTTCCGTCAGGCTGGACAGAAACACGCCGATGGCAATGGCGGCACAGCCCATGAGGAAATAGCACAGCAGGGCAGCAAAGTTTGCCGCAGTGGCGGTGCCGGTGGCCCCCAACGCTGCCAGAACAAGGATCATCACAGCGTCCACGATGCAGGGCAGCGCGAACAGCACACACAGGGCCAAAAATTTGCCCGCCACGATGCCCCACACAGACACCGGACTCGTCAGCAGCAGCTGATCTGTGCGGGTTCGGCGTTCCTCAGCAAAAGAGCGCATGGTCAGCACCGGGATATACAGCAGCAGCACAAAGATCGTGCGGTACAGCGTGTAATATCCGAAGTCCGTCAGACCATAGCCCAGATTCAGGGCCACGAAGTAGATCGCCGTTGCCGCCAGCATGAAGGCCGTGAGCACATAGCCGATCATTCCGTGAAAATAGCTGCGGATCTCACGTTTGAAGATCGCGGTCATTCGTCTTCTCCCTCCTCTTCTTCCGTCTGTTCCGTGGTTGTGTTCTTTGTCAAGGCAAGGAACACTTCTTCCAGCGTCTTGTTTTCCGCCGCCAGTGCCAGCACCGTGCAGCCCGCCTTCGAAAGGGCGCGGGACACCTCAGCGCGGCGGTCAGCAGCGTCCACGCTCTCCGCAGTGAAGGTCACCTGCCCGTCCGCTTCGTTTTCCAGCTCCACTTTGTGGATGCCCTGCACAGCCCCCACAGCTTTCAGAACAGTCTTTCCGTCGCCCAGAACCGTGGCCCGCAGGCGGCTGCCGGGGTTGAGCTTCTCACCCAGTTCCTCCGGTGCGCCCACAGCCACGAGCTGCCCTTTGGAAAGGATCAGCACCTGACTGCACACTGCCTGCACCTCACTGAGGATGTGGCTGGACAAGATGACCGTGTGGGATTTGCCCAGCTCCCGGATCAGCCGGCGGATCTCAATGACCTGCGCCGGGTCGAGGCCAACGGTGGGTTCATCCAGGATGATGAGCTTCGGCGCACCCAGCAGCGCCTGCGCGATGCCCACACGCTGGCGGTAGCCCTTGGACAGGCTGCGGATGAGCCGGGGCAGCACCTCTTCCAGACCGGTGCGGCGGGCAGCTTTCAGCACCTGCTGCTTCCGGTCGGCGCGCTTGACGCCCTTCAGCTCTGCGGCAAAGTCCAGATATTCCTGCACTGTCATCTCCGGGTAAAGCGGCGGCTGCTCCGGCAGATAACCCACGCAGGCTTTGGCCCGCTGGGCTTCTTCCGGCAGACTGAAACCTGCCACCTTCACTTCACCGGAGGTGGGCGCAAGATAACCTGTGAGGATGTTCATGATCGTGGATTTGCCCGCGCCGTTCGGCCCCAGCAGGCCGAAGATCTGCCCGTCCCCCACCGTGAAGGACAGATCCCGAATGGCGGGGCGGGTGCCGTAATTCTTGTTCAGATGCGATACTTCGATCACAGCAAACGCTCCTTTATGCGATAAATTCATTTTCAGCCATTGCCGGGTGCTTTGCCTGCACCCCGGGCTCAGACTGCTTTATTTTAGACTGTAATTGTGTATTTTTTAAGACAATCCTGTGTGGGACGCCAAAAGATTTCTTAAGAATGATTAAGACACCTTTTCCAAATAGCAAAAAAGCACCGTTTCCCAAAGGAAACGGTGCTCAGAAAACCATAATTACTTACGGCCGAAACGCTTGTTGAAGCGCTCAACACGTCCGCCGGTGTCAACCAGCTTCTGCTTGCCAGTGTAGAAAGGATGGCACTTGGAGCAAACTTCGACGTGGATCTCAGGCTTGGTGGAACGAGTCTTGATGACGTTGCCGCATGCGCAAGTGATGGTGCAGTCAACGTAGTTCGGATGGATACCCTGTTTCATTCTTTTCACCTCATTTCTGGTTCTGACTTATTGGGGCCATATTATAAATGTATGTGCCCATCACAACCTTCAATATCGGCTACCCCGTCGAGCGGCCTTGGAAACGATTGCCCTACTATTATAGCACTCTTTCAAAAGAATGCAAGAGGAAAAATCAAATTTTTCTTCTTATTTTTTCATCAGATATTTGACCAGCGCCGCGATCAGCAGAACAGCAATGATCAGCGGCAGAATGATGCCGATGGCTCCGGCCAGCAGAATGATGACTTCCGTCATTCCGATCCTCATATAGTTCCTCCTTTGTTTTTTACACCGCAAAGCCTGCCTTTTTGCAGGCTCTTCTGCCGTCAATGGTACCCTAATTTGCAGCCTGTGTCAATATCGTGCAAAAAGCCCGCCTGCATTTTCACACAGACGGGCTTTCATTTTTCCTTATGCCGTTATGGCAGGGCTCAGTGGATGAACACGGGGCCCAGCGGGTTTGCAATGGGGCTGACGTAACCGCCCAGCAGCTTGGGAATGGCCAGGCTGATGTCGGGCACGAAGGTCAGCAGCAACAGTGCAATAAACATGCACAGGTAGAACGGCAGGGTCGCCTTGACGACCTTTTCCATCGGGCGCTTTGCAACGGCAGAGCCGATGAACAGCACAGCGCCGACAGGAGGAGTCAGCAGACCAATGCCGCAGTTCAGAACCACGATGATACCGAACTGGATGGGGTCGATGCCGATGGAGGTTGCGATGGGCAGCAGGATGGGAGTGGCGATCAGGATGATGGGAGCCATATCCATGATGCAGCCCAAAACCAGAATGATCAGGTCGATCAGCAGAGCGATGATGTAGGGGTTGTCGGTAACGCTGGTAATGGCGTTTGCAGCCAGATCAGGCACATGCAGCATGGTCAGGCAGTTGCCGAACACTGCAGAGGTGGCGATCAGGATCAGCACGATGGACAGGGTGTTCACGCACTCGTCCAGAGCATGCCACACGCCCTTCCAGTCCAGGCCCTTGTAAACGAACACGGACACGAACAGGGAGTAGATAACAGCAATAGCAGCAGACTCAGTAGCAGTGAATGCACCGCCGACAACGCCGACGACCACGATGATAACTGCGGCCAGAGCCCAGATGGAAGTGCCCAGCTGCTTGATGAAGCCCTTGATGGTGAACGGCGAGCCCTTGGGGTAATTCTCCTTCACCGAGATGATATAGGAACCGATCATCAGGACGATAGCCAGCAGAGCGCCGGGCAGATAGCCTGCCAGGAACAGGCTGCCGACGGAGATGCCGCCAGCGGTGGTGGCATAAATGACCATGTTGTGGCTCGGAGGAACCAGCAGGCCTTCGCAGGAAGAAGTGATGGTAACAGCGGTGGAGAAGTCGGCGTCGTAACCCTGATCGACCATCATGGGGATCATGATAGAGCCGATGGAAGCGGTATCTGCAGAAGCAGAACCGGAAATGCCGCCGAAGAAGTAGGAAGCAACGATGTTGACCATTGCCATGCCGCCGCGCATCCAGCCGACGCAGGCGTCTGCCAGAGCGATCAGCTTTTCAGAGATGCCGCCGGAGCCCATGAGCACGCCCATGGTGATGAAGAACGGCACAGCCATCAGGCTAAAGGAAGAGATGCCCTTGACCATCAGACGGCAGACATCGGAAAGGTTCTGGCCCTGCACCACCAGGCACAGCACGCTGGACAGGCCAACGGCATATGCAATGGGGAAACGCAGGAAGATCATTACAAAGAAGCTGACAAGAAGGACAATGATTGCCAGTGTCTGAACTGTCATATTACACTTCCTCCTTTACAAAAAAGCTCTTGATGTGGTTGTACAGCGCCTCGATCTCGAAGATAATCATGGCGATGCCGGCCAGAGGCACCGGGAAATACATCCAGAAGCGGCTCAGCCAGGGCATGGACACATAGAAGCCGCGGCTGCCCAGCGTAGTGGTATACTGCCAACCAACGACCAGCATGATAACGCCCAGAGCCAGCACAGCCAGATCAGCCACGATATCCAGCACCTTGATCACCATCTTGGGCAGATACACGTCAAACGCAGTCATGCGGATGTGTGCGCCGCGGCGGATGGCCAGAGCAGCGCTCAGCACGGCCATGTAGCTCATGCAGGTCAGCACGACTTCTTCCGACCAGGCAGGGTCCGGAATGAACGGGACGTAACGGCCAATAACCGACATGGTGGTGATGAGGATATCTGCGATCAGCAGCAGCTTGCAGATCAGCAGCACCACTTTGTAGGTAACGTCGTACGCCGGCTTGATCTTATCCAGAGTGGTAAAGATTTTCGGCATATGAATTCCTCCATATAAAAACCCGGCGGGTCTGCGGGCGTATTCCCGTAGTCCCCCGCCGGGCTATGTACTATTTCAGAACAGGAAAGGCTTTTTGATTATGCCTTCATGTCCAGCAGCTGCTGGTACAGCTCAGCCTGATCAGAGGTGTTCTCGCTGATGACCTTCTGGCAAGCATCCTGCCAGGGTGCCTTATCGGGAACATCCACGACGTTGCAGCCGGAGCTCTTCAGCTCGTCCAGAACCTTGTTCTCAGCGGACTCGGACAGATCAGCGTTGAAGGCCTGAGTATCAGCACCGGCCTCCATGATAGCAGCCTGCTGGTTCTCGGTCAGCTTTGCCCAAGCGTTGTCGGTGATGACAGCCTGGATAGCGCCCAGAGTGTGGCCGTCGAGGATCAGGTTGTTAGCGACCTCGGGGAATGCATTGGACTTGTAGTTTGCGATGGGCTGCTCAGCGCCATCCACAACGCCGGTCTGCAGTGCGCTGTACAGCTCACCGAAGGAAACGACGGTGGGGTTAGCACCCAGACCCTCGACCATGCCGTTCATGACGGGGTCGTTGGACACGCGCAGCTTCAGGCCCTTGAAGTCCTCAATGCCTGCAACAGGGTTGACAGTGAAGAAGTGACGGAAGCCCTCTTCGCCGTAGAAGATACCACGAACGGGCAGGCCCAGTTCCTGGGGCTCGTTCAGGAACTCAGGTGCCAGATCGCTGTTGGCGAAGTTCCAGAAGTGTGCGCGGTTCTCGAAGGTGAAGGGGATGGACAGCAGCTTGGACTTGTTGCAGCCGTAGCTGGTCAGAGCGAAAGCAGAGATACGGCTCATATCGATAGAAGTGGAGCCGCCCAGAATAGCGTCCAGAACGTCGTTCTCAGAACCCAGAACGCCGGAAGCCTGCACATCGATGACGACGGAACCGCCGGTCAGCTCCTCGACCTTCTCCTTGAAGTGGGTAGCGGTCTGGCCAACGATGGTATCCAGCGGGTTGACCTCGGCGTAGACCAGGGTCACCTTGGGATCGTTTGCAGCAGCAGCGGTGTCACCAGCAGGAGCGGTGGATGCGGCTGCAGAAGAAGCAGTGGAAGCAGCGGTGCTGTTGGAAGAGCCACCACATGCGGTCAGAGCCAGAGCAGCGGCGGAAACACCAGCGGCTGCCAGGAAGCTGCGACGAGTAATCTTTTTCATAATAAATCGTCCTCCTTAATTTTCAGGAACGGCCCGGTCTGCACAGGACCCGTATGCCGTTCATTTACTGTACACACTTTAGCAAATTTTTTTAATCGAAACAAGGGCTTTCAAAAAATGTCCTGCTTTTTGAAAAAATGTCAGAATTTCTTTTGTGAAAACTGCCAAATGCTTTATTTTATATTTGTGCAAGCTGGCATATCAGTTGGATACTTTCCTGTATTTCAGGTAAAAAATAAGTCTTCCCCTCTTGGGGGAAGACTTATTTACGACTCCTGTATCCGTTCGATCAGGCCGCTCTGCTTCTGGAACTGGTCGTACATTGGCTGGACGGCTGTGCGGAACTTTTCCTTTTCCGCTTCGTCCAGATCGGTGACCTCGATGCCCGCCGCACGCATATTCTCTTCTGATTCTGCTTCCTGCTGAGCCCAGAGCTCCCGTTCCACCCTTGCGCTTTCCCGGGCGCAGAGCCGGACGATCTCCGGGAAGCTTTCGTCCAGATCCGCCAGTTTGCGCATCACCGCCGGGCTTGCCAGCTGGATCTCCGGCACGCGGGTGTGCTCGTCTTTTAAAAAGTATGGTGCCACTTCATAGTGGCCCATCGCTTCATAGCTGGGCCAGTTGTTCTCTGCCCCGTCGATCTCGCCGTTGTGCAGGGCAGCATACACCTTGCTGTAGACCACCTGAACCGGCTTTGCGCCCAGATCGCGGATCATCTCGCTCATCATATCCGATTCCTGCACGCGGAGGGTCAGCCCCTGCAGGTCGGCAAGGCTCGTGACCTTCTGCCGGGTGTAAAAGCTGCGCACACCAGCATCAAACCAGGACAGTCCTGTGAGCTCCAGTGAGTCCAGCATGGAGAGGAACTCATCCCCGATCGTGCCGTCCAGCACACGCCACATCTGATCCGCATCTGTGTAGAGGTATGGCAGCTGCAGCACGCTCAGGGCCGGTTCATACTCTGCCAGCTGGCTCAGAGACACTCGGGAAAAATCGATGCCTCCGAACTGCATCTGCTGGATCACGCTCTGTTCTGCGCCCAGTTCCCCGCCGCTGTAGACCAGAATTTTCACCCGGCCATCGGTGCGCTGCGCCACCAGCTCAGCAAACGCCAGCGCCGCCTGCGTGGTGGGGTAATCTTCCGGCTGGTTTTCCGCGTAGCGCAGGATCAGCTCCGGCCCCTGTTCATCCTGCACCGGCTGGTGGCCGCAGCCGGACACCGGCAGTGCCAGCACCGCCGCTCCGAACAGCGCAGTGAGCATCTGGCGGCGGGTCACAGCCGGGCCTCCCGGGCTGCTTTCGCCGCTTCTTTCCGGTACTGGGTGGGGGTCATGCCGGTACGCTTTTTAAAGGCACGGGCAAAGTAGCTGGAATCCTCATAGCCCACCATGGACGCCACCTCCGATGCCGGGCGGAAAGGATCTGTGAGCAGTTCCTTGGCCGCGTTGATGCGCAGCTCGGTGAGGCAGTCAAGGAAGTTGGTCTTCTGATACTTCTTGAATTGTGCCGAGAGATATGCCGGGCTGATGTGCAAAATTTCGCTCACACTGTCCAGCGAGAGGTCGAACATGTAGTTATCTTCCATATACTTGCGTACATGGGCCATGACCAGCGCATTGCGGTCATTCTCCTCTTCTTCTGCGGTGTCGTTTTCCTCTTCCGGTTCGGGCTGCACCGGGGCCAGTTCCGCCAGGCGGCGTCCAGCTTCGATCTGCCGGATAGCCTTGCGGATGGATGCTTCCACTTCATCCGGATCTACCGGCTTGAGCAGATAGTCGCAGGCACCCAGATGCATGGCCTCGTGGGCGTACTGGAACAGACTGTAAGCTGTGACGAAGATCACTTTGCACTCCGGGCGCTGCTCCAGCACGGCGCGGGCCGCATCCAGACCGTTCATGCCGGGCATCTCGATATCCATCAGGATCAGGTCTGCCCCCCAAAGCACTGCCGTGTCCGCAGCCTTCCGGCCATTTTCTGCCGTCTCAATGGTCACTTCATGCTCAAAGCGGCGGCTTACAATGTCCGCCAGAGTCTCGCGCTCCAGCGTTTCGTCATCGGCGATCAACAGACGAATCATTCCTCAAACTCCTCCTCATTTTCCACCAGCGGCAGGTACAGAATCACTGCTGTGCCCCATCCCGGACGGGAGCGCACCACCAGACGGCTGCTTGCGTCCAGCAGACGCAGACGGGCCGCCACATTATAAATACCGATATGTTCCCACCGCTCACCCGGCTGGCTCAATGCTGTGCGCAGCTGCTGCAGCTGTTCCGGCTGGATGCCCATGCCATTGTCCAGAATGCGGATGCACAGCAGCCTCTTTTCCCGCAGAGGGCTGATGCGGATGCGCACCACGCCGCCCTCTTCCTTGGGGCAGATGCCATGCTTGAATGCATTTTCCACGATGGGCTGCAGGATAAAGGACGGCACCATAGTCTCGGTCAGGTCAATAGAATCCGAGAACCTCCATTCCATGCGCACCCGGTCGCCAAAACGGACATGGTAGATGGAATAGTACTCATCCACGATTCGCACTTCCCGGGAGAGCGGCACCTGCTCATCGTTGCTCATCAGGCTGTAGCGCAGCAGGTGTGAAAGGGCCATGATGAGCGCCTGTGTGCGGTAGCCTTTTTCTGTGCCCGCTGTCTGCTGGATGACGTTCAGGGTATTGAACAAAAAGTGCGGGTCGATCTGGCTGCGCAGCTGCTGCAGACGGCTGCGTTCCATGCGGTTCTGCAGTTCAAGTGCTTCGGTCTTCTGGCGGTGCAGTTCCCGCTCGATCTCGTTTTTCTCCTGCAGAGTGGTCACCTGCTGGGCCATGGAATGCTTCATGATGTTGAAGGATTCCGCCAGCTGGGCCATCTCCGGCTGCTTTGGCAGCGGGATGTCCTCCGTGTCAAACTCACTGCGGCCAATAGCGCGGGATGCCGCGATCATCTGCTGCACCGGTGTCAAAAGGCGCATGACCATCATCGCTGTAACGCAGCCCAGTGCCACACACAGGGACACCACCACCGTCTGCATCATGCTGATGCGCTCACTCAGCGCAGAGATCGTGGTATAGGTGGTCTGCGCGTCCAGAATGGCTGTTTCCAGCAGCTGCAAGGTATACTGCCGCAGATAATCGCCGCAGGGCGAAACTTTTGCATAATAGAGCTGCGAGGCCCCTGCATCGTCACCGCTGCGCAGATCATCCTCCAGCTCATCCAGCAAGGCAGCATAGGTCTGATAAGTGGTGTCCACCGCCCCATAGAGCACACGCTGCTCGTCGCTGACATTGTCCAGACTGTTCAGGCTCGTTTCAATGCGCCACAGCCAGGCATTGCAGGTGGAAGACGCCGCCTGCAGGCGTGTGACGATCTCATCCGGCTCGCTGTTCTCCCAGCGATAGTCGGCCAGCGCCGTGATGGAGTTTTCCACACCGCCCTGAAAGCGGCTGATGGCGTTGAAACTGCCCATCTGCTCATCCTGCACCGCCTGCACAGCTCTGGATTGATATCCGTTGAGCGCGATCTGCACTGCCAGCGCCGCAAAGAACGCGGCAAGGCACAAGCCGATACGCTGTTTGAGGGTGATCTGCCATTTCCGCTTTTTCATGCCTGCCGCCTCCTTTCGAATCATAACATCTTATTTTAACACGGTTCGCTCTGTATTTGCAAGGTTTCCTCTTGCCTAACCGACTCAAATGTGGTACGATTCCTATAATATAAAGGAGGCGACTTCATGTCCCAAACGATTTCTGTTTCCACAACGATGGATGCACAGGGCTTCCGCGATTTTGCGATCTTTGATGTGTTCTATCACCGGAAAAGCTGGGTTCGTCCCGCAATTTTCGCTGTGATCATGCTGATTTTTTCCGGCATCTGCCTTTCTCAGATCGGCAAGCGCGCCGGAGCCGGTCTTCTGTGTGCTGTGCTGGCCATCGTAGCCATCGGCCTGCCCGCCGCCTATTTCGGCTCCTATTTTTACAGCCTTTCCAACCAGGTGAAAAAAATGGGTTTTCCCCGCCCCTTCTACCGCACCGAGCTGAGCAGCACCGACTTCGCCATCTGGATGGTCGGCAGTCAGGACAAGGCCGAGCCCACCGAACGCCACGCATGGAGCGATGTCTACTGTGCTTACCGCACGCAGAACGCCGTGTATGTGTATGTAGAACGCGGAAAGGCCATTCTGCTGAATGACCGCCTCGACGCTGTATGGAACGCTCTGCAGGAACTGATGCCCGCCGAAAAACTCCACGACCTTCGGAAATAAACGGGCTTTCAGCTGGCAATACAAATACATAAAAAGAACCGTTCTTCTTGAGGAAGAACGGTTCTTTTCGTATCTGCGGTTTTTATCAGATAGAAATGGTGTTCACGACATCGATCAGCACCGGGTCGAGGGTCTTGGTCATTTCCAGAGCCTCATCCACGGGGTAATCCACCAGCTTCTCACCCTTCATGCCGACAATGCGGTTGTATTTGCCCTGTTCCAGCAGGCAGACAGCATGATAACCCATTGCGGAAGCATTCACGCGGTCACGCAGCGTGGGAGAGCCGCCGCGCTGGACATGGCCCAGAATGGTGGCGCGGGAGTCAATGCCGGTGCGTGCCTGGATCTCGTTGGCGATCTCCTGTGCATGGCCGACGCCTTCTGCCACAATGATAATGAAGTGACGCTTGCCGGTCTTCTGGGTCTCTGCGATCTTATCCAGAATGTCGCGCTGCATGTCAAATTCCTTCTCAGGCAGCAGAACAGCCATTGCACCGGAAGCGATGGCAACATTCAAAGCGATGTAACCGGCGTTGCGGCCCATGACCTCGACCACACTGCAGCGGTCGTGGCTCTGGGTGGTGTCGCGCAGCTTATCGATCATCTCCAGAGCGGTGTTCATGGCAGTATCATAGCCGATGGTGTAATCGGTGCAGGAAATATCGTTGTCGATGGTGCCGGGCAGGCCGATCATCGGAATGCCGCGGTGTGCCAGCTCACGGGCGCCACGGTAAGAACCGTCGCCGCCGATGACCACCAGTGCATCAATGCCCAGCTCACGGCACTTTTCAGCGCCCTTGTCCTGACCTTCCTTGGTCTTGAACTCCAGGCAGCGTGCGGTGTACAGAATGGTGCCGCCGGCAGAGATGATGTTCGAGACACTGCGCAGGTTCATCTCAAAGCACTCGCCGTTCAGCAGGCCGTTGTAGCCGCGCTGAATGCCGATCATGCGATAACCCTTGTGCAAGCCCGTGCGAACCACGGCGCGCACTGCAGCGTTCATGCCGGGAGCATCACCGCCGCTTGTCAGCACGCCAATCGTTTTGATCTGCTTTTCCATACGAGAGATTCCCTCCAATTTGTTTCTTCATTTACCCATGAGCGGGGCTTCCTTCTTCCAAGCCCCGGCACATTGCATTGCTGAAAGATACTTTAGATACCTTGATCTCGCCTTTGATAATTATATCACACTCGTTTGGATTTGAAAACATCCATGCTGTCGCGATTCGTGCACAGAAATGTCATTTTGTTGCAACATTCCGTGCTCCGACCAGTCTTTCCAGCTCCTGAAAGAGCAGCGGATGGCCCGAAGCATACAGCCGCCGGGGTGCCGCAAGGCGCTGGCCCGTGTCTGCCATGCAGAGGATCACTGGGATGTCTCCGTCAAAGATCTCCAGCAGGTTGACCACCTTGGCATATTCCCTGCTCTGACGGGACGGCAGGCGGATATAGATCTTCTTTGCCGCTGTTTTCAGCAGGTTCAGCTGGCCGTTGTTGGGCTTGGCCGGATTATAATTTTCGATGGGAACGATGCTTTCTGCCAGCAGCTTGGACGCTTCATCTTCCCGCACGGAGAGCCTGCCGTCGATCACAACGACCGCATTCTCCCGCAGAGAATCCCGGAAAGTGTCCAGCACCTTGGGGAACACGATCACTTCCATGGTGCCGGTCAGGTCTTCCACACTGGTGAAAGCCATCATGCTGTTGGACTTGGTGGTCATCATGCGGTTTTTTACCACGGCGCACACGATGCGCACACGCTCGCCGTCCTTCACATGGGCATCCTCGCCGGTCAGCGCTTTGATGGAGTGGGATGCGACTTTATCGGACTGTTCCCGGTAAGCATCCAGCGGATGGCCGGACAGATACAGGCCGCTGACTTCCTTTTCCTGCTGAAGCAGCTCCTTGTGGCTGTATTCCGGCAGTTCTTTGATCTCGTAGACATCCTCCGAAGCGTCGTCCTGCACCTGCCCGCTCATGACCGAGAACAGATCCAGCTGCCCGTCCAGATTGCGGCGGGAGTCCGTTTCAATGCTTTTCAGGATACCTTCCACGGCTTCCACAAGGCTGTGGCGGTTGCAGCCCATATGGTCGAACGCGCCTGCCTTGATGAGGCATTCCACTGCGCGGCGGTTCAATTCATTGCCATGCATCCGCTTGCAGAAATCATAGAGGCTGGTGTAGGGCTTGCTCACCCGCTCTTTCACCACATTTTCGATCAGGTTGCGGCCCACGTTCTTGACCGCGTTCAGGCCGAAACGGATCTGACCGTTCCCATCCGCCGTGAAGCCGCCATTGGACACATTCACATCCGGCGGAAGCACCTTGATGCCAAGGCGGGCGCACTCGCCGGAATACTCAATGACCTTGTCGGTGTTGTCCAGCACACTGGTCAGCAGAGCCGCCATAAATTCACTTGGATAGTGGCATTTGAGGTAGGCCGTCTGGAAAGCCACATAGGCGTAGCAGGCAGCGTGGCTCTTGTTGAATGCATAGGACGCAAAGCTGGACATTTCGTCATAGATCTCGTTGGCGACCTTTTCCGAGATGCCGTTTGACACACAGCCAGGGCATTCGTTGCCGGGGTCGGTGCAGCCGTGGACAAAGTGCTCCCGTTCTGCTTCCATGACAGCATGCTTCTTCTTGCTCATGGCACGGCGGACGTTGTCTGCCTGACCAAAGGAAAAGCCTGCCAGCTCACGGAAGATCTGCATGACCTGTTCCTGATAAACGATGCAGCCATTGGTCACGTCCAGAATGTGGGCCAGCTGCGGGGTCTTATAGCTGATTTTCTCCGGCTCGTGGCGGTTGCGCAGGTAGGTGGGGATAGAATCCATGGGGCCGGGGCGGTACAGACTGATCAGAGCGATGACGTCTTCAAGGTTCTGCGGCTGCAAACCCACCAGCACCTGCTTCATGCCGGAAGATTCCAGCTGGAACACACCCTCCGTGTCGCCCTGTCCCAGCATCTTGTAAGTGTCCGGGTCATCGTAGTCCAGCTTCTGGATGGAGAACTCCGGGTGACTTTTCTGCACTGCAAGCTCCGCATCGCGGATGACCGTCAGGGTGCGCAGGCCCAGAAAGTCCATCTTCAAAAGGCCCAGCTCCTCGATCTCGGTCATGTTGAACTGGGTCACGGGCAGGCCGTCATTGGTGGCCAGCGGCAGATAGTAGTCCGTTGGCTCCGGCGTGATGACGACGCCCGCCGCATGGGTGGAAGCGTGGCGGGGCATGCCTTCCACTTTCAGGGCCGTATCGATCAGCTCAGTGACCTGTGGGTCATTGTCATACATTCGCTTCAGCTCCGGCGAAACTTCCAATGCGCGTTTCAGCGTCATTTTCAGTTCCATAGGCACCTGCTTTGCCACAGCATCCACCTGCTGATACGGAATACCCATCACGCGGCCCACGTCACGGATGGCGTTGCGGGCCGCCATGGTGCCGAAGGTGACGATCTGCGCCACATGGTCAGCACCGTACTTGCGGTTGACGTAATCGATGACTTCCTGTCGGCGCTCGTAGCAGAAGTCCACATCAAAATCGGGCATACTGACGCGTTCCGGGTTCAGGAAGCGCTCGAAGATCAGATTGTAGCGGATGGGATCGATATCGGTGATGCCGACACAGTAGGCAGCGATGCTGCCCGCACCGGAACCACGGCCCGGGCCCACCGGGATGCCCTGGCTCTTGGCGTAGTTGACATAATCCCAGACGATGAGATAGTAGTTGGTGTAGCCCATCTTTTTGACCACGCCGATCTCGTAGGTCAGGCGGTCTTTGTTGGCCTGCGGCACATCGGTGCCATAGCGGCGCACCAGACCGTCCCAGCAGAGCTTTTCGAAAAACTCCTGATTATCCATGCCGTCCGGGGCTTTATAATATGGAATTTTGGTGTGTCCAAAATCAAAGTCAAAGTTGCACTGTTCAGCAATTTTTGCCGTATTTTCGCAGGCCTCCGGCACCATGGAGAACAGGTCATACATTTCATCCGTGGTCTTGACATAGAACTCGTCCGTCTGGAACTCCATGCGGTCTGCATCCTGAATGGTCTTGCCGGTCTGGATGCAGAGCAGAATGCCCTGCATCTTGGCATCTTCCTTGCGCAGATAATGGGAGTCGTTGGTGGCCGCCATGGGGATGCCGGTCTCGCGGGAGAGCTTGATGAGCTGAGGCAGAACAATGTTGTCCTCCTCCAGGCCGTGATCCTGAAGCTCAATATAATAGTTTCCCTCGCCAAAAAGGTCACGGTACCACAAAGCGCTCGTCTTTGCACGCTCATAGTCACCCGCAAGAATTGCCTGCGGGATCTCACCGGCCAGACAGGCGGACAGGCAGATCAGGCCCTCATGGTACTGTTCCAGCAGCTGCTTGTCAATGCGGGGCTTGGAATAAAAGCCCTCCACGAACGCCGCCGACACCATTTTGATGAGGTTTTTGTAGCCGGTCTCGTTCTTGCACAGCAGGATCAGATGGTTGTTGCCGTCGATCTTGTTGACTTTGTCAAAGCGGGTGCGGGTGGCCACATAGACCTCACAGCCGATGATCGGCTTGATGCCCGCTTTCTTTGCTGCCTTATAGAACTGTACGCAGCCGTACATGACACCGTGGTCGGTGCAGGCAATGGCCGTCTGGCCGCACTCCTTGACGCGGTCCATCAGCTGATCGACGCGGCAGGCACCATCCAGCAGGCTGTATTCCGTATGGATATGCAGATGGACAAAATCCCGTCCGAGACGGTTGCCCTCACTGATCTCACTCACTTTTTGCCTCCTGTTCCAGATTCTGCCGCAGATTTTCCGCCAGCGCTTCCAGTTTTTTCATCCGGTGAGAAAGTCCGGACTTGCTCATGGGGGGATCAAAGCAGCCGCACAGCGCCGTCAGTGACAAGTCCGGATACTGCATCCGCTTGGCCGCAGCATCTTTCAGCGCATCCGGCAGCGTCGCAATGGCATCATGCTCATCCAGAAAACGGATAGCTTTCAAGGTCTGGGCATTGGCCCGTGCAGTCTTGCCAAGGTTGGCCGTGTCGCAGTTGGTCTGACGGTTGGTCTGGTTGCGCACCTGCTTGAATGCTTTCTGGGTGCGGATCTGTTCCGCCGCGTCGGATGCGCCCATAAAGCTGAGCAGCCGCTCCACGTTGGCACTTGTCTTGACGTAGATCAGGTTCACGCCGTTGCGGCGGGTGCGGTGGGGTGCAAACTCGTGTTCTGCCAGAAGCGCTTCAAAGTCCCGGGCCAGATTGGTGCGGGAGGTGAGGAACTCCAGATTATACTCCTTCTGCGGGTCAATGACCGTGCCGCTGCACAAAAAAGCTGCGCCAATGTATGCACTGACGCAGGTCTGACAGCGGATCATGCGGGGGTCGATCTGCAGGCTTGTTTCGCTGCCGGTGGTTCCGAACAGCTCATGCATCCGCGCCACCTGCTCCGGCACACGGATGTTGAATTCATACAGGATACCGCTGGGGCGCTGCTTCTCGATGATCTCGCCCTGCACACCGCAGCGCGCAAACAGCTGCTGCGCTGCCTGAACGGTGCACTGCTGCTCGGTCTGCAGCACAAGGCCGCGGGCGTCAAAATATTTGGCAAAACAGGCGATGCCATAAGCCGCTGCGCGGACGCAGCAGTCTTTCTGCAGGCTGCGCCCTGCGATCTCCTCCCTTGCACGGGATGCAAAACTACTCATTGTTCCTCGATTCTGTCAGCGCTTCGCATCACGGTGCTGCACACCCGGCTTATAGCCCAGCGATTCGCAGTATTCTGCGATCTTCCGTGCAAAGGTGATGGAGCGGTGTTTCCCTCCGGTGCAGCCCACCGCAATGGTGAGCTGGCTCTTTCCTTCTTTGACATACAGCGGCAGCGCATATTGCAGGAAGTTCTCATAGCGTTTGAGCAGCTCCTGCGCTTCCGGGTGGCTCATGACAAAGTCCACCACTTCCTGGTCAAGGCCGGTCTTGTGCTTGAGCTCCGGCACATAGAAAGGGTTTGGCAGGCAGCGCACATCCAGCACCAGATCCGCTTCCTGCGGGATGCCAAACTTGAAGCCGAAGGACATCACGTTCAGCCGCATGGCCCCCTTTGCCCCGCCGTTCTTTTCAAAAAGGTCGCAGATTCGTTCTTTGTTCTGAGCCGTGGAGAGCAGAGCCGTGTTGATCGTGTAATCTGCACGTTCCCGCAGCGGCTCAAGGATCTGGCGTTCCTTTCCAAAAGCTTCCCGGGTGGAAATGCCTTCCGAAATGCTGATGGGGTGGCGGCGGCGGGTCTCACTGTAGCGGCGCATCAGCACATCGTCCGGTGCATCCAGGAACAGGATCTTGTAAGGCGTTTTCTGCTGATCCAGCTCCTGCAGCGCCTTCTCGACCTGTTCCTTCGTCCGGCAGCCGCGCACATCCATGGACAGAGCCACCCGCTCCAGCTGGTTATCGCCCGCTTCCGAAAAGGCCGTGATGCTGGGCAAAAGGCCCGCCGGGACATTGTCAATGCAGAAAAAGCCGATATCCTCCAGCGCATTCATGGCCACCGACTTGCCTGCGCCGGACAGCCCGCTGACGATCAACAGTTCCATGGTTCAAATCCCCGCTCTCTCTTTCACTTCACCACACGGATCTCTTTTTCAAGATCATAGCCCGTTTTCTCTTTCACCACTGCGCGCACCTCGCCGCACAGGGCCAGCACGTCCGCACAGGTCGCGCCGCCCAGGTTGACCACAAAGCCGCAGTGCTTATCACTGACAGCTGCACCTCCGTGACGATAGCCCCGCAGGCCGCACTGGTCGATCAACGCAGCCGCAAAAGCTCCCACAGGGCGCTTGAAGGTGCTGCCGGCGCTGGGTTTGTCCAGCGGCTGCTTGTCCACACGCTTCGCCATCAGCTCGTCCATCTTTGCGCGGATGTCTGCGGCGTTTCCCTGCTGCAGCTCAAACTGAGCCGAGAGGATGCAGCCGCCGTTTTCTTCAAACACACTGTGACGGTAGCCGAGATCCAGCTCTGCGGCAGGAGCCTCCACGATCTCCCCTGCTGCGGTCAGATACCGCACCGTGGTGAGGACATCCTTCATCTCTCCGCCGTAAGCGCCCGCATTCATGTAGACTGCACCGCCCACTGTGCCGGGGATTCCGTATGCAAATTCCAGACCGGTCAGGCTGTGTTCCAGTGCCTCTTTGCACAGTGCCGACAGCCGGACGCCGGCCCCCGCGGTGATCGTTCCGCCGCTGACTTCCACACCTGCACGGAGCGCCGACACATCGATAACTGCACCGGAAAAGCCCTCATCCGCAAACAGGATGTTGCTGCCGTTGCCCAGCAGATAGTACCGGACACTTTCTGCCTTGCACAGCTTCACAGCAGCGCAAAGCTGTTCTTCGCTTTCCGGCTGCACGAACAGCTCCGCCGGGCCGCCGATCTTAAAAGTGCAGTGTGTCGAAAGCGGCTCGTTTTCCTTGAAAGAAATGCCCGCTTCCGTCAGCTTCTGCTTGAATCGTTCCATATTGGTTAACTCCTAAATCAATCCATTTTGTCATCGAGACCCAGACGGATCAGCAGCTCACGCGCTGCATTGTAGCCCATCTTCTTCTGGCGGTTGTTGATGGCTGCAGTTTCCAGCACCACGGCCAGGTTGCGTCCCGGAGACACCGGGATGCTGGTGCTGGGGATGCTGACACCCAGAATGTCGTAATACTCGCTTTCCAGACCGGTGCGCTGGTAGTTCTTGGTGGGGTCCCAGGCTTCCAGCTGGACAACAAGATCCAGACTCTCGCTCACCTTGACTGCACCCACACCAAACACGCGGGCCACATTGACGATGCCAATGCCGCGCAGCTCAATGAAGTGACGGATGTTTTCCGGTGCCGTGCCCATGATCTGGCGGTTGGAGACCTTGCGCAGCTCCACAGCGTCGTCCGCAACAAGACGATGGCCGCGCTTGACCAGCTCGATGGCCAGTTCGCTCTTGCCGATGCCGCTGTCGCCAAGGATCAGGATGCCCTCGCCGTACACTTCCACCAGCACGCCGTGGCGGGTGATGCGGGGAGCCAGTTCCAGATTCAGCACGCTGATCAGGCTGCCCATCAGCGTGCAGGTGGTCTCGTTGGAACGCAGCAGGGCTACGCCATGCTTCTGCGCCAGTTCCTGCATTTCCGGGAAGGGGGTCAGCTCCTCGCTGCGGCAGACGATGACAGCCGGCGGCTGCTGACGGAACAGCTGATCCAGCGCTTCATAACGCTTTTCCGGCGAAAGGCCGGACAGGAAGTTCATCTCCGCCAGGCCCATGATCTGCAGGCGCAGCTTATCAAAATAGTCATAGTATCCCGCCAGGAACAGGCCCGGACGGTTGACCTCTGCGATCTCCACACAGATCTGATCCAGTTCCTTTGGCGTATAGACAACTTCCATGCTGACCCGGTCGATCAGCGTCTTGAGCGAGACATTGAATGTGCCCATCCTCGTTTCCTCCTGTGCTCCCGTTTGCCGTGCTGGCCCGCAGTTGTGCCGGGCCGCAGCAATTCCTTTCTTTATTATAATAGAACCCTTCTCAAAAAACAATACAGCGCCTGCCCTTTTTCTCCCGGCGGGAAGAAACCGGCGCAGCATCGCATTCATAGCACAATTTTTTACATTTTTCTTACTTTTACATGGATTTTACATTCCCTCGATTTTGGATTTTACATTGCACTGATACACTTTGAATCAGGAGAAACACACGAAAAAACACGTCAAATCAAAGTGAGGAAACGTTTATGACAATCTTCAATGTCTTTTCCCTGCTGGGCGGTCTGGCCCTGTTCCTGTTCGGCATGGATATCATGGGCAAAGCCCTGGAAAAACAGGCCGGCGGCCAGCTGCAGAAGATCCTCAGCAAGCTGACGGACAACCCCATCAAGGGCTTTTTCCTGGGTCTGGTCGTTACCGCTGTGATCCAGAGCTCCAGCGCCACCACGGTCATGGTGGTCGGCTTTGTCAACAGCGGCATCATGGAGCTGCATCAGGCCATCGGCATCATCATGGGCAGCAACGTGGGCACCACGGTCACCAGCTGGATCCTGAGCCTGTCCGGCCTGCAGGGCGACAGCTTCATTATTAAAATGCTCAAACCCACTTCTTTCAGTCCTCTGCTTGCATTTATCGGCATTTTGCTGTATATGTGTAAGAGTGAGAAGAAGCAGGGCATCGGCACCATCCTGATCGGCTTTGCCGTGCTGATGACCGGCATGACCACCATGTCCAACGCCGTTCTGCCCCTGCAGAACGAGGCGTGGTTCACCAGCCTGTTCACCCGCTTCTCCAATCCCATTCTCGGTGTGCTGGTGGGTGCCCTGGTCACCGGCATCATCCAGAGTTCCAGCGCCAGTGTCGGCATCCTGCAGGCTTTGAGCGCCACCGGCGTCATCACCTACGGCAGCGCTATCCCCATCATTATGGGCCAGAACATCGGCACCTGCGTCACCGCACTGATCTCCTCTGTGGGTGCCAACAAGAACGCCCGCCGCGCCGCTATGGTGCATCTCTACTTCAACATCATCGGCGTGTCCATCTTCCTTGTGGGCTTCTACGGCCTGAACGCCGTCTGCCACTTTGAATTTGTGAACACCACCATTGAGGCCTGGGGCATCGCTGTGGTGCACTCGGCATTCAATATCATTGCAACTCTTATCCTGCTGCCTTTCGCCAATGTTTTGGAAAGGCTCGCCATTCTCACCATCCCCGATTCCCCGGAGAAGGAAAGCTTTGCTCTGCTGGATGAGCGCCTGCTGAACACCCCTGCCGTGGCTGTGGAGCGTGCCCGTTCTGCCACTGCCGACATGGCCGAGCTGGCCCGCAAGGGCGTCATGCAGGCCATGAGCCTGACCCACCAGTGGGACGATGCCCTCGCACAGAAAGTCCGTGAAGAGGAAAGCAAGGTCGACCGCTATGAAGATGCCCTCGGCACTTATCTGGTCAAGCTGTCCGGCCGCGAGCTGAACCACGCCGACAGCCAGAGCGTGAACACCCTGCTGCACACCATAAGCGACTTTGAGCGCATCAGCGACCACTCGGTCAATCTGCTGGAATCTGCTGAAGAGATGCACACCAAGGACATCCAGTTCTCGCAGGATGCACGCGATGAGCTGCAGGTGCTGGAAGATGCGGTGCAGGACATCCTGAACCGCACCACCGACGCTTTCCGCAAGGATGATCTGCACCTGGCCGGAAAGGTCGAACCGCTGGAGGCCGTGGTCAACGAGCTGGTGCGTGCCATCAAGGCTCACCACATCGCCCGCCTGCAGGCTGGTAGCTGCTCCATTGAGTACGGCTTTGTGCTGGACGATCTGCTGACCAACTATGAGCGCGTGTGCGACCACTGCAGCAATGTGGCTGTGGCTCAGATCGAGGTGGCACAGGACAGCTTTGACACCCACGCATATCTGAATGATCTTCGCCACGGCAACGACACCAAGGAGAGCGAGGAATTCCACCGCCGCCTTGAACGCTACCGTGAACGCTATCTCTTCCCCGAAAATCAAGCTGTGGAGGAAACCAAACATGATCTATATCGTTGAAGACGACGCTGCCATCCGGGAACTGGAACAGTACGCCCTTCAGTCCAGCGGCTACGAAGTGTCCAGCTTTGAAAGCTCCGAGCCCTTCTGGCAGGCCATGCGCACCGCTGAGCCGGAGCTTGTCATTCTGGACGTGATGCTCCCCGGCGAAGACGGCTTTTCCATCCTGAAAAAACTGCGCAACACGCCTTCCCTGCGGCGGCTGCCCATCATCATGGTCACAGCAAAATCCAGTGAGATGGACACCGTGCGCGGGTTGGACTGCGGCGCGGATGATTATATCACAAAGCCTTTCGGCATCATGGAATTTCTCAGCCGCGTGCGGGCTGCCCTGCGCCGTTCTGCCCCGGAAGCCCGCCCCAATGTGCTCAGCTTCCGCGAGATCCTGCTGGACAACGCACGCCACAGCGTAACCGTAAACAACTCCCCCGTGGAACTGACCTACAAAGAATACAGCCTGCTGCGTCTGCTGCTGGAAAACACCAATCTTGTGGTGACCCGTGAAACGATCCTGCAGGTGGTGTGGGGCACCGACATCTCGGTGGAGAGCCGCACGGTGGACATGCACATCCGCACCCTGCGCAAGAAGCTGGGCGACGCCGGAAAGTACATCTGCACCGTTCGCAAAGTCGGCTACAAGCTGACCGATGAAGAGGAGGGCGTCGAAGAATGAAACCGCGCAGCATGGAAGAAAAAATCAGCTACCGCCTGTTCCTCATGGGGTTTCTCGGCCTGCTGTTCACAGCTGCACTGTGCATCTTCGTTTTTCACAAAGCCTTTACGGCGCAGGCCTGGACGGGCCTTGAGCAGGAAGCCGAGCTCGTGAGCGCCGGATACGATCTGGCGGATCAGCCGGATATGCTCTCCGCTTTCGTCACCGATGATCTTCGCATCACCCTGATCTCGCAGGACGGCGATGTCCTTTTCGAATCCGCCACTGACCAGCCCATGGAGAACCACCTCTCCCGCCCGGAGATCCGGCAGGCGCTGACTTCCGGCGTGGGGCGGGATATCCGTGACTCCCAGACCATGGGCTACGAGACCTATTATTACGCAGTCCATCTTTCCAATGGCAATGTCCTGCGCGTGGCGCAGGATGCTGAAACCATCTGGTCTATCTACGATTCTTCCATTCCGGCCATCGTGCTGAGCTGCGTTGCCCTGATGCTGGCGGCAGCGGTTCTGGCCACCATGCTCACCAAGGCTTTGGTTCAGCCGGTGCTGCGCATGACCGAAGATCTGGATCATATTCAGGAAAATGTTCCTTACAAAGAACTCATCCCCTTTGCGGAGAGCATCCACTCCGACCGCATCCTGCGGGAGAACAACGAAAAAATGCGGCAGGAGTTCACGGCCAATGTCAGCCATGAGCTCAAAACGCCGCTGACCAGCATTTCCGGTTATGCCGAGCTGATCGAGACCGGCATCGCAAAGCCTGCGGATGTGCAGGGCTTTGCCCAGAAGATCCATGTAGAGGCCAGCCGGATGATCCAGCTGGTCAACGATATCCTGCAGCTGTCCAACCTCGACAATGTGAGCGAGACCGGAGCAGAACCCACTATGGAAGTGGTCGATCTGCTGGACGTCGCCCGTGAGTGTGTGGAGCGGCAGAAGCTGAACGCACGCCGGGCCTACATTTCCCTGACCTATCTGGGCGAAAGCGCCCTTGTGCGCGGCAGCCGCAGCCTGCTGGATGAACTGTGCCAGAACCTGTGCGACAACGCCATCCGTTACAACCGCCCCGGCGGAAAGGTTCAGATCACCACTGCCTGCAGCCGCGACGGCCACTGCACCCTGACTGTGGCAGACAACGGCATCGGCATCCCGAAGGAAGCACAGTCCAGTGTGTTTGAACGGTTTTACCGCGTGGACAAGAGCCGCAGCAAAGCTACCGGCGGCACCGGACTTGGCCTTGCCATTGTCAAGCACATTGCCCGCATCCACAACGCCCGCATCAAGCTGGAAAGCCAGGTGGACGTGGGCACCACCATCACAGTCACCTTCCCCACCGCAGATTGATTCAGAACTGCAGAAACCGCACGTCTGTCCGGAGTTCCGGGCAGGCGTTTTTTGTTGGTGTCATTTGCCGGCTCATTCCATTCTGCAGAGCACTGCGCTGCTGCAGGCAGAGCAGGTCTGTTCCCTGTTCCCAAAATGCTTTGACGACCCGGCAGCTGAGCTCGGAAAGCTGCTGCTTCTGGCGGGCCGATGGCTCCGGTTCCCCGGAAGCGACCTGACAATCCAGCCTCAGCCGCACTTCCGCTCTCTGCAGTGTCACGGACACACTGCATCGGCGGATGCGGACGGGGCTGCCGTCCAGCCAGAAAGTCCGCACCCCGGGAGTGCCTTTCAAAAGCAATATCATTTCTGCTGTTTCAGCGTCCGGTTCCTGCTCTTTTTCCGTTGTCCGAAAAACACTGCTCCCCGAAAATTCCGGCCCATTTTCCCCGATTTCCAGCTGCGGAAGAAGCATCTCTTCTCCGTGCTGATAGAGCCGCGGCATCCGGGCCGACGTCAGCTCAAGTTTCTGCAGCAGTTTGTCCGAGAGTTTTTCCTCCGGTCCTTCCAACTTTTCCAAAACCGCCGGGTCGAGCTCTGCGCAGGCGACCCGGGCCGCTGTGCGCCCGCACTGCCGTTCCAGCACCAGCTGTTCGTACTCTGTGAGAAGCGCTTCGTCCGTCCCCCGCGGGATCAGCAGGTAATCACACAGGCGGTAATCCGCAGACTGCGGCAGCTTTGCCTGCACGGAAAAAAGCGCTTCCTGCAGTGTGTCTGCTTCTGAGTAAGCCATCTGCAGTGCAGCTGAAGCTTCGGAAGCATCTGCAGATGCTTCCGGGGCCTGATACCAGAGGGCCGCCGTGACCTCCTGCCCCGCCCGCGCAAGATACAGCACCCGCACCATGCTCTTATCTGTGGTCTCACAGCGCAGGAACAGCAGGCACCACCCAGCCAGAAGAGCCAGCGTCAGCGGCTTCCAATGTGCGTGTCGATTCATTTTGCCAGCTCCTTTCCGCTGCCGAGCACAGCCTTCAGGCAGACGCGCAGGGCCCCGCACAGAAAGCTCACACGATAGATCGCACAGGCCAGCCAGATCAGAAGCAGCAGCGCATCCATGCGGGAAAATGCGCCCACGCCCCACGCACGGAGGAGCTCCAGTGCAGGGTATCTGCCAGTGCCAAACACCAGCTGCATTCCCAGCGCCGCACCGGCCTGCACCACATAAGCTGCCCACGGCAGACAGGCTGCACGGCGCGGAGAAGCCTGCGGGCACAGCAGCGGCCAGGCAAAGTATTCGGCGCACAGCAGTGCCGTCGGCTTTTGCGCATTCTCATCCAAAAGCAGTCGTGCCCAGCTCATCTGCCCGGCAAGTCCAAGCAGACACACCGCTCCGCCCAGAAAAATGAACCACCACAGCACCCGGGCCGGGGCATTCCAGCCGTCAGGCGGGATCACCCAGCCTGCCCAAAGCAGCAGCGGAAGAATGCCAACCAACGCCATGGAGTGGAACTCCTGCCTTGCGACCCAATGTGCCTGTGCAAATGTCTGCACCAGCTCCGCCAGGAACCACAGCGACAAGGCCAGTGCCGCCGTCCGTCTCGGGGCATTTTTCTGCTGCCAGAAGCCGCCTGCAAGCACAGCCAGCAGCATCAGAAGAAGGGCCTGCAGTGCTCCAAAAAGGACTGCCGCCCGTGCCGTACCTGCTCTTTCTCCCCCGCTGGCCAGCGCCATTGTCAGAACACTCAGCATCAGCGCCGAAATGGAAACCCCTGTTTTCTGTTTCATCGGCCTGTCCTCCGTTTCTGCCAGATGTTGAATCCGTCCTTTGACAGACGGCGGTAGTTGCGCCGGATGACGCCGTCTTCCGAAAGTGGCTGCTGCGGAAACGGGCAGGCTGCAAGATAGGGCACGCCCATCATCTCCGTGCCGGACAGCCCCAAAAGGAAGACGAAAAAGGCCCCCACCAGCCCCACCGGCCCGGCAAGGCCTGCCGCCAGCACCGTACCCAGCCGGAGCAGTGTCGCAGGCTCGTAAAGCGGCGGCGTGACGAATACCGCAATGGCTGTGATGCTGGCCACAAAGATCACCGGGGTGCTCATCAGGCCGGTGGCAATGGCGGCATCGCCAATGATGAGGGCCGACACCAGGCTCACCGAATGCCCCAGCGACTGCGGCATCCGCAGGCCGGCTTCCCGGACGACTTCCAGAATGAGCATCACCAGCAGCATTTCCGCAAACAACGGCAGCGGCGTCGCTTTTTCTGCTGCCTCGATCTTATACAGCAGCTGCGGCGGGAAAAGCTCCGGCAGGTAGACCGCCACGCATACAAAGACCCCTGGCAGAAAGACCGTCAGATAAAACGAAACATATTTGAGCACCCGCAGAAATGATGAAAACACCGCCGTGGAGGCATAATCGTCCAGACATTCAAAATTTTCGCAAAACAATGCCGGTAGCACCATCGCGGAGGGACTGCCGTTGACGAGCACCACAATTTTCCCTTCGCTGAGCTTTGCGGCGGCGACAGCGGGGCGTTCGGTGTAGCTCACCGGTGTGAAAAGGCGCATTTTGCCCGGCAAAAGCCATGGCACAAAGTAACTGGAATCCAGCAGCAGTTCCGGCTTTGCAGCAGCCAGTGTCTTTTTGACACGGCGCACCATGGCCGGGTCCGCTTTGTCTCTGCAGTAGCAGACTGCATATTCCGTCTTTGCGGCTGTGTCTGCCTGCTGCACCTCCTGCACAAGCATGCCTGTGCGGATCAGCCGCCGCAGCAGGCTCAGGTTCACCCGCAGGAGATCGGCAAAGCCTTCCCGGGAACCCCGCAGGTTTCCCTCTCCGGAGGGCTCCTCCACAGAGCGGAATTTCAGCTCCTGCACCGAAAAAGCAATGCCTTTTTCACAGCCATCCAGAAGCAGCACAGCCATCCCGGCCGTCAGCCGTTTGATAAGGTCGGATATATCTTCGACAGGGCCGCTTTCGGCAGGGAAAACGGAACCGTGCAGTATCAGTTCAAAGGCCTCCTGCCCTGTAAGCGCCGTTCCCTCTTCTGCCAGCGGCGGGGCCTGACGACCGGCGGCATCCAATAAAAGCTCCCAGAGCGAATCCAGGCTTGCCATGCCGTCAAACAGAACGATGCAGCCTCTGCAATGATAAATTGTGATTTCCTTGGCATAATAGTCAGCAGATGCTCCAAACATTTCGTCGAGCGCCGCCACGTTTTCTTTCAGATTCTGTGATAATTTCTTCATGTGCTGCCACCCCTTTGCACAGCAGTATGCCCGGCTTGGCCGCACTCCATTCCAGCACCCACAGGAGGGACTTCATGAAGCTGCTGATCTGCCGCACCATCATCATTTATCTCTGTGTGCTGTTTGCCATGCGCCTGATGGGCAAACGTCAGCTTGGCGAACTGCAGCCGGAAGAGCTCGTTTCCACCATTCTCATCTCCAACCTGGCGTCCATTTCCATTGAGTCGGAAGAGGTGCCCATCACCTCCAGTCTGATCCCCCTGTTCCTCATTGCAGCACTGGAACTTCTGGGTTCCGTGCTGAGCTTCCGCAGCCAGAAGTTTTTCAATTTTCTGTCCGGCAGACCCAAAACAGTCATTCTGGACGGGCAGATCGATCAAAACGCCCTGCGGATGCTCCGGCTGACCACCGCCGACCTGATGGAAGCCCTGCGCGGGAAAAACATCTTCGACCCGCGGGAAGTTTCCTACGCTGTCATTGAAACCAACGGCACCCTCTCGGCAGCACTGCGCCCGGAAAAGGAGCCTGCCCGGCTGGCGGACCTGCAGGTCAAGGTGGACCACATCAACGCCACGATTCCCTTTGTGCTGGATGGTCAGGTGCTGGAAGACAATCTGCACTGGTGCGGCAAAGACCGTGCCTGGCTGGAACGCACTGCGCAGGCCAACACCCTGCTGCCGGAAGAGATCCTGCTGCTCATCGGCAACGAGACAGAAGACTATTTTCTGCTGAAAAAAGAGCGCCGCCATCCCGGCAGCGCTCAGTGAGGTGAACCTATGAAGCGGATCTATGCCTGCATTTTCATTGTTGCTGCACTGCTTTGTGTGGCGTTTTACAGCAGTTTTCAGGTGCAGAAATTTGCGGACACCATCTCGGAGGATCTTGACACTGCCGTGGAAGGCATCCGCAGCGCGGATCTCCCATCCGCCCGGCAGGCCCTCGCGGAAGGAGCCGACCTGTGCGACCGGATGCGCACAAAGATGAACCACCTGCTGCGCACAGCGGATTTCACCGAGTTGGAAGCCGCCCTCCGCGCCGCGGACGGGCATCTGGAAATGAACGCCCCGGAAGAAGCCCTTGGCGAACTGCGCCGGGCACAAGTGCAGGTGGAAACGCTGGAGTGGCTGTCCCGCCGCCTGGTATAAAAAGGCCCCGGTTCATGTCCTTCTGGACAGAGCCGGGGCCTTCTGAACATTATTTTGTTTCTTCTCTGCGGTCGCCCATCAGTTTCTGCAGCTCGTTGAAGAAGCTTTCCACGTCGGCAAACTGTCGATAAACAGAAGCAAAGCGGACATAGGCCACTTCGTCGATCTTCTTCAGTTCCTGCATGGTCAGCTCTCCGATGCGCACACTGGGGATCTCACGGTCGTAGGAGCTGAGCAGGGTCTGCTCAATGCTGCTGACTGCACGTTCCAGCGATTCATAGCTCACCGGGCGCTTAGCACAGGCCCGCACCATGGCGTTGAGCAGCTTCTGCCGGTCAAACGGTTCCCGGGAGCTGTCTTTTTTGATGACCACGAGCGGGACGGTCTCCACCACCTCGTAGGTCGTGAACCGCATATGGCAGCTCAGACACTCACGACGGCGGCGGATGCGCTCATTATCTTCGGTGGGCCGGGAATCGATCACTTTCGATTCCTCTGCGCCGCAATAGGGACACTTCATGGTCAGATCCTCCTGAATCTACCGGCTCAGCCGGAGAACGAAAGGCCGAACCACCTGTTTTCCGGTGCCCGCGCCTTTCTTCTGTTTCAAATTTAGTTTTTCTTGGCCTTGGGTTTGCGCTCACTCCACAGCACCCATGCAGAGGTGGACACACACAGCGAAGTGTACACGCCGCTGATCATGCCCATCATCAGCGGGAATGCAAAGGTAAAGATGCTGTCCAAGCCATAGAGCTTCGCAATGATGCACATCACGCCCAGAGCCATCACAGTGGTAATGGTGGTGATGAGGGTGCGGCGTGCAGACTGGTTGACCGAGTGATTCACCAGTTCTTCAAATCCGGTCTTTTTGCCCATCAGCACACGGTTCTCGCGGATACGGTCGTAAACCACAACGGTGTCGTTGATGGAGTAGCCGAGGATGGTCAGCATGGCAGCGATGAAGTTGCCGTCCAGCGGAGTGCGCAGCAGCACGAAGGTGCCGAACACCACCATCAGGTCGTTCACCAGAGCCAGAACCGCCATCATGCCGCCGGTGAGGCCGCCGATGTTCTTGAAACGCAGGGCAATATACAGCAGGATCAGCACCAGCGCAAACACCACAGCCACCAGACTCTTCTGCAGGAACTTAGTGCCCATGGCAGCGCTGACATTGCTCAGAGACAGCTGCTCAAAGTTGTTGTCCGGGTAGCTTTCATTCAGGCTGTCCAGCAAAGTCTGTACCTGATCGGTGGTCACAGTCTCAGTGCCGGGCATGGAAATCTTCAAGGTCTGGTCACCCGTGGCAACATTTTCGCCGGTCTGCAGGGTCAGGCCGGTGTTTTCCAGCGCAGAAGAAGCAGTCTTCTGCACATCGGAGACAGTAAAGCTGCCCTCATAGCTCAGGGTGATCATGGCGCCGCCGGTAAACTCGGTGTCCAGGTGGACGCCGAACACCACAGCACACAGCACGATGGCCGCCATCAGGCAGGCAGAAATGGTCAGGAAACGCTTGCGCAGGCCCACGAAATCAATGGGCTTTTTCTCAGCCTTTTCCGTGCCGGGCTTATCTGCGCCATAGAGCCAGGGGCTGCGCAGAGCCTTGATGGAAGCCGCGCCGCGGATCATCACGCGGGTGGCGAACACACCAAACACGAAGTTCAGCAGCACGCCGGTGAGCAGCGTATAGCCGAATGCATAAATGGTGCCTGCGGTAGACGGGCCGAACGCGAAGAACACAAAATGCAGAGCCTTAGCGAAGAAACCGTCCGAGGGGCCGAACGCGCCCATCAGCACGATAGCCACAATGACAATGGTCACATTGCCGTCAATGATGGGGGTCAGGCCGCGGGCAAAGCCGCTCTTCAGCGCGCCATCCAGAGACTTGCCATTTTTCAGTTCTTCCTTGATGCGCTCAGCGGTGATGACATTGGCGTCAACACCCATGCCGATGGCCAGGATGATGCCGGCGATGCCGGGCAGGGTCAAAGTGAAGCTTTCAAACACCGGGAAATAGCCGGAAACAAAAGCCAGCGTTGCCGCCACCTGACCGGCCAGCGCGATGCAGGCCAGAAAGCCCGGCAAACGGTACAGCAGAGTCATGAACACCACAATCAGCGCAAAAGCGATCAGACCGGCCAGCACCATGGCGCTCAGGCTGTTCTCGCCCAGGCTGGGGCTCACGGTGGAGTAGCTGTCCACGGTCAGCGCGAAGGGCAGTGCGCCGGAGTTGATCTGGCGGGCCATTTTAACGACCTGCTCCTGCGTGAAGGGATTGGAAGCAGAGCTGGTGATGATGGCAGAGCCGTCGGTGATCGCAGTGTTGACCGTGGCGGTGCTGACGTTTTCATCGTCCAGCCAGATGCTGATGGTGCCATTGGATGCAGCCAGCTTTGTGGTGGCGTCACCGAATGCCTTGGCACCATCATCCGTAAATTTCAGAGATACGAAGTATTCCGAAGCGCCGCCGTTGCTGACGGGGCCATACTGCGCTGCAGCGCTCTCGATCATGGAACCGTCCATGATCAGGTCACCGTCTGCACTGCTGCCCTCGCGGAAAGTCAGATACGCGGTGGTGCCGATCTCTTCAATGGCAGCTTCCGGGTCGAAATCCGTCTCGCCGGACTGCCACGGAAACTCAAGGATCAGGCTGTCGGAATTGTTGTCCACATACAGCTCATAATCGGTGACGTTCAGCGCCACGAGACGGTTCTCGATGACAAGCTGCGCCGCTTCCAGCTGTTCTTCGGTGGCATCGTAGCCATCCGACGGGACGAAGGTGACATTCACGCCGCCTTTGATGTCCACACCGAAGCGGATATCCTGCGCACCTTTAATGTAGGTCGTGGTCGTGTCGCCGTACTTTGCATATACACCGAAGAATGCAGTGTACACAAACGCCAGAATCAGCAGCACAGTGACGACCAGATGCCATGCTTTGCCTTTTGTTTTCATAAAATCAGGAAACCTCCAAAAGCAGCGACCGTGCAGCCGCAGCCCGTTTTCTGTTGTGAACCGCTCTTTTCTGCAGGCTGCAGGCGGCGGTTCCTTTCTCCGCAAGGCGGCCGTCATGCCGGCTCTCTTGCGACAAAACTCCCCTGACGGCCAAAAAAGCCGCACAGAGGAGAGAAAAATTTCAGCTCAAAATGTGCTTACTCAGCCTTGTCTGCCAGCAGCTTTTCCACCACGGCCAGACGCACGCAGACGCACAGCAGCTCGGAAGCGGTCTCCACTTCGTCCAGACTGGGATAAGTGGGTGCAATGCGCAGGTGAGAATCCTGCGGGTCCTTGTGGTAGGGATAAGCCGAGCCTGCACCGGTCAGGGTCAGGCCGGCATCCTTGCACAGGCCGGCCACACGCTTTGCGCAGCCGGGCATAACGTACAGGCTGATGAAATAGCCGCCCTTGGGGTTGGTCCAATGGGCGATGTCGCCGCAGGGGATCAGGTTGTTCTTGAATGCAGTCTTGACGGCATCGAAGCAGGGCACCAGACGACGGCGGTGCTTTGCCATGTGGGCCAGCACGCCTTCCTTGTTCTTCAGGAAGCGGACATGACGCAGCTGGTTCATCTTGTCATAGCTGATGATCATCACCGAGAAGCGCTTGCACATATACTTCATGCTGTTCTCGCTGCAAGCGATGGCAGAGACACCAGCACCCGGGAAGGTGATCTTGCTGGTGGAAGTGAACATGAACACGCGGTCTTCATTGCCGTACTTCTTGCTCTCATTCAGCAGCACAGGGGTCTCAATGATCTCATCAGTCAGGTGGTGGACGATATAGGCCTCATCCCAGAAGATCTTGAAATCAGGGGCAGCGGTCTTCATCTTGGCGAAGCGCTCGATGGTTTCGTCGCTGTAGGTGTAGCCATCAGGGTTGGAATACTGCGGCACACACCAGATGCCCTTGATGTCAGCGTCTTCAGCCACCAGCTTCTCCACGATGTCCATATCCGGGCCGTTGGGGGTCATGGGCACACTGATGAGCTCGAAGCCGAACTCCTCGGTGATGGCAAAGTGACGGTCATAGCCGGGCACCGGGCAGAGGAACTTGCGCTTCTCCACCTGAGACCAGGGGCACGGAGACTCAGGAAAACCAAACACATAGCCAATGTTGATGAGGTTGTACATCAGCTGCAGGCTGGAGTTGCCGCCCACGAACACCTCGCCGGGCTGCACACCGAACACATCTGCAAACAGCACGCGGGCTTCCTGCAGACCTTCCAGCTCACCGTAGTTGCGGGCGTCCGTGCCGGCATCGGTGGTGTAGTCGTTCATCTTCAGCAGATCCATTGCCAGATCCATCTGGTGAGGGCCGGGCTTGCCGCGGGCCATGTTCAGCTTCAGGCCCTTGGCCTGAAATTTTTTGTATTCCGCTTCAAGTGCTGCCTTTTCAGCAGTGAGTTCTTCACGATTCATTGCAAGATAATTTGCCATTGAAAACACACTCCTTTATCGTACTTCCTATTACCCATAGCGATGGTCTGGTGCTCTTTGGAGCCTTCCTGCCAGGGAGCGTGCTCCGCACAAAACCATGCCTTAATATTATAGTACATTTTGGCCCCGGAAACAAGAATAATAAAGCAAAAAGCCCTGTCAAAAGCAAAAAGCTTTTGAAACAGAGCTTTTCTTCCCTGCCGGACGCCGAAACGTCAGCTCAGGGACATCTGATTTTTATAGCGTTTGCGCACAGCGCCGTATTCCAGATGGGCTTCGCCGCCCTCCACAGTGTCCTTGTCCACGGTCACACGGATGATTGTGGCGTCGCTGGGCACCTCATACATGATGGGCAGCAGGATGCCTTCCATCACACTGCGCAGGCCGCGGGCACCGGTCTTGCGCTCAATGGTCTTGCGGGCAATGGCGTGCAGGGCCTCATCGGTGAAGCTCAGTTCCACATTGTCCATGCCCAGCAACTCCTTGTACTGCTTGACAAGGCTGTTGCGGGGCTCCTTGAGCACGCGCACCAGTGCATCCTCGTCCAGATCGTCCAGCACGGTGATGACCGGCAGACGGCCGATCAGCTCAGGGATCAGGCCAAACTTGACCAGATCGTGAGGCTCCACCTTGCGCAGCAGAGCCTTTTCGGCCTCGCTGGAGTTGTCCTTCAGTGCACTGCCGAAGCCCAAAGCGGACTTATCGGTACGGCGCAGGATATACTTGTCCAGACCATCGAACGCACCGCCACAGATGAACAGGATATTGGTGGTGTCGATCTGGATGAACTCCTGCTGCGGGTGCTTGCGGCCGCCCTGAGGCGGAACATTGCTCACGGTGCCCTCGAGGATCTTCAGCAGGGCCTGCTGCACACCCTCACCGCCCACATCGCGGGTGATGGAGGGGTTCTCACTCTTGCGGGTGATCTTGTCGATCTCATCGATATAGATGATGCCGACCTGTGCCTTCTGTACATCGAAGTCTGCAGCCTGAATGAGCTTGAGCAGGATGTTCTCCACGTCCTCGCCCACATAACCGGCTTCGGTAAGGGTGGTGGCATCGGCGATGGCGAAGGGCACGCCCAGCATCTTGGCCAGCGTCTGGGCCAGCAGGGTCTTGCCCACGCCGGAAGGGCCCAGCAGCAGCACATTGGACTTCTGCAGCTCCACATCGCCGCCTCGGCCGCTCAGGATTCGCTTATAATGGTTATAGACCGAGACGGACAGCACACGCTTTGCTTCATCCTGACCGATCACATACTGATCCAGGCCTTCCTTGATCTCGGCCGGGGTCATGATGTTGATGTCCAGATCCGGCGCAGCAGGCTGGATGTTCGCACGGTTTGCGCCGCCCCGTGCAGGGCGGGCGCTCTTGGGCTGATCCGGCTTATCGGAAAGCAGGTCGTGGCACAGGCCGATGCATTCGCTGCAGATGTTGACACCGGGGCCAATGATCATGCGCTCCACTTCGTCCTGGTGCTTTCCGCAGAAGCTGCAGACCAGATCCTTTTCATTTTTGTCTCTGCCGGAGTTGTTATTTGCCATAACTGTTTTTCCTTATCCTGGATAAATTCGTTTCAGCGGCCAGCTCAGCGATGGGCAATGACCTCATCGATCAGGCCGTAAGCCTTTGCTTCCTCGGGCGTCATATAGTTGTCGCGTTCGGTGTCCATCTGGATCTTGTCCAGCGGCTGGCCGGTGTACTGGCTGAGCATACGGTTCATCTTGTCGCGGATATGCACCATGTGCTCTGCGTGGATCTTGATGTCCGTGGTCTGGCCGGAAAGGCCGCCGCCCTGACCGCCGATCAGCGGCTGATGGATCAGGATCTCCGAGTTGGGCAGAGCAAAACGCTTGCCCTTGGTGCCGCTGGCCAGCAGGAAGGCACCCATGGATGCAGCCATGCCCATGCAGATGGTGGAAACATCGCACTTGATATACTGCATGGTGTCATGGATGGCCATGCCGGCGCTGATGGAGCCGCCGGGGCTGTTGATATACAGGCTGATATCCTTGTCCGGGTCCTGCCCTTCCAGATACAGCAGCTGTGCCACCACGAGGCTGGCGGAAGTGTCGTTGACATCCTCGCTCAGAACGATGATGCGGTCGTTCAGCAGACGGGAGAAAATATCGTAGGAACGCTCCCCGTGCGCCGACTGCTCGACAACGTAAGGAACAAAACTCATAAAGTTCGCCTCCTGAAATGGAATATAGTATTTGCAAAATTGACCGATACGGTTTCCCTGCCGGTTCTGCCGTATCGGTCAATTTTAACAACCTTTGTTATAAAACGTGCAGGGCTCTGCCCGCTTTATCAAGACCGGCGATGAATTACTCAGCGTCAGCGGTCTTCTCAGCTTCAGCAGCCTTCTCCACGATGTTTGCGTGGCTCTTGATGAAGTCGATGGCCTTGTTGATTGCCAGATCCTTCTTCAGGTCGTCAACGTTGACCAGCTCACGAACCTTGTCCTCTTCCATCTTGTACTGGTCAGCAATGCGCTTGATCTCAGCGGAGACTTCGTCCTCAGAAGCCTCGATGTTCTCAGCAGCGGCAACAGCCTCCAGAGCCAGACGGATCTTGACCTGCTTCTCGGCCTGAGCCATGAAGGAAGCACGGAACTGCTCCATGGTCTGGCCCATATACTTCAGGTAGTCCTCGAGGCGCAGGCCCTGCTGCTCCACGCGGAATGCGAAGTCGTTGACCATCTCGTCCATGCGGGTCTCGTACATAGCCTGGGGGATCTCGCCTTCCATGCTGTCGATGACCTGATCGACCAGAGCGTTCTCAACAGCCAGATCATCCTGCTTGTCCAGCTGCTCCTGGTTGGACTTGCGGATGGACTCCTTGAACTCTTCCAGAGTGTCATACTCGGAGCAGTCCTTAGCCAGCTCGTCGTCCAGAGCGGGCAGCTCCTTGTACTTCACTTCGTGCAGCTTGATCTTGAACACAGCAGCCTTGCCAGCCAGCTCAGCAGCCTGATACTCGGTGGGGAAGGTGACGTTCACGTCGAACTCTTCGCCAGCGGAGTGGCCAACGATCTGATCTTCGAAGCCGGGGATGAAGCTGCCGCTGCCCAGGGTCAGGTTGTAGTGCTCAGCCTTGCCGCCCTCGAAAGCAACACCATCGACGAAGCCCTCGAAGTCGATGTCAGCGATATCGCCGTTCTGTGCAGCACCCTCGCGGGTCAGCTCGCGGGCGTTGCGCTCCTGCACACGCTTCAGCTCTGCCTCAACAGTCTCGTCAGAGACAGTATGGACAGTCTTCTCAGCGGTCAGACCATTGTAGCTGCCAACCTTGACTTCGGGCTTGACAGCAACCTTGACAGTCAGGGTGACACCCTCGGTCTCGTTTGCGGAATCAACGGTGACCTCAGGACGGCCGACCGGCTCCACATTCGCTTCCTTGGCAGCAGCCTCGAAAGCCTCGGGGAACAGCTCGTTGATGGCGTCATAGGTGAAGACGTCAGCGCCGTACATCTTCTCGATCAGAGCACGGGGAGCCTTGCCCTTGCGGAAGCCGGGAACAGCGTACTTCTTGCCTTCCTTCTTGAAAACATCGGCAGTGGCCTTCTTGAAAGCCTCTGCATCGATGGAGAACTGCAGTTCTGCCATGCTCTTCTCGAGCTTTTCACACTTGATGAAATTCATTTGTTTTTCCTCCACTCAAAAATTCTATTGCGCAGGGCAGGAAGTTTTTGCCCCTTTGCAACCGCGCACTGCGTCCTGGATGAACTTGCTTTTGCAATATGCGGGGACGCGCGCGCTCAATTGGGTGCAACAATCGCGTCAAAACCTATTATAGCACGCTCTTGACACAATTGCCAGCCCAAATTGTTAATTTTTATTAGTTTTGCCTGCCCAGCCCGCTCAATTGATGCGGTACGGGCAGAAACGCAGGCCATCAGCACTGACGAGCTTGTACCGGATGCCGTCCACGTCTCCTTGCACCGCGTAGCGGATGGCGTTGCCGTGCAGGTGACCGTAGTAACAGGTCCTGATGCCGTATTCCTTCAGCGTCGCCACGATCTCCGGAGCGCTGGTGCCGGTGTAGACCGGCGGATAGTGCAGAAACACCAGTTTTTCCAGCCCCGGCTCAGCGGCGTCCAGGCTCATGCGCAGACGACCGATCTCACGGTTCATCACTTTTTCGTCGTGGGCCTCGCCCACATCGAACAGCCAGCCGCGGGTGCCGCAGATGGCGTAGCCTTCCACGCTGTAAGAGTTGTTGTGCAGGATGTGCAGGGTGTCGAAGCCCTCTGCCTTGAGGTAGGCATTCATCTTGTTGGCCGTGGACCACCAGTAATCGTGGTTGCCCTTCATGATGATCTTCTGCCCGGGCAGATTCTGCAAAAATTCAAAGTCCCTGCGGGTGTCAGTCAGGCGCATGGCCCAGCTGATGTCCCCCGCCAGCACGATGGTATCTTCCGGCCCGATCAGCTTCCGCCAGTTTTTTTCCAGACGCTCCACATAATCGTTCCAGCCGGGGAAGATGTCCATCGGCTTGGAAGCGCCCAGAGAGAGATGGGTATCGCCAAGCACAAAAAGTGCCATGTTTTTACTCCTGTTCTAAAATGCAGCAGGATGCGTTATTCCTGATAGCCCAGCGCCACCTCAGCGATCTGCGAAGGATCGATCACGGTGCTGAAGCGCTCCGGCTTCTGACGCAGCGCGGCAAGGCTTGCCGGTGCGGTGTGCGCGGTAGCTGCTTCCAGCTGCTGCATTGCTTCGAAATCATTTTCCGGTGCGTTCTGGCCCAGAGCGGTCAGCACGCTGCGCGGGAACTTGAAGGGAGATGCGGTGGACAGCACCACCATGGGCACGCCCTCACGCTTTTTCTGCGCTGCCACATGGAACGCCACGGCCGTGTGGGTGTCGCACAGGTAATTGTCCTTTTCGTAGCGGGTGCGGATCTCCCCTGCCACTTCGTCCTCGCTGCTCCAGCCGCAGGAGAAGTTTTCCTGAATGGCGGCCAGCGTCTCCGGACGCACAGTGTAGCTGCCGGTCTCGGCAAGGCTCTTCATCAGGCCCGCCACCTCGGCGTCACTTTCGGTGACATGGTACAGCAGGCGCTCCAGATTGGAGGACACCAGAATGTCCATGCTGGGGGAAGTGGTCTTGAAGAACTCACGCTTTGCGGTGTAGGTGCCGGTGGTGAGGAAGTCGGTCAACACGTTGTTCTCGTTGGAAGCGCAGACCAGCTTGCCCACAGGCAGGCCCATGCGCTTTGCATAATAGCCTGCCAGAATGTCACCGAAATTGCCGGTAGGCACGCAAAAGTCTACCTCGTCGCCAAATGCAATTTTGCCAGCTCTCAGCAGCTGGGCATAGGCGGCAAAGTAGTAGACGATCTGCGGCACCAGACGGCCCCAGTTGATGGAATTTGCACTAGACAGGCGGATATCCCGCTTTGCCAGTTCAGCTGCAATGGCAGTGTCGCCAAAGACCTTCTTCACGCCGGTCTGGGCATCGTCAAAGTTGCCGCGCACAGCGTAGACAGCGACATTGGCACCCTCCTGCGTAGCCATCTGCAGACGCTGGATCTCGCTGGTGCCGCCCGTGGGGTAGAACACCGCGATCTCCACACCCGGGATGTCGTGGTAGCCGTCCAGCGCAGCCTTGCCGGTGTCGCCGCTGGTTGCCACAAGGATCAGGGTCTTCTCCGTGCGGCCCAGATTCTTTTTGGCTTCCACAAGCAGCTTCGGCATCAGCTGCAGGGCATAATCCTTGAATGCACAGGTGGGGCCGTGCCACAGCTCCAGCGCATAGGTATCCCCTTCCACCGGAGCCAGATAACCGGCCTTGCCGCCGAAGGCGTCGCCGTAGGTCCTGCGGGTGGCTTCGGTCAGAAAGTCCTGTGAATAGTCGGTCAGATATTCCTTGATGACGGCAGCTGCCATGGCCGGATAATCCAGCTCACACAGTGCCTTCACATCCACCTGCGGAAAGCTTTCAGGGACAAACAGTCCGCCTTCGTTGGACAGGCCCTGTGCGATTGCTTCCGAAGAAGTCACCTTGCGGTTTTGGTCTCTGGTACTGAAAAACTGCATTGTTGTCGCTCCTTTTTCGCCGTAGAACGCACGATCTGCGTTCCTGCTGCTGCGGCAGAGAAGCCCTCTGCCCGTACATTTTCCCACCGGGGCCCTCGCTTTACGCAAGAAAAGCGCCCCTTATAATATGTACCATCCAGCGCCCGCTGTCAAGAGGGAACACTTCTGCCACATCAAATCGCACCGGTGCATCACTCTGCCCGGTGGCCTGCAGATAATACTGTGCGGCAAGGATCAGACGCTTCTGCTTGGCGGCATTCACCGCAGCCGCCGGGCGTGAAACCGCGTCTGAGCTGCGGGTCTTCACCTCGCAGATGACAATGGTCCCGTCCGGCTCCTGCACCACCACGTCCAGCTCTCCCATCCGGGTGCGGAAGTTGTGGGTCAGCAGCCTGCAGCCCTGTTTCTGATACCAGCGGGCCGCAGCGGCCTCTCCCCTGTGCCCCGTCTCAGCGCGGTTCACCTGCCGTTCTCCGGCCAGTAGCCCTGCTTTTTCAGGAAACTGCGGCGGTAGAACGGCTGGATGCCGTACTGCGCGATCAGCTCATAGTGAAGCTTGGTCGGGTAGCCCTTGTGCTTTGCCAGCTGGTACTGGGGATACTGCTTGTCCAGTTCCAGCATATAGCGGTCACGGCTGACCTTTGCAAGGATGGACGCCGCACCGATGCTGGCGCTGGTGGCGTCGCCCTTGACCACCGGCTGAGCCGGGATCATCAGCCCTGCGGGGGTGCGGTTGCCGTCCACGAGAACAAGGTTCGGCACGATGTCCAGACCATCTACAGCCTGCTTCATGCCGCCCATGGTGGCGTTGAGGATGTTGTCCCGATCAATGATGTCCGGCCCCACAAAGATGATTTTGTAGGCCAGCGCCTTTTCTTTGATCTCGTCAAAGAAGGCCTCCCGCTTTTTCTCGGTGAGCTTTTTGGAGTCGTTGATGCCGTAGACCGGGTTCTCCGGGTCAAGGATGCAGGCCGCCACGCACACCGGGCCGCACAGAGGGCCGCGCCCGGCTTCGTCTACACCCGCAAAGCAGCCGTACTGCGCACGCACAGCGGCGTCGTACTCATACAGCGGAGCAGAGATCTCCTCGTCGGAACGGCGCTTCATTCATCATCCTCCTCGGCAAAATCGGCCAGGTCATCCCGCTGGGGCGGGCGCTCCAGAGAGATGCGGCCCCACTTGCAGGCGCGGAACTCGTCCACCAGCATGATAGCACAGCGCTCGGTGTTCACCTCGCCGCCGCGCACCAGCAGGCCGCGCTTGCGGCCAATGGCTTCCATCAGCTCATAGGGCGGCAGAGCCATGGTCTCGGCGTCCAGCTTGTAGCGCTGGGCCACCAGATCGGGATAGTTGCGGCGCACTTCGTCCAGCAGGTTCATCGCCAGCTCTTCCACATCCAGAATGTCGTCCTTGATGGAGCCGATGAAGGCCAGATTGGACGCAATGGTCTTGGAGTCGAACTTTTTCCACAGCACGCCGGGCATATCCAGCAGGTCGAACTTGTCGGTGCTGACCCACTGCTTGCCCTTAGTCACGCCGGGGCGGTCCGCCGCCTTGGCGCGGGCAGAGCCTGCAAAGGTGTTGATGAAGGTGGACTTGCCCACGTTGGGGATGCCGCACAGCATCACCTGCGTCTTGGCACCGCTCATGCCGCGGTTCTGACGGCGTTCCAGCAGACCTGCCAGCTCTTTTTCGATGGCGATCTTGACTGCGTTGGCACCGCCCTTCTGTTTGGCGCTGATGGCCACGCAGCCGGCGTCCGCCGCACGGAAATACCTGATCCACTCTTCGGTGACCGCCGGGTCAGCCAGATCCGCCTTGTTCAGCGCATACAGCTTCGGCTTGCGGGCCGTGATGCGCTCGATCTCCGGGTTCAGGCTGGAAAGCGGGATGCGGGCGTCCAGCAGCACCAAGCTGGCATCCACATGCTGGATCTCCTGCTCCATCATACGCAGCGTCTTAGTCATGTGGCCCGGGAACCACTGAATATTGTACTGGTTTGCAAACCGGGTATCCATTTCGTTCATTTTACCACCCCAAAATCTGTAAAGGGCATGAAGCACAGCAGCACTTTGCCCAGAATATCCCGTTCATCGATGCAGCCCACATAGGACGAGCGGCTGTCCAGCGATTCGTTGCGGTTGTCGCCCATCACAAACACGGTTCCCTCCGGGACGGTGTATGGAAACTCCACGTCATAGCCCAGATAGGTGGGCTCTGCAATGTAGTCCTCCTGCAGCACTTCGCCGTTCACCGTGACCGTGCCGGCATCGTAATCAATGCTGATGGTGTCGCCGCCCTTGGCAATGACCCGCTTGACCAGCGGTTTGCCATAGGACGTGTAGCTGTCCACGATCACCACATCGCCGCGCTGGGGCTCGTAGCCCGCGCCCCAGACAATGAGCTTGTCGCCGTTGACCAGCGTGGGCACCATGGAGCTGCCGTCCACCTGAATGATACGGAAGAAAAAAGAAAAGATCAGCACCAGCACCAGTGCCGCCGAGATCAGCGCCTCATACCATTCCAGCAGGTTCTGCCCGCGCACGGGCTTTTCCTGCTGTTCCTTCTGCTGTTCCATAACTGGCACACCTCACCCTCTGGTTTTACACTACTGACTCGATTATACAGCAATCTGCAGGCGCTTCGCAAGCGCAGAGGCCGCAAAAGCCCGCATTTTCCGAAATTTTGATAAAGAAAAAAGGGACAACAAGGTTGTCCCTTTTCTCCCGTTTCAAATCGGGGATGATCAAATATCGCTCTTGACCTTGGCAGCCTTGCCCGTACGACCACGCAGGTAGAACAGCTTTGCGCGGCGGACCTTGCCCTTGCGGACAACGGTGACCTTCTCAACGAAGGGGCTGTTGATGGGGAAGACACGCTCGATACCGACACCGTAAGCAACGCGGCGAACGGTAAAGGTCTCAGCAACGCCGCCGTGCTTCTTTGCGATCACAGTGCCCTCGAAAGCCTGGATACGCTCACGGTCGCCTTCCTTGATACGAACATCAACGCGGACGGTATCGCCAACGTTGAACTGGGGCTTCTCAGCCTTGATGCTGCCTTCAGAAATAATCTTCAGTGCGTCCATTTTTGAATCCTCCATTTGTTTTTAGACGTTCATGCACGGCACTTTGCCGTCAGAGGACCGCCCGTTTAATGATATTGTCATTAACCCCGCTGTGGTCTCAGCGGACACTAACGCCTAAATAGGATATCACAAAACCTGCGTGAATGCAAGCGTTTTGACCAAAATAAATGCAAAAATTTTCTGTTTTGTCCAATCGTATGTCTTTTGGCCGTTTCTCAGGCAAAGAGCTGCTTATCCGCCGTCAAAAACTTTTTGCGCAGGATGTTTGCGCTGGCGGCGGGCAGGCCGAACTTGTCTTCCAGAAAGCCGGTGAGCAGCGAGGGGTTCAGGTTCAGCTCCTGTGCGGCCGGCATACACAGCTCGATGTGCACGCTTTCCCCGTCCGTGGTGTACTCCACCTGCGGGATGTGGTCTTTCAGCTCGATGATCTTGTTGCCCTTCTTGCCGTGCTTTTCCACCGTGGCGCTCTCCAGTGCGTTGTACTGATCCAGCACCGCTGCCGCTGCTGCCGGGTAGGTGATGCGGTAGCAGGCGTAGGCGATGAGGTCCGCCTTCATCTGCACTGGGCCCACATGGGTGATGACGATGCCCGCAGGCATGATGGCGTTCAGCGCATCCTTCCACTGGTCAAAATCCGGGTTTTCGGCTTCGGTCTTCACGTCCACGCACTCGCATTCACTCTCCTGCCCCAGCGAAAGCGGGCAGGCAAAGGTCATGTAGATGTGCGGGTTGAAGCCCAGCGTATGCCACACCGGCAGGCCGCTGCGCTTGAGCACCCGCTGCATCACCCGCTGCAGATCCAGCAGGGAGATGTAGGAAGCCTCATTCTTTTTCTCAAACGAGATTCTTACTGTAATCAAAGCAGGGACCTCCTAACAGATGATTTGCGCCGCAGCCGTGGCAGGCACGGTTGCAGGGCTGGGTGGTCTGGGCAGCAAGGGCCTTGTTGTACTCCCGCACCAGATATTCGTGGGTGACGCCGTAGTCCATGTGAGACCAGGGTGTCACTTCATCCAGACCGATGGGGCGCTGGCAATAGAACGCCGGGTCGATGCCCATATCGGCGAAGGTCTGGAGCCAGGTGTCGTACTTGAAGCACTCTTCCCAGCCGTCAAAGTAACAGCCGCGCTTGTAGGCTTCCACGATGACCGGAGCGAGACGCCGGTCGCCCTTGGCGAACACACCCTCAAGGAAGCTGGTGGTGCTGTCGTGGTAGTTGACTTTAATTTTGCGGCTGTGGACGCTCTCCAGCAGATGCTTCTGCTTGGCCTGCAGGGTCTCGGCGGTGTCCATGGGCACGAATTCAAAGGGAGTGTGAGGCTTGGGCACGAAGCAGGCGCAGCTGATGGTCACCTGCACGCCCTTGCCTTTGCCGCGCTTGGGCAGCGAATAGTAGAGGTCAACCACCTTCTGGGCGGTCTCGGCGATGCCCTCGATGTCCTCCATGGTCTCGGTGGGCAGGCCCATCATAAAGTAGAGCTTGACCGAGGTGTAGCCCGCATTGAATGCGATGGTGCAGGTCTTTTCGATCTCGTCCCAGGTGACGTTTTTGTTGATGACGTCGCGCAGACGCTGAGTGCCAGCCTCGGCGGCGAAGGTCAGGCCGCTTTTGCGCACTTTGGTGGTCTTTTCAATGAGGCTCTGGGAGAAGTTGTCCACGCGCAGGGACGGCAGCGACAGGCTGACGTGCTCCTTGGGTGCCCACTCGTTCAAATCGTCCAGCAGCTCTTCCAACTGGCCGTGGTCGGAGGTGGACAGGCTGGACAGGCTCAGCTCTTCGTAGCCGGTGTTGGCACACAGGTCCTGCGCTGCCTTGTTCAGCAGGCTGGCATCGCGCTGGCGCATGGGGCGGTACAGGAAACCCGCCTGGCAGAACCGGCAGCCGCGCACGCAGCCGCGCAGCACTTCAATGCTGGCGCGGTCCTGAATGGCGCCCACCATGGGCACGACGAAATTCGTCGGCGGGGCGAACTCGTTCAGGTCTTTGATGATGGCTTTGGTGATGCGGGCCGGGATGCCCGGCTCGTTGGGGGTGATGGACTTGACCTTGCCGTCCTCGTAATACTCCACATCGTAGAAGGCCGGGATATAAATGCCGGGGATTTTGGCGATGCGCAGCAGCAGTTCCTTTTTGGAGACGCCGCCCTCCTTCTTGGCCTTTTCGATCTCGGCACAGATGCCGGGCAGCTGATTTTCGCCCTCGCCCAGCTGGATAACGTCAAAGAAGTCTGCAATGGGCTCCGCGTTGCAGGCGCAGGGGCCGCCCGCCACGATCAGCGGCCAAGACTCGTCGCGGTCTTTGGAATAGAACGGGATGCCCGCCAAGTCCAGCATGGCCAGAATGTTCGTATAGGACAGCTCATACTGCAGCGTGAAACCCACCGCATCAAAGGCGGTCAGCGGATCTTTGCTCTCCATGGTGTAGAGCGGCAGATGCAGGCGCTCCATCTCGGCCTTCATATCCAGCCACGGCATGAACGCACGCTCACACCACCAGTTCTCGCGGCTGTTGAGCAGCTCGTAAAGGATCTTCTCGCCGAGGAAGGACATGCCCACCTCGTAGGTATCCGGGAAGCAGAACGCAAAGCGGACGTCCATCTTTTCTTTGTCTTTATATACACTGCCGGGTTCGCCGCCGGTGTAGCGGCCGGGCTTCTGCACCCGTCCCAGTGCTTCTTTCAGTTTGGGATCAAACATTGAGTCCTCCAAATAAACAGTCCTGATTTACACGTCTTTTTATTGTACCCGAAACCGGATGTTTTTTCAATCATTTCCCGCCAATTTTTTGTGCGCGTTCCAGATTTCACACAGACAGGAGGCCATCTGTGCGCCGTCCAGCGGCGGAACGGGCAGGCAGTTGAATGCCCCGGTCAGCAGGTTTGCCGCCCAGAATGCACTGCCCCGGATGGTCATCCTTTGGCCCAGCTGCGCAGCCCAGAGCCCCGCCAGCAGGAAGTTCACCGCCGGGCCTGCCGCCGCCAGACAGAACAGCCGTCCCGGCGAAAGAGCCCGGGCCGGGGCATCCATCCGCATACAGAAACCGGTCATGGTCACTTCAATGACTGGGAAGCGGCGCAGCAGGATACAATAGATCAGAATATGCCCCCACTCGTGCAGGAATGCCGCCAGCAGACCCAGCCGCAGAAAACCGTTGGCATCAAAGTACAGCAGAACATACAGCGCCCCGCACAAAACCACCGGGTCGCGGAACACAAGCGGCCCCAGCCGCCGGGCATCACGAAACATCGGCAAACCCCAGTGCATCCGCCGGGTCGCAGGCCGTTCCATTCCGACGCAGCTCAAAGTGAAGGTGTGCCCCGGTGGCGCGGCCGCTCTGCCCTGCTGTGCCAAGGGTCTGACCGGCACAGACCACCTCCCCCGCCCGGACATAAATATACTGCAAATGTGCGTATAAAGTCTCCGTCCCGTCCGTGTGCAGGACACGCAGCACATTGCCATAGCTGGCGCTGTGCTTTGCATGTGTCACGATGCCGTCCCCTGCCGCAAGCACGATTGTACCCTCTGCACAGGCAAGGTCGATACCCTCGTGAAAGGTCTGTTTTCCCGTGAACGGGTCATCCCGCCAGCCATAAGGGTCTGACACTCTCCACTGTGTTGTTCCCAGCGGGATGCAAAACCTTTCTGTTTTTGCCTGTGCCCGCGCCGGAAGCATGACTGCCACCAATATCCCAAACAGTAAAACTGCTGCGGCCGCTGTTTCCGCTTTGCAATTTCTTCGGTTCCGCCCTGCTCGTCCCCATCGTTTTGCCTGCATATTCCGCCCTCCGCTGTTCTTCCACTCTATGCAGGCGGGCACGCAAAAAGACCCGGCAGAGGGCTTTCTCTGCCGGGTCTTGCGGGGCTGTTATCTGCGGAACTTAAAGAAATCCAGAATTTTCCTGAATCCGCTCTTGGGCGCAGGCGTCTCCACGACCATCGGCTTTATCGGCTTGGGTGCGGGTTCCGGGCGCTTTTTGTTGTTCACCATCTGTTCCAGCTGGTCAAAATGGTCTTTCGGGTCTTTGCCTATCGGTTCCGGGGCGGGTTTCGGCTGAGGCCGCTCTGCCTGTTCAGGGGCCTTTGCTGGTTCCTGCTGGGCAGCCGTCTTTTCAGCGGGAACTTCCGGAACGGCGGTTTTCTCCGTCTGAGCAGGCACTTCTGCCTTCTCCGCGGGCTGCTCAGCCTGCGGTTTTTCTGCCGGGAGCTCAGATTTGGGCGCAGATGCTTTCTCCGTCCAATCGTCTTTCAGCAGGTCGTACATACCCATCTGACCGTTGACCAGTTCTTCGCCCGCAGCGGGCTTGACCTTCTGATAACTGCCGTCTGCACGCATCTCGCGGGCATTGACATTATCCCGCAGCTGCAGCTGCAGGATATCCGTCAGCTTCTGCACAAGGGCCGGGTCTTCCACCCGGACACCCACCTCCACGCGACACTCGGTGTTGCGGGTGAGGAAGTCGCCGGACGCGATATAAATGCGGGTGTGCACGCCGTCAAAAAAGCTGTAGATGCGGCCATGCTCAAGGTAGCGGCCCACAAGGCTGCGGATGTGCAGGTTTTCGGTCTTGCCGGGCACTTCGGCGCGGACGCAGCAGATGCCGCGCACGATCATATCGATGCGCACCCCGGCGCAGCTGGCTTCCTGCAGCTTGAGGATGATATCACGGTCACTGATGGAATTGTTTTTCAGGATCATGGATGCCGGGCGGCCCATGCGGGCGGCGGCGATGACGTGATCCATCTCTTCCAGCAGCACACTCTTGAACCGCAGCGGGGCCACCAGCATCCGGTCGCTGGTCTCGGTGAGCTTCTGCACGGCAAGATTCTGGAACACGTTGGAAGCTTCTTCGCCGATGCCGTGATCTGCCGTGATGAAGGAGAGGTCGGTGTAGAGCTCACTCGTCTTCTCGTTGTAATTGCCGGTGCCGATCTGGGTGATGTAGGAGTAGCCCTCTTTTCCCTTTTTGGTGATGAGGGTCAGTTTGGAATGGACTTTGTAGTCCTCGAAGCCATAAATGACCGTGCAGCCTGCGCTTTCCAGCTGCTTCGACCAGTCGATGTTGTTCTGCTCGTCAAAGCGGGCACGCAGCTCCACCAGAGCCACTACTTCCTTGCCGTTTTCGGCGGCTTCCATCAGCGCCTGCACGATCTGGGACTCCCGCGCCATGCGGTACAGGGTCATCTTGATGGAGATGACGTCCGGGTCGTGGGCGGCCTTTTTCAGCATGGCGATGAAAGGCCGGATGGACTGGTACGGGTAGCTCAGCAGCACATCATGCTTCTGCACCTCTGCGGCGAGGTCATAGTCCGGCGGGGGCAGCATGGGCCGGGCCGCCGGATAGAACAGCTCCGGGTGGTTATCGGCTTCGATGCGGCCGGTGAGCTTGTAGAAAAAGCTCAGGTCCAGAGGGCTCTTCTGCTCGAACACCCGCTTATGGGTCAGTTCCAGACGGCTGCACAGGATGCGCTCCACCTCCGGGGCCGGGGCAGGCGTGACCTGCAAGCGGACAGCGGCCAGCTTGCGGCGGCGCTTGAGCAGCTCGGTCATGATCTCGCGGTAGTCGATGTCATGATCCATCATGCCTTCTTTCACGTCGATATCCGCATTGCGGGTGACGCGGAACAGGCATTTTTCGAGGATGGTTTCCTTGCCGAAGATGCTGGCCGCAAAGTGCAGCACCAGCTCTTCCGCCAGTGCAAACTGCGTTTCGCCGTCCTTCTTCACAAAGTGGATGCGCTCCATCTGGCTGGAAATGGGAATGATGCCCAGGCTCTGCCCGGCCGGGTGCTTTTCCTTGAGCAGGACGCCGAGGTAGATCTCCTTATTGCGCAGGAACGGGAACGGATGGCGGTTGTCCACGATCTGCGGGCTGAGGATGGGGAACAGCTCAGTCTGGAAATACTTCTTCCAGACGTGCTCTTCTTCCTTGGTCAGCTTGTCGAGATCCACCTTGCGGTAGCCGTTTTCTGCCAGAGCTTCCAGTGCTTTTGCGTAATACTTGTCACAATCCTCCTGCAGCTGAGCCGTCTTGGGCATGATGGCCGCCAGCTGCTCCGCCGAAGTCATGTTGGTCTTGTTCTCACGCTTTTCCTTTTTGCCTTTGTCCTGTTCCAGATTGGCGCGCTCCTGCAGCGAGCCGACACGCACCATGAAAAACTCGTCCAGATTGGAGCCATAAATGGCGAGGAACTTGACCCGCTCAGCAAGGGGCACATTTTTGTCCTTGCCCAGCGCAAGGACACGCCGGTTGAAGTCCAGCCAGCTCAGCTCACGATTGATAAAGATAGTATCATCACTCATATTCATTCCCCTTTTTCTGCCTTTCGGCAGGTTCCTTTGTGGTCAGCTCACGATTGCCTGACCTTTCCAGGAGTCCACGATCTCTTCCGTCAGTCCAGGAATCTGCACAGCATCCTCCACCCGTGCGAACGGCCCGTGCTGTTCCCGATATTCCAGGATCGCTCTGGCCCGGCTCTCCCCTATGCCTGGCAGTGTGCACAATGCATCCAGGTCTGCCGTGTTCAGGTCCACCAGCACATATTGCTCCAAGCTTGTAGTGTCCGGCATTTTCTGCGTTTCCTGCGCTTTCAGCGGAACAGCAAAACAGAATGCCAGCGCCGCACAGCAGACAGCTGCGGCCAGCGAAAGCAGAACGAACATCTGCTCCTGCCTGGCCTGCTTTGACTGAGGTATCTTCTTCATTGTACCCGACTTTCTGTTAAAAAGAAAGCCTTCTGCGAAAGAATCTGCAGAAGGCTTGCACAAAATTTATACGGATTTTTCGGCATCCCGCACCATGCGGTACAGCACTTCCACAGCTGCACCGGCAGATGCATCGGTCAGGGTGACATTCTGTGCAGCAAGGCGCAGTTCCGCCGGAGCATCCGCTGCAGCCACACTCTGGCCCGCTGCGCGCACCAGTTCCCGCATGGGCATACCGCCCGCCAGCACCAGAACATTTTCCGGTTCGACGCCTGCCGGGCTGCAGACCGCGTTCAGCATCTCCGTGCCGGAGACGGTTTTCGGGGTCAGCAGAAGCAGATCCGGAGCCGCACGCTCTCCAAGAAAGACTGCTGTGCGGTCACCCAGTGCCTTTTCCAGCAGGGGGATCATGGGCACGCCCTTGTGATCCTGATAAAGCAGGATGCGCAGCACATCCTCTCCCCTGATATCCGCTGCATTTGCCAGCAGGAACGGCGTCCATTCCTCCCGCAGATGGCGCTCCAGTGCGTCACTCATGCGCAGCACCCGGGTGGTGCCGTCGGTCATCTGCAGGGCGATGCCCACGCCTGCCGCCACCGGCAGATGGGTGAACAGGTCAGCGTCCTGCCCGGCAAAGCTGCACAGCGGCTGGCGGGTGCCATCCGCATACTGATAGGCCATGGTGCCGCCGCAGACCAGCGCAGGAGCGCTCAGACGCACACTGCCCAGAATGGAGCGCACCGCCCGGGGCGTGCGCTGGGAAAAGACCGTGAAGCGGCCGCCGCGGCTGGAAAACAGCTGCAGCACATCCCGCACCACCTGGGTCAGGTTGCCGTCTGTGCCCAGCAGAAGGTTGTCCAGATCGCAGAGCACCAGCGTGGATTCCAGAGATCGATTCATACAGTTCCCCTCCTGAGCGTTGCAAGAAAATGAGTGAAGTAGTCCGGCAGTTCTGAGTCGAACCGCAGGTGCTCCCCGGTGATGGGGTGGATGAAGCCCAGCGTTTTGGCGTGCAGGCACTGGCCATGCAGGCTGGTGATGCAGTTATGGGGGCCATAGACCGGGTCACCGGCCACCGGGTGCTGGATGGATGCCATATGCACACGGATCTGATGGGTGCGGCCGGTCTTCAGGCGGCATTCCAGCATCGTGAAGTTATTCAGCCGTTCCAGCACCTTATAGCCCGTGTAGGCATATTTTGTGTGGGGCTCACCGGCCGGATAGACCGCCATCTTTTTGCGGTCGGTCTTGGAGCGGCCGAGGTTCGACTCCACAAAGCCTTCATCCTGCGCAAAGCCGCCATAAACAATGGTGTTGTAAGCACGCTCCACGCTGTGCACCGCCATCTGCTGGGAAAGACCAATATGGGTCGCATCATCCTTTGCCACCACCAAAAGGCCGCTGGTGTCTTTGTCGATGCGGTGGACGATGCCGGGGCGGATCTCGCCGCCGATGCCGGACAGGCTGCCCTTGCAGTGCCACAGCAGGGCGTTGACCAGCGTGCCGTCCGGGTTGCCGGGGGCTGGGTGCACCACCATTCCTTTGGGCTTGTTGACCACAAGAAGATGCTCGTCCTCATAAACGATGTCCAGCGGGATATCCTGCGGTACAGCCTCAATGGGCTTCGCGTCCGGGATCTCGAGCAGGACGGTGTCCCCCGCCTTGAGCTTCAGGCTCTTGGCCACGAGCTTTCCGTTGCACAGCACATGGCCGTCTGCCACAAGGGCCTGCAGCGCAGAACGGGAAAGGCCGGTGTCCTCGCCGCTGAGGAAGCGGTCGATGCGCTGACCAGCGGTCTCCGGCTCCACAATAAATTCACGCTGTTCCATGGTTTACTGCTCCTTTGCGTCGCCGCTGTGGAGCTCTTCCAGAAAGATCTCCAGCACCCAGAGCCCCACGCCCACACACACGCAGATATCCGCAAAGTTGAACACGGCGAACCGCATGAACAGCAGATTGATGTAGTCCACCACTTCTCCGTTGAGCACACGGTCGATCAGGTTGCCGATGCCGCCGCCCAGCACCAGAAGCAAAGCAGCCTGCTGCAGATACTTGCCGCGGCTGCGGAAAAACAGGCCATAGGCCACAAGGATCAGCGCCGCACTGGTGGCAATGATGAGGAACAGCTGCTTGCCGCTGAGCAGGCTGAACGCCATGCCCTGATTGAGCACAAAGCGCAGCTCCACCACATGAGGGATCAGCGGCATGGAGCCCACCGGCTGCAGCACATTGACCGCCCACAGCTTGATGGCCTGATCGATGCCGATCAGGGCCGCAGCTGCAGCCAGATTGAAAACAACAAACGCCATAGTTTTCTCCCAAACGATCCTGTTTGCAAAAAACGGCGCTCCCCGAAACAAGGGAGCGCCGCCCTCAAAAACGATCGTGTTTCTGATAGATTTTATGCTTCCACAACGCTGGCGCAGCGTGCGCACAGAGTGGGATGTGCAGCGTGGGTGCCGATGGAAGCGGAATACTTCCAGCAGCGCTCGCACTTTTCGCCGGTGGCATGTGCAGCAGCAACGCCCAGGCCCTCGACAGCGCTTGCAGCGCCGCCCTCGCCCTTGACCAGCTCCACATGAGAGACGATCATCAGGTCTGCCAGCTCATCCATGGGGATGCTGTTCAGCAGGTCGTACACAGCGTCATTGCAGTACAGGGTGACGGAAGCTTCCAGAGAAGCACCGATGGTCTTTTCGGCACGAGCCTGCTCCAGAACCTTCTTGACCTCGTCGCGGACAGCGATGAGCTGTGCCCACTTTGCCTTGAAGGCGTCGTCAGCAGCATACTGGCCAGCCTTGGGCATATCCTCGAAGACGACATACTTGTTCATGCCCTCGGTCTTGGGCAGGAAGTCCCAGATCTCCTGACTGGTGAAGCACAGGATGGGAGCGATGATCTTGTCCAGAGCCACCAGGATCTTGTACATGGTGGTCTGAGCCGCCTTGCGGCCCTCGCCATTGGTACAGTACAGGCGGTCCTTGGTCACATCCAGATAGAAGTTGGACATTGCCACAACACAGAAGTTGTACACTGCGTGGTAGACCTTGTTGAAGTCGTAAACAGCGTAGCCTGCGTTGGTGTTGGCGATCAGGTCGTCCAGAGCAGCCAGTGCCCAGCGGTCGATCTCCTGCAGCTGATCGTCAGCCACACAGTCGGTGTTGGGGTCGAAGCCGTCCAGATTGCCCAGAATGAAGCGGGCAGTGTTGCGGATCTTGCGGTAAGCCTCACTCAGCTGCTTGAAGATGTTCTTGCCGGCACGCACATCAACGGTGTAGTCGGAAGAAGCCACCCACAGACGGATGATATCTGCGCCATAGTCCTTGATGATCTCGCTGGGCTCCACGCCGTTGCCGGCGCTCTTGTGCATCTGCTTGCCCTGCTCGTCCACGACCCAGCCGTGGCACAGAACGGACTTGTAAGGTGCGCAGCCCTTGGAAGCAACGCTGGTCAGCAGGCTAGACTGGAACCAGCCGCGGAACTGGTCGCCGCCCTCCATATACATGTCGGCGGGGTAACGCAGCTCGGGGCGCTCTTCCAGCACAGCGGCATGGGTGGAGCCGGAGTCGAACCACACGTCCATGATATCAGTGTCCTTGGTCCACTCGGAAGCGCCGCACTTCTCGCAGACTTCGCCTGCGGGGATGATCTGCTCAGCGTCATATTTATACCATGCGTCAGAGCCTTCCTTGCGGAACAGGTCGCTGACAGCCTTGATGGTAGCGTCGGTGATGTGGTAGGTGCCGCACTTCTTGCAGTAGAATGCAGGGATGGGCACGCCCCAGGTGCGCTGGCGGCTGATGCACCAGTCGTTGCGGTCACGAACCATGCCCTTCATGCGGTCATGGCCCCAATCCGGCATCCAGGTAACGGTGTCGATGGCCTTGTAGACATCCTCACGGAACTTGGAGATGGAGCAGAACCACTGCTCGGTTGCACGGAAGATGATGGGGTTGTGGCAGCGCCAGCAGTGGGGATACTGATGCTTGATGTGCACCTGACCCATGATGGCACCGGCCTCAGTCAGGTCAGCCAGAATGGTCTTGTTGGCTGCCCAGACGCGCTGGCCAGCATACTTGCCTGCCAGCTCGGTCAGGCAGCCGCCGTCATCCACGGGAACCGTGATGGGCACATTGTACTTCTGAGAAACGTTGAAGTCGTCCACGCCGTGGCCGCCTGCGGTGTGAACGCAGCCGGAACCGCTTTCCAGAGTGACGTGGTCGCCCAGAATAACGGTGCCCTCCTTGGGCAGGTAGACATGGTTGTAGCGCATCAGCTCGAACTCAGCGCCGCTGACAGGCTCGCCCACGATCTCATAGTTCTCGATGTGGCAGGCGTCCATAACGCTCTTGACCAGCTCGGTGGCCATGATGTGGAACTCGTCGCCGATCTTGACGAAGGAGTACTCGAACTGGCCGTTCAGGCAGATTGCCTCGTTGGCGGGCAGGGTCCAGGTGGTGGTGGTCCAGATCACGAAGTAGGTCTTGTCCATCGGAATGCCGTGCTTTGCCAGCACACCGTTGGGGTCCTGAGAGACATGGAAGCGGACGAAGATGGAATCGCAGTCGTCCTCGCCGTACTCGATCTCGGCCTCAGCCAGAGCGGTGCGGCAGTCGGGGCACCAGTACACGGGCTTCAGGCCCTTGTAGATGTAGCCCTTCTTGGCCATCTCGCCGAAGATCTCGATCTGGCGTGCCTCAAACTCGGGCTTCAGGGTCAGGTAGGGGTGCTCAAAATCACCGATGACGCCCAGACGCTTGAACTGGTCGCTCATGATGTCGATGTGCTCGGTAGCGAACTTTTCGCAGATCTGGCGCAGCTCCAGCTTGGAGATGTCCTTCTTCTTGTCGCCGACAGAAGACAGAGCCTTCAGCTCAATGGGCAGGCCATGGGTATCAAAGCCGGGCACATAGGGAGCCTGGAAGCCCTCCATGTTCTTCTCGCGGATGATGATATCCTTGATGATCTTGTTCAGGGCGGTGCCCATGTGGATGTTGCCGTTTGCATACGGAGGGCCGTCGTGCAGGATGAACTGCGGCTTGCCCTCGTTGTGCTTCATGAGCTGGTTGTACAGGTCGTTGTCGTCCCAATCCTTCAGCATGACCGGCTCCTTCTTGGGCAGACCGGCACGCATCTCAAACAGGGTCTTGGGCAGATTCAGCGTACTGTCGTACTGAGATTTGTTCTTAGCCAATGGTTTACACTCTCCTCTATATTCCTTATGGGGCAGCCTTACTCGCTGAACTTGACACCCTGAAAGGCATCATAGTCCAGTTCATCAGGCTTTGCATCGGCAGGAGGCGGATCCAGCTTGAGCTGGCTCTCATCCTTTGCCCAGAAGTCCTCGCTGGTCTCCTCTGCCTTGTCACCCTCGGCAGCGTCCTCCGTTTCGGGTTCTTCCTGTGCCGGTGCGGCATCCGCTGCAGGGGCCTGCTCTGCGGCAGGCTCCTGCGGAGCGGTTTCAGCTTCCGGTGCTGCGTCCTCAGCGGGCTCATCGTCCGCCTTGGCATCCGCAGCTGCATCATTCTTCTGGAACTCCGGCAGACGGCTCAGGGACTCGACATGGCTGCGGTACAGATTGAGCACGTCAGACTTGAAGCGGGTCACTTCCAGACGCACGCGGTCATACTCGCGCTCTTCTGCAAGCTTCTTCTCGTTTGCTTCGCTCTCGATCTCATCCGCACGGTCGTTGGCCTTCTGCAGCAGCTCGTTGGCGTCGCGGATGATGTCATCGCCGCGCAGGTTGGCGCGGTGGATGATCTCTTCCGCCTTCTGATTTGCTTCGCGAATGACATTTTCGCCCATGCGCTGGGCATTGATCAGGGCACTCTTCAGCATCTCGCCGTCTGCCTCGAAGCTCTTCAGCTCCTCATGGAGCTTCTGATTTTCAGCGGTCAGGTCTGCGATCTGCTTGCGGAGCTGCTCCATCTGTGCATCATCTTCCTGCAGCTGCGCTTCGATCTTATCCAGAAAACGATCCACGTCCTCTGTGCGGTAGCCGCGGAGGTTCTTTTCGAATTGCACAGAACGGACATCCTGCGGAGTCAGCATAGTAATTTCCTCCCGTTGCTTTTAATATTGAAAGAATTCAATGATCTGTCGGTCTTTTTTGCTTTTTCCCGGCAGAGCTGTCAGGCCAAACCGTCCTTTGCCCCGCACCGTGAAGACATCGCCTTCGTATACGGCGGCGTGGGGTTTATCTGCTGGCAGATGGTTGATCTCCACCCGGCCTGCAGCGATCAGCTCGGAGGCCTGCCCCCGGCTGCACCGGAGCATCGCCGCCAGAACGGCATCCAACCGCAGCGAGGACACCGTTGCACTGCGCATCTCACGCTCTGCCGCCGGGAACTCGGGCACCTCGCCCGGCTCCAGCAGTTCCGTGGTCAGCTCTGTGTGCCCGGCCTGAAACAGCTCCCGGCAGATCAGCTGTGCAGCCGGCTCCAGTGCAAAGACATAGGCTGTTCCCTGCTCACCGGCAGGCAGAACGATGTCGCCCAGTGCTTCCCGCTTCAGTTCAAGCCCCATCAGGCTTCCCAGATAGTCCTTGTGTGCCGGAAACGCCGCCCCGGGCAGTGCGCGGCACTGCAGCCGCACACAGCGGACAGGGCTTTCCGCATAGCTGTATTCCGGTTCCAGGCAGAGCACGCGGCGTTCGGCCTCCGGCCAGCCGCCGTCAAAGCGGAAGCCTTCCTGCACACCGGCACGCCCCAGGGCAGCCCGGGCAAGCTCCTGCTCACGGTCACTGAGAAAGGCCGAATACCGCGCGATCCCGCGGGAAAACGCCGTGCGGGCCAGATCTTCGATGTGGCGCATCAGATAGCGCTCTTCATCATTGCGCGCAGGGATGAACCCACGCACCGCTTTCGGTTCCGGATCAATAGAACGCGCCATTGTTCTCCAGTTCGTCCAGCAGATCGCCCATGATATCCACATTGTACGGGGTAATGATAAAGGTGCTGTTGGCCACGCGCTTGATCTGGCCGTTGTTTGCATATGCCACACCGGACAGGAAGTCCACCAGACGGCGGGACACTTCCTTGTTGGTGGATTCAAGGTTCAGCACCACAGTGCGCTTGTTGTTCAGGTGATCCGCGATGGTGCTTGCATCCTCAAAGCGCTCGGGCTTGACCAGCACGACCTTGAGCTGGGTGGTCGCATTGATGTTGACCACCTTGCCCTTTTTCTTGGCACCTTCTGCCGGCTCTTCTTCCTCATCATCAGCACCCAGGCCGATGCCGCTGTTATTGTTCACCATCTGAGGGGCGTCGTCGATGTACTGATCCTCATACTCGTCACCTTCACCGATCAGGCCCTTTTTAATGCTGTCAAAAAAAGACATACGATCTGCTCCTTTCATTCAGGCTGCCGAAGCCGCCTGGCGTATTTTGCAAAAGAATGCAAATAGCTTTTACTATTATCGGATTTTTTGCGCCAGATGTCAATAACTACAAAAGCTTTCCGTCATACAAATTTTGTCCCGAAACGATTATTTCGTCATAAAGCCGCACCTGACTGACCGAACCGTCCGTTCCTTTGGGCAAAACAAGGATGTAATCGCCCTCCGTAATCAGCGGATGCGCGTCGTCCACCGGGTCGATCCTGCAGAAGCGGGCAATGTTGCCGTACTTGACGTATACGCCGGGGATGTAGTTTTCACCTTTGTCCTCCGCTTCGGTGCCGTCTTCTTTCAAATAATGCACCGCTGCAGCCGGGATCAGCAGGCCGGTGTCCTCTCCCAGCGAGATCTTTGCCGAAGCCTTGTTCAGGCACAGCACATCGCCGTTGATGGAGTTGCAGGTCAGCACAAATCGGGCAATGTCATTGTCGGCGTCAATGTTCACCTCTGTGACCGTCGCTTTCAGTGCGCTTTCCACCTGGCCGGGGAAGCTGATCTCCACCGAAGCGCGGCGGGGCTTGCCGTCGCTGCCCAGAAGCTTTTCGCCCTGTTTGGCCGAGCACACGCCCACATAACGCCAGGTGAAACCGGCCACGATCTTTCCGGCGCAGCCATCCAGCGGCAGAACAGGGTTCGAATCCAGATAGCCCTGCAGTTCCTGTGCACTCAGTGCCAGAATGTCGTCCGCACCGGCGTTCAGACGCCCGCTGCCGGAAGCACGGACGAAATAGCCGGTCTGGGGGGCCGTGATCTGCGGGGGATTGCCCAGCTGGGCCTGCACACTCTGGGCCTGCTGGGCCAAAGCCGCGATCTGATCCGTGAAATTGGCGGAATCTCCTGTCACGACCCAGAGCTTGTTCTGGGCCAGAAGATAGGCGTTGGAGCCGCTGTCCACCGATTCATAGTCACCATCGTCCAGCGTATCCATCAGATCGTAAAGTGCGGAAGACCGTTCTTTCAGCAGCATATCCAGCTGCAGTGCAGATGTGTTCTGTGATTTCTGCAGCAGGTCGATCTGGTCCGTCAGCTGGGTCAGCTGCTGGCGCAGGACAGCCTGCGAAGCATCGCTGTAGACTTCCGCCACCGCAGTGCCCGCCGAGACACGCTCGCCGTCCGCCGCAAGATAGCCCAGCGTTCCGCTGCCCGCCACATAGCTCTCGTCAAACAGCAGCACACCGTCAGCGTCAATGGAATCCGACACCGTGGCCGGAAGCGCCGACTCATAAACATTCTGCGGGAAGAGGATGTGTATCGCCTGATAGCCCACATAACCGGCAGCCACCAGCAAAAATGCGATCAGGACTCCTGCCAGCGTAGCCAGCGCACCCGGGCCTCGGCGCTCTTTCTGAGTTTCGTCCGGCATATCGATCATCCTTTCGCCAAAAATTCGCTTGTTTTCCGGATCGCAGTCTCTGCCGCGTCCGGTGCACCGGCGTCCAGCCAGACCACGCCGTCCATGTGGCGGAACCAGGTCAGCTGACGCTTGGCATAATTGCGGGAGGCCTGCTTGAGCTTGTCCGCGCAGGCTTCCAGCGGGGCCGTGCCCTCAAAATATGGAAAAAATTCCTTATAGCCGATGGCCTGTGCGGCCGTGCGGAAACTCTGGCGGTTCCGCCAGACATACTCTGCTTCTCCCAGAAGGCCTGCTTCCAGCATTTTGTCCACCCGCAGGTCAATGCGGCGGTAAAGCACAGCGCGGTCCGGGAAGTCCAGCCCTAAGATCAGGCTGCGGTAGGGGCGCTCCGGCGGCAGCGACTCCGCTTTCTGCTCACTGAGCTTTTTGCCTGTGGCGCGGTAGTGCTCCAGCGCACGCAGCACCCGTACCTGATTGTTGGGGTGAATGGCCGCAGCGGCTTCCGGGTCGGCCCGCTTCAGTTCCTCATACATTGCCGCACCGCCTTTTTCGGCCAGCTCTGCCGCCAGCTGCTCCCGCAGGCCTTCCGGCGTCTTTTCTTCGGTAAAGCGGACACCATACAGAAAGCTCTGCACATACAGGCCGGTGCCGCCCACGAGGATGGGCAGGTTCCCCCGCATAGAAATTTCCTGCTCCAATGTTCCGGCCATAGCCGTGAAATCCGCCACACTGAAGGTCTTGTCCGGCGTGAGGATATCCACACCATGATGCGGAATGCCACAGGTCTCCTCCGGAGTCACCTTGGCCGTGCCCACATCCAGTCCTTTATAGATCTGCATGGAATCGCAGCTGATGACCTCGCCGGAAAAGCGCTTTGCCAGTGTCACGCCGAGGGCGGTCTTGCCGGTAGCCGTGGGGCCCACAACAGCTACGACAGGGTGTTTACACGATGCGTCCAAACTGCTTCTCCAGCTCCTTTCGGGTCAGTTTCAGTACACAGGGGCGCCCATGAGGGCAGAACGGCGGCACCTCGCCGGAGAGGATCTTTTCCGCCAATGCCATCAGTTCCTGCGGGGAAGATTTATCCCCCGCCTTGATGGCTGCACGGCAGGAAATGGAATGCAGCACCCACTCGGTGTGCTCATTCAGTGCGTCATGCCCGCCCTTGAGCAGCTTGTTGGCGATCTCGATCAGCAGGCTCTCCGCATTCTGCGGCTCCACATCTGCAGGCACGGCCCGCAGCACCACAGTGTTCCCGCCGAAATCCGCGATCTCAAGGCCAGCGTTTTCCAGCAGCGGGATATTATCCAGCAGTGCCTGCTTTTCTTCTGCCACAAGGTCAATGGCCGTGGGCTCCAGCAGCATCTGACTGGGCACATTGCCGTAGTTCGCCGCCAGCTTCTCATACAGCTGACGCTCGTGAGCAGCGTGCTTGTCGATCAGGCACAGCTCATCTCCGCGCTCGGCAAGGATGTAGGTCTTGAACACTTCGCCCACATAGTGCAGTGGCTCCGGCTGGCCTGCGGAAGGGTCAAAATTCATCTGCTCCGGCACGGCAGCGGGTTCTGGTTCTTCAGTTTCCTGCAGCGGCTCCGGTATATAGGGTCCATCTTCTTTACCCGTCTGAGGAGCAGGCGCGGAATCCCATGCCGCCATATGGTCCTGTCCCTGATGGACTTTTGTTTCTGCCAGTTCCGGTTCCACGTCCAGCTGTGCTTCGCTGGACGCTGAGCGGAAGGACTCCGCTGCTTTCGGTTTTTCAACGTTCGGGCTGTGCAGGGTCACGAACGGATCGAGGATATCGTCGTTCGGTGCGCTGCTCTTCCAGCGGGGCAAAGAGGACGCGGCAGGCCGAGCCAGCTCTTCCGCAGAGGCGGGAGAAGCCTTGGCCGGTTCCGATTTCTCCGCAGGCTCCCACCGCTGCTGCGGCAGGGTGCCAGGGTCTGCCTGGCCCGAAATGATGGCAGAAAGGCCTGTAAAGTTATTTTTCTTTACATCATTTTCGATAGTTTCTTCGCTGTTTTTTTCATTTTCAGCTTTTTCATCTTTTTTGTCCGCTTCAAAGGTGAAAAGCCGTTCGCCGGTGCCCGGCTGGGCCAGAGCCAGCTTCACCGCATGGTATACGACGTCAAAGACATCGTTTTCCCGGGCAAACCGGGCCTCGATCTTGGCCGGATGGACATTGACGTCCACGAGATCTGCTGGCATTTCCAGCAGAAGAATGCCGCCCGGGAACTTGCCCTGCATCATGGTGCCCTTGAAAGCCATCTCCATGCCTGCCATCATGGTGCGGTTGCGGACATAGCGGCCATTGATATAGAAATGCTGCATGCTGCGGCTGGCGCGGCAGCTCTTGGGCGGGGTGATGAGTCCAGTGATGTGGTACACACCCTCCTGATTGTCCAGCTCGATGAGGTCGCGGCTGAACTCCCGGCCAAGCACCGCATAGGCCGCACCCCGCAGCTGACCGTCACCGGGCGTGACGTATTGCAGTTTGCCTTCGCGGATGAATTTGACGCTGACCTCCGGGTGGCTGAGAGCCACATGGGTGACCGTATCCGACACGAAGGTGCCCTCGGAAGAGTCCTTTTTCAAAAATTTCATGCGGGCAGGTGTGTTGTAAAACAGGTCTTTCACCCGGATGGTCGTGCCGACCGCGCGGGCCCCCGGCTCACGGGAGACCTCTTCCCCGCCCTCAATGCGGTAGACCGTGGCAAACTCATCCACCTCGGTGCGCGTGGTCAGCTCCACGCGGGCTACACTGGCAATAGAAGCCAATGCCTCACCGCGGAAGCCCAGTGTGTGGATGCTGGTCAGGTCGTCCGGGGTCTGAATTTTGCTGGTGGCATGGCGGATAAACGCCGTGGAAATGTATTCTGCTTCAATGCCGGTGCCGTTGTCGCTGATCTCGATCAGCTTGACGCCGCCGGACTCGATGCTGACCGTCACCTGCGTGGCTCCGGCATCGATGGAGTTTTCCAGAAGCTCCTTGACCACCGACGCGGGCCGCTCGACCACCTCACCGGCTGCGATGAGCTCGGCGGTGTGTTTGTCCAGAACATGGATCACTGCCATGGTGTTCCCTCCCTATCATTCATTTTATCGTTTTTATCAGCCGTTCAGGCTGCCCTTTAATGTCTTTTTCAGTTCATAGAGGAAGTTCAGCGCTTCAATGGGGGTCAGAGTTTCCACATCCACGGCTTCCAGCTTTTCCATCATTTCGCTGGGCACGGCAGGCGAATTGTACTCCTGCAGAGCATCGAAGTCCATCTGTTCCACCTTGTTTTTCGGGGCAGTGGCTTCCAGCGTGCGCAGCACTTCGTGGGCGCGGCGGGTCACGCTGCCGGGCAGGCCGGCCAGCTTTGCCACCTCAATGCCGTAGCTGTCATCCGCCGGGCCGCGGATGATGCGCCGCAGGAAGGTGATATCCTCGCCGCGCTTCTTGACCGCGATGTTGTAGTTTTTCACGCCCTCAAGGGTGCCTTCCAGCTCAGTGAGCTCATGGTAATGGGTAGCGAACAGCGTCTTGCAGCCCAGGCCTTTGGCCGGGTCGGAGATGTGCTCCACCACAGCCCGGGCGATGCTCATGCCGTCAAAGGTGGAGGTGCCGCGGCCGATCTCGTCCAGCACCACAAGGCTCTTGGGGGTGGCATTTTTCAGGATCTCCGCCACCTCGGTCATCTCCACCATAAAAGTGGACTGGCCGGCAGACAGGTCATCCGACGCACCGATACGAGTGAAGATGGCATCCACCACGCCCACATGGCAGGAAGACGCCGGAACAAAAGAACCGATCTGAGCCATCAGCGCGATCAATGCATTCTGGCGCATGTACGTTGATTTACCTGCCATATTGGGGCCGGTGATGATAAGGCACCGGTCGGTGGTGCAGTTGAGGGTGGTGTCATTGGGCACGAACAGACTGCCCTTCAGCATCTGTTCCACCACAGGATGACGTCCCTCGGTGATGGTCAGTTCGTCGCTGTCATCTACAATGGGGCGGCAGTAATTGTTTTCTGCCGCCACCTGGGCCAGCGCCGTGAGCACATCCAGCTGAGCCACTGCGTTAGCCGTGCGCTGGATGCGGTCCAGCTGGGCACTGATGCTTTCCAGCAGCTCGTCAAACAGGCGGCGCTCCAGTGTGATAAGCCTCTCATGGGCACCCAGAATTTTGCTTTCCAGCTCTTTCAGTTCCTGAGTGATGTAGCGCTCACCGGAAGTCAGGGTCTGCTTGCGGATATAGGTCTCCGGCACCATATTCTTATAGGAATTGCTGACCTCGATGTAGTAGCCGAACACATGATTATAGCCGATTTTCAGCTTGGGGATGCCGGTCTCCTGCCGCAGGCGGGCTTCCAGCTGGGCCAGAACGCCCTTGGTGTTGTCGCGGATGGAGCGCAGTTCGTCCACCTCGGCGTGGTAGCCCCTGGCAATGACGCCGCCATCTTTAAGAGTGGAAGGCGCTTCCGGGTCCACAGCCGCATAAATACGGGCCTTGATGTCCTCCAGCGGGTCGATCTGCCCGGCCAGCTCTGCCAGCTCCGGACAGCCGCAGGCTTCGGCCTGCTTTCGCAGACTGGGCAGGCGGTCACAGGTCTGGGCCAGCGTGTAGATTTCCTTGGGGGTGGCAGAGCCATAGACCGTGCGGGTCATCAGGCGCTCAATATCCGAGATGTAGTTCAGCTCTTCGGTCAGATCACCCCGGGCCACGGTCTGCTTCACAAGGCTTTCCACAGCGTTCAGGCGGTGATTGATGAGCTCGCTGGAGATCAGCGGCTGCTCGATCCAGCTGCGGAGCATTCGCTTGCCCATGGAGGTGTTGGTCTTATCCAGCACCCAGAGCAGGGTTCCCCGCTTTTCGCGGCCGCGCAGAGTCTCCGTCAGTTCCAGATTGGCCCGCGTCACCGGCGAAAGGCGCATGAACTGTGCCTTGTTATAGGTGATGACGGTTTTCAGGCGCTCCACGCCCTTGATCTGGGTGTCGTGAAGGTATTCCAGCAGGGCTGCCATGGCAAACCGGACAAGGCCGTCCGCCGCAATGCCGGTGTTCTGCGGCCAGTCGCGGCCGAACTGCTCTTCCAGCGAGGAGGCCACCAGCCCCGGGGCATAGCGCTCATCTTCAATGAGCTCCACCGAGCAGGTCATGTTTTTCTTGATGTAGGCCGTCACCTCGCGGCAGTCCAGCAGGCCGGGGTTCATCAGCACTTCGCTGGGATGATAGCGGCACAGCTCGGTGATGACCGCCGGGGCGATCTTGTCCGCATTCAGCTCCGTGATGTGGGCCGTGCCGGTGGAAACATCCGCAAAGCACAGGCCTGCCTTCTTCCCTTTCAGGTAAATACTGGCAATGTAGTTGTTGCGGTCGTCCTGCAGCATGCTGCTCTCAATGACCGTGCCGGGCGTGACCACACGGATGATGTCCCGCTTGACGAGGCCCTTGGCCTTGGCCGGGTCTTCCACCTGCTCACAGATGGCCACCTTGTATCCCTTTGCGATCAGCCGGGCCACATAGCCCTCGTAGCTGTGGAAAGGCACACCGCACATGGGCGCGCGCTCGGCCTGACCGCACTGCTTGCCGGTCAGGGTCAGATCCAGTTCCTTGGACGCTGTAAGCGCGTCATCGTAGAACATCTCGTAAAAGTCACCGATGCGGTAAAAGAGAATTTCGTCCTTATGTTGGTTTTTGATTTCCAGATATTGCTGCATCATGGGCGACAGCTCTGCCATGGTTTCCTCTCTCTCCCGTTTCTACACAAAGTTTGCGGCTTGTAACCGCTTTTGCAAACAAAACGCGGTCTGTTTTGCACAGCCGCGTTCTGTCGAAGAATTGTTTGCTTAGTGGCAGCCTCCGCAGGTGGAACAGCTGCCGGTGCAGGAAGCGGAAGGCTCCTCCACGGTCATGGGGTCGCCGCCGTTCATCGCAGTGTTGATGATGGCGTCGATATAGTTCACAAGGTTTTCGCACTCGCGCTTGGCTTCGTTGTAAGCGACCATGCCCTCGTTGCCCATGATCTGGCCATACAGGCTGTTCACCTTCTCGTTCAGCTCGGCGATGCGGGCATCGTTGCGCTCAGTCTTGCCGATCTCGTTGTTCAGATCCATGCGGGCGAGGTTGAACTCGCCGATCAGGTTCTGCAGCTCTTCGTCCTTGTCGTTTGCCTTGCGGGCCTGATCCAGAACGAGGTAGCGGTTATCGGTCTGCAGCGCAACGGCTGCGCGCTTGAAAAGATCAATGCAATCCATTTGAATGGTTCTCCTTCTTATTTATACGTTCAGGGGCGCTGCCCCGGAAACTCTCAGGCAAGCTCACCCAGCAGCACAGTGGCCCGTGCGCCGGTGAGATGTACGTTCGCATAGCTGCCCATCAGGGAAGCATCTGCGGTGAATTCTACGGTCAGGTTGTTGTCCAGACGGCCGGACAGGGTGCCCTCATTGCGGCCAAAGCCCTCCACCAGAACCTTCACAGTCTGGCCCACCTGTGCCTTGACCAGCGCCATGGCGATCTCGTCCTGCACTTTGAGCAGGCGGGTCATGCGGTCAGTCTTCTCCTTGCGGGGGGTGGGGTCAGGCATATCAGCGGCCTTGGTGCCGGTGCGCTTGGAGTAGATGAAGGTGAACAACTGCATATAACCCACCTTCTGCACCAGTTCCAGCGTCTTCACAAAATCTTCCTCCGTCTCACCGGGGAAGCCCACGATGATATCGCTGGAGAAGGTGATGCCGGGCACGGTCTTGCGAGCGTACTCGATGAGTTCGAGATACTGCTCCACCGTGTAGTGGCGGTTCATCTTTTTCAGCAGTTCATTGGAACCGCACTGCACCGGCAGATGCAGATGCTTGCACAGCTTGGGCTGAGCGGCAATGGTGTCGATCAGCTTGCGGCTGGCATCCTTCGGATGGCTGGTCATAAAGCGGATGTGGTAGTCGCCGGGCACAGTGCACAGCAGGTTGAGCAGGTCGGAGAAGTCGATTTGTTCTTCCAGACCCTTGCCGTAGCTGTTGACATTCTGACCCAGCAGCGTAATTTCTTTATAACCCGCTTTCACAAGGCCGCGGAACTCGGCGAGGATGTCGCCGGGCTTGCGGCTTTTTTCGCGGCCGCGCACATAGGGCACGATGCAGTATGTGCAGAAATTGTCGCAGCCATACATGATGGGCAGCCATGCGCGGAATTCGCTCTCACGCCGGATGGGGATGTTTTCCACAATGACCGGGCGCTGGGCCGGATCCATCAGCACGCGCTTGTGCTTCTGCAGTTTCTGGGCGATGAGCTGCGGCAGGGTGTCGATGCCGTCCACACCGAACACAAGGTCAACGTAGGGGTAGCTCTGGCGCAGCTTTTCCACCACATGCTTCTGGTTGGCCATGCAGCCGCACAGGCCGATGATCAGGCCGTGCTTTTTCTCCTTGAGCCCCTTCAGGGCGCCCACATTGCCGAAGACGCGCTGCTCGGCGTGCTCACGCACGGCGCAGGTGTTGAAGAGGATCAGGTCGGCGTCCTCGGGTTTGTCGCACAGGCCGTAGCCAATGTCCACCAGCACACCCTTGATGCGCTCGCCGTCGTTGACGTTCTGCTGGCAGCCGTAGCTGTGCACAAAAGCCAGTGGCGGGGTGTCGTAGGCCTGTTTCACAAGGTCGGCCGCAATGTTGTTATGTTCAAAACTAATGTATTCCAATGAAACCATCCTTCTCCGCCGGGAAGTCTTTCCCCGTGCAGCGAAATCTTTTTGTACTTTTGCTCCGAAGCATTCTTCAAAAGCTCCCTTTAGTATACGCTCTTTATGCGTTTCGGGCAAGAGGTACAGCACAATTTTTCCCGAAGGTCACTGTGCATTTTCCCGCATCTGCTTTTCGCAGCAGGCCTCGCACACACCAATGAGCACCACGGCGCAGTCCTGCACCCTGCCTTTCTGGTTCTTGACCAGCTTCATCACCTGCTTTTCGTCCACATCAGCATCCGTCACACAGCCGCAGACCGTGCAGTACAGGTGGCTGTGCCAGGGCAGCGTGTGGTCAAAGCGGTCTGCTTTGCCCGGGATGGACACCCGGCGCACCCGGCCTGCATCCACAAGGCTGTTCAGGTTGCGGTACACCGTGCCGAGGCTCAGGCCAGGGCACTCCTTGGCGGCAGCATCGTAAATTTCCTCGGCGGTGGGGTGGTCACAGAGGTTCTGCACCGTCTGCATGACCAGCTCGCGCTGTTTGGAATATCGCATATCGTTCTCCTTTGCTTTCTTCTGAAACGTCTCTCAGACGTTGTCTTCTCCTTTGATCTTTGCCCAGTAGGCCCGGGCGGCCTGCTCGGTCTTGTTGTCACCAAAGGTGTAATATTTCACATCCTTGATGGCATCCGGCAGATACTGCTGCTCCACCCAATGGTGGTCATAGTCGTGAGCGTATTTGTAGTTCTGGCCTTTCACCAGTGCATCTTCACCATCATAGTGCTTATTCTGCAGCTGGCGCGGGATGGGCCCGGTGCGCCCGGCCTGCACATCCGCAATGGCCGCATTGATGGCGTCATGTGCGCTGTTGGACTTGGGGCTCGTAGCCACAAGGATCACCGCATCCGCCAGCGGCAGGCGGGCTTCCGGCAGGCCCACCATGTTGGCGGCGTCCACTGCCGCCTTCACGATAGGAATGATCTGCGGGTACGCGAGACCCACATCCTCACAGGCGCAGACCATCAGGCGGCGGCAGGCCGAGGGCAGGTCACCCGCTTCCAGCAATCGGGCCAGATAGTGCAGCGCCGCGTCCGGGTCAGAGCCGCGCATGGACTTCTGATAGGCAGACACGATGTCGTAATGGTCGTCGCCCTCCCGGTCATAGCGCATGGCGGTGCGGCGGGTGACCTGCTGGATCATTTCCAGTGTGATGCGCTTTTTTCCGTCCTCAACGGGTGCCGCCGTCACCGCAAAGTCGAGACATCCCAGCGCCTTGCGCAAATCGCCGCCTGCGCTCTCAGCCAGATACGCACAGGCATCTTCGTCCATGTCGATCTCCGGCTCATCTCCCTCCGAGAGCTTCTCCACCGCATTGTGCAGGCCGCGTTCCACGTCTGCTGCTGAAAGCGATTTGAACTCGAACACCGTGCAGCGGGACAGCAGTGCATTATAGATGTAAAAATACGGATTCTCGGTTGTGGAGGCGATCAGCGTGACCGAACCGTCCTCGATGCATTCCAGCAGGCTCTGCTGCTGTTTTTTGTTCAGGTACTGGATTTCGTCCAGATACAGCAGGATGCCACCGGCCCCGGCCAGCGTGCCGATATCCTTGAGCACCGCTTTGATGTCGCCGGTGCCGCAGGAGGTGCCGTTGAGCTTGTGCAGCGTCATGCCGCTGTTTTCTGCAATGATGCGCGCCACGGTGGTCTTTCCGGTGCCGGACGGCCCATAGAAGATCATGTTCGGGATGCGCCCGCTCTCAATGGTGCGGCGGAACACCCGCCCCGGCGCCAGAAGGTGCTGCTGGCCGCAGACATCCGCCAGCGTCTTCGGGCGCAGGCGCTGCGCCAGTGGTTCGTTCATCGTGTTCCCCTCCCTCACGCCGGGCAGAACACCCAGCACTTTTCTATAGTATATCGCATTTTGACAGCAAGAGCAAGGTTTTATCTGAAAATCATTCTCAGATAATTCTCGACGGACATTTACAAAAACTGCAAAACATGGTATTATCATCTCAGCCTTTTGTCAAAAGGAGTTGAGAAAATGCCCGCTCGCAAAAAAACGCCGGAAGACCTCACTGCCAAGAAAGCTCTGGCGCTGGAGGTCATCGACCGGCTGAAAAAAGAATATCCCGATGCCGGGTGCACGCTGGACTATGACCACGCATGGCAGCTGCTGGTCAGCGTGCGCCTGGCGGCGCAGTGCACCGATGCCCGGGTGAACATCGTCGTGGAAGACCTGTTCGCCAAATACCCCAGCGTGGCCGCACTTGCCGCTGCCGAACCGGAAGACATCGAGGCCATCGTCAAGCCCTGCGGCCTTGGGCATTCCAAAGCGCGGGACATCTCCGCATGTATGCGGATGCTGCGTGACAAATACGATTGTCAGGTGCCCACCACCTTTGAAGAACTGCTGGCTCTGCCCGGCGTGGGCCGCAAGAGCGCGAACCTCATCATGGGCGATGTGTTCGGCAAACCTGCTATCGTGACAGACACTCACTGCATCCGCCTGTGCAATAAGATCGGCCTTGTGGATGGCATCAAGGAACCGCAGAAGGTGGAAATGGCACTGTGGAAGATCGTCCCGCCGGAAGAGGGCAGCGACCTGTGCCACCGTTTCGTGATGCATGGCCGGGCCGTGTGCAATGCGCGCAGGCCGGAATGCGAAAAATGCTGTCTGAACGATATCTGCCGCTATGCGCTGGAGCAGTCCGGCGAACCGGCGGCCCTGTAATTTTGGAGGTAATTCTATGATCACACTGACGATTTTGCTTATCATCGCCTTGATCTGCGTATTGGTCGGCTGCCTGATGGGTCTGTTCTCCCTCATTGGCGTCATCGCTTCGCTGGCTGTGGGTGTGCTGGTGGGTGCTCTGGCCGGTTACATCGCCGGACGCTTCATGGGCACCGAGACATCCTTCGGCCGCAACATCCTCATGGGTGTTCTGGGCAGCTTCGTAGGCGAATTTGTGTTCGGCCTGTTTGGCGTCCATGCCACCGGAAGCTTTACATCCTTCTTCATTTCCATCGTGGGTGCCTGCATCTGCATCTGGATCGGCCAGAAACTTTCCAAGTAAATTTTGTTTCCAAGCCGCCTTTCGGGATTTTTCTCGAAGGGCGGTTTTTATTTGGGATACAGGAGTTTCTGCTGCGTTCTGCGCGCAAAATCCAGCCTTGACAGTCTCCTGGAAGTGTGGTAGAATACCATCTGTTACAGAATATTGGATTTGCTACTGTGGCTCAGCTGGTAGAGCAGCTCACTCGTAATGAGCAGGTCGCCTGTTCGAATCAGGTCAGTAGCTCCAAAACAAAATCCCCGAAAAGTGGCTTTATGCCTAGCTTTTCAGGGATTTTTCTTTTTGTTTTCTGCCCTGTCTTTTCAGATAAAAGCGCCTTAATTACCCTTGTTTTCTTTTGGCATCCATTAAAGTGTGCGTCAGAGTGCAAGTCTTTTGACTCATTTTGCCCATCTCCCACGCTGTCATGCAGCACACGCAAAATGCCAGCAGTGCGCAGTCCAGCGGAACGCGCCGCATCGGGATGACTTTTTCTGAAAGCGTGCTGAATGTTTCTGCAGCCCCCTGCGGCAGGCCTAGATAAAACAGTGCCAGTGAAAGCGGCAGATGCAGCAGACGCGACATCAATAATGGCTGGAAGGAGACTTCCGCCGGGCAGATGGTGCGCACCTGCAAGAGCACCGAAGCCCCCTGCAAACTCAGGGCAGCACAGCACAGGGTGCTGGCCCACAGGCCGGTGCGGGATGCATAGTCGCAGCCGGAACACACTTCCAGCAGCATGGCGGGCAGCACAGCCAGCCTGCCAGGCAGAAGGGCCCCCGCGCCCGCCGCCAGAAGCCGGAAATACAGCACGAAGCCGCAGAGTTTCAGGTAGGTCACCGCCGCCTGCGCAATGAGGGCATCCAGCCCGGGGAGCGTCAATTCATGGGAACGCGGCTCTTCTGCCAGTTCTGCACTCCGGTGCCGCCCATGCAGGCGGTTCAGCAGCGCCGCCGAGAGATACCCCGCCAGCAGCTGCGAAACGAACAGCTGCACCCCCAGTGTGCGGCTGCCGAGAAGCTGCTCCCCTACGGTCAAAATCACAAAGGACGGCCCGGAGCAGATGCAGGCGGGCAGCAGGGCCGATGCTTCTTTTGCCGAAAGCTGACCGGCGCGCACTGCTTCGGCTGCGGCGGACGCCGCCGGGGCGAACCCGCCCAGAAAGCCCACCAGTAGCACGCCGCCTGCACTTTTGGCCCGGATGCCGATAAGCCGCGTTACCGGCCGGAACAGAAAGCCCAGCGTCTGGCCCGCTCCGCAGTGCACCATCAGCGCCGACACGATCAGAAACGGAAACAACGACACTAACAGCGGCCCGCCGCAGAGCCACAGCCCCTCGCGCAGGGCATCCGCGCAGAGCTCCGGTGCCGCAAACAGCACAGCTGCCGTCAGCAGCGCCAGAAGTAAAAATGCAGTCTGCTGGAATTTCCGATTCATAAGCGCGCCCTCCCCGTCCATATATATGTAGCAATTGGCCGCACCTAGCACTGCGGGATGGGAGGGAGCGGAGATGCCGAAAACGCACAGCGGGCGTCCGCACCCGCGCAGCTGGCTGGCCGCGCTGTTCCGCCAGCCACCAAAAGGATTTTACCGCACACCGGCGGTCTATCTGAGCGGGAACCGGATGGAGATCGAGCATTTCCGGGCCGTTGTGCTCTACGACGAAAACCGGCTCTGCCTGCAGATGCCGCGCGGACAGTTCACCGTATATGGAGACGGGTTGAAAATTCTCACCCTCACCGCACACCGGCTGACGGTATGCGGCCGGTTCCTGCGCACGGATTTTTCGGACGAATAGGAGGCAGCGATGGAACCCATCCGGCTCTGGGCTGCGGTGGCATTCACCGCGCAAAACGGCAGCACCGAAGCTTTGCTGACGGCGGCAGCTTTACAGGGGCTGCACCCCTACGGGGTCACTTCCCTGCCCGGCGGGTTCCGCGCCCACTGCGCCGCCTGGCAGTACCGCCGTTTCGCCGTGCTGGCCCGGAAAAACCGCGTCCGGCTGCGGGTGCAGAAAAAACAGGGGCTTTATTTCGTCCTGCGGCCTCTTTTGCGGCGGGCGGGGCTGTGGGCAGGACTGGCCCTGTTTCTGCCGGCTTTGCTCTGGGCGCAGAGTTTCGTCTGGTTTGCGGATTACTCCGCCCTGACCACCGGACAGGCCGCGCGGGCGGCTGCAGTCCTGCGGGAAACCGGACTGCAGCCCGGAGCTTCCGTCACCGAAGCCAAGCTCACCGCCGGGGAATATGCCCTTTTGCAAAGCGGAGAGTTCTCATGGGCGAGCCTGAACTTTGCCAAAGGACGGCTGGAAGTGGAAGCTGCTGCCGCAAAGCCCAAGCCGGACATCGCCGCCGGAACGCTCCACGGCATCCGGGCAAAATGCGGCGGCACCGTGGTGAGCACCAATCTTGTCAGCGGCACCATGCTGGTGGTGCCCGGGCAGGAAGTGGAAGCCGGGCAGGGACTCATTGGCACCGCACGCAGCGAACGGGACGGCTCCCTGATCTTTGTGCCCGCCGCAGGGACGGTGCGGGCGCAGTTCGAATGGAGCGGCACGCGGCAGGTCCCACTCAAGAAAGATATTTTGCAGAGCACCGGCAGCTGCGTTTCCGTGTATCAACTGGTTTTATTCGGGCGCACGCTTTCCCTGCCTGCTGGGGAGCCGCCGGAGAATGCAGCAGAGCACACCCGGCATTTTCAGCCGGAGATCTTAGGGCTGGCACTGCCAATTTCCATACAGGAGCGGTGTTTTTACGAGCAGCAGCCGGAAACACTTTTCCGCCCCGAAGAGCAGGCTGCGGCGCTGGCCCGGATAGAGTGCTTACAGGCACTTTACGCCGAGTGGCCGGATGCAGAGATCATTGCCCGGAAGGAGGACTGCACCGTCAGCGGGGACGTGATGGATTATACAGCGGCGTATACTATCGCGGCGGATATTTGTGGGTGAAATTATAAAGGTCAGCGGGCTCGCCCTCTCCGTCTTTGCTTCGCCAATCCACCTCTTCCGGAGCAAAAGCCTTCCCCCTCGGGGGAAGGTGGCGCGTCAGCGCCGAATGAGGGGAAGTTGCGGTCAGATTTCGTTCTCCGGGAGCGGATTCAGAAGATGACTCCCCCTCATCAGTCGCCTTCGGCGACAGCTTCCCCCGAGGGGGAAGCCTTCTGACGGAGAGGGCGAGGCAGCTAAAAGAAAAGCACCCGCAATACGTTCTTCCACAGTTCGGAGAGAGCACATGCAGGTGCTTTTGTATTCTGCTTTTTATCTCACTGTTTCTCTGCGGCCTGGGCGTCGTACTCGGCAATCAGATCGTTGAGGTCATACTGATATTTGCTGTGGCAGAAGTGGCACACGACCTCGCAGTTCGGGTCCTCGTCACGCATCCGCACAAGTTCCTTGCGGCCGAGGCTGAACAACATCTCCTTGGTGCGCTCGGCGCTGCAGTCGCACTGGTAGTGCACGTCACGCTCATCGAGCACATTGGGGTCAAACCCGGCCAGCGCCATCTGCATCATGTCCTCGGGGGTCTTGCCCTCGTGGAGCATGGTGGTGACGGACGGCATGGCGGCGATGTTCTTTTCCAGCTGGTCGATCTCCGCATCGGTGGCACCGGGCAGGAGCTGCACCATGAAGCCGCCTGCGCACAGGATGGTCAGGTCTTTGTCCACCAGAACGCCCAGCGCCATGACGGTTGGCACCTGCTCACTGTAGGCGTAGTAGGCGGTCAGGTCCTCGGCCACCTCGCCGGACACCAGCGGCACCTGGCCCACGGTGGGCTCCTTTTGCAGGCTGTTGTCCCGGATGACGGTCAGCACGCCGTCGCGGCCCACAGCGCCGCCCACATCCAAGTGGCCGTTCTCCTTCAGGGGCAGCTCCACCAGCGGGTTATCGATACAGCCCTTCACGTTGCCGGTGCCGTCGGTGCAGGCAATGACCACACCGGCGGGGCCGCCGCCGGACATGCGCAGGGTGATTTTATCCCGGTCATCCTTGAGCATGGAGCCCATCAGAGACGCGCCGGTGAGCAGCCGGCCCAGTGCCGCGCTGCAGGTGGCGCTGGTGGTGTGCAGCTGCTCGGCCTTGCGGACGATCTCGGTGGAGTCCACGCCGCAGAACACGACGCCGCCGTTTTCCGACAGGCCGCGGATCAGATTTGCCATAGGTTATCCCTCCAATTGTGTATACTGCTTGACTGCGCAGAAGAAATAGCGCTGGCTCTCCTCGGTCAAGGGGCCAAAGGTCTCGCCGTCGCAGACGCTTTCCAGCGCAAAGCCGTGCTTTTCCAGCGCGGCGCGGATGGTGTTCAGATCATAGGTGTACTCGTAGAACTGTTCGTGGAAGTGCTCGTCCGTTTCGTGGTAGTCGATGTCCACGGTGATCTCCACCTTGCGGTCGGCGGCGTTGTAATAGTTGCGCCACACGCAGGACGCGTCCTCTTCCTCGAAGGTAAACTCGTTATCACCCAGAACTTTCTGGTGCTTATAGGGGGTGTTCATGTCAAAGAGGAACACCCCGCCCTTCTCCATGAAAAAGCCCGCATTGGCGATGGCGGTATCCAAGTCCGGGATGTGGTTGAAGGTGTCAAAGGTGGACACCGCACCCCGGATGGTGCCATACAGATCGAGCTTGAGCAGATCCTGCCGCAGAAGCAGCAGCTTATCGGAAAGGCCCAACTGTTCGGCCTTGTCCCGCACGACGCAGAGCATCTCTTCCGACTGATCGATGCCGATCATATCATAGCCGGCCTGCGTGAGCATCAGGGTCAGTTCGCCGGTGCCGCAGCCCAGATCGGCAAGGATGCCGTCACAGATGCCGTGCGCTTCCAGCTTTGCATGGATGTGTTCATAAAGGGCGTCGTAGTCGGCTTCCCCGTTGAACTCATCGTAAAAGTACGCAAATTCGTTATAAGCCATGGTTACTCCGCATCCTCGCTCTCAGCTTCGACGGCGGCGTTGAGCACAGCCTGCAGTTCCGGGATACCGTAGCCGTTCTCACCGCTGGTCAGCACCACCTTCTGGCAGCCATAGGGGCGGCAGATGTTCTCAAAGTCTTCCTGCGTCTTTGCCAACTGGCTCTTTTTCAGCTTGTCCGCCTTGGTCAGGGCCACCACATAGGGGATCTGGTGATAGTGCAGGTATTTGAGCATCTGCAAGTCGTCGGCGCTGGGGGCGTGGCGGCAGTCCAGCAGCTGCACCAGCAGGGTATGATGGCGGGGTGCCTCAAAGTAACTGTTGATCAGGTCATCCCAGCGTTCACGGTCAGCGTTGCTGACCTTGGCGTAGCCGTAGCCCGGCAGGTCTACGAAATAGCAGTCGTCCACCGAATAGAAGTTGATGGTAGCCGTTTTGCCCGGGGTGCTGGACACGCGGGCCAGATTTTTGCGGGTGCACAGCTTATTGATCAGGCTGGACTTGCCCACGTTCGACCGCCCCGAAAAGCTCAGCTCCGGGCGGTCGCTCTCGGGCAGCTGGCTGGAAATGCCGTAACTGGCAATGAAATCAGCTTTGTTGTAGTTCATGGAGCTTTCCTTTCTTTTGTAAATGCATCTATCCCAACTCCTTCAGTCATCGCTTACGCGATGCCAGCTTCCTCAGTGAGGGAGCCTCTGGCGAAAAGGGAAAGCTTTCCGGTATGTCAAAGCCTCCCTCCTTGAGGGAGGGGGACCGCTTTAGCGGTGGAAGGAGTTCTTCCTTTAGCACACCGCGCCGGGCTGGGGCTTGTCGGCGGCGGGCGGGACGATGGTCTCCCCTGCCTTGGTCTTTTTGCGGGTGCGGCTGGCCGGGGCCTTGGCTTTCTTTGCACTCTGAGGCTTCAGCAGGGCCGCATTCAGCACCTGCGTCAGGTTGGACATGGGCAGGAAGGTCAGATTCTTCTTGACTTCGTCATCCACCTCGTAGAGGTCAGGCTCGTTGTCCTTGGGGATGAGCACAGTCTTCATGCCCTCGCGGTAAGCGGCCATGCTCTTTTCCCGCAGTCCACCGATGGGCAGAACATTGCCGTGCAGGGTGATCTCGCCGGTCATGGCGACGTCGCCGCGCACCGGGATGCCGGACAGGCAGGACACCAGAGCCGTGGTCAGGGTGACACCGGCACTGGGGCCGTCCTTGGGCACAGCGCCCTCGGGGGCGTGGATGTGCAGGTCGCACTTCTTGAGCCGCTCGGCGTCGATGCCGTATTCCTCGGCGTGGACGCGCACCCAGGTGACGGCCAGCTGAGCACTTTCCTTCATCACGTCACCCAGAGAACCGGTGACCGTGATCTTGCCGCTGCCATTGTCGATGACCTGCACCTCGATGGGCAGAGTCTCGCCGCCCACGCTGGTCCATGCCAGACCGTTGGCGATGCCCACCGCGTTAGTGCGGTTGAGGAAGTCGGGCTTGACGAAGCGGGGGCCCAGCAGCTCTTCCAGCGTGGTGCCGGTGACGGATACGCTCTCGGCTTCGCCGGAAGCGATCTTGCGGGCACACTTGCGCAGGACGCTGGTGATGGTGCGTTCCAGATTGCGCACGCCGGCCTCGCGGGTGTAGCCGTCAATGATGCCGTACAATGCGCTCTGGCTCAGGGTGACCTTTCCGGTCAGGCCGCAGGCCTTGAGCTGCTTGGGCAGCAGGTGCTTGCGGGCGATGTTGTATTTCTCCACGCGGGTGTAGCTGGGCAGCTCAATGACGTCCATACGGTCGCGCAGAGGGCCGGGGATGCTGCCCAGATCATTGGCGGTGGTGATGAAGAGCACATGGCTCAGATCAAACGGGATATCGATGAAATGGTCGTTGAAGGTGCTGTTCTGCTCGGGGTCCAGCGCTTCCAGCAGAGCCGCCGCCGGGTCGCCCCGGAAGTCGCCCGCCAGCTTGTCGATCTCATCCAGCAGCATCAGCGGGTTCGCGCTCTTGGCGGAGATCATGGCGCTGATGATCTTGCCGGGCATGGCACCGATGTAGGTGCGGCGGTGGCCGCGGATCTCGGCTTCGTCACGCACGCCGCCCAGACTGATGCGCACATACTTGCGGCCCAAGCTTTCAGCGATGGAGCGTGCAATGCTCGTCTTGCCGACGCCCGGAGGGCCCACAAGGCAGATGATCTGCGCCTTTACGTCCGGTGCCAACTTGCGCACAGCCAGCGTTTCGAGAATGCGGTCCTTGACCTTTTTCAGGCCGTAGTGGTCGCGGTCCAGGATCTGCTGTGCCCGGGCAATGTCCAGATCGTCCACCGTGAAGGTGTTCCACGGCAGGTCAAGGCAGGTGTCCAGATAGGTGCGGATAACCGTGGCTTCCTGATTGGAGCCCTGCATCTTGGACAGGCGGTCAACCTCTTTCAGCAGCTTCTTCTCGCTGTCCTCGGCAAGGTGCAGGTCGGTGATCTTGCGGCGGTACTCGTCGGCTTCGGCGTGGGTGTCGTCACCCTCGCCCAGCTCGTCGCTGATGATGTGCAGCTGCTCGTGAAGATAGTAATCCCGCTGGTTTTTGTCCATGGATTCGTTGACTTTTTCAGCGATCTCTTTCTCAATCTTCATCACCTGGCACTCGCGGCGCAGCATCTCAATGAGCCGCTGCAGCCGTCCGTTCAGGGTGTTTTCGTCCATGACGGCCTGCTTGTCCTCATAGCGGAACAGCAGATTGGCAGGCATGTACTCGCTGAGGAACTCCGGGTCGTCGCTGGACACGATGGCAAACACCACGTCCTTGCCCAGACGCGGGTTCATGCCCAGATATTCGTCAAAACCGCTCTTCAGCGCACGCAGAAGGGCTTCCGTTTCCACGGCATCCTCGGCTTTGCCGACACGCACCGGCGCCGGGCGCACGGCAGAGAGCAGAAAGTCACCGCTGGTGTCCAGCTCGGTGAGCTTTGCGCGGTATTTGCCCTCCACAAGGACTTTCACAAGGTCGTCGGACACCCGCAGCACCTGCTTCACCTCGGCTACAACACCATAGGCAAACAGATCTTTCTGGGTGGGGTCGCTGGTCTCCATCTCTTTCTGGGCTACCAGAAAAACATTGGAGTTATTGGCCATGGCCCATTCCACAGCAGCGATGCTCTTTTCCCGGCCCACCTCGAAGTGCACGAGGTTGTTGGGGAACACCACAAGGCCGCGCAAGGCGATGGTGGGCAGATGGAGCTCGCGGCGCTCCACCTTGATGGTAACTTTTTCACTCATTATGCAAACACCTCCCGGCTGCCGGATGCTTTCCCGATGCGGCAGCCCTGTAAGCTAGGGAATCTATAAAAATAGTGGGTTGTTTCCTTATTATACTGATTTCCGGCCAAAATGCAACTGTGACAGGCTTCCCCCCTCGGGGGAAGCTGTCTGCAAAGCAGACTGATGAGGGGAAGTTGTGTTCAGAAGCCGCTTGGACAAAACGGAATCTGCCCCCTGCTGCCCCTCATTCGTCATCGCTGACGCGATGCCACCTTCCCCCAAGGGGGAAGGCTTTTAGTCTTCCTCCCGCTTCTCCTGCGTATTGAACCCCATTTTGCCCAGAGCGGGCAGGATGGCCTTGAGGGTGATGGAGGTCAGCGCGCCCATCACAAGGCCCATCACCAGCATGACCGGCGCATAGTAGAAGGACAGCGACGACGAAATGATGACGCCCGCGCCCAGCAGCTGGCCGACATTGTGAGCCAGCGCGCCGCACACCGACAGGATAAACCAGGTGGGCCGCATCGGCAGCAGGTAATAGAGCACCCACATCACCAGCAGGGACAAAAGGCCGCCGCACAGCGAGAGGAAGCCCGCCGTGAAGCCGGACACCAGAAACACGAACAGCGCCTTGAGCACGTCCAGCACCAGCGCCTGCTTCGGGCCCATGAAGAACAGCGCGTACATGACCACGATGTTGGCCAGGCCCAGCTTCATGCCCGGCAGAAGACCCGGGATGGTCAGCGTGCCCTCAATGAAGGACATCGCCATAGCCAGCGCAAACAGCAGGCCGGACAGCGCAATATGGCGTGTCTTTTCGTAACTGCGTCGATTCTTCGGCATATGGGACACGCTCCTTTACTCTTCGGTCTGGGACTGCTCGTAGGCTTCCTGCTCTTCCATGGCGGCCTCCCACGCGGCGAACAGCTCTTCCTGATGGAACCGCAGGTCGCTGAGCTCGTCGCTCTTCTGGCGCAGCAGGTCGGGGTCATTGTACACCTCCGGGGAGTTGATCTCGTTATCCAGCTCCACTTCCCGTGCGCCGCAGGCTTCCATCTCATCCTCGCAGGCTTTGATCTTGGCGCGCAGCTCGGCACGGCGGCGGCGCTGCTCCTTGCCGTAGCCCATTTTAGCGGGCTCGGCGGATTTCTGCACAGCCTGCGCCGGGGCACTGCGGCCCATCAGGGCATCGTAGCTGGGGTAGATGGTGGCCTTGCCGTCCTCAAGGTAGAGGATGGGGCAGGCCAGACTGTTCATCAGGTGGCGGTCATGGGTCACCAGCAGCAGCGTGCCGGTGTAGGCCATGAGGGCTTCAGTCAGGTTCTCGCGGGTGTAGATGTCCAAGTGGTTCGTGGGCTCGTCGAGGAACAGCAGGTTGGGCCGTTCCAGCACAATCTCTGCAAAGCGCAGGCGTGCCAGCTCACCGCCGGACAGCGCTTCGCAAGGCTTGAACACCGTCTCACCCCGGAAGCCCAGCTTTGCCAGATGGCTGCGCACTTCCAGCTCGGTCATACGGGGGTATTTGTTCCAGATGACATCGATGACCCGGCCCTGACCCAGACGGTTCTGCTGCTGGGCAAAGATGCTGGGCCGCGCGCCGGTGCCCAGACGCACCATACCGCCGGAGGGGCGGCGCTTGCCGTCCAGCACCTGCATCAGGGTGGACTTGCCCGCGCCGTTGGGGCCTGCGATCACCAGCCGCTGGCCGCGGCACACCGTATAGGTGAAGGGCTCCAGCAGAGTGCGGTCGCCGATCTTAATGGTCAGATTCTTGAGCAGCACCAGTTCATTCCACGGTTCTACGTCATATTCAAAGCGGAACTTCAGCTGGTTCGTCTCGTCCTTGGGGGCTTCGGTGATCTCCAGCTTTTCCAGCTGCTTGCGGCGGCTCTGGGCCATCTTGGTGGTGGAAGCACGCACAAGGTTGCGGTCCACATAGTCCTGCAGCTTTTCCGCCAGCGCCACGTCGGCGTCGTGCTGCTTCTGGCGCAGGGCGTCGGCGGCTTCCTTCTGGGGCAGATAGGCCGAGAAGTTGCCCTTGTAGGTGGTCATAGTCTGGAAGGAGACCTCCCAGATCTTGCTGCACACATTGTCGAGGAAATAGCGGTCGTGGCTGACCACCAGCACAGCACCGGAGTAGCCCTTGAGGTAGTTTTCCAGCCACTCCATGGTGGCGAAGTCCAGATGGTTCGTGGGCTCGTCCAGAATCAGCACGTCCGGCTTTTCCAGCAGCAGCTTTGCCAGACGCAGCCGGGTCAGCTCACCGCCGGAGAGCACCGCAATGTTCTTTGTCCATGTATCCTGTGCAAAGCCCATGCCGGACAGCACTTTTTTGATGTTGACGTCCATGTTGTAGCCGTCAGCGGCGTCCACGATGCTCTGCAGCTGGTCGTGCCGGGCCAGCAGAGCGGCATCGTCAGGCGTTGCGGCCATCTTGCGTTCCAGGATCTGCATCTGGGCCATAGCGTCCAGCACATGGGCAAAGGTGGAACGCATCTCGCCGTAAATATCCAGCGTTGCATCGAGCTTTGCATTCTGTTCCAAGTAGCCCAGCGTCACACCGTGGGTCACGCTGAACTCGCCCTCGTAGTCCTGATACTCGCCGGTCAGGATCTTGAGCAGGGTCGTTTTGCCTGCACCGTTCTGGCCCACGATGCCGATGCGGTCTTCCCTCTCGACACTGGCGGTCACATCGTGCAGAACGATCTTTTCACCAAAGCTCTTGCCTAATTTTTCCAAATGAATCAGCATAATTCCAATCCGTTCTCTTACACTTTTCCGTTCAGCACTGATGACGGCGGTTTTTCTGGCCCACATTGGCCAGTTCGTCGTCCTCCATCACCAGCGGATACAGCTGCTCAAGGCTTTCGATCTCATAGGTAGGCACCACCTTGCCGGGGTTCTCGGCGTGGTGCGGGTTGAACCAGCAGGTGTCCAAGCCCGCATTTGCGCCGCCCTGAATGTCACTGGTCAGGCCGTCGCCCACCATCAGAACATGCTCGCGGTTCTCCACACCCAGCGCCCGCAGTGCACCGTCAAAAATTTTGCGGCCGGGCTTTTCGCTGTCCATCTTCTCAGAGACGAACACATCCTCCATGAAGTTCAGGATGCCGGACTCCGCCAGACGGCGGGTCTGCACCTTCTGGAAACCATTGGTCACAACAGCCAGCGTGGCCACCTCGGAGAGCTCCCGCAGCACGTCCAGCACCTCAGCGTTCATCAGATCGGGGTGGGTGGACAGCTGCTCCAGATAAAAGCGGTTCATCTCAGCTCCGTCACCGGCTGCATCAATAGCCTTGAGGAAACGGGCGAAGCGCTCGCTCATAAGCTTTTCCCGGCGGATCTGGCCTTTTTCCAGTTGACGCCAAAGCTCCTCGTTGATGGTGCGGTAGGTCTGCACGGTCTCAGCGTCCGGTTCGATGCCGTAGTTCACCAGCGTTTCCGCCAGCGCCTTGTTTTCAGCTGCATCAAAGTTGAGCAGGGTGTTGTCCGCATCGAACAGTACGCAATAATACTTTGCCATAAAATTCCCTCTTTTCCTTCTGCCACGGCCTTCATTGCCATGCGCTTAACAACAGGGAGAAGCCAGCCCTGCCCCCGGCAGAGCTGGCTTCCGGTTATTCTATTTTGATTTCATACGATTGTTCGTCTTTTTGTTCCGGATCATTATCCGGGCATGTGGTTTGGGCATCGCAAGGCGCAGCAGCACACTTCTGCATTTCCTCTTCCAGTGCGCCATTGTCCACGTTTTCCCAATCGGTGCCGTAATCATCCACACTTCCGTCTGTCACATTTTCCTCCCCAGGCAGACCCGGAACACGGGGTTCCTCACAAGCCATGGAAACACCTCCTCTCCTGCCAGCCTATGCAGCAAAGCAGGCAGAGGTGCCTTTTTCAGGAATCGGAAGAAGCCGGCTCTTCGTTGGTGGCTTCCCGGCTGGCAGTCGCTTCCGAAGAAGCTGCATGAGATGCGCTGGACGCTGTGCTCTCACTGCTGACAGCACTAGAACTGTGCGATGTGCTGCTGGACGTGCTGTGAGAACTGCTTGCTGCTGCACTGGAGCTGTGAGAGTCGGAAGTGCTGGCCGAAGCACTGTGAGAGGACGAAACCTTCTCACTGGAACTGCTGCTCGAAGAGCTTCCGGAAGAACTGGTGCTGTGGGAGGAACTGGAAGTTCCATTGGATGCCGAGCCGGAGGAGCTTGCCGCCGGGGCGGTGCTCTCCGAACTGGAGGACGAAGATGTAGCTCCCGAGGAAGCCCCGGAAGATGCACCGGACGAAGTGCCAGAGCTGCTGGCGCTGCCGGAGCCGGAAGACGAAGAAGAGCTGCTGGAAGAGCTGGAGGACGAACTGCTGCCGGAATGTGCAGGCGTTACGCCGCTCACCGTCACGTTCAGCGTGTTGCTGGTGACGGTGCAGCCGTTGTAGCTGGCCGCTGCGTAGACCTTGAACGTTTCATTGAGCATGGAGGGGTCGATCTCAACTTTCACCGTGCTCTTGCCTGCAGCCTGCGTCACCTCATAGCCGTTGGCATACCAGCGGATGGAGCTGGCATCCAGATATTTGCCGCCAAGCTTTGCCGTGAAGGTGTAGGAATCGCCCAGCACCGCCTTGCCGGTGCTGCTGATCTGGATGGACGCCTGTGCAAACACCGCCGTCACATCCACATTCTGCTTAAAATTGGTGTCCGTGCGGGTCTTCTCCGTCACGCCGTCGCTCCACTTGACGAACACATAGCCGTCCTGCGGCACGGCAGTCACACTGACAGACTGGGCCGCACTGGTGATACTATAGGTCAGAGTCGACTTTCCGCTGTCATTGCCGCTGCTCAGGGTGCCGCCGCCGGTTTTGTCCACATGATAGCCGGCCTGATAGCTCACCGTTTCTTCCTCAGAAGAGCTTGCAGCTTCCGAGCTGCTGGGTGCCTGCACGGCAGAGCTGGGGTTTGCATTGTACTCTGCACGGGTGGGGATGCCGCTGGTATCCGGGCGGCGGTCTTCCGTCTCATAAGCGTGCGTGCGCAGATAGGTCAGCAGAGCCTTGAGCCCGGCGGAGGTCAGATGAATGTCGCCAGGCTGGTAATAATCTGCGCGTCCGTAGCCGTTGGCGTCCTTCAGTGCTTCGGCGCTGTTCAGGAACTTCAGGCCCATCTCTTCGCACATGGACAGCAGTGCCATGTTGAAGTCATCGATCTTGGTCTGATCCATATCCGGATAGTTGGAGTGATCGGATGGCACCGGCGGCACCGTGTTCACGATGATGTCCGTATAAGGATAACTTTCCTGAATGGCCTGCACCAGAGCGGTATAATTGCCGATAAACTCCTCTACCGTCATGCCGTTGTCGTTGGTGCCCAGCATGATGACCACGCGGCGGGGCTTCATCTTCGCCACAGCCTGCGCGATGGTATAGCTGTTGTTGTCCTTTTTAAAAGTGACGATGCCTTCATTGAGGGCGGCATGGGTGCCGATGCCCTCTTTTGCGCAGAACTGCTGCAGCGAGATCAGGCCATTCCGATACAGGCGCACCGTGTTGGAGTCGCCAATGAACAGCGTCTCCTGCTGATAAGCGTCCCCTGCGTCTGCTGTTTCCGGCAGCAGTGCGCTGGACGTCTCATTGATCTGGTAATGATCCGAGATGTCCTCTTCCCCCGGCACAAGCTCCTGACTGCCCGGGTCTTCCGTGGGGACCGAAGGCCGTTTGCCGCGCTTGATCATTGTAAGGGTGATGCCAATGGTCAGCAGAGCGGCCAGCGCGCATACGACGCACACCAGCACCGCCTGCTTCTGCATGGGGGTAAGCGGCTGCTTTTCCGGTTGTGTAGTTTGTTTCATATCTCTCACCATTCACTTTTTATCCGGCGTCAAAAGGTTCATGCCTTTCCGTTCAGGATCTGGTCTGCCAGGTCGGCGCAGCTCTCAGCCATCAGCACCGGATGGAAGGGCTCCAGCTCTTCCCTGCTGCCGTAGCCGTACAGTGCACCTGCAGCATCCAGACCGCAGTCTGCCGCACCGCGCATGTCGTCGTTGCGGTCGCCCACCATCAGGACGCGCCTGCCCTGCATCATGGGCTGGCTGAGCACATAGCGCACCACCTCTGTCTTGGTGTCGCGGCTCTCATCCATGGAAGCACCGCCGATGAAATCAAAGAAAGATGCCAGACCCTTTTCTTCCAGAATGGGGGTCACAACTACCGTGGGCTTGGAGGTAGCCGTGCACAGGAGCAGCCCGGCGTCTTTCAGGCGGCGCAGCATCTCAGCAGCGCCGGCGTAAGGCGTGCACTCGTGGCTGCCCTTGACCGCATAGCTGTCGCGGTAGAGATCGGTGGCTTTCTCAATGAGAGCCGGGTCGGTGAAGTGCTCACCGAAGCTTTTGCGCAGCGGCGGGCCCAGATAACGGCGCAGGTTGACATTCGTGGTGTCAACGCCCATGGCGGAAAAGACTTCTTCCAATGTATTTATGATGCCGGGGGCGGAATCGATCAAGGTCCCGTCCACATCAAACAGAATCGCATCGTAGTTCAGCAATTTACAGTTTTCCTCACTTTCATGGTGATACATTGTATAGTATAGCACAGAATCCCTTCATCAGCAATTCCAACAAATGGTTTTTACAAAAATTATGCATTTACTCCTGGCGCAAAAAATGCCTGCCCAGCATCCGGGCAGGCATTTCGCCTTTGTCAGCGGGCCGCAGAGGCGTCCGAATCCGAAGGCGGATAATACAGATTGTTTGACACGAACTCCAGCTTATCCTTGAGCACCAGCTCCAGATTTGCCACAGCGTGCACCATGTTGGTGGCTGAGTCGTTCACCTCCAGCAGCTTGCACAGGTCGAGACCATCCAACTCCATGGCGGCCTCCATCTTCCGGCTTTCTGCGCAGAGAATGTGGCTCAGGGCATTCTCCTGCAGGGCAATGCTTTCCACAAGGTCAATGACTGCCTGATCCAGCGAGACCTTGGGCAGGCAGGGGCATGGGCACTGAGTACGGGTGCAGTTTTCGTCAGACATAAGAGACTCCTTCCTTTCGGTGCGGTGAGCTTGATACGCTCCATCCTATGTCTGCCGGGTTCCAGATGTCACTGCTGGGGCTTACGCATTTTCTCAATGGTCTCGCGGTAGCCGCCGGAGCCATACTGAATGCAGCGGTTGATGCGGCTGATGGTGGCCGTGCTGATCTCCACCGCCTTCACGATCTGGTCATAGGTGCTGCCGTCCAGCAGCATCTTGGCGGCTTCCAGCCGCTGGGCCATATCCGAGATCTCTTTGACCGTGCACAGATCCTCAAAGAAATTGTAGCATTCTTCCCGGGTCTCAAGGCTCAGGATGGCGTCAAAGAGCGCATCTGTGGTTTCATTTCTTCTGGAATTTTTGTCGGCCATCGTCCTTCTCCTTCTGTTCTGCTCCACGGATGGAACCAAAGCATTTTGTCGTGCTACTACTTTAGCACTTCAAAGTGTGAAAGTCAAGAGCTCTGTGTGAACTATTTTCAAGCGTCACAGTGTTCAGTTTTTGTCGTTTCATTCATGAATAAAAATCACCTAAAAATTGTTATCAAACTTTTCCCCGAATTGGCGCATCCACCGAACTTGTTCCAAGAATATTGACAATTTATGAATTCTGCACTAAAATACGAACAATCATTCGGCAAATGCGATGAACAGGACATGATTCCCTGCAGCACCCTCTTCCAGAGAGCCGCACGTCAGATGGAAAGGCGGCAGTCAGGAGCAAGGAGTTCTCACCTGCAAGCAGCCAGTGTGAACGAGACTTTGACCCGTCTTCAGTAATGCATGGCCGTTTCGCCCACGTTATCGGGCCGCGTATCTGCGCTTCATAGTGCATGTACGTTGAAAGAGCGGCTGCCAAGCAGCAAACGAAGTGGTACCGCGGAGAGTATTTCCATGCACGATGTGCCGTGCATTGTGGAAGCCTTCGTCTTCGATGGTCTGTCCGGAAAACCGGAGAGGCCCTGGAGGACGGAGGCTTTTTTACGCCCTGTGTCCCGCTTGTGCGGAGCAGTGAGAACGCTCATGCCGCTGACATTTGCCGAGTGGAAAGAAAGGAAAGAGGTAAAAACAATGAATACGCTGGTCATCGTATTGATCGCAGCTGTGTGTCTGTTTGGCGCTTACATGCTTTACGGCCGCTGGCTCGCAAACAAATGGGGCATCGACCCCAACGCAAAGACCCCGGCTGTCGTCCATGAGGACGGCCGGGACTATGTTCCCACCAACGGCTGGACGGTGTTTGCTCATCAGTTCAGCTCCATTGCCGGTGCCGGCCCTGTCACCGGCGCAATTCAGGCTGCCGCCTTTGGCTGGCTGCCCGTTCTGCTGTGGATCCTGCTGGGCGGCATCTTCTTTGGCGCTGTCACCGACTTCGGCGCTCTGTATGCTTCCGTGAAGAACGACGGCAAGTCCATGGGCCTGCTGATCGAGAAGTACATCGGTAAGACCGGCCGCAAGCTGTTCCTGATCTTCGAGTGGGTGTTCTGTCTGATCGTTATCGCAGCTTTCGCTGATATGGTCGCCGGCACCTTCAATGCTTTCGGCGCTGACGGTGCTCTGGTGGAGGCCGCTCAGACCAACGGCTCTGCCGGCATGGTCTCCCTGATGTTCATCGTGTTCGCCATCATCTTCGGTCTGATTCAGAAGAATTTCCACCTGTCCGGCTGGAAGGAAGCTGTCCTGAGCATCGTGTTCATCGCTGCTTCCTTTGCCATCGGCCTGAACTGCCCCGTGATCCTGAACAAGACCATGTGGAGCTACATCACCTTCATCTACATCTTCTTTACCGCTGTTCTGCCCATGTGGCTGCTGAAGCAGCCCCGTGACCACATGACCACCTTCATGTTCGCCGCCATGATCATCGGCGCTGTGGTTGGTCTGCTGGTCGCTCACCCCACCATGAATCTGGCTGTTTACACCGGCTTCAACAACGCTTCTCTGGGCACCATGTTCCCCATCCTGTTCGTCACCGTCGCTTGCGGTGCTGTTTCCGGCTTCCACAGCCTGGTCTCCTCCGGTACTTCTTCCAAGACCGTTGAGAACGAAAAGGATATGCTGAAGGTTGGTTACGGCGCAATGGTTCTGGAGAGCTTCCTGGCCGTCATCGCTCTGTGCGTTGCCGGTGCTGCCGCTGCTGCAGACGGCACCCCCGCTGCTGGCACTCCGTTCCAGATCTTCAGCCGCGGTGTTGCAGGCTTCTTCGAGATGTTCGGCGTGCCTGCTTCCATCGCTACCGTCTTTATGACCATGTGCGTTTCCGCTCTGGCTCTGACCAGTCTGGACGCTGTTTCCCGTATTGCCCGTATGGCTTTCCAGGAGCTGTTCACTGTGGATGACATGGAGCACGCTGAGGGCTGGCGCAAGCTGTTCTGCAACGTTTACTTCTCCACCATCATCACTCTGGTGTTCGGCTTCATCCTGACCAAGATCGGCTACGCCAACATCTGGCCCCTGTTCGGTTCTGCAAACCAGCTGCTGAGCGCTCTGGTTCTGGCCACCCTGTGTGTCTTCCTGAAGGTCACCGGCCGCAGCAACAAGATGATCTTCCCCCCGCTGGTCATCATGCTGTGCGTCACCTTCACCGCTCTGGTGCAGCGCCTGATCGCTATGGTCAAGGCCATCAGCGCAGCCGCTTCTGTGGGCATCCCCGCTGGCGAGACCACTTGGGGCGCTGTGTTCATTGCAAACGGCCTGCAGCTGATCCTGGCTGTCCTGCTGATCGTTCTGGGCCTGAACATTGTGTTCCACTCCTTCTCCGCTTACAAGAAGGCTGAGCACAACAGCGAAGCTAAGGTCTGATCTCAGATTTGAGCAACGCTTAACTGAATAAGCAGGAAACGCCGCTGACGGCTTCAAATAACCGTCAGCGGCGTTTTTGTTTACGGTATTTACGATTTAGAATTGTCTCCGCTTCGCTCTGACAATATCAGCGGAAATAATATTTT
>CAVEID010000009.1:0-122494 GCA_963615785.1 Oxalobacter sp. | reverse complement strand
ACACCCCATTTCCTAAACAGTATACCATACTGTCTAACAAATGGGGTGCAGTTCATTTCTCATGCAGCAGTTGATTTTTATATTCTATACCACATTAAACAGCAGCGTCATTCGGAACAGGCCTTCCGGCTGCTCGATGCGGCAGACGCCGCCCATCTTTTCCATCATAGTCTCAATGCTGGGCAGGCCCACTTTGGTGCTCTCCGCCGAAGCCGGGATGGGCAGCACCCGATTCTCAAAACACAGGCCAGCCCCGCCATCTTCCCGCACAAAACGCACGATGACGTCATTTTTCGGGTCGGCATACTTGAGCAGGTTGGACGTGATATTGTCCAGAATGCGATGCACATACTGCTCATTGACCGAGAGCACCACGTCCTCTTCGCCCAGTTCCAGCGCACAGGCAAAGCCCCGCTGCTGCAAGGTCTCCACCAGCTCGGTGAGCGGGCTTTCGAAAATCTCCGAAAAATGAGCCGGCGGGTCCAACACAGCCACGGTGTCCCGGGTGACAAGAGCATACTCGAACAGATTATCCGAAAGCTGCTTGATCTGCCGGGCTTTGGAGTCTATCTTGGTCAGATAGTCGGCTTCCTGCTCCGGGGTATCGTACTTGTGGTAGCGCAGAATTTCGGTGTACAGCAGCAGGGTGGTCAGCGGGGTGCGCAGGTCGTGGGACATCTCGGTGATGAGGTTCTTCACCTTAGCCGAGGCCTGCGCTTCTTCTTCCTGCTGCTGACGCAAAGTGACGCGCATGGAATCCAGGCAGGACGCCAGCGTGGTGAGCTCGTCTGACCCCCGAACAGTGATGGGGTGCTCAAGGTCGCCGCCCTCCATGGCCTGGATCTCTTCGCTGAGCTGGACGATATATTTTACCAGTCTGCGGCTGTTGAACAGGAAAAATCCCGGGAACCACCACAGAATGCACAGGGACAGCAAAATCTCGCAGCCGGTGCTGTAATAGGTATTGAAACCGTTGTAATAGAGCAGGGCTTCCACTTCGCCGTCGGAAAAGGTCAGCGTATAGTAGGGCGCCCAGTCATAGACCGGCATTTTTTCGCTGGGTTCTTCCGGCAGAGCTTCTGTGACCCCGCCTTTCGGCGCAAACGAAGAGTAGATCAGTGTCTGCCCGCGGTAAAGTTCCAGCAGGATATATCGGCGCTTATGGGCCCAGTCGGTGATTTCTTTCACGTTGGTGCTGGCGAGGTTGTTTTCGGTGACGTATTCCTGCAATTCCTGCACCTGCTTCTGGGTTGCTTTTGCCTGTGTCTCCGAGCGGCTGAACCAGAACCGCAGGCTGTGGCTCAGCACCACCTGTGAAAAGACCAGCAGCAGAACACTTTCCAACCCCGCCAGCAAAATCATCCGAATAAACTGTTTTGCAAGGCCATGTTTCCGGTTCATAACATGTCTTCCTCCCCGGCAGCAAAACGATAGCCCTTGCCCCACACGGTGCACACACGGGTGGGCTTTTGGGGGTCGGCTTCCACCTTCATGCGCAGGTTGCGGATGTGCACCATGACGGTGCCGTTGGAAACATAGTAATAAGGTTCGTTCCACACGGTCTCGTAAATCACCTGCACCGAAAAGATGCGCTGCGGGTTCTGCATCAGCAGGCGCAGGATCTTATACTCCGTCTCGGTCAGGTCTACTTCCCGCTCGTCCACCCAAACACGGTTGCAGTCCAGCGCCAGCTTCACCCCGTGGGACTGCAGAATGGTGTTCTTTGGGGTCTCACGCTTCTGACCCTTGCCCTGATAGACGCAGTACCGTCGCAGCAGGGCCCTGACACGGGCGCTGAGCTCCGCAAAAGAAAACGGCTTTGGCAGGTAGTCGTCGCCGCCTGCCGTCAGGCCCAGCAGCTTGTCGGACTCCTGCGATTTTGCCGTCAGGAACAAAATCGGCACGGTGGAGGTCTTGCGGATCTCCTCACACACCCGCAGGCCGCTCATTCCCGGCATCATGATGTCGAGGATCACGAGGTCCACCTCCGGGTTCATCAGTTCCAGAGCCCTCAGGCCGTTTTCCGCTTCCAGAATGCAGTAGCCCTCCCCTGCCAGCAGAATGCGCACGCCGTCCCGGATGTCCGGGTCATCCTCCACGATCAGGATGGTCTGTTCTGCCATCGTTACACTTCCCCCTTGTCGCTTATTCCATTTCAGTATACCAGCAGAATTTTTAGTTTCCATAAAAAATTTCTTAGGAAATATTAAGAGACAGTCTTGATTTTTCTTTTTAGCATCCTCGCCCTCTCCGTCACGGCTTACGCCGTGCCACCTCCCCCCAAAAAAGTGAGAGGCTTTGGCAGTACGGTCAAGTCTCCAGTTTTGCCAAGGTATCTCCCCTTGGGAGAGCTGCTGAGCGAAGCGAAGCTGAGAGGGCGAGCCGCTTTGCCTTATTCGCTTTCTATCTCCTCCACCAGCGGCAGATAATCTCCGCAGTATTTTTTATAGAGCGGCTGCACCAGCTGACGGAAATTTTCCAGTTCTTCTTCCGAAAGAGCGATCTCATGGCACCCGGCAGCAAGGGCAGCTTTGCGGGCAGCAGTCTCTTCCTGCGCCCAAAGCTCCCGTTCGTACCGGGCTGACTCAGCGGCGCAATCCCGCAAAATCTGGCGGTATTCCTCCGTCAGGGCGGACCAGGTCCTTCCGCTGGCCAGCTGAATTTCCGGCACACGGCTGTGTTCGTCCTTCGTGTAGTACCGTGCCACTTTGTAGTGCTCCATGGAATAGTACGCAGGCCAGTTGTTTTCTGCCGCATCGATCTTTCCTGTCTCCAGCGCAGAATACACATCGCTGTAGGCCAGCGTCTCGGGCACAGCACCCAGCAGCCTGACCATATCAATGCTGATCTGCGAGTCCTGCACGCGAACCACTCTGCCGGCCAGATCGGCAAGGCTTCGGATGGGCTGGCGGGCGTAGAAGGAGCGGGCACCCGCGTCATACCAGCTCAGGCCGATGCAGTCTTTTTCCGCAAACACCTGCAGGAATTCCTCGCCCAGTTTCCCGTCCAGCACCTGCCACATATGGCCGGCATCCCGGTAAAGGCACGGCAGCATCAGAACATTCAGCTTGGGCAGGTCGTCCGCGATGATGGACAGCGACAGCCGGGCAAAATCCACCCCGCCGATGCCAAGCTGCTCCCACACTTCTTCCTCGGTGCCATACTCCCCGCCTGACTTCACCTGAACGACCACCCTGCCTCCGGTGCGCTCCTGCACAAGGTCCGCAAAATACTGAGCACCCCGGGTGGTGGGATAATCTGCAGGCTGGTTGTCCGCGTAGGTCAGCACGAAATCCGGCACGGTCTGCGTCTGCTTTCCGCAGCCTGCCAGCTGCAGCGCCGCAAGGCCCATCCCGGCCAGAAAAGTCCGTCTGCGCATGATACACTCTCCCCTTCCTTTCAAAAACAGTATAACGCATTCTGCCGTGTTTGTGCAACTGAAAAAGACGGTGCCCTTTTGCAGAGCACCGTCTTATAGGAGAAGAAGGAAATGTTTTGTTTAGATCAGACCCATTGCCTGCGGCAGTGCCATGGACACTGCAGGGATGAAGGTGACCAGCATCAGGCCGCAGATGATGGCTGCATAATACATGAGCATGTAAGGCATGACCTTGGACAGCGAGGTGCGGCCCACCTTGATGCCGACGAACAGAGCATTGCCGACGGGCGGGGTGATGTTGCCGATGCACAGGTTATACACCAGCACCAGACCAAACTGAATGGTGCTCATGCCAAAGCTCTGGCAGATGGGCAGGAACAGTGGGGTGAAGATCAGGATAGCCGGGGTAACGTCCATGAAGGTGCCGGAGATCAGCAGGATGACGTTCATGATGAGCAGGATGACGTACTTGTTGCTGGTCAGGCTCAGCAGAGCAGCGGCAACAGCGTCGGGGATCTGCAGGAAAGCCATGACCCAGCCCAGAATGTTGGACACGCCCACCAGGAACACGACCATGCCGGACATTTTGGCGGAATCCACGATGATCTTCCACAGGCTCTTGAGGTTGATGGAACGGTAGCAGAAGGCAAGGATCAGAGCGTACACGACGGCGATGGCGGAGCCCTCGGTTGCGGAGAACACGCCGCCGATGATGCCGCCGATGACCACAATGATCAGGGACAGGGACGGCAGAGCACGCAGGGTGCAGACGCCGAGGTTCTTCCAGTCGAACTTGCCGGGAGTGCCCTTATAGCCCAGCTTGACAGCCAGCAGAACACCGACCACGCAGCAGCACAGAGCCCAGATGATGCCGGGGATATAACCAGCCATGAACAGAGCAGCAACGGAGGTGCCGCCGGAAGCCAGAGAATAGGTGATCAGGGCGTTAGACGGGGGGATCAGCAGGCCGGAGCAGGAAGAAGCGGCATTGGTGGCAGCGGTGACGGCAGGGTCATAGCCCTGCTCTTCTGCGCCGTCGCGGATCATGGAGCCGACAGCGGCAGCAGCAGCGGAAGCGGAACCGGAAATGGCACCGAACAGAGCGTTGGTGCCGATGTTGGTCACCAGCAGAGCGCCGGGCAGCTTGCCCAGAATGGCCATAACGAAATCCACCAGGCGCTTGGCGATGCCGCCCTGATTCATGATGTTGCCGGCCAGAATAAAGAACGGGATAGCGGTCAGGCTGAACTTGCTCATGCCCACGAAGGTGCGCTGAGCAGCGGTCAGCACGGCAACGTTCAGATCGATGGACGAAAGGATGGCGGTCAGAGAAGAGACCGCGATGGCGTACGAAATGGGCACGCCGAGGAACAGCAGAACCAGCAGGACTGCCAGAATTACGAGCAAAGCTTGAATGGCCACAGTTTAGTCCTCCTTATTATTCTTATCAGCGTCGGCAGCCATTTCGGCTTCCACTTTTGCGTAGTCGGGGTCTTCCACAGCATCCAGGCTGATGGAACCATTGGCAATGCCGATGATGTTCAGCACAGAGTAGACCAGGATGATGACACCGCAGATGGGCATGACCCAGTAGAACACACCCACGGCCACACCCAGAGAAGAGGTCTGCTGACCCATGGCTAGCTTGGACACCTGAATGCCGCCGAACACCAGAATGGTGGCGGAGAAGATGAACGCGATGACCTCGGCAAAGATGTTAAAGGCCTTGCGCATGGTAGGGCTGAAGTGGTCGATGACCACGGGGATATTCATGTGGCCGCGCTCACCGGAAACGATGGTGGCACCCAGCATGGTGCTCCAGCCGAACAGGTAGCCCACCAGCTCTTCCGACCAGGTGGAGGGGGCGTTGAAGATATAGCGTGCAATGACCTGATAGGTGGTCAGCACGACCATGACGGTCATGCTCAGACCGGCCAGCAGGTTCAGGACTTTATTCAAAGCGTTTCTGAGTTTTTCCATGATGCTTCTCCTTATTCTGCTGCGGTATATTCGGCGTTGTACTCCTGAATGCGGTCGTAGATGGGCTGCAGTTCAGGATTTGCGCTCAGCACAGAGCCGTGCAGCGGAGCCATGGCCTCCTGGAACGGAGCAGTGTCCGGATAGAGGAAGTTGACATGCTGTTCATTCTCTGCCTTATCCTTTGCGGCGGCAACGGCGTCAGCCCACGCAGCCTGCTCGGTCTCCTTGACGATCTCGAAGCCCTCATCAAAGATGGCGCGCTCCTCGTCGCTCAGGTTCTTCATGAACTCGTAGTTGGCCACCAGCAGGTCGGGCACCATCTGGTGCATGTCGTAGGAGTAATATTTGCAGATATCGCCGTGGCCGTTGTCAGTCAGGGCCAGTTCGTTGTTCTCTGCGCCGTCCAAAATGCCGGCCTGCAGGGCGGTGTACACATCGCCGAAGCCCATGGGGGTGGCAGTGCCGCCCAGCAGACGCATCATCTCGACGTTGGTGGGAGACTGCTGCACGCGGATCTTCAAGCCCTTCAGGTCAGAAGGCTGGTTGATGGGGGTTTTGACCGTGTAGAAGTTGCGGGTGCCGGCATCCAGCCAGGCCACAGTTTCCAGACCAGCTTTGGAAGTGGTTTTGAAGATGGGGTCGGTGACCTCGGGGTCATCCATGGCGGCGTGGTAAGCTTCCACGCTGGAGAACAGATACGGCAGGTTGAAGATCTGATATTTGGAGCTGAAAGTCTCCATGATGGCGGTGGAAGCCACCACGAAATCGATAGCGCCGGTCTGGGTCAACTGCACCATCTCGTTCTGAGATCCCAGCAGTTCGCTGGGGTAGACCTCCACGCGGTACTTGTCGCCCAACTTCTCATTGATGTGGTCAGCAAACGCCGCCAGGCCCAGATGATCCGGGTGGGTCTGGGACTGCACATGGCCGATGCGGACGATGGTGCGGTCGTCTTTTTCCGCGCCGCCGCAGCCGGTGAGCATCATGCCGCTTGTCAGTGCCGCTGCGCCCATCAGCGACAGAAACGTTCTTCTCTTCATGAATTGCATCCTCTCTTTTTCCATTCAGCGTGGTTTTTCTTTATGACACTATTTTAACAAGATGTGAATTTTTCTGAAACGGGAATTTTTTGCGATAGCCAGCACGATTTTGTCATTGTTGTATCCAAGTACAATTTTTGCTTTACCAGGACGAAAGAAATTGGCAAAAAGTAAAGCCGCCGGGTGGTTCTGGCATTTAGCAAACCGCTCCCGGGCAGCGGGCTCGCCCTCTCCGTCATTGCTTGCGCAATGCCACCTTGCTCCCCTTTTTGTCGCTTACGCGACATCTGCTCCCCACTTTGTCGCCTGCGGCGGCATTTCTCCCCGGCGCGGGGAGAATCTTTCCCGGCCGGGGAAGTCTGTCAAAGGGAGAGGCAAGAGCCTGGCCATTACGTTTACTGCCCTGACTTTAAGAAACCTAACGGTTACGTTCTCGGCTCTCCCTTTGGGAGAGCTGGCGTGTAAGCGCCTGAGAGGGCGGAGCCGTCAACAAAAAAGCACCCATCCTCTTCTCCTGCTGAACATCAGGAAAAAAGAACGGGTACTTATACAATATTTTATTGCACTGCTTTTTCTGCTGCCGCCATGCGATATTCCGAAGGCGTCTGGCCGGTCAGGCGCTTGAACACCCGCGTGAAATAGTTGGCGTCCGAGTAGCCCACCGCTGCGCCCACATCTTTCAGGCTCAGGCGCGGGTCAAGGATGAGCTGCCGTGCCTTGCTCACCCGGAACTCGTTCAGGTAGGCCGAAAAATTTACCTTGAAGCACTGCTTGAACAGTTTGCAGAAGTAAGCATCTGAATAGCGAAGGGCTGCAGCAGCGTCCTGCATGGAGATATCCTCCCGGTAGTGCACTTCAATAAAACTGCTGATCTCTGCCCGGATCAGGGTCGTGCGCACATCTTCATCCTCTTCCCTGCGGACAGGTTCCGATGCGGGTGCAGGGGCCGGGGTCGGACGGGGCGGCACCTGCGCCGACACCTGCCGGATGGCTTCCTCTACGGCGAACACCAGTTCCTGCTCGTTGTAGGGCTTGAGCAGGTAATCCATTGCCCGCACCGAGATGGCCTGCCGCGCGTAAGCGAATTTATCAAACCCCGTAAGGAACAGAATGGCGCAGCGCTTGTCTGTTTCACGAATTTTCCGGGCCACGTCCAGCCCGGTGGCACCCGGCATCTCGATGTCCAGAACTGCCACCTGCGGCTTTTCACGCTCGAAGATCTCAATGGCTTCCCTGCCGTTTTTGGCTTCATGCAGGGTGATGAGGTCCCCCAGATATTTCTGCAGGGTCTTGCACAGCACCTTGCGCTCGATCAGTTCGTCTTCCGCAACCATCAGCTTACACTTCATGAAACTCCTTGACCTCCTTGACCTTTTGGGGGATCTCAAACCGGATCACGGTGCCGTGCTCCGGGCGGCTGTAGATCTTCATGGCTCCGTCCGGGTAGAGCATCCCGATGCGGCGGGAGATGTTGCCCAGCCCGATGCTCTTTCCGGTCTGTTCACTCTGGGCAATTTTTTCCTGCAAAGCGTCCAGTTCTTCCGGCGTCATGCCCTTACCATTGTCCGCCACGGTCAGGATGAGCCGTGCGCCCTGCTGCCAGACCCGCAGCAGGATGCGTCCGCCTTCTTCGCAGGACTTGAGCCCATGGGAGAATGCGTTCTCCACGATGGGCTGCAAGGTGAAGGACGGCAGGCGCACCGCCGCCGGGTCAACTTCAATCTTTTTTTCCACCGTGATGCGGCCATCGAACCGCATCTGCTGCAGGTAGATATAATCTTCCAGCCCTTCCAGCTCTTCTTCCAGCGTGACCTCCTGCTGCTTGGTGCGCAGGTTGTGGCGGAACAGGCTGCCCAGATGCACGATCATCTGGTCGGTGGTGGAGGCATCTTCCAGCCGGGCCATGCAGGAGATCATGTTCAGGGTGTTGAACAGGAAATGCGGGTTCACCTGGCTTTTCAGCACCTCCAGCCGGGTGTGCTCCAGGTCTTTCTCCAAAGCCAGGTTCCGCACCTCTTCCCGATGCAGAGCGCTCAGGGTGGAGAGATGTTCTGCCATGGCGTGCTTCATCTGGTTGAATGTGCCGGTCAGCTGGCCCACCTCGTCGCGGCTGTTCACGGGCAGGTCTGCGCCGGTGTAGTCACCGCCTGCAATGCTGCGGGATGCCTGCGCCATTCCCAGCAGCGGAGCCACCACTGCCCGGGTCAGCACCCGGATGAGCAGCAGCATCAGCACCACTGCCGCAAGGAACAGCGCCAGATACAGCCACGGCAGGTGCTGGATGTTGGCCGCCTGACGGCTGTAGAGGGAATTTTCCTGCTCAAGGGTTGCCTGCGTCAGCCGCAGGGCATATTCAGCCAGATAATCCTGCAGGTCCATCACGTCATACATCTGGTCGATGTAGCCGTCTGCCGAAGCGGACAGCTGCAAAAATTCGTCCCGCTTCTGCTGATAGCCCGCATACCCCTGCAGCAGGCTCCATGTGCGGGCATAGCGCTCCTCGCCGATCTTTGCATAATCGAAGGGCAGGGCCGCAAGGCTCTGCTCTGCAGCGGAGCAGGCTTCCGTGTAAGTCTGTTCACTCTCGCTTGATGGTTCCCGCACATAGCGCTCAAAAGCCTTGGTCTCTGCCTTAATAGCATCCTGCGCAGCGTAGCAGGCGGCGTTGTCCTCCATGAAAGTGTCAAACGCTGCCACCGTCCACTGGCCGACACCCGTCGCAATGCCGATGGAGATCAGGGTCACCAACAGGATCGCTGCCAGCCAGCCTGTGACCTTTGCACGCAGAGACATTCCGCCATGCACCTTTTCGCTGCTCATCCTGCTGCCCCCTTCCCGCATCGTCTTTTTATCAGTATAATGATTTCCCGGCAAAAGTTCAACCGGAAGTCCTGCCCTTTTGCGTCAAAAAATGCCCGGACCTTTTCAGGTCAGGGCATTTTTCACCTTGCCAGCTTATCCCACAGGGCATCCCCGCCGGCCAGCTTTTCGCCGCTGACGCCCTCCGCCAGACGGCGGGCAATGTACCACTGGGTATTCCCGGCGTGTTCCAACCCGGCAAGGGCGGTGTCTTCCAGCAGAACAGCGAAATCTTCCGTCCGGATGCTCTCCCCTTCCTGCGGGTCGGTGCCGTCCAGGCGGCGGAAACAGCCGTATTTCTGCTCCATCCCGGCAGGGTCATCCACGAGGAAGATCATGCTCTCGCTGAGGTAAAAATCCGAGTTGAGCTTGTCCTCGCTGGACTCCATCAGTTTCTGCAGGGAAGCGTCCCGGGTCTCAAGCCCCAGCGCCAGCCAAATGCCTTTGACCTCAACCTTCACTTTTCCGTCGCCATTCACATCGCCGGCCACGGCTTCCAATGCCGTTTCCAGCTCCGCCAGAAGTTCGGTGTCCGGGTCGGTGCGGCTCACCACTGCCACCGTATAATCCGGCTTCACCTCTGTTGCCCGGCTCCATACGAACCAGTCCACGAGCAGCACCGCCGTTGCAATGGCCAGCACATAATACCAGTGATAATGCCACCAGTTCGCCCGGGCCTCGGCTTTCGTCAGCTGGCGGGGCTTGTCCGGCACAAGGTCTTCGGGTCTGATGTCGCGCTCGTAGCGGTAGGATGCCATGGCTGTGTCCTCTTTTCGTTTTTTTGTACCTATATGATACCACAAATTCCCGGGCAGGGATACTCCGCCCGGGAATCGTCTATCAAAACAGTTCCGGTTTACACGCGGGTGCGCAGACACTTGAGGTTCTGGCCCTGCACGGTAAACTCGCCGGTTCCCGCCGGGACGAACAGGCTTTCGCCTTTCTTCACGGCCAGACTCTCGCCGGTGGCCGTCTCGGTCAGGGTACCTTCGCCTTCCAAAATCAGCAGCGAGGTGAAAGAGGCATCATCACAGACATCCTTGAAGCTGCCGTCCACATCGTCCACCGTGAAGTAATCGCACTGTGCCAGATGGCCGTGGAAATCGCGGGGTTTCGGGGTAGTGCGCTCGGTAACATCCAGCGCCTGCGGAATGTGCAGCTGGCGGGGCTTTCCGTCCGCACCCAGACGGCCATAATCATAGATGCGGTAGGTGACGTTGGAGTTCTGCTGAATTTCCGCCACAACGATGCCTTTGCGGATGGCATGCAGGGTGCCGGAAGGGATGAAAAAGCAGTCGCCCTTTTCCACCGGCACGGCGTTCAGCACATCGGTGAGGGTGTTGTCCTTGATGCGGCGCTCGAACTCTTCCTTGCTGATATCGTGGGTGAAGCCGTAGTAGAGGGTGGCACCGGGTTCAGCTTCCAGCACATACCACATCTCGGTCTTGCCGTACTGATGCTCGTGCTCCAGTGCATAGGCGTTGGACGGGTGCACCTGAATGGACAGATCTTTCTTGGCATCGATGAGCTTTGCCAGAATGGGGAAATTCTCGAACTTTGCGCAGTCTGTGCCAAGGCAGCCGGGGTGTGCGTCGATGTACTTCTGTAAGGTGGTGCCGTCGGCCAGATAGCTGGGGCCGTCCGGGTGGCAGGACAGCATCCACGCTTCGCTCAGAGGGTGCAGGTCGCTCTGGATGCCGTACTCTTCCCGCAGCTTTTCGCCGCCCCAGAGATAATCCTTGCAGCTGGGGGTCAGTTTGATCGTTTTCATCTTCATTACCTTCTTCTCAGAAACCCTTTATGCTTTCAGCAGTTCCCTGGCCGCGTCGCCCAGCTTTGCGTTGATGGCGTCCGCCTCGGCTTCAGTGGGAGCCACGGCGGACAGATAGATCTTAATCTTCGGCTCGGTGCCGGAGGGGCGCACCATGAGCTTGGCCCCGCCTGCCAGACGGAACTCCAGCACATTGGCCTTCGGCAGGCCGGTGCCCTCGGTGTCGTAGTCCAGAACAGATTCCACTGCAATGCCGGCAATTTCAGCAGGCGGGGTCTCACGCAGGCGCTTCATGATGGCCTGCATGGTGTGCATGCCGCTTTCGCCCTCAAACGCAAAGCTCAGCAGGGCGTTGCGGTAGCAGCCGAACTCGGCATACAGCTTGTTGATGGCATCCAGCAGGGTCATCCCCTGCTTTGCATACCAGGCGGCAGCTTCGCAGACCAGCAGGGTGGCGTTCACGGCGTCCTTGTCGCGGACATGTGCGCCGGACAGGTAGCCGTAACTTTCCTCAAAGCCGAAGATGTAGCGGTCGGCTTCGCCCGCTGCTTCCAGCAGGCCGATCTGCTCACCGATGAACTTGAAGCCGGTCAAAGTGCGGCGCAGCTCCACGCCGTACTTTTTCGCCACCGGGGTGGCCATGTCGGTGGAGACGATGGTGGTCACGGCCACGGGGTACTCCGGCATGGTGCCCAGCGCTTTGCGGGTGCGGCAGATGTAATCCAACAGAATAATGCCCATCTCGTTGCCGGTGATGAGACGGTAGCCGCCTTTTCCGTCCGGCACAGCCGTACCGCAGCGGTCACAGTCGGGGTCGGTGCCCAGCAGCAAATCAGGGTGAACTTTGTCGCACAGGTCAAGGCCCTTCTGCATGGCTTCCCGAATCTCGGGGTTCGGGTACGGACAGGTGGGGAAATTGCCGTCCGGCTTTTCCTGCTCGGGCACCACGGTGACATGGGTGACGCCCAGCTTAGCCAGCAGCTTTTTGACGCACTCAAGGCCGGAGCCGTTCAGCGGGGTGTAGACCAGCTTCAGGTCTTCGATGCCTGCGCCGTCACCCACATGCTGGGCGTAAACAGCGTCCACAAAATCATCCAGACACTTTTCACTGCTGTACTCGATCTTACCCTCGGCCAGCGCGGCGTCGAAGTCTGCAGGCTTCACGGTGAAGCAGTCCACTGCCTCAATAGCGGCGAGGATTTTCGCAGCCACTTCCAGCGTGATCTGGCAACCATCTGCACCGTAGACTTTGTAGCCGTTGTACTTGGCGGGGTTGTGGCTGGCCGTTACGCAGACGCCTGCCCCGCAGCCGTAGTACCGCACGGCCCAGCTCAGCGCCGGGGTGGGCTCCAAGCGGGGGTAGATGTACGCCTTGATGCCGTTTGCTGCCAGCACAGCGGCAGTCTCTTTTGCAAAGACATCACTCTTGATGCGGCTGTCGTAGCCGATGGCCACCTTCTTGGGCAGGCCGGAAGCGTTCAGGTAGTTGGCCAGGCCCTGCGTCGCCTTGCGGATGTTATACACATTCATGCGGTTGGTGCCCGCACCAATGACGCCGCGCAGACCGCCGGTGCCGAATTCCAGTTCCCGATAAAAACGGTCAACGATAGCATCCTCGTCACCCTGAATGCCTGCCAGCTCTTCGGCGAGGTCAGCGGGCATATCGGGCTGAGCAAGCCACTTTTCGTATACGGATTTGATTGCGTCAGTCATAAAACAGCTCTCTCCTCTTATACTTTCTTCAAATACCAGATCTTAGCGGGCGTCTGGCCCCAGCCGCCGGGCAGTGCAAGGCCGGTGGTCAGCAACTGAATGCCTGCATAAGTGTTGTTCTCTTCATCGATGTACTGCGCCGCCGGGTCGAGTCCTTCCAGCACAAGGCGCGGACGGCTGTTTGGGCTGGCCGTGCCGTGGCTGCCGGTGAGGGCATCGCCCACGGCAAAGACGGCGGCTTCGCTGCCGTCCTTTGCAGCGATCATCCACGCTGCACCCAGACCGTTGGGTTCCGGATCTGCCAGACGGTAAAGGTCGCCGCCCCGCAGCAGTGCGCCATGGGCGTGATACCACGCCACATAGGGCCGAAGCTCCGCCAGCTCTTCCTCACTGTACTTCGTGAGGTCAAGCTCAAAGCCGAAGGTTCCGGACAGTGCCGCCGCCATGCGGGCTTCGGAGGTGGAGATGTGTCCGGTGCAGTGGTTGGGCACCGTGGAGAAGTGTGCCCCCATCACACAGCCGGGGTAGAACAGGCTGGTGCCGTACTGGATGGTCAGGCGGCTGCGGGCATCGGTGTTGTCGCTGCACCAGATCTGCGGGCTGTAGTAGAGCATGCCGCAGTCGAAGCGGGCACCGCCGCCGGCACAGTTTTCCAGCAGCAGATTCGGATATTTTTCGGTCAGGCGGCGCTGCAGCTCATACACCCCCATCACATAGCGGTGATACACCTCGCCCTGCCGCTTGGCCGGGAGTTTGGCGTTATACACATGCGCCAGTGAGCGGTTCATATCCCACTTGAGATATTTGAGCGGGCAGCTCTGCAGGATAGCATCCAGCTGCTGCCAGATGCCGTCCACCACTTCGGGGCGGCTGAAATCCAGCGTGTACTGCTGGCGGATCTCCAGCGGTTCGCGGCCCTTGATGGTGAACGCCCAGTCCGGGTGCGCCCGGTAGAGGTCGGAGTCCGGGCTGATGGCTTCCGGCTCCACCCACAGACCCATGTCCAGACCCAGCAGGTTGATTTTTTTGCACAGACCGGGCAGGCCGTCAGGCAGCTTGCTGGTGTCGGCCACCCAGTCACCCAAGCTGGAAGAAGTATCGTTGCGGCCCTTGAACCAGCCATCGTCCAGCACAAAGAGGTCGATGTCCGCTTTCTTTGCCGCCATGGCCAGCTCCAGCAGCTTCTTTTCGTCAAAGGTGAAGTAGCAGGCTTCCCAGCTGTTGATGAGCACGGGGCGCTTGGCGGCCATGTCCTGCCACCGGGGCGGCAGCAGCCGGGTACGGATGGCAGTGTGGAACCGGCGGCTCATCTCGCCCAAACCCTTGTCTGAGTAGACCATGGCAGCTTCCGGCGCAGTGAAGCTCTCGCCGGGGGCCAGCGTCCAGTGGAAGTGATAGGGATGGATGCCCATCACCAGCCGCTCACCGGCGTCCTCCCGCTCGGCTTCGATGAGGTAATTGCCGCTGTAGACAAAGGCAAAGCCCCAGGCGTCGCCGGTGGTCTCGGTGGTGTCGGCACGGCACAGAGCCACCGCCGGGTTGTGGGCATGGCCCGGGATACCCCGGGTGCTGCCGATGCTCTGATTTCCGCAGCGCAGGTCGGCCCGCTCTGGGGTGCGCTCTGCCGCCCATGTGCCGTTCAGGGTGATGAGCTGCAAAGCGTCCGGCGCAAAGTCGATGCACAGGGACGCGGCCTTATTCAAAGTCAGGGGCTCTGCGCCCTCGTTGGTGTACACGGCGGTGCGGGTGATGAGGTCTTCGGCTTCATACACGCTGTACCGCAGCTCCACGGCCAGACCGCCCGCGTCTTTCAGTAACACCGAAAGCGTCTCCACGCCGTCCCCATCCCGGAACATGGGCAGGCCGGGCAGCTGAGGCTTGCCGGAGTGCATCTCCGCATGGTCGAACACGAACGCCGCCGCTTCGGTGCCGTCTGCATATTCCGGCACCACCGAGGGTGTGCGGTTGTCCGCCGTGCCGGAACCGGACACTTCCTGCAGCATCAGGTCAGGCCAGCAGCCCGGATCGCCGTGGGGCTCACGGGGGTCGGCTAGCGCCGGGGCGTCGTCCGGCAGGCGAACACCGTAATAGGTGTGCAGCAGCATCCCCTTGGGGCCGACGGCCAGCTGATAGCTGGTGTGGGCGGTGTGCAGGGTAAAGACGTTTTCAGAACAGACGATCATGGGTCGGTTTCCTCCGTGATGATTTTATTCAGGGTCTTCCATTTCATCTTCCTTGCGGCCAGCCTTTTCCAGCTGCGCAAAGGCAGGGCGCATCAGCGCAGCCATGCCCAATGCAGAGCCGGAGCCGCCGATGAGCAGCATCAGCGGCGCAAGGTAGACAAACCACGCCGGGGCTGCTTTTGCCAGCAGGGGCATCCATGCCAGAAAGGCCAGAATGCCAATGCTGGGCACGAGGTTTGCCAGCGTCATACGGGCGCCATCCGCCAGTGCCAGAAGGGCTTTGGGATAGGTGAACCGCGCCAGCAGTGCAAAGGCCCAGCAGCCGATGCAGCCCACGCAGACCAGAAGCAGAAAGGACGCTGCCGCCAGAATGCCGGTGGATGCATTGTCCTGCACCATGGCATTTTTCAGGCCAGTGACACCGGCAAAGCTGCCCGCGGCCACGATGAGCCAGAGCAGCGTTGCCGGTTTGAAGTCCCGCTTGAACGCCTTGAAAAAGTCCGTGCGCACCGTATAGTCCTCCCCTGCTGCCAGCTTGTTCATCACGGTGAACAGGCCCAGTGTGGATGCACCCACGGTGACCACCGGAATGCAGCAGAGCAGCCACAGGACATTGGCGAACACAAGGTCACCGATCCTGCCCATCAGGCGGAAAAATGGACTATCAATGTTGGTCTTTTTCATAGCGTTTCCTTTCGCAGCGGAGTGTCACTCCCCGATGCTCTTGAGATACTCGAGATTTTTGTCGATCATGTCGCAGCGCTGCTTCACACAATCCACACTGCGCAGCGGGTCGGCGGGCGTGTTGAACGCAAAGTCCAGCAGCTTGTCGATGGTGGTGGAAGCCACATGCAGGCGGGTGTCGCTGGCTGCATAATAAATATACACGCTGCCATCGTCGTCCGCAATGGCACCGTTGGTAAACACCACGTTGGACACGTCGCCCACGCGCTCCCAGTCACGGGGCGCGATCAGGAAACCGGAAGGCTCTGCAATGACCTTGCTGGGGTCGGCGAGGTCGGTGACGAACACATAAATGACATAGCGCAGACCGGCGGCGGTGTTGCGCACGCCGTGGGCGATGTGCAGCCAGCCCTTTTCAGTCTTGATCGGGGTGGCACCCTCGCCGTTCTTGGACTCGGTGATGGTGTGGTAGCGGCGGGGGCTTGTGATGATCTCCTCGTCGATGACGGCATGGGTGATGTCCTCGCACAGGCCAAAGCCCACGCCGCCGCCGGAACCGGTGTCGATGAAGTCATCCATGGGGCGGGTGTAGAACGCATACTTGCCGTTGACGAACTCGGGCAGCAGGTCCACATTGCGCTGCTGGGGGCTGCGCTTGGTCACAAGGTTGGGCAGGCGTTCCCAGGTCTTGAGGTCTTTGGTGCGCACGATGCCTGCAGCCGCCACAGCGGCGGACAGGTCGTTGACGCTGTGATCCTTGCTTTCGGAGCAGAACACGCCGTAGATCCATCCGTCCTCGTGCTGGGTCAGACGCATGTCATACACGTTGGTCTCTTCGGGGCAGGTGTCCGGCAGCAGGATGGGCTTTTCCCAGAAGTGGAAGCCCTCCACCGGGCTGTCGCTCTCGGCCACGCCGAAAAAGCTCTTGCGGTCATTGCCCTCGATGCGGGCCACGAGGTAATACTTGCCGTTCAGCTTGATGGCACCGGAGTTGAACACCGCATTGACGCCCAGACGCTCCATGAAGTGGGGGTTCGTCTCGGGGTTCAGATCGAACCGCCAGCTCAGCGGGATGCTCTCGCGGGTGAGCACCGGGTTTTCCCAGCGGTCATAGATACCGTTATAAAAATCGGTCTTTTTGTTCCTGCGGGCCAGATAGGCGTCCTGCAGAGCTTTCTGGCGCAGGTATTCGGGGTGAAGCTTAGACTGTGACATCAGGGTCCCTCCTCATCAGTTCCATGCACATCCTGCCGTTGTGATACGGGCATTTCCACGGCTCAAGGATCGGCTTGCGGCTGCTGGGATGGCCATGTTCGTCCACATCCCAGAACCACTCGCTGCCGGGGCGTTTGTCGATCATCACATCACAGATGTAATGGTAAATATCAGCGGCGGCATCGCGGTATTTTGCGTCGCCGCTCTTGGCAAATTCGTTCACGAAGCCAAGGATGGCTTCGGCCTGCACCCACCAGACGCGGGTGGTGTCCACCTTGCCGCGCTCGCACTCGTTGACCACCGAGTGGCCGGTGTAGGCTTCCTGATAAATATGAGAAGCCAGGTCGGAGTTGATGGCATGGATGCGGGCGGAAAGCTCTGCATCTCCCAGCAGGTCACAGCCCCAGTCGATGAGCCAGCTGGACTCGATATCGTGGCCGTAGCTGTACAGGTCGATGATGGAGTTGTAGTGCTCGTCAAAGAACACGAGCTGGCGGTGCAACTCCGGGCTGTAAATTTTATCGGCGTAGATGCCGAGGATGCGGCGCAGGGCCTGCCCCACCTCGGGGTCGCGGCTGGCCTGATAGAGCCCGGCGTAGCCCTCGAACACATGCAGCAGGGTGTTCATGGTCTTGGCGGCCATGACGCCGTTCTCGGAAAGCTTTTCGTTGCTTTCGGGCTTCCAGTCGATGGTGAACGCTTCGAGATAGCCCTCGCTGTCGGTGCAATGCTTTTCAATGAGGCGGAAGATCTCTTTGGCACGGCTCATGGCGGCTTCGTCGCCGGTCAGGCGGTAGTAAGCAGAAAGTGCATAGATGGCAAAGCCCTGGTTGTAGGTGTGCTTGGTGGTGTCCTGCGGCTTGCCGGTGTAATCGCAGCTCCAGTAGACGCCGCCGTTGGCTTCATCATAGCAGTGATCTTTAAAAAAGGCGTAGGCGTGACGGGCATCGTCGGCAAGATCGTCACGCTGCAGCAGCATAGCCGCTTCCGAGAAGAACCACAGGATGCGGCTGTTGAGGATGCAGCCCTTCTCGGCGTTCTTGTCAAGGTTCAGATCAAAATCCATGTAGCCGTAAAATCCGCCGTGTTCGTTGTCCCTCATCCGCTTCCAGAACGGGATGATGTTCTCGGTCAGCAGCGTTTTTGCAGCCCGACTGATTTTTTGCATAGGAAGACTCCTCCTATCGTTTGTGATTCACCCAAACGAGCCTGCCCCGGGCACGCTCGGGACAGGCTCCGTTTTTCTCAGCGAATGCCGACTTCGTGGTCGGTGGGGCCTGCGTAATCGTGGGCCTTGATGTAATCCACCACTTCATCCACGGTGGTGAAGGCCAGGCCGACGTAGCTGTCGGCGCAGCCGTAGTACAGGGCAATGCGGCCGGTGTCGGCGTCCTGCAAAGTGGCGCAGGGGAAGCAGACGTTGGGCACGAAGCCGCGCTCCTCATACCACTTTTCCGGGGTCAGCAGGAAGTTCTCGCAGCGGTACAGCACCTTGCTGGGCTCGTCCTTGTCGAGGATGGCACCGCCGATGGAGTACACGAAACCGTTGCAGGTGCCGGTGACGCCGTGATAGAACAGCAGCCAGCCCTCACTGGTCTCAATGGGGGCAGCGCCGCCGCCGATCTTCACGCTCTCCCACCAGTTGGAACCCTTGCTCATCACATGGCGGTGACGGCCCCAGAACTCCATATCCGGGCTCTGGCTCAGGAAGATATCACCAAAGGGGGTGTGGCCGCTGTCTGAAGGACGGCTCAGCATGGTGTACATGCCGTTGATCTTGCGGGGGAACAGCACTGCGTTGCGGTTGAACGGGATGAACGGGTTCTCGATGCGGACGAACTTCTTGAAGTCGGTGGTCTTGGCGATGCCGATGGATGCACCGTAAAAGTCCTGGCACCAGATGACGTAGTAGGTATCCTCCACCTTCACAAGGCGGGGGTCGTAGGCGTACACCGGCATGAAAGGCTCACCCTTCTCGTTGACGAAGGAGATCTTGTCTTTATCGAACTCCCAGTGGATGGCATCCTCGCTGCGGCCCAGATAGATGTAAGGCACGCCATTCACCTGTTCGCCGCGGAACACGCCGATGAACTTGCCCTCGTAGGGCACCACGGCGCTGTTGAAGATGCGGGCCACGCCCTCCACAGGGTTGCGGCCGATGACGGGGTTTTCGCTGTAGCGCCACACCGGGCCGGCGGCGTCAGCGGGCTTCTCCTGCCAGGGGATGTTCGGCAGGGCGTCACAAATCATTTTTACATTGCTCATAATATCAGTACTCCTATGACAGAGGTTGTTTGTTTCCTTCTGCCGCACTCTCCCGGCCCTGCACGGTGCCGGGAGAAGCAGCAGATGATGAAGGAGAAAATGAGGATAGCGTTTGGAAAGGCTTCCCCACAGAGGTGGCATTGCGCAAGCAATGACGGAGAGGGCGAGGACGCTTAACCTTTGACCGCACCCGCAGCCATGCCGCTGTAGATCTGATCCTGACACAGCAGGAAGACGATCAGAGCCGGGATGATGGTGATGATGACACCGGCGCAGATGTAGTTGTACTGGTTGCCCATGGGGCCGGAGAACACATACAGCGAGGTGGCCACCACCTGATATTTGGTCTTATCCTGCAGATACAGGTTGGCCATGTAGTATTCGTTGTAGGTGCCCACGCCCTTCAGGATGGCGCTGGTGACAATGGCGGGTTTCAGCAGAGGAAGCAGGATCTTGAAGAACACACCGAAGTAGGTGCAGCCATCCAGAATGGCGCTTTCGTCCAGCGTGGGCGAAAGGTTCTCGAAGAACTGCAGGAAGATATAGATCGTGATAACATCCGTGCCCATCATCAGGATGATGTAGCCGGGCATGGAGTTGACCAGATGCAGAGCCGTCATGATCTGATACACCGTGACCTGCGAGGCAATGCCGGGGATCAAGGTGGCAATGGTGAACAGATTGCGGATCAGCTTGTTGCCGGGGAACTTGAAGCGGTTGAGCACATAGGCCAGCATTGCGCTGATCATGATGCTGCCCGCCAGAACGCAGATCAGGATGATGAAGCTGTTGATGAACGCACGGCCCATGTTGGCCTTGTTCCAGGCCGTGATGAAGTTGTCGAAATTCAAAAAGCTCTTGGGCAGGGTGATGACATTGGTGTTGGCGTACTCTTCTTCCGTTTTGAATGCGGTGAAGATGCAGGAAACAATGGGCACCAGTGCCACGAATGCCGCGAAGATCAGCAGAACATACTTGCACAGGTTGATGACAAACTGCTTTACTTTAATGGATGTGGTTTCACTCATGGTCTGTCCCCTCACTTTCTGGCCTTGACCGGGCGGTCATTGCGGGTCTCGAGCCAGTGCTCGACAGCCTTCTGCACATAGGTCACGACCATGATGAGCACCAGCAGCACAACAGCCATTGCCGATGCCAGGCCGACTTTCTGGTCGGTGTGGGCGATCTTATCCATGACGACGAAATAAGTCGAGGTGTTGAAGCCGCCGCCCGTGACGACGTAAGGCATTTCGAAAGCGGACAGTGCGCCGGACACCGAAATGATGAGGTTCAGCACAACGATGGTGCTGATAGACGGAAGAATGATGTCCTTGAAGCGGTGCCATGCGTTGGCACCGTCGATCTCAGCAGCCTCATACAGAACAGGGTCAACAGATGCGATAGCACCGATGAACATGACGATGTTCTGGCCGATGTACTTCCAGATGGAGCAGGCCACCAGCACGATGTTGTTGATGGACTCATCGCGCAGCCAGAACGGCAGCTTATCCACATTGAAGCCCACCCAGCCCAGCAGGGTGTCCAGCACGAAGCCGTGGGTGAAGAAAAACTTGAAGATGAAGCCCACCGAGATGCCGCAGATCAGGCACGGGAAGTACAAAGCGCCGCGGAAGAACTTGCTGCCCTTGCACTTGAAGCTCAGGATCGTGGCGAACAGCAGTGCCAGCGCCATCTGCACCACCGAACCGGCCATGTAGTAAAGGCTCAGGCTCAGCGCGTGGAAGCAGTCATCGCGGGTGAACACGTCAATGTAGTTCTTGAAGCCCACGAAGGTGCGGCGGCCGATGTACTTCATTTTAAAGAAGCTGAACTCCACCATTTTGAAGAACGGCAGATAGGTGAACATGAAGAGCAGAAGCAGCGGTACGAACAGGAACACCAGCGTCACAATGATCTGCTGGCCGCGCATACTGTGCCAGAACTCCTTGAAGCTCTTGCGCTTCTTGGGGGCAGATACCGTTGCGGAAGATGCCATATAGGAGACCTCCTTTTACCCAAATCACCAAAAGCGGGGCGGACAGCCGCCCGCCCTGCTGATGTTTCGCGGTGATTCAATTGCTGCTGTTTACTGGGGTGCGCACTCATCCACGGCCTTGTCCCATGCAGCGTTCCAGTCGGCCACGATGTCGTCCAGAGTCTCATCGCCGTTGATGCCGGCCTCGACGATGCGCATGACGTGGGTCTGGTCGGCGTTCAGCATCAGTTCTGCTTCCTGCTGGACCTCAGTGCCCAGATCGGCCAGCTCAGAAGGAGCCGGAGTGTCTTCCAGCAGGTCGATGCCGTCGAAAGCTGCCAGAGTGTCGGGGTACTCCTGGCTCTTCAGCACAGGCACGCCGCCCTGATCGTAAGCAAAGTTGGAAGACTCGCTGAACCACTTGATATACAGCTTTGCAGCAAGCTTCTTGTCGTCGGAGGTGTTCTTGTTCACGCCGAAGCAGTAGTCAGCGCCAGCGCTTGCATACTGCTTGCCGTTGACAGTGATGGGGAACGGCATATAGCCAACGTCATCACCGTTGTCACCGGCCTGCTGCATCTGGATGATGGCCCAGCTGCCCAGTGCCATGGCACCGATCTGGCCGTTGTTCATGCGGGGCTTGCAGCCCTCCCAGTCGGTGGTGGTGGGGTCAGCCTCGGTCAGGCCGCGCTTGACTGCCTCGTACAGGACGTAGTAGACAGCATAGGGGCCCATATCGTCAGCGCCCAGAGCGCCCTTTGCAAACGGGTCCTTGGTCTGAGGCATCGTGATGTTCATCCAGTCAGGGTCGCCGGTTGCGCCGCCGCCGATGTAGCCATCCCATGCACTCATGGTCCAGCCTGCTGCGTAGTTGGTGTACAGCGGATCGATGGAAGGATCATAGTCCTTGATCTTCTGCAGAGCGTCCAGGAACTCGTCCGGGGTCTTGGGCAGGGTGGTCACGCCGGCTGCTTCAAAGACCTTCTTGTTATAGACGATGCCCTGTGCATTGCCGGTGGAAGGAATGCCGTAAACAGTGCCGTCGTATGCGCGGTTGGAAGCGAAGTTGTAATCATCCTTGATGTCGTCCACGGCGCACAGAGGCTCAAAGTAGTCGCCCAGCTCAGTCAGCGGAATGGTGGTGGGGATCATGCACACATCGCCCCAGTCGTTGGAGGTCAGGCGGGTGGTCATATCGTTGGCATAATCGGTAATGCCCTCATACTTGATAGTGATGTTGGGGTACTGCTTCTGGAACTCTGCAATGTAGTTGTCGAAGGTGCCGTCGTCGATCAGGTCGGTGCGGTTGCTGATGATCTTCAGCTCAGCGGTCAGATCGGTGTTGTCAGTGCCGACGGTCAGCTCGTTGTAAGCGGGCACGCCGTCAGAGCCAGCGGCGGAACCGGTGGAAGCGGCAGTGCTGGAGCCATTGCTGCCGCCGCAGGCTGCCAGAGCAGAAGCAGCTGCCAGAACGCCGGCAGCCTTCATGAAACTACGACGATTGATCTTACGCATAGGAATTGTCCTCCTTCTGGGGAGACCGCCCGGTCTCCGGTGAATCTTCTTTTTCTGTTTTTGTAAGCTTTAGTTTAAGTTAACGTTTAGCTTACTTTCTGTGGTTTAAGTATATATTTTTTAAGTTCCCAAGTCAATAAGCCCAAAAAGATTCGTGTTTTTGTCCGGTTTTCGGTGCTTGCGCTTGTGGAAGATGCACGAAGAACCCGGGATACAACACTTTTTAATTTAAGTAATTTTTGTTTTAGCTTAATTTGTTAGCTAATTTTATCGTTAGTTTTGCTCTTTTTGGGGCAAAACTGCCGGTTTTTATCCAACTTTTTTCTGAAATTTCGGTTGACGAAACAGCAAAACGCTGGTACTCTAAGAATAAGCTAATAAATTCATATTTCTTACTTTACATTTAGCAAACATCTGCCCTGTATTATAAAAAGAAAGCTGGGGAATCATCATGTCAAAGGCCGTACGAATGGCCGATATTGCAAAGCGGCTCGGCATCAGCACCGTGTCTGTCTCCAAAGGTCTGGCCGGCAAAGAGGGCGTCAGCGACGCCATGCGGGCAAAGATCCTCGCCACGGCCGAGGAAATGGGCTATCAGATGCCCGACCGCCCCCAGAATTCCGGCGGCGAGACCATCGGCATCCTCGTGGCGGACCGCTTCTTCAATGAGAATGCCTTTTATTCCAACCTCTACCGCGCTGTGCTGAAAAGCGCCTCGGCAGCGGACATCTCAGTCCTGATGGAGATCGTGATGCCGCAGGCCGAGCAGAACTGCAACATGCCCACCTTTCTGGTCAACCGCAAGGTGGACGGCCTGATCTTCATGGGCGAGATCAACCGGCGCTATCTGGCAACTGCCATCCAGACCGGCGTACCCTTCATGCTGCTGGACTTCTACGATGACGCCATCGCCGCTGACTGTGTGCTCAGCGACAACACCAGTGGAAGCTACATGCTCACCGAGCACCTGATCGCCACCGGCCGGAAAAACATCGGCTTTGTGGGCAGTGTGCAGTCCACCAGCTCCATCATGGATCGCTATCTCGGCTATGTAAAAGCCATGCTGCGGGCTGGCCTGCCCATCCGGGATGACTGGCGGCTGGAAGACCGCGACGATCAGGGCAAGTTCGTTCCCTTCTCCCTGCCTCACGAAATGCCGGAAGCCTTCGTCTGCAACTGCGATGAAGTAGCTTACAATCTGGTGGAGACCCTCAAGCGGGAGGGCTACCGGGTGCCGCAGGACGTGGCTGTGACCGGCTACGACGACTACCGCTATTCCACCATCTGCAATCCCCCGCTGACCAGCTACCGTGTGGATCTGGACGGCATGGCCAAAACGGTGGTGGCCCAGCTGCGCCGCAAGATGGCCCACAAACCGCCCATCGCCCCCACCGTCATCGTGCCCGGCGGGTTCGTGCGAAGAGAATCGACCCTGTAAACACAGCAAAAGCTCCTGACCAAATGGTCAGGAGCTTTCTTTTTTATAGATGTTCTTTCAGGAAGCGGGTCAGCACCTGCGCCGCCTGCCGGTGGTTTGCCGCGCCCGGGTGCTGGCGGGCCCCCACCGTTTCGGGGGTCGTCTCGGGCAGCTCCAGCAGAAAGACCCTCTCGTCTCCGGTCTTCGTCTGGTATTGCTCCACGCCCTGCCGCAGCACCGGCTCAATGCGGGTGCCCAGCATTCCAATGCACCACACCAGCAGCGCCTGCGGGTTCTTTTCGCGGACAATGGTCAGAAACTGCTCCACCCCGTCCGCGACCTTCTGCGCGTCTGCCGGGTGGAAGTCCCCGTTAGAGAGCAGCCGCATTTCATAGGTCTTGCCAGTGTCTGGGTCCGTCCATGGCGGGTTGTCGAACGCACCGTTGTCGTTGGTGCCCAGATTGAAGATCACAGCGTCCGGCTGCCAGCTGGCAAAATCGTTCGGCTTCTGGGCACCGAGGGCAGCGTTCCGCTCTCCCTGCGCCACGCCGCACACCTGTGTATAGTAGGGCAGCATGGTGTGGCGGACATCATTCTCCCACCCGGTGATGATGCCCCAGCCGCTTTGCGAAATACAGCGGTACTCCGCGCCCAGCACATCTGCCGTCATGCGGGCATAGTGGTTTTCCGCTGAAAAGAATGCACCGATCCAGTCCTCTTCCGGCACGGCCCCAATGGCCCCCTCGCCGCTGGTGATGCTGTCGCCCACAAACTCCAGCCGACACTTCGGCTCCGGCAGGGGCAGGAACTCTCCGCCTGCGTATTCCAGTCCGGTGATCTGCAGCAGATGCCTGGAGTCATCGTGCATCGCCTGCACGTCCTTCAAAAGACGCACATGCTTCGCCTTGCCCGGCTCCATGCCCCGGAACAGGCACATCCGGCTCTGCCCCGGATTCACTGGGAAGCGGGCGATCCACGCGCCGTTCAGCTCCACGCTGACCCACGGTTCCACGACCTCGTAATCCGCAAAAAAGTCCACCCACAGCTCACTGCCGGTGAATTCCAGCTCGATGCCGCTGGCCGTCCAGAACAGAGTCAGCGGGTCACGCCCCGCGTGCCGCCCCAGAGCGCGCACCTGCGGCAGCTGCTCCAGCGCTGCTTTTTGAAGTGTTTTCATGCTGTTTTCCTCCCCTGCGTGGTCTACAGCCCGATGATATCATCTCTGCCCGGGGGACGCAAGCTAATTTTTTAGTTTTCATTTAGCTAAATTTATCGTTAGGCCGTCGGCAGCTTCTTTTTCCGCCCTTTTCTTCGGCCATTCTGCACAATTTTTCTGATCCGCATTGCGCTGTGTGCCGAATTTTTCGCGTCATATTGACGTTTCCTCTAAAATCACGTTACAATATTTGTAGAAATACACTATTCACCGAAAGCAAAAAGGAGCACGATTTCCTATGAGTTCTGCAAACTTTTCCCGCCTGAAAGCACTGTTTCGCCGCGCCGCCCGGGGCGAAGAGCTGACCCTCGGTTTTTTCGGCGGCTCCATCACACAGGGCAGTCTCGCCACAGCGCCGGAAAACTGCTACGCCTACCGGGTGTACCAGTGGTTCGTGGATACCTTCCCGCAGGCAAAGTTCCATTACGTCAACGGCGGCATCGGCGGCACGGATTCTCACTACGGCGTTTCCCGGGTGGTGACAGATCTGCTGATGTATCAGCCGGATTTCGTGGTGGTGGATTTCAGTGTCAATGACACAGAGCTTCCCTTCCGACAGGAGACCTATGAGGGCGTTCTGCGGCGCATTCTCAGCTGGCCGTCTCACCCGGCGGTGGTGCTGCTGAACAACATCTACTATGATACCGGCCTGACCGCCGAGGATGACCATGTGGCTGTGGGTGAACACTACGGTGTGCCGCACGTCAGCATCCGGGACAGCCTTTACCGCGAAATGAAAGCGGGCCGCTACACCCGCCTGCAGCTGACACCGGATGGCTTGCACCCCAACGATTTCGGCCACGGACTCGTGGCAGGCGAGATCACGAAGCTGCTGGCCGAGGTCAACGCCCGCCGGGATGAACCGGAGGAAGAGTCTTCCTTCCCTGCCCCGCTGACTGCAAACGCCTACGAAAACGCCCGGCGGCTGACCATCCGGGAAAGATGCCCCCAGCTGGACGGCTTCCGTGCGGACGCCGCCGAAAAGCTGGGCCATCTTGACCACTGGAAAAACGGCTGGATCGGTGCCCATTCCGGCGACAAGATCTCCTTCACAGTGGATGCATCCTGCATCGCAGTCCAGTATCGCAAAACCGTCCGCCGCCCCGCCCTGCAGGCGCAGCTGGTTTTGGACGGCGACTCTGCACATCCAGTTCTTCTGGACGGTAATTTTGATGAGGATTGGGGTGACTGCCTGTATCTGCAGCCCATCCTCCGCCACGGGGAAAGCGTACTCCACACGGTGGAGCTGACTATCCTGCCCTCCGACGCAGAAAATGCAACAGAATTCTATCTGCTCTCCCTCATCATTGCATAATTACGACAAAACCTCCCTGCGCAAAAACTGCACAGAGAGGTTTTTCAATTTTCAGATCAGGCCCAGCGCCTCAAATTCCTTCGTGATTCCATCGTCGTACACGGACGGAGCAATGTGGTCGCAGCGTTTTTTCAGGTTATCCGAACCATTGGCCATGCACACGCTGATGCCTGCCACATCGGTCATCTGAAGATCGTTGTCGCTGTCGCCGAAACCGATGGTATCAGCCAGTGTGCAGCCCAGATGCTCGCAGACAGCTTTGATGCCGGTGCCCTTGTCAAACCTGCGGTTGATAAGCTCACCATTCACAAAGCCGTCGGTCAGCTTGTCCAGCTTGCTTTCGCAGAAGACAAACTGATCCTCATAAAGCCGCTTTGCTTCGTCCAGATCACTTTCATGCTCCGCAATGAATACGATCTTATACAGCGGCTGGCCTTTATATTCACTCAGCGGCGTGATGGCCATGCCATCTTCCATCGCCTTACGCCAGCGCTCAGCTTCACTGTTCATGGAATCGTCTTTTTTGTGCGTGAAGCTCCACCGCTTCATCATCTCCGCCCCGCCGAAGGTGGCGTCCCGGGCTTCCAGTGTGCATTCCACACCGTGGCGCTCCAATGCTGCCTGCAGGCCGCTGGCCTGCTGCGGCTCCATGGGGATATCCACCAGCACTTCGCCGTCACACAACACATAACCGCCCGCACTGCATACAGCACCGGCAAAGCAGTCGTGCTGAAGCAGCGGCTCAGTCATGCGGTAGTTGCGCCCGGTGCAGAGGAACAGCTTGTGGCCGTTCTCTTTGGCACGATAGAGGCTCTTCAGCGTGTTTTCCGGCACCAGCATGTCGCCCGGGGGCAGCAGCGTGCCGTCAATATCCAGAAAAATCAGTTTCCGATCCATATATCCCTCTCACTCAGATGGAGCCTCGCTCCACCACCCGATAACCCAGTGTCACCTGACGCACCGGGCCGCCCTGCTCTTTTTCGTTCAGGATCTGCAGCAGCATCCGGGCAGCTTCTTCGCCCACCTGCTTCTGGTAAAACTGCACCGTGGTCAGGCCCGGTTCGGTGACGCTTCCGGCCCAGCTGTCGCCCACACCGGCCAAACTCACATCTGCGCCCACCTTCCGGCCGGCCTGCTTGAGCGCACGCATGGCACCAAAGGCCACTGTGTCGGTCACACAGACCACACCATCCAGATCCGGGCAGCAGAGCAGAAGCTCTTTCATGCAGCGCTCCCCTTCTTCCATGGTGAAAGCCGAACAGCAGATGCGCGGCAGGCCCTCGCCATCCAGATCGGCAGCGTTCAGCGCGTCCTGCACGCCGAGACGGCGCTGCACACCGGTGGCCTGATCCCGCTCGGTGCCGCCAATATAAGCGATCTTTTTCCGGCCGCGCTCCAGCATCCGCTGGGTCAGTTCCCGGGCAGCGCTGCGGTCGTCGTTGTACACGCAGGGCACATCCGGGAAGCGCTGCCCTGTGACCACCACCGGCACACGGCAGTTTTTGAGCGCCTGAGCAAGCTGCGGGCTGTAAAAACTGCCCAGCAGGATGATGCCCGCCACATGGTTGCGCTGCATCGCCGTCAGATAGCCCAGTTCCCTCTGCGGGTCCAGCTCAGTGTTGCCCAGCAGCAGAAGATAATTCTGGGCATCCAGTTCCCCGGCGATGCCCGCCGTGATCTGCCCCACTGACTGGGAACCGATGCTGGGTGCGATCACTCCCACCTGATTCACTTTTCCGGTGCGCAGGGTCTGCGCCGCAGAATCCGGGTGATAACCGGTTTTTTCCACAACTTCATGGATGGCGGCGCGTTTCTGCTCGCTCAGGGGGCCCCCATTCAGGTAGCGGCTCACCGCCGCACTGGAAACACCCGCCATTTTTGCAATATCACTGATGGTCATTTTGCGGCACTTTCTCTCTTTTTGAATGCAACAGATATGTAAACGTTTTCACTCTTATTATAAAACGCTTTCACTTTTCCCGCAAGATGCGCTTTTCCCGTTTTATCCGGAAGCAGCCGCCAACTTTCTGGTCACTCTGTCCAAAGCGCCGAGGTTTCTTCACCGCAAAACCGACTAATTCCCAAAAGCGGCGTTTTCACAGCAGGCCCATGGCAAATGCCCGCGCCAGCAGGCCCAGCACCACTGCCGCCAGCAGCACCATCAGAACCGCCCGATTGCCCCGGCGGCGCTTCTGCGTTTTTCCCCGGGCCGCACTGCTCCGTCCGCCGCCGGCATTGCTGCGGGAGCTCGTTTTGCCGGAGGCGCGGTTTCCCGTGCTCTTTCGGCTCTGGCTTTGATTGCTCCGGTTCTGCGTTTTCCGGCCCGCGGAGCGCTGCGGGCTACGGACCGGCTTTTCTTCCGGGGCGCTCCTGGATGCAGCCACCGGTTCTTTCGCACCGCAGCGGCTCAGGAACTCTTCGGCTTCGCGATAATAAGCCGCAAGTTCATTTTCCCGGAATGCCGTGCCTGCATAGCCTTCCTCCAGGCTCTCCACAGCCTCGTTGAACAGGATCGCCGCCTGCGCGGCATCGGTACGGTCTGTGGCGTGGGCCGCTTCGTTGCGGGCCACACGCACCGCGTTGCAGGCCCGGCGGGCTGCCCCCGGATGCTCCGTGTTCCCCAGCAGATCCACCGGGTGGGACGCATCCTTTTCCGGGTCCAGCAGCACCCGCATACAGATGGTGGTGTCCAGCTGCTGCCAGCTGGTCTTGCCGGAAAGCTCCGGCATCCGGTCATAATACTTCGGGCTCTCCTGCTGGCGCTGGGCAATATATTTGAGCAGCGAATCCAGCGTGTGGGCCCCGGGCTTGCGTTCCCAGTGCCAGCGCAGCAGGCGGCGGCTGATCTCGTCGCAGGCCGCTTTGATCTCGAACGCAGCCTGTAAAGCTTGTTCCTGCATCGTATTCCGTCCTTTCCTATACAAAAAACGGAGGAGGCACGCTGCCCCCTCCGCCGTCTTGGATTTACATCATGAACTGATAGTAGACAAAACCGCACAGCGCCACACCCGCACAGATGATAGCGGTGATGGGCGGCACCCAGCGGATGAGTGCTTCAGCCACGCTGTCGCGGTCATCCTCATACTCATCCTCATCATAGTCATCCTCCGGCTGCTCCCGCACCGGCTGTGCACGCCGCGCTGCAGCGGGTGCCACACGGGTGCCATCCTCTGCCTGCGGCGCGGCAGTCTTCCCCGGGAACTGTGCGCGCACTCCGGCGTCCAGCACACGGGTCTGGCCGGAAGGTTCTTCCGGCTCACGGCGGGGCGTACTCACGATGCGGGTGTGCTCCTCACGCACCGGCTGTGCCCCCACAATGCGGGTAGGTTCCTGCACCACTGGGGCTTTCTCCGCCTGCGGTGCGGCAGGTGCTTCTGCCTGAGCGGGCTGCTCCGGCTGCAGCAGCGTGTTCAGCGCGTTCTGCAGCAAAATGCGGTCACAGCCGCACTCCGAGCAGTAAACGGTGTCCTCTTCTTTCGGGTGGAAAGCGCCGCAGGCACAGTACCAGCCGTTTTCAAACACCTGCGGCTGATACTTCAGCTCAGTGCGGTTCATGCGGGCTTCCAGTGCCTTTTCCAGTTCCGGGGTCAGGCGGTGGGGTGCCGGCAGGCGCACACGCTTGATACCGTCCAGATGCACCACGCGCTTTCCATTGTACACATTGCACAGGGAAACATCCACGCTGGTGATTGCCTTGGCAGTGACAAACACTGCATCATCCTGCCCGAACAGTTCGCCGGGCTTGACCTGCAGGTCACGGTATTCAAACTGATCCTCACACAGGATCACTCCGTCCACACCCTTGCACTTGAAGTGGATCTCCAAAGCCGTCAGGGTCACACGGGAAATGTTCTTGAAGGTCAGGCAGACGGCATGTTCGCCGCTGACATCTCCCTTCAGCAGCTCCACGCAGACAAACTGCACCGGGCTGCCGGGGGTATAATAATTGGCGCGCGTCCGTGCCACTGGGTTAAAATTTTCCTCCACGACACTCGCTCCTTTCATTGGGTCTTTTCCAGATCAGTCCTGCTTTTCCTCAGCATCCGGGGCTTCCGGCGCAGGGACAGCAGGCATCTGCTCAGCCGTTTCGGCCTGCTCAGCGGGCTCTGCGGCCTCAGCCTGTTCTGCAGGCTGTGCAGCTTCGGCAGGCTCTGCCGGTGCGGGCTGCACGGTCTGGGCAGGCTGTTCCTGCTTCGGCTCGTCGTCCTCGCGCGGAGGCAGAGTGCCGCCGGCCATCACCGTGTTGAACTCCTGCTCGTTGAGCTTTTCGCGCTCCATCAAAGCCTGAGCCAGTGCATGCAGCTGATCGATGTGATCGGTCAGGGTGCGGCGGCAGGTCTCATAGGCCTCGTCGATGATATCGCGCATCTCGCCGTCGATCTCGGCAGCAGTGGTCTCGCTGTAGCCCTTGCCCTGGCCCAGATCACGGCCCAGGAAGGTCTCTTCCTGAGAAGTGCCATAGACCACAGGCCCCAGACGCTCAGAGAAGCCGTACTTGGTGATCATCTGGCGGGCAATGTTGGTGGCCTGCTGCAGGTCGTTGGATGCACCGGTGGAGATATCGTCCAGGATCAGCTGCTCAGCCACGCGGCCGCCCAAACTGGAGACGATGTCCTCAAACATCTCACCCTTGGTCACATAGCTGCGATCCTTCTCGGGCAGATACATGGTGTAGCCGCCGGCCTGACCGCGGGGGATGATGGTGATCTCATGCACACGGGGATGATGCTTGCAGTAGAAGCCTGCCACAGCATGGCCTGCTTCGTGATAAGCAGTAAGCTTTTTTTCCTCGGGGGTGACGACGCGGCTCTTCTTCTCCGGGCCGGCCATGACCTTCATGGAAGCTTCCTCAATGTCCTCCATGGTGATGGCCTTGCGGTTGCGGCGTGCAGCCAGCAGGGCCGCTTCGTTGACGAGGTTTTCCAGATCCGCGCCTGCAAAACCAGCGGTGCGCTGTGCAATGACCTTCAGGGACACGTCCGGGGCCAAAGGCTTATTCTTGGTGTGCACCTTCAGGATCTCTTCGCGGCCCTTGACATCCGGCAGGCCCACATAGACCTGACGGTCAAAGCGGCCGGGACGCAGCAGCGCCTTATCCAGAATGTCGGCACGGTTGGTAGCTGCCATGACGATGATGCCATCGTTGGCCTCAAAGCCGTCCATTTCCACCAGCAGCTGGTTCAGGGTCTGCTCGCGTTCATCGTGGCCGCCGCCAAGGCCGGCGCCACGCTGACGGCCCACAGCATCGATCTCATCAATGAAGATGATGCAGGGCATAGACTTCTTTGCCTTGTCGAACAGGTCGCGCACACGGGATGCGCCCACACCGACGTACATCTCCACGAAGTCAGAACCGGAGATGGAGTAGAACGGCACGCCAGCCTCGCCGGCGCAGGCACGGGCCAGCAGGGTCTTACCGGTGCCCGGAGGGCCCACCAGCAGAACGCCGTGGGGAATGCGGGCACCCAGCGTGTTGAACTTGTCGGGGCTCTTGAGGAACTCGACGACCTCTTTCAGCTCTTCCTTTTCCTCGTCTTCACCGGCAACATCTGCAAAGGTAGCGGTCTTCTTGTTTTCATGTTCGTCCTTGACCTTGGCCTTACCGACGTTCATGATCCCGCCGCCGCCAGCGCCGCCGCGCATCATGGAGAACAGCAGGAAACCAGTGCAGCCCAGCATGCCCAGATAGAACAGGATCTCCAGCCAGGGGATGCTTTCCTTCACCGGGGTGTAATCATATACCATGGGGTTATCCGGGTTTGCTGCATCATAAGCTTCGATGTAGTCGCCCACATACTTGACGAACATGGAAGCATACGGCAGCTTATAGCGCACGGTCACTGTGCCATCGTCGTTTTTCTGAGCAGCAGTGGTGGTGTCCGAGGAGGACAGCATCCCGCTGAGCAGGCCGCCGGTGGACTGGGTCACGCTCTGAGCGCTGGTGTCGGGCAGGGCAAGCTTGCCCTCCTTCAGGTTCATGGTCAGCACACCGGTGTTCAGATCCAGCGTGAACTTGGTCACCTGCAGGTTTTCGAAATACTGAACCGCCGTGGAATAGGTCATGGTGGAGGTGCTGCCGCTGTCGCTGCTGCTGCCCAGCACCGACCACACCATCAGCACAGCCGCCAGAGCCAGAGCCAGGATCAGCGGGTTCAAACGGGGTCTCTTGGATTGCAAAAAAATCAACTCCAGTTCTTGGATATAATAGAATAAGAGAAATTATTTCTCGTAAACTTCAGGCTTGAGCACACCCACATAAGGCAGGTTGCGGTATTTTTCGTCGTAGTCCAGGCCATAGCCCACCACGAATTCGTCCGGCACCTGGAAGCCCTCATAGTCAGGCTGGATGTCGGCCTTGCGGCGGCTGGGCTTGTCGAGGATGGTGCAGATCTTCACCGAGTTGGGGTTGCGCATCTTCAGCATAGGCACCAGATTGGACAGGGTGACGCCGGTGTCGAGGATATCCTCCACGATCAGCACGTCCTTGCCGGACAGGTCGCCGTCCAGATCCTTGATGATCTTGACCAGACCGCTGGTGACCGTGTTGCTTCCGCCGTAGCTGGACACCACCATGAAGTCGATGCTGCAGGGAATGCTCACTGCGCGCATCAGGTCGGCCATGAAGACCACCGAGCCCTTCAGGATGGACACCAGAACCAGATTCTTGCCCTCATAATCTTTGCTGATCTGTGCACCCAGCTCAGCAACTTTGGCTTTCAGTTCCTCTTCCGAGACCAGAACGGTCTTGATATCATCGTGCATACTCATGATCGATTTCCTCCAATTTTTCGCATTCCAGCTGTAATACCTGTGCGGTATCCCTGCCCGGGGCGAGCCCTTCGGCAAAGCCTCCGCCGCAGACCCACAGCACCTCACTGCCAGCGGCCAGCACCGGCAGATGTTCTCTCTGACTGGGCGGAATGCCCTCCTCGTTCATCCACTTGCGCAGTTCCTTGCTGACGCCCCGCCCGGCAGGCCGAAACCGGTCGCCCGGCTGGCGTCCGCGCAGAACAAGGCCAGTGTACAACGTAGTTATTCTAGCATAATCCGCCCGATTTTTTAAGTCTTTTTTATGAACGACTTGTATTTTTTCTTCAAAATCAGCCGGAAATATTGCTGCGGTCACCTTCCAGCCTCCGGCCAGAAGGTTTTCAGCCTGTTTTTCGGGGCAAAAAAGCCGTTTTTCCGGGAGAGCTCCTGTGCCCTCTTTTTGCTTCTGCAGCCGCTCCTCCTGCCAGAAAAATCCGTTTCCGGCGCAAAAGCGCACCCGGCCGGTCAGCTGCACCGCCCCGCTGCCCTGCCGCACAATGCCGCACAGCAGCCGGATATATTTCTCTTCCGCATCCCGCACTGGAGCGGTCAGAAGGTGCATGGCACTTTCCAAAATCAGCTCATCCGCTGCGGCAAGAGTTTCCAGCCGCCACACCGGCTCACCGGCGGACAGTGCTTCTCTCACGCGCGGGTCCTTGACAGCAGCCTGTGCTGCATCCAGGCGTGCGATGGACAGCAGCTCTTCTGCTTTCCTTTTAAAATAGGCATCGGCCTGCGCCGCCTTTTCGCAGAAGCGGGCCAGATTCTCCACAGCGGCACTGTTGGTGGTCTGCAGGGCCGGCAGCGCTGCATGCCGCAGGCGGTTGCGGGCATAAGCGTCGGTCTCGTTGGTTTCGTCCGTGACCCAGCCAAGCCCCGCCTCCCGGCAGAAGCTTTCGGTATCCTGCCGGGTCAGTTCCAGCAGCGGACGCAGATAGCACCCGCGCTTTGGCCGGATGCCGCCTGCGCCGTGCAGCCCGGTGCCCCGGGCCAGACGCAGCAGCAGCGTTTCGGCCTGATCATTTGCAGTATGGGCCGTTGCGATGCAGTCTATCCCCTCTTCGCACAAACGTTCAAAACAGGCATAGCGCAGGCGGCGGGCCCAGTCCTCTCCGGCATGCTCCGTCGGCCGGCCCACCTCATCAGCAAGCTCTGCCGCGTGAAACACCCGCAGCGGCACCCTCAGCCGCGCACACTCCGCCCGGACAAAAGCTTCATCCCGGTCAGCAGCGTCTCCACGCAGGCCGTGGTTCACATGGCAGACGGAAAGCTCAAAGCCAAACTCCGGCTGTAATGCCTGCAGGATGCCCAGCAGCGCCATGCTGTCGGCCCCGCCGGATACCGCCGCCGCCAGACGCAGCGTTTTTTGCGGCGTCAGCAGCCCTTCCTGCAGACAGAAACGCCGCACACGGGCGATGATTTTTTCGTTTTCCATCAGCGTTTGAAGTCTACATCCATAAAGCGGGTGTGGGCACCATCCCAGCCCAGCGGCACCGTGCTGGTCTCGCCGTGACGGTTTTTCGCCACGATGCACTCTGCCGTGTCGGCGTCTACCTCAGCGCCGTCCGGGTTCTGGCTGGCATAGTAGGAATCGCGGTACAAAAACAGAACGCAGTCTGCATCCTGCTCAATAGAACCAGAATCACGCAGGTCGGACAGCTGCGGCCGGTGGCTGGAGTTGTTGCCCTGCTTTTCCACCGCACGGGACAGCTGAGAAAGCGCGATAATGGGCACATTCATTTCCTTGGCCATGATCTTGAGGTTTCGGGTGATGGAGCTGATCTCCTGCACGCGGTTCTCAGTGCGCTGGCCGGTGGTCATCAGCTGCAGATAGTCGATGACGATCAGTCCCACATTCGGGCGGGTGGGGTCCTGATTGACCCGGCGAATCTTGGCCTTCATCTCGGTGATGGTGATGCCGGAGGTGTCGTCCATATAGATCGGCGCATCGTGCAGTTTCTCTGTTGCCAGTGCCAGATATTCCCAGTCCTCGGCCCGGAGTGCACCTGTGCGGAACGCCTGGCTGTCAATGCCTGCTTCTGCAGACAGAATGCGGTTCGTGAGCTGTTCCTTGGTCATTTCAAGGCTGAAGATGGCCACAGGCACCTTCTGCTGCATGGCCACACGGGTAGCAATGTTCAACGCAAAACTGGTCTTGCCCATACCAGGACGGGCCGCAAGGATGATAAGGTCGCCGCGGCCAAGGCCGGTCAGCACCGTGTCCAGCAGTCGGAAGCCGGTGGGGATGCCCTTGTACTTATCGGCGTCCGGGCCGCTGATCTTCTGCAGGTTGGTCAGTGTTTCCACCATGCTGGAAGAAAGCGGCGTCAGTGCGCTGGAATCCCGGCCAGAGCGGATCTCGTAGATGCGCTGCTCGGCGTTTTCCAGCAGCAGGTCGGCGTCCGGCTCGTCCCCGGCGTCCTGCAGAATATCCCTCGCCACGCCCATCAGCTGGCGCACCAGATATTTTTCCTGCACGATCTGGGCGTAGGCCTTCACGTTGGAAATGCTGGGCACCGTCTCGGCCAGGCCGGTCAGATACACCTTTGCTTCATCCGCGCTGGGGAATACTCCGTCCGAAATGACGGCGTCCAGCAGGGTCACAAAGTCGATGGTCTGGTCGGCGGTGAAGAGCCGGAGCATCTCGGAGTAAATTTGCGCATTCTGGCGGGTGTAGAACATCTCAGGCCGGATGATTTCCACCAGATCGGTCAATGTTTCCGGCTTCAGCAGCACCGCGCCCAGCACACTCTGCTCTGCCTGCATGTTGTAGGGCAGATTGATGCCCACGCTTTCCAGATTCAGTTCATTGGAATAATGTCGTTCGTTCGGCATGGTCATTTATCCTTTTGCATTGTTGTCGCTTCCGCTGAAAAACAGTCCTTCCAGAACGTTATAAAACACGTCCGGCTCCTTGAGCAGGTGTGCCTTACCCTTCCACCACACCGTCGTGCGGTTTGCCGAAAGCACACGGACTTCACCGTTTTTCAAGTTATATCGCAGAGTGTAGCTTTCCGGCTGTTCCGGGTCGGCGGAATCAGGGGCACCGAACTTATAGTTCAGCAGGTGAGCCGCTTTGACCAGCAGTTCCACATTCTCGGCGTCCGTAACCGTGACGGGGTCGCTGTCCGGGCTTACCAGCTTGACACTCTCCACGTCCTCTGCTTTAGGCAGGCCCAGCAATGGCACACCGTAAAAGCCGATCCAGACGCCGGCCGAGATCAGCACGCTCAGCACCACAGTCTGCAGAGTCTGCGGCCACGAGAAGGTTTTCTTCCGGTTTTGCTTCATTTTCCGTTCCTCCCGGAAAAGCCAAAAAGCGCCCCCTGCTTGAGGGGGCGCAGATGGCAGAGAAATCAGGCCTGTTCCACTTCCACCATGATCTTGAAGGAAGCGACCACGCCAACGTGCAGGCGAACCTTGCCGTTGAACACGCCGGCGTCCTTGATGTCCTTGGTTTCCAGCTCGATCTTCTTCTTATCGATGGGAGCACCTGCCAGCTGAGCCAGAGCCTCGGCAACTTCCTTGCCGGTGACTTTGCCGTGCAGGCGGCCGGATGCGCCGCCCTTGGCCTTGATGGTCACGGTCTTGCCCTCGATCTTGGCGGCCAGAGCCTTGGCAGCAGCCACGGTCTCAGCCTCATGGAAATCAGCAGCAGCTTCCTTGCTGCGTGCAACATTCACAGCGCTGGCATCTGCCACGGCAGCCAGCTTGCGCGGGAACAGATAATTGCGGGCGTAGCCGTCCGAGACCTCATGGATCTCATCCTTCTTGCCAATACCCTTGATATCCTGCTTGAGAATCACTTTCATGATGTTATCCCTCACTTCTCACCGGAGAACCGGTGCAGTTCTTGTATTCATAGTATAGCGCATTTGCCGCTTTTGGGCAAGAGGAAGTGCCCAACCATTTAGAATGGCCTCCGCTTCGCTCTGGCCATATTCAGTGGAAATATTATTTTATATTCGTGTTTGTCGCGGCCTGCGGGCCGCTCCAAACACATTTTCACAAGAAGGAAGCCGTAGAGATAAGCTGCATCTGTCTGGCCGGTGGGCCGGTAGTTTCTCTGAGGACCGTCCGCTGGGGTGGGACCCTGTTGCCCGCAGGGCAATAGGGCGGGCGATGGAATGGCCCGACTCGCGCCTGAGGAGAAAGCTACCGGCACGCTGGCCATCTTACGCCAGCTCTTTCTTTGCCACGTCCAGAGCCACCTCAATGACCTTATCCATATCGTAGTACTTATATTCGCCCAGACGGCCGCCGAAGATCACGCCCGGCTCAGCGTCGGCCAGCTTCTTGTATTCGGCATACAGGGCACCGTTCTTCTCATCGTTGACGGGGTAGTACGGTTCGTCGCCTTTCTTCCACTCAGCGCTGTATTCGCGGCTGATGACCGTCTTGGGCTGGGTGCCAAACTCGAAGTGCTTGTGCTCGATGATGCGGGTGTAAGGGGTCTCTGCATCGGTGTAGTTCACGACTGCATTGCCCTGATAGTTGTCGGTGTCCAGCACTTCGGTCTCAAAGCGGACACTGCGGTACTGCAGTGCACCCAGCTTGTAGCCAAAGTAGGCATCCACAGGGCCGGTGTAGACCACCTTGTCGGCCAGTGCGCTCAGATTCTCACGGTCGGCCAGATAATCCACACCCAGACGGACTTCGGTTCCGTCCAGCATCTTTTCCACCATGGCAGTATAGCCGCCGTTGGGGATACCCTGATACAGCGCATTGAAATAGTTGTCATCGTAGGTGAAACGCACCGGCAGGCGCTTGATGATGAACGCCGGCAGTTCGGTGCAGGGACGGCCCCACTGCTTGCCGGTGTAGCCCTTGATGAGCTTCTCATAGATGTCGGTGCCCACCAGACTGATGGCCTGCTCTTCCAGGTTCTGCGGGTCTGTGATGCCGGCTTCTTTCTTCTGCTCTTCGATCTTGGCCTTGGCTTCGGCAGGAGTAACCACGCCCCACATTTTATTGAAGGTGTTCATGTTGAAGGGCAGGTTGTAGATCTCGCCGTGGTAATTGGCCACCGGGCTGTTGGTGTAGCGGTTGAACTCTGCAAACTGGTTCACATACTGCCACACAGCCTTGTTGTTGGTGTGGAAGATATGCGCACCGTAACGGTGGACGTTGATGCCTTCCACCTGCTCGGTATAAATATTGCCTGCGATGTGGCCGCGCTTGTCGATAACAAGGCACTTTTTGCCTGCCTTTTTGGCTTCCTGTGCAAACACTGCGCCGTAAAGGCCGGCACCAACGATCAGGTAATCATACTGCTTCATGGGTGTGATCCTCTCTGTTCCATTTATTTTTCTTCGGCATTGCCTTTTTTCTGGGATGCCCAGTATTTATCGATGGCTGTCTCAATGCGGGAGCGGGCTGCTTCCGGCGTGATGTGCTTGAGCTGCGCCGCCGCCATGGTCTGGTGGCCGCCGCCGCCCAGAGATTCCATAATGACCTGCACGTTCACGGCACCAAGGCTGCGGGCCGAGATGTTCACGCCTGCGCCCACCTGCACTGCCACAAAGCTGGCGTCCACGCCCTGAATGCGCAGCAGGTCGTTTGCTGCCTGCGCAATGGCCACGCGGGCTTCCGGGGCGATCTCGCCGCCGACGGAAATGGCGCAGTTCTTATACATCTGTGCCTTTTCCACCAGATCAGCCTTGGCATTATACTCCACCATGGTCACATCAAACAGCTGACGCACTCGCTCCGTCTCCGCGCCATATCGGCGCAGAGCTGCGGCAGCTTCAAAGGTGCGCACACCGGTGTGCAGAGTAAAGTCCTGCGTGTCCAGCATGATGCCGGACAAAAGGCCCTCCGCCTCCACCCGGTTGGGCTTATCATCGCGGTCGCCCACATACTGCAGCAGCTCCGTGACCAGCTCGCTGGCCGAGGAAGAATAGGGCTCGTGGCAGACCAGCGCCGGGTTCTCGATGTAGCCCACACCTTTGCGGTGGTGGTCAATGACAGCCACCTTGCCGCATTTTTCCAGAATGTCCCTGCTCTCCACAAGGCCCACCTGATATGTATCCACCACGATGCACAGGGTGCGCTTGGAGATGATGGGCAAGGCGTCCTTCGGGTCGATGAAGTCATCCTTCTGGCCCGCCTTGCACAATGCATCGATCAGGCTTCCAGCCAGCGTGGCATCCCGCCGCACAGCGATCACCGCCGGGACATCGCATATTTTACAGATGCGCAGCACGCCCTCGGCGGAGCCGATGGCATCCAGATCGCTCATTCGATGGCCCATGATGACCACATGGTCTGCCTCTTTGATGAGCTTGACCAGCTGATCCGCCACGATGCGGCTGCGCACCTTGCTGCGCTTCTCCACGCCGTGGCTCACACCGCCATAGAAAGTGAAGCCATCCGGCGTCATCTCTGCAGCCTGGTCGCCGCCGCGGCCCTGGGCCATATCCAGTGCCTGCACAGCCATATCCTGCGCTTCCCGCAGGGTCTTGGCCCCGCGGCCGATGCCGATGGACAGCGACAGGTTCACGCTGGGGTCCAGTGCCCGGATCTTGTCCAGCACATCATAGCCGCGCTTTGCGAACTGCTCCATCTGGCGCTCTTCCACCACGGCGATATAGCGGCCGCTGGCCACACGGCGCAGAAAACCAGTCCCTCGGCCGATCATATCCTCAAGAATGCGGTTGATGCCCTCCAGCAGGCGGGCACGCTCACTGTCCAGCATATCGCCGAACACATCGTCATATCCGTCCACCAAAAACACTAGATAGCCCGGGCGGCTGGCCTTATACTCTGCCGCAATGCGGCGCAGAGCCGTCTCTTCGTTCAGCACCACAAGGGTCATGCTCTCGGCATTGCCCGGCACAGTGGAGCTGTGGGCGCTCCACATGCCGTCAGCCAGATTCAGCACCTGACCCTCCTGGCTGCGGCACTGCTGCAGGTCCAGCCCCGGCAGCACCTTCTGCACACGGCTGACCAGAAGGTCTTCGCCGCCCAGCAGCCGGGTGCGGAACTGTTCGTTGTACCAGACCACCGTCTCACCGGAAAGCAGCGCTGCCGGCTGGGAAAGAGGCTCCAGACTGAACTGCACCTTCGAGTTTTCGAAGGTGCCGCCGCGCATCCAGCGCGCCACCCATTTGCGCAGACTGTAACGGAACAGCACCATCGCAGCGCCCCACAGCACCACCAGCGCCAGCAGCAGCCCCCAGGCGCGGGGCCGCTGGATCAGCAGCACCAGCACCAGAAGACCGCACAGCACCGCAAGGCCCGCTGTGAGCATTTCCAGTGTCCATCTTGGTTTTTGTTTCATGTGATCTCCTGCCTTCCGCCGCTTGATTTGCGGCAGCGCGCCCGGCTCAGACCTCCATCAAGATGGGGAGGATCATCGGGCTGCGCTTGGTGCGCCGATAGATATAGCTGCTCAGCGCCTCACGCACGCGGGTCTTGACGCTGTTCCAGTCACGGACATGCTCATCCACACAGCGCTCCAGTGCGTTTTCCACGATGCTCTGGGCACCGTCCATCAGGCTCTCGTTCTCGCGCACATACACAAAGCCGCGGCTCACGAGGTCGGGGCCGGCCAACACCTGGCCGGTCTTGCTGTCCACGGTGGCCACAATGATGACCAGACCGTCCTCAGACAGATGTTTGCGGTCGCGCAGGACCACATTGCCCACATCGCCGACGCCCAGACCGTCCACCATGACGGCACCGGCAGTCACCGGCTCGCCCAGCTTCATCTCATCCTGCGAGAGGATCACATTGGAGCCGTTCTCCGCAATCAGAATGTTGCTGGTGGGAATGCCCAGGCTTGCAGCGGTGAGGGCATGCTTTTTCAGCTGCTTATACTCACCGTGCACCGGCAGGAAGTACTTGGGCCTGGTCAGAGTGAGCATCAGCTTCTGCTCTTCCTGACAGGCGTGGCCGGAGACATGCACATCATACATGCTCTCGTAAATGACCTCTGCACCCAGCAGCAGCAGACCGTTGACGATCTTGGTCACGCTCTTTTCGTTGCCGGGGATGGGGTTTGCCGAAATGATGATGAAGTCGCCGGGGCCCACGCGCACCTGACGGTGGCTGCAGGATGCCATGCGGGACAGAGCACTCAAAGGCTCACCCTGACTGCCGGTGGTGATGAGCACCACCTGCTCAGGCGGATACTGGTTGAGCTCATCCACGCTGATGAGGGTGCCTTCCGGGATATGCATATAGCCCAGTTCCTGTGCCATGGCAGTGTTGTTCACCATGCTGCGGCCGCTGAACGCCACCTTGCGGCCGTCCTCCACTGCCAGATCAATGATCTGCTGCACACGGTAGATATTGGACGCAAAGGTCGCAATGATGATGCGCTTGTTGCGGGCACGGGCAAACAGGCTGCGCACACCGGCAGCCACCTTCTGCTCCGTGGCGGTAAAGCCCGGGCGCTCGGCGTTGGTGGAATCGCTCAGCAGGGCCAGAACACCGCGCTGGCCATACTCTGCCAGCGTGGACAGATCAGTGACACCGCAGGCCAGCGGAGTGTAGTCGATCTTGAAGTCGCCGGTCTGAATGATGGTGCCGGCGGGGCTGTCGATGGCAAAGGCCACCGAATCCGGGATGGAGTGGTTCACATGAATGGGTTCGATGGTGAAGCAGCCCAGCTTGACCTTCTGCTTGGGAGTGATCTCCACAAACTTCGTCTTGCCCGCCAGGCCGAATTCTTCCAGCTTGTTGCGGATCAGGCCGCAGGTCAGGCGGGTGCCGTAGATGGGCAGGTCGATCTTCTGCAGCAGATAAGGGATGCTACCGATGTGATCTTCGTGGCCGTGGGTGATGAGCAGGCCCTTGATCCGATCCTTGTTCTGCACCACAAAAGTGAAGTCCGGGATGACCATGTCCACACCGTACATGTCGCTGTCCGGAAACACCAGACCGCAGTCCACAATGATCATATCGCCGTTGCACTCATAGACGGTCATGTTCTTGCCCACTTCGCCTAAGCCGCCCAGCGGATAAATGTGGATGGGCACAGCTGCCTCCTTGGGCTGCTGCGGACGGCGGGGACGGCGGTTATAATAAGGGCGGCGGGTGGCGCGGGGGCGCTTTTCTCCTGCCTGCGCCGCAGGCGCTGCTGTGTTTTTATTGGCCGCAGATGCCTTGCTGCGTGCGGAAACATTCGGGTTTTCTTTTGACTGAGCCATTCTGACCTCCAAAAATAATTGCAGCGCAAGCCGTTCTCTCAACACGAGAACAGCCGCGCTGTGCATGGGAAGCACCTTGAACTTTCGCATCGGCTTCCGTTGGATGCACCGTATAGAATTTTCCTGTCAGCGTGCTTTTTGCACGGCTGTCTGTTCCGTAAGAATCTTTTCTGCCAGATAAGTCCATCTGTCCGATGCGACCGTGGCTTTTCTGTGGAACGCCCGGACGCACGCCTATGGTGCGCCCCTATACGCATTTTGTTGGATTAAGTATAGTATTTCCCGGCGTTTTTGTCAATTCCAAGGTTTGGCAGAAGTGGCACAGGATATACATTTCCTCTTGACAGAACGGCAAAAATAGCGCTAAATAAATGTAGTTTATTTTTAACAAGGAGTACCGCATGAAGCAGGTCGAAGTCTACACCGACGGCGCATGCAGCGGCAACCCCGGCCCGGGCGGCTGGGGCGCTGTGCTGCGCTATCGTTTCAACGGCAAAGTCTACGAAAAAGAGCTGAGCGGCGGCGACGACAGCACCACCAACAACCGCATGGAGCTCACCGCATTCATCGAAGCTTTGCGCCAGCTCAAGGAGCCGTGTGAGGTGCGGCTGTGTTCTGACAGCCAGTATGTCATCAACGGGCTGCAGAAGGGCTGGGCCAAGGGCTGGCAGCGCCGGGGCTGGAAAAAGGCAGACGGTTCCCCTGCCCTGAACCCTGACCTCTGGGCACAGGCACTGGAGCAGGAAGCTCGGCACAAGATCACCTATGTCTGGGTCAAAGGCCACGCAGGCCACCCTGAGAACGAACGCTGCGACCAGCTGGCCGTGGCACAAAGCAAAGCACATGGCGGGAGGCAAGGAACATGAGCGACGCATTTCTGCCCGGAAACGGGTTTGACACCTACGAGAGTCAGGACAAGGTCCTGATGCAGATGACCGACAGCACCGACTGCGCCGTGGCTGTGCGCATCCTGCAGCAGCAGGGCTTTGCTGTGGCAGGTGCCGCTGTGCGTCTGGCCGCAGCGCAGGCCGCAGAGGCCGAAGCCGCGAAGAAAGCCGCAGAAAAGCTGGGCATTGAGTGCATCGTGCTGAACGCTGAAGCTTTGGCCGGGCAGGACTCCGATGTTCTGGGGGAAAGCGGAAGCCCTTTGTTTGCGGCCCTGCTCACCGCCGCCGATAAACTGGGGATGCAGTATGTCGCCACGGCCCACCGTGCCCGTGTGGAAACGGGTTCGGACGGGGTTCACACAGTGTGCACTCCCGCCGGCACCGGCAGTGACGACAGCAGCGCTCTGGCTGCTCTGCCTCAGGAAACGCTGGCCCGTCTGATCCTGCCTTTGGGCGATTTTGCGCCCGAAGATGTGGCGGAGATGGCAGAGGAGTTCAAAGTTTAAGCATTTAATAAATAAGATTTAAGTGGAAACATAATTTTTATATTAGAACTCCGGAAAATCTGCGGATTTCCGGAGTTTTTTCACAGGAAAAGCTGCTGCAGTACACGACATCTGCCATAATTGTTTCCTGCGGAAGAAATCCGTTCGGCAGCAAAAATGCATTTTGAGGCTCTGAGCCCACACCCGTGAAAATAAAAATGGGAACATCCGCAGATGTTCCCATTTTTTGAACCATCAATAAAATTTTCGCTGAATATGGCCAGAGTAAAGCGGCGGCCATTTAAAATCAATTCTGGGGATGCACAATGTCACGCCAATCCAGATCACCGCGCTCCAAGCCGTGGATCAGCACCTCGGCGGTGGCAATATTGGTAGCCATGGGGATGTTGTGCACATCGCACAGGCGCAGCAGAGTCATCTCATTGGGCTCACTGGGCTTTGCGTTGATGGGGTCACGGAAGAACAGCAGCAGGTCGATCTCATTGCAGGCAATGCGGGACGCGATCTGCTGGTCACCGCCCTGAACACCTGCCAGAAAACGCTGCACCTGCAGGCCAGTCGCTTCCGCGATCAGCTTGCCCGTCGTGCCGGTCGCCACCAGCTTGTGCTGGCTCAGAATGCGGCAGTACGCCGTACAGAACTGAACCATCAACTCCTTTTTGGAGTCATGCGCAATCAGTGCAATCGTCATCCGTTACCCTCTCCTCTTCCTGTCATATTGAAACACATGGTGTAAAAAGTCCTTTGGTAAAAATAATATCACAAAATCCAATCTTTTACAACTGGTTTTTATACAAAATATTCAATTTTGTTTTCTTTTCCGGGCATTCCGGAATCTAAGCCACGCTGCTGCGCGGTTTCTCCGGGTCAGTTTGTCTCTTCGGGCACAGCTTCCGGCTGAACATCAGCCCCATCCGGCACGGTTTCGTCCGCCGGGGCAGCGGCATCACCAGTGTTCTGGCCATCCGTGTTGTCTGCCTGCTGATCTGCTCCCTGCTTTGCCTGTTCGGCCTCCTCTGCAGCCTGCTGCGCCAGCGTGCCATCCTTCATGGCAAAGTAAGCATTGGCGATGTCCACCACGAGGTCGCCGGCACGGGCACCATAGCCGCCGTACTCAATGGAGATGCCGATGGCGATCTCCGGGTCGTCTGCCGGGAGATAGGCCACCATCATGGCGTTCAGATAGTGCTTGCCCGGAGCGTAGGTCTCACTTCGCTGCGGGGTGCCGGTCTTGCAGGCGATGGCCACAGGGTAGCTGGAGATCTTGCCCGAAATGGTGCTGGGCACCTGTTTCATGCCCTGCCGCACCAGTTCAAAGGTGTTGCCCGTACCCTCAATGACATCCATCACCTCCGGCTGGGTCTCACTGATCACCTCACCGGTGTTGGAATCCAGAATGGCTTTGACAAAGTGGGTGCGGTAGCGGGTGCCGTTGTTGGCCAGTGTTGCCGCATAAGTGGCCAGCTGAATGGGTGTGACCACCGTGTTGCCCTGGCCGATAGCCGCCTGAACGTCCAGCGAAGAGGTATAGTTGGAGTCGTTCTTGGTGGTCAGACGGCCCACCGCTTCATTGACCTCCACGCCGGTGCGCTGCCCCAGACCCAGCTTATAGGCATAGGCATCATAGACATCACTGGTCAGCCGACGGCCCACATCATAGAAGAAGATGTTGCAGCTCCACTTGATGGCCGTGACCACATCGATGTTGCCGCTGTGGCCATGGCGGGTGCACTTGGGGTGGTAATCCTTGAAGTAGTTGTACACGCCGTTGCAGTAAACGGTCGAATACTGATTGATCAGTCCGCTGTCCAGTGCGGCCACGGCCACGGCAGGCTTGAAGGTGGAACCCGGCGTATACAGACCCTGCAGCGAACGGTTGAACAGCGGCAGGCCGGGGTCTGCGCTGTACTCACTGTAGTTGGTGGCGTAAAGGTTCTGGTCATAGCTGGGATAATTGGAAGCTGCCAGCACGCCGCCGTCCTTCACATCAATGACCACTGCAGCTGCAGCGGCAGCCTTCATGTCGCCTGTGTTGTAAACACGGTTGATCATGTCGATATTATTGGCCAGCGCCTTGTCCACTGCTCGCTGGAAATCGCTGTCGATCGTCAGCTGCACGGTGTGGCCCGGCTCCGGCACGGTGGTCAGCTTGGTGTCCACAATGACACCGTCCGAATTGCGGGTGATGGTCTTGACGCCGTCCTTGCCTCTCAGCTCATCCTCATAAACAGACTCCAGGCCCGAAATGCCCAGAATATCGTTCATGTTGTAGCCTTTTTCCTTCAGCGGGTAGGTCACCTGGCCGTTTTCATCGGTCACTTTCCACTTTTCAGCGGTGATCTTGCCCACACGGCCCAACACAGCCGGGATGATGTCGCTCTGGTCATAGCTCCGGGCGCTGGTCTCCACGATCTCCACACCGGGCAGCTGCAGGCTGTGCTCCTTGATGGTTGCCACAGTCACTTCACTGACATTTTCCGCCATGACGAAGTTGTTCACATTCGAGAACGCCTGCCGGTCCATCTCATAATGGATGCCCGCCAGCACACGCTGCCAGTCCAGCGAGAAATCCTGCAGATCGTTCTTTTCCACCAGCATCTCCATCACGTCATCTGCGGTGGCATACTGCTGCAGGCCCAGATCATCCTTCATGCTGGCCAGCTGCTTCTGATCGCTGGACGAACTGTCGTCGTCCGTGAAGGAGTAATGTCCCGCCGCATCAGGCTGGCTGATGAGCAAAGTATCCGTCCAGCTCTCACCGTTCTCCCGCAGCAGTTCCACGATCTGCTGCAGCATGGCATCCAGATCGTTGTCCCCCATCAGCAGCTTGTTGAGCACCACATTATAGCTGGTGGTGCTGGTGGCGATGCGCTTGCCGTTGCTGTCCACGATGTCGCCGCGGGCCGCCGTCACCGTGAAATTATAATCGGTGGTGTTTGTAGCCTTGGAACTGAACTCGTCGCCATTGACCAGCTGCAGGAAGATCAGCCGCATGACGTAAAGCCCCATGACGGTGCACGCCACAGCAATCAGCAGGATCATCCGGCGCACCACCGTTTTTCGTTCATTTTGATTCATTCGTATTTCCTCCGGCGGCTCAGACTACGCCGTTGTCGATTTTGAATGTTTCGTGCACCCGCCGCACGAAGTGAAAGATCAGCAGCGACGGCACCAGCGTCAGCCCTGCAGAGGGCAGCACGAAGGTCAGATAGCGGCTCCCCGCCCAGCTGTAGCCCGGCATATAGTAGAAAAACAGCCAGTCCAGCGAGAGCACCAGTGCAGCCGTGGCCATGCTGATGAGGGCAAAGTTCCAGGTGCTGCCCTGCAGATAGAGCTGCACCAGCACCGAGAGCCCAAAGCTGAGCAGAAGCAGCTCCAAACCCAGCATGCCCACGGTGCGCCCCGCCGTATAGTCCCACAGCAGGCCGCACACCGTGCCGAAGACCGCGCCGGAGAACTCCCCTTCATAAACCGCCACGGCCAGACACAGCGGCAGAATGAACAGAGGCTTCGCCTGCCCCAGCTGGAACAGGCCCGGTGCCGTCTGCAGCGCAGTGCACACAAACAATGCCAGCACATAGCAGATCCATTTCAGGATCTGGCTGCGGCTGCGCATGCGGCGTGATTCCATATAAGAGCCCCCTTAATAATCGGTGATGATGAACACATGCTTGACCGTGCGCGGATCCACGCCCGGACGGATGACCGCGATGGACGATTTGCCGCTGGCTTCCGGCAGAACTTCCTGCACCCTGCCCACCAGCAGATCCGGCGGGAACACGCCGCCCAGGCCGGTGGTGATGACCTGATCGCCCGCCCGTGTCTCACAGGTGCGTTCCAGATCGGTCAGGGTGCACAGGCCGTCTCCGGCATAATCAGAGCTGCCGTTAATGATGCCGTTTTCCCGGGTGCGGGACACCACGCCTGCCGCGTTGAAACTGGGGTGCAGGATGGTCATCACCTTGCAGCTGGTGGCATCTACTTCCACCACAGTGCCCACCAGATAGCCCTTGTCGCTGATGATGGTGTCGTTCACTTCCACGCCGTCTGTGGTGCCTTTGTCCAGCGTGAAGCCGCCGAATTCATCCAGCGGATCACGGCCGATGACAAAGCCTGAAACATAGCTTGCCTCGCTGTTGGAATCCTGAATGTTGGCCAGCGCCTTATAGGCTTCATTTTCAGCCTTGATGCGGTCATAATCCACCATCTGCTGGCGCAGCTCGGCATTTTCTGCTTCCAGCTGCTGGTTTTTATCCATGATCTCATCGATGCGGGCATACTTTTCCCACACCGAACCCACACCGCCGCTGAGCGCGGCACTCACCTTCTGGAATGGGGTCAGCACCACACTGAGCAGTTCCTGCGGGGCAGCGGTCAGGCGGCCGTTGGCACCGGCATAGGCCATGATGCCCACCAGAAACACTGCGATCGCCACCAGTATTTTAAATTTCCATGTGTCAAAAAAGTCCTTCAAGGGGTTTCCCTCCTGTCCGGCGCACAGGCCGGTTCCATGAAAAAAGCGCGGACAGCCGCTGCCATCCGCGCAAGAAGCTTTGTTTGCGGCGGAAAAAACGCACAGCTGCAGTGCAGAACACTTTTCCGCAAGGTTTGTTTTACATATGGCCGCCGTCGGTGTCCAGCACGTCGTGCAGAACGTCCACATGATCCAGCACCGCGCCGGCACCCTTGGCCACACAGTCCAGAGGATCTTCCGCAATATGGACATCAATGCCGGTCTCGCTCTGGATCAGCTGATCCAGGCCGCGCAGCAGAGCGCCGCCGCCGGTCAGAGTAATGCCGCGGTCGATGATGTCAGCGCTCAGTTCCGGCGGGGTGCGCTCCAGCGTCTCCTTGATGGCACTGGTGATCTTCACCAGGCACTCCAGCAGAGCGCCGCGCACATCCTCGGAGTGGACCACAATGTTCTTCGGCAGGCCGTCCACCAGGTTGCGGCCCTTGATCTCCATGGTCAGCTCAGGGTCGAGAGCATAGGCAGAGCCGATCTCGATCTTGATCTGCTCAGCGGTGCGTTCACCGATGAGCAGGTTATACTTGCGCTTGATGAAGGCGATGATGGCCTGATCGAACATATCACCGGCCATGCGCACGCTGCGGGAAGCCACAATGCCGCCCAGAGAGATCACAGCGATCTCCGCCGTGCCGCCGCCGATATCCACGATCATGCTGCCGGTGGGCTCGCTGATGGGCAGGCCCGCGCCGATGGCAGCAGCCATGGGCTCCTCAATGACGGACACCTGACGGGCACCGGCCTTCAGGGTAGCCTCACGCACAGCACGGCGCTCCACCTCCGTGACACCCGACGGGATGCAGATGACCACACGGGGGCGGGAGAACATGCTGTTGCCGCATGCCTTTTTCAGGAAGTTCTCCAGCATATTGGCGGTGATGTCAAAGTCGGCAATGACGCCGTCTTTCAGGGGACGGACGGCCACAATGCTGCCAGGGGTGCGGCCGATGACAGCCTTTGCCTCGCCGCCCACGCAGCGCACTTCGTCGGTTTTTGTGTCCACAGCCACCACAGAAGGCTCACGCATGATGATGCCCTTGCCCTTCATATACACCAGAGTATTGGCAGTGCCCAGATCAATGCCCACATCTTTTGAAAACAAGCCCATTGTAAAGTATCTCCTTCATGCTTCCCTATTTTATGATATATCACCACAACGTCTGACGGCCAATCACTGCCGCCCTGCGCAGAATAACACGGTTCTATTATAGCCGCAAGCCGCCGATTTCTCAAGCGTTTGCGCAAGTTTTCTTCGTTTTTCCCATTTTTCTCACAGAAAACGCTTCAACAGCTGTACGGTGCGGCTGAGCGGCAGGCCCATGATGGTGTAATAATCACCCTCTATGCGGTCCAGCCAGAGTGCAGCACGGCCCTGAACAGCGTAAGCACCAGCCTTGTCATAAGGTTCCTTCGTGGATGCATAAAAATCGATTTCCTCTTCGCTCAGCGGGAAAAAGCTCACCCTGCAGCTGTCCACAAAGCTCTCGGTGTGGCTGCCGTTTGAAATGCACACGCCGGTGTGCACCTCATGGGTGGCACCGGAAAGGGCACGCAGCATCCGCTTTGCATCCTCCACGCTGTGGGGCTTGCCGAACACTTCACCGTTCACATCCACCACAGTGTCGCAGCCGATGACCACATCCCCGGGGTGCTGCGCCGACACAGCCAGGCATTTGCCCCGGGCCAGCTGTTCTACCAGATGGGCGGGAGTGTCGGCAGTCACCGCATTCTCGTCAAAATCACTGGCACAGACTGTGAAGTCTGTGGTATATAAGGAAAGCAGTTCCCGCCTGCGAGGGCTGCCGGAAGCTAAGATCAGACTCATTTTCACTTCTCACTTTCCGGTGGAGCCAAAGCCGCCCTCGCCGCGGGTGGTATCGCCCAGCTCTTCGGCGGGCATGAATGCAGCTGTGTACACCGGTGCGATGCACAGCTGTGCCACACGCTCACCGGGCTGGATAGTGTAGGCATCTTTGCCCAGATTGACCATGGGCACTTTCAGTTCGCCGCGGTAATCGCTGTCCACAACGCCCACACCATTGGCCATGCACAGGCCGTGCTTGATCGAAAGGCCGCTGCGGGCGTAGACCAGTGCCACGCTCTGGGGGCCGGGCAGTTCAATGGCAAGGCCGGTGGGCACCAGCGCCCGCTCCATAGGCGCAAGGGTAAGCGGCTCGTCCAGCACAGCGCACAGGTCTGCGGCGGCAGAACCGGGGGTAGCATAAGCGGGCACCTTTGCCCGGGCATCCAGTACCTTATATTTTACAGTGATGGGTTCCATAGTATACCTCGTTTTGATTTTATGATAACTCCTTCAGTCTCGCGTTCGCTCGACAGCTCCCTCGGGGAGGGAGCTCTTGACAGTGCGGCAAAGTTCTCCGTCCTGCCAAAGCCTCCCTCCGGGAGGGAGGTGGCATTGCGCAGCGATGACGGAAGGAGTTTCAGTTCGTCCCCTTGAAATACAATCCTCTGGTGAAATCCTCTTCAAACGGTGCATGAACGCGGATCATGTCCAGAATTTTGGCAGCTTCGTCCCGGCTTTCCAGCGTGAAATAGGCCACGCCGTAATCCACCGTCAGAGCCCCCGGCTTGTCTCCCATATAAATAGGTACGGGATTGTAGATCGTACGCACGCCAAGGCCGCACCGCACCGGGAATTTCTTTGCCTTGCGGTCGGTCAGCACACCGGTCTTGTCGCAGTGGGCACAGTCATGGATGTTCTGCAGCGGGCAGGCACGGGTGACCATCAGCGGCATGTGGCCGTAGACCAGCACGCCGGTGGGCACAGGCTTGCCGTTGTGAGTGGGCTCAATAGTGCTGATGTCGCTGTCCTTCACTTCGGGCAGGATGAGCATGGAACCAAGACCATTGTCTGCATAGAACTGTGCGGCCAGCTGATTGGTGATGTTCAGGCCAAAGCTGCCGGACATGGGCAGGCCGCAGCACATCCGCAGGTGGGCAATGTTGCTCACCTCATAGCCCGCAAAGCCTGCATCCTGTGTGGCGGCAATGCGGCGGGCGGTGTCCTCTTCCAAACGACCAAACATCACACGGGGCAGTTCCAGAATGGTTTTTCCGCGCCACTCACGGGGCACACGGTCGGCCTGCGCAATGGGCAGAATGAGATATTCCACGCCGCCGAGAGCCCGCTCCGGTACCTGATCCCAGCTCTCGAACCGGGCACGCAGGGTGCGGTGGGGCGGCAGTGTGCGCAGCGGCAGGGCAGGCACATGCTCCTCGGTGGTGGGCCACGGGCGCAGGACTTCCCGCTTTTTCAGCAGAGCATCCAGCGCTTCGCGACGCAGTTCGTTGACCGCACTGCCCGGGATGAACCACGGCCCGCCGTCCATTTCCACAGTGATATCTTTATCTTCCACCGCAAAGGGCGTGCCGCCGGTCTTGGCAAGACTGCGGTGCAGGCTGTCGGTGGGGTCAGTGCGGGCGGGCTGGGGCTCTGCGTCGCCATAGGCGAAGGCCTTGCTGCCGTCAGCATCGGTTACGGTGAGCTTCTCACCGCCCTCTTCGATCTCCAGCTTCATCTTCACCGGCACGCGGCTGCGTTCGCGGCGATAAAGTTCCCGCAGCATAGGCAGGGTCTTTTTTGTCTGTTCGGCGTCCGCCTCGCTGCGCACGCCGAACATCGTGCCATCGATCTTTCCATCCAGATAACCCGACGTGAACCCCGAGCGGCTGAACGCATTTTTCAGCAGGTCGCGGTCATAGGCACGGCCCTCGCGGCCTGCGAGACATGCGCTGACCGCCGCCGCCACATACTCCGGCGTGCGCAGACGGCCCTCGATTTTGGCCGATGCTACGCCCAGCGCCTGCAGTTTGTCCAGCTTGTCGATGACCGAGTTGTCCTTCAAGGACAGGTGGTGCAGGCGGCCCGGCTTGCCCTCCGGCAGGGCGTTTGCTTCAAACGGCAGGCGGCAGGGGCCCGCGCAGGAACCGCGGTTTCCGCTGCGTCCGCCCAGAAAAGCCGACATATAGCACTGACCACTGACGCACATGCACAGTGCACCATGGACGAAGCACTCGGTCTCGATGCCGCAGTGCTTTGTGATGTGCTCTACCTCAGGCAGGCTCAGTTCACGGGCCAGCACCACGCGGGTGAAGCCCAGTTCTTTCAGTTCCAGTGCGCCCTGCAGGCTGTGCACGCTCATCTGCGTGGAACCGTGGCGGGGCAGCTGAGGCGCAATTCTGCCGATCAGCGTTGCCACTGCCAGATCCTGACAGATGACAGCATCCGCGCCGCTGGCAGCAACAGCACGGATAGCCTGTTCCAGCGCAGGCAGCTCACCGCCATAGACAGTGGTGTTCAATGCCACATGAACGGCCACGCCCCGGGCATGGCAGAAGCGGACGGCATCTTTCAGCGTTTCTGCGTCAAAATTGTTGGCGCTGGTGCGGGCATTGAAGCCCGAAAAGCCCAGATAAACAGCATCCGCGCCGCTGAACACAGCAGCACGGAGCATCTCTTCGTTGCCCACCGGGGCAAGGATCTCAATTTTTGACATATTTCTCCTTTATCCTGCCGCGTCAGGCGGCTCACTCAGCCTCGTCCGCTTCGCTTTTTGCCGCAGCCTGCTGGGCAGCCCGTTCTTCCCGCCGGGCTTCCTTATTGCGCATTTTTTCCAGCTGCTCCCGCAGGGCAGCAGCTTCCCGGCGCAGCACCTCATTCTCTGCTTTTGCCTTGTCCTCCGCCAGCTTTGCCCGGGCCGCATCCGCAATGTAGTCCTGGATCTGGCCGCGCATGTTCTCCGCGCTGCCGGTGCTCTTGCGGTATTCGTCCAGATAATCCATGGCGCAGAACACCGCCGCCTTGGTCACCGAAAGATTTTCGTTATCATCCAGCAGCTTCGTGATGTCCTCGTCCAGCTTCTTTGCCAGAGACAGAATGTATTTTTCCGAGTCCGTCGTTGCGATGGCATACGGCGTCCCCGCGATGTTCACCCGTACCTTGTTGACCATGTATATTCCCCTTTTATCTTTTTCCGCCCTGTGCAGAGCGGTGAAATTCCGACCTTTTCCGGGAGCACGGCACCGTTCCCGGTATCGTTTTGCTGTCTTGACACCCTCCGGGCGAGTTTCCCGGCACATTTCTCCCGGAGTTTCCCACCCAAACAGGCGCAAAGCGGCAGTTTCCTTTTTCTATTATAATATAAATAAGCCGCAAGAAAAAGTGTATTTTTTGAATTTTCGGCAGATTTGTCAGAAACTTCAATAAAAAAATGTCAGTTACGGAAAAAATCCCCTGATTCCTTGCATTTAGCGCTTCAGCATATTATAATGGTTTTGTTATGTTGGCCGCAGTGTAAGTGAGGGAAAGTGCCTGCAGCCTGCAATTGGTTCCATTATTTTAACAAAAACAAGCACTTATGCGGATAGGAGTACCTTTATGACATCGAAGGAATTTGGAAAAATTCTTCAGGACAAGCTCACCAGCGAGTACGGCGTTGAGCTGAGCGTTGCCTCCAACCAGCAGATCTACCGCTCTCTGGCACTGATCTGCCGCCAGATGATGAGCGAGAACCACAAGAAGTTCCAGTCCAAGGCCATCGGCACCGGCACCAAGCAGGTCTATTACCTCTGCATGGAGTTCCTGATGGGCCGCAGCCTGAAGACCAGCCTGATGAATCTGGGCCTGGACGATGTGGCAAAGAAGGCCCTGTCCGACGCTGACATCAGCATTGACAGCATCTTCGAGGAAGAGCCCGATGCAGGCCTTGGCAACGGCGGCCTGGGCCGTCTGGCTGCCTGCTATCTGGACGGCATGGCCACCACTGGCGTGTGCGGCACCGGCTACTCCATCCTGTATGAGTACGGCATCTTCAAGCAGAAGATCGTGGACGGCTGGCAGCAGGAGCGTGCTGACAACTGGCTGCCCGGCGGTCAGGTCTGGCTGAAGAGCCACCCCGATCAGGCTGTGGAAGTCCGTTTCGACGGCGAGATCCGTGAGAACTGGGACAATGGCTTCCATTATATCCAGCACACCAACTACAACAGCGTCATGGCTGTTCCCTCCGACATGTATGTGCAGGGCTACGACGGAAAGGGCGTCGCCAAGCTGCGTCTGTGGCAGGCAAAGGCTCCCGACTTCGATATGTCCAGCTTCTCTCTGGGCAACTACAACACTGCAATGAGCAAGAACGCCAATGCAGAGCTGATCTCCAAGGTCCTGTACCCCAACGACAACCATGTTGAGGGCAAGATCCTGCGCCTGCGTCAGCAGTACTTCCTGTCTGCTGCTTCCATCGGCGACATCGTGCAGAACCACCTGTCCAGCTACGCAACTCTGGAGAACCTGCCCGATAAGGTGGCGATCCAGCTGAACGATACCCACCCGACACTGGCCATCCCCGAGATGATGCGCATCCTGCTGGATGAGTGCGGCTTCGACTGGGATAAGGCATTCGGCATCTGCCAGAAGGTCTTCTCTTACACCAACCACACCGTCATGGCCGAGGCTCTGGAGAAGTGGAATGTGGACATCTTCAAGATGACCCTGCCCCGCATCTATCAGATCGTGGTCGAGATGGACCGCCGTGCCCGCGCTGAGCTGGAGAAGGCATTCCCCGGCGATCAGGGCAAGATCGACTATATGGCACTGATCGGTGACAACCAGGTGCGCATGGCCAACATCTGCGCCTACACCTCCAACAGCATCAACGGTGTTTCCAAGCTGCATAGCGAGATCATAAAGGACAGTGTCTTCCACGACTACTATCTGTTCAAGCCTCAGGCCTTCAAGAACGTGACCAACGGCATCGCTTACCGCCGCTGGCTGCTGGCTTCCAACCCCGGCCTGTGCAAGCTGCTGGATGAGACCATCGGCGACGGTTACAAGCATGATGCTTCCAACCTGACCAAGCTGAACAAGTTCGAGAACGACAAGACCGTCCTGAAGAAGCTGAACGAGATCAAGCTGAACAACAAGAAAGACTTCGCCAACTATCTGTCCAAGAGCACCGGTCAGGTCATTGATCCCAACTCCATCTTCGACTGCCAGGTCAAGCGTATGCACGAGTACAAGCGTCAGCACCTGAACGCTCTGAATATCGCTGCTCAGTATCTGTATCTGAAAGAGAATCCCAACGCCGACTTCATCCCCAAGACCTATATCTTCGGCGCAAAGGCTGCTCCCGGCTACTATATGGCCAAGCAGATGATCCGCATGATCTGCAAGCTGGGCGACCTGATCAACAACGATCCTGCTGTGCGCGAGAAGCTGCGCGTGGTCTATCTGGAAGAGTACTGCGTGTCCCTGAGCGAGCACCTGATGCCCGCAGCTGAGGTCTCCGAGCAGATTTCTCTGGCCGGCACCGAAGCTTCCGGCACCGGCAACATGAAGTTCATGCTGAACGGCGCGATCACTCTGGGCACTCTGGACGGCGCTAACGTTGAGATCGCAGACGCTGCCGGCAAGGAGAACGAGCTGATCTTCGGTATGCTGACTCCCGAGGTCAACAACCTGAAGCAGGTCGGTTATCATCCCAATGCCTTCATCATGGGCGACGACGTTGCAAACGCCGCTCTGAACTTCCTGGAGCACGGCTGGAACGGCGAGAACTTCCACGAGGTCACCGAGAACCTGCGCAGCAGCGACCCGTATATGGTCATGGCCGATTTCAAGGATTACCGCCGTGCACAGGCCGACCTGCAGAAGCTGTATGCTGACCGTGAGAAGTGGGCACACATGAGCCTGAAGAACATCGCCAACAGCGGCATCTTCAGCGCAGACCGCTCCGTGCTGGACTACGCACGCGACATCTGGTACGCTTCTCCTGTCCCCATGGGCAAGTAATTTTCCCTTAAATCCATCAGCCCCGGCGGCGTTTGGCCCGCCGGGGCTTTTTTGAGAAAGGACGACCGCTTTGTCTTGTCTGTTCAATAGTTATGATCCTTACTTCAAACAGCCCTTCGGCGCCCTGCGTGCCGGTCAGACCGTTCGCCTGACTCTGTGCATCCCGGAAGAGCTGGGCTATGTGGACCCCCATCTGGTGCTCCAGAAAGAGGGCAAATACGACGTGCCCGTGCACTACCGCATGAAGTTCGACGGCCAGACTCCCAAGCAGAATCACTTTTCTGTGGAGATCCCGCTGAACGATCCGGGCCTGTACTTCTATTATTTCGACCTTTACACCGACTTCCGCCGCATCGTGCGCGGGCCGGACAACTGCGGCCTCGTCAGCTGGCAGGACGGCGAAAAGTGGCAGATCACCGTTTATGACGCCGACTTCCAGACCCCGGAGTGCATCAAGGGCAAGGTGTTTTATCAGATCTTCCCCGACCGCTTCTGCGAGGGTGTGGAGAACAAGCCCATGCCCTTCCACGACCGTTTGTATCAGGCCGACAAGCACGCCGAACCTTTCTGGCAGCCCAATGAGATCGGCGGCCACCTGAACGAAGACTACTTCGGCGGCGATTTGAAGGGCATCCAGTTAAAGCTGCCCTACCTGCATGAGATGGGCGTGGACTTCATCTATCTGAACCCCATCTTCGAGGCCCACTCCAACCACCGCTACAACACCGCCGACTATCTCAACGTGGATCCGCTGCTGGGCACGAACGAGGACTTTGAGGAGCTGTGCAAAGAAGCGCAGAAATACGGCATCGGCATCGTGCTGGATGGTGTGTTCAGCCACACCGGCTCTGACAGCCGCTACTTCAACCGCGAAGGCCGTTACGGCGACGGCGGCGCTTACCGCGATTTCAACTCTCCCTACCGCAGCTGGTACGACTTTGACTCCAAGTACAAGGGCGGCTACCGCAGCTGGTGGGGCTTTGAGACCCTTCCCGAGGTCAACGAAGAGAACCCTTCCTATGTGGAATTTATCACCGGCAAGGGCGGTGTTATCGACACCTGGCTGCGCCGCGGTGCAGCCGGTTTCCGTCTGGATGTGGCCGACGAACTGCCGGACGATTTCATTGAAAAGATCCGCACTGCCGTCAAACGGGTCGGCCCGGAAAAATTCCTGCTGGGCGAAGTGTGGGAAGACGCCACCACCAAGTATGGCTTCGGTCAGCGCCGCACTTACCTGCTGGGCAGGGGGCTGGACAGCGTGATGAACTACCCGTTCAAGAACGCCGTGCTGGATTTTGTGAAGGGCAAGCCCGCCGAGCAGGCTATGGGCGAGATCCTGTCCATCTGCGAGCACTACCCTGCCCCTGCCATGGACACTGCCCTGAACTTCCTGTCCACCCATGACACGGAACGTGCCCTGACCGTCATCGCAGACGAGCCCGCCAATGGCCGCGGGCGTGAGTGGCAGAGCGGCCGCTGCGTCACCGGCGACGCCTATGAAGAAGGAATGCTGCGCCTGCGCATGGCTTATGCCATCATCTACACTCTGCCCGGCGTGCCCTGCCTTTACTACGGCGACGAGATCGGGATGCAGGGTTACCGCGACCCCTTCAACCGTGGGTTCTACTGCTGGGACAGCCACGAAGAGCGTCTGCGCCCGGTGCTTGCCCAGCTGGCACAGCTGCGCCACACCTGTGAAGCCTTCCGCACCGGTGAGCTGCGGGTGCTGCGGGCACAGGACGGCATTCTGCACTATCAGCGTGTAGGTGATTTTGAAACAGCGGAGATCATCGTGAACCGCTCGGAGCACATCATCGTGGAGCCGCTGGCTTCCGGCAAGCACACCGAGGTGAACCCCATGGGCTTCACCATCGTGGTGGAAGAAAACGGCCACAACCCGAACCACAGCTACTACGACATCACCTGATTTGAGAAAGGCTTTCCCTGAATGGAAAGCCTTTCTGTTTCTTTTTATTCCGCATTTCGTTTTCTGCGCAACGTTCCAGTAAAAAATGCTTGACCTTCCCCCAAGGGGATACCCTATAATAAGGGCATAAGGAGGGAGACCCATGAATCCTGTTCCATTTTTCTGGCTGGCCGCTGTCGTGGTTTTTCTGGTGGTGGAGGCTTCCACCTTCGCCATGACCAGCATCTGGTTCGCTGCCGGTGCTGCCGCCGCCCTGCTCACCTGCCTGTTCACGGATTCGTTCCGGGTGCAGGCGCTGGTGTTCATCGTGGTGAGCATCCTGTGCCTGCTGGCGTTCCGTCCGCTGGCCGCAAAGCTGCGCCAGAAGAACACCCCCACCAATGGCGACCGCAATCTGGGCCGTGAAGCCACTGTGCTCACCACCGTCACCGCCAATGTGCCGGGCCGTGTCCGGTTGGACGGCGTAGACTGGAATGCCCGGTGCATCACCCCCGGCGACGTCCTCCGTCCCGGTGAGCGCTGCCGTGTGACCGAGATCCACAGCACTCTGCTCATCGTGGAGCCCGTTCTGACCGAAAGCCGCAGCGCGTGAACCCTGTTCACGCCGCAACGAAAGGAGAACCCACTATGGTCATGTTTTTTCTGATTCTCGCGCTGGTCTTCATTGTCCTGCTGGTGATCGTCACCAACATCGTCATTGTGCCCCAGTCCAAGGTGTACGTCATTGAACGGCTGGGCAGCTACTCCGACACCTGGTCAGCGGGCCTGCACATCAAAATTCCGTTCATTGAGCGCATCGCCAAAAAGGTCAGCCTGAAAGAGCAGGTCGCAGACTTTCCCCCTCAGCCGGTCATCACCCGCGATAACGTCACCATGCAGATCGACACCGTGGTGTTCTTCCAGGTGATGGACGCCAAGCTCTACACCTACGGCGTCAACCAGCCCATTGCAGCCATTGAAAGCCTGTCTGCCACCACCCTGCGCAACATCATTGGTGAGATGGAGCTGGACCACACCCTGACCAGCCGCGACGTCATCAATGGCAAGATCACTGCCATCCTTGACGAAGCCACCGATAAGTGGGGCATCAAGGTCAACCGCGTGGAGGTCAAGAACATCATCCCGCCCCGGGAGATTCAGGAAGCCATGGAGAAGCAGATGAAGGCCGAGCGCGAAAAGCGCGCCGTCATCCTGAAAGCCGACGGTGAGAAGCAGGCTGCCATCACTGCTGCCGAGGGCGAAAAGGAAGCTGCCATCCTGCGTGCTGATGCCGTGAAACAGCAGCGCATCCTCGAAGCGGAAGGCGAAGCACAGGCCATTCTGGCCGTGCAGAAAGCCAACGCCGATGCCATCCGTCTGCTGAACGAGGCCATGCCCAGCGACAAAGTGCTTGCCATCCGCAGCCTGGAAGCTCTGGCCAAGGTGGCCAACGGCAAGGCCACCAAGATCATCATTCCTTCGGAGCTGCAGAACCTGGGCGGCGTGATTCCCAGCATCAAGGAACTGGCCACCGACCCGAAGGACGCAGAGTAAAAAATTTTAGGGCAGCATCTTCGCCCTCTCCGTCACTTGCAGTGACGCCTCTCCCAAAGGGAGAGGCCTTGGCAAAATCACAAACTTTGCCATACTGCCAAAGGCTCCCACTTTGGGGGAGCTGCCGAACAAAGTGAGGCTGAGAGGGCGGGCCCGCTGCCCTTTTTCACAAAAAGGAGCGCTATTATGATCTACGATACCCTGAACAACCTGCCCAACTATCTGGGCGTCAGCGACAATCTTGACACCGTTATTGAATATATCATGGCCCGGGATATCACCACCCTGCCCGCCGGGCGCACCCGCATCGACGGCGAAAAGGCCGTGGTCACGGTGAGCACCGTAACGCCTCTGACCTCAGATAAGGCCCTGTTCCAGCGCCACGACAACCATATCACTCTGGAGACCGACCTCGACGGCAGCGAGCTGTTTGAAGTGAGCCTTGCCGAGCTGACCCCCACCAAGCCCACTGACGAAGCTGCCGACACCACTGTAGGCACTGCGGGCACCAGCATCGCCGGTATGCTCTGTGAGGGGCGTTTTGCGCTGTATCTGGCCGGTGAGCCTTACAAGTCCGGCCTGAAAGCGCAGGGCTGCGGCAAACTGAAAAAGGCCGTGTTCAGCATCGAGCTTGACCCGGATGAAGAAGAAACCGAAGAATAACCGCAGGGAGGACATCTGTATGGGATTCTTTGCTGTATTTGCCGCCTGTCTTTTTGCAGTGTTCATCTTCACCGTATTCGGCGGCTACTCGCTGCTGCTCTGGTGCCAGCAGTCCCTGCTGATGGTCGTTCCGCCCGCACTGGTGCTTGCAGTTCTGATCTGGACTTTCATCAAAATGGATGATAAGATCACTGCCCTGCAAAATCGGGTGGAGGAACTGGAGGCCGCCCAGAAGGCTGCAACTCAAAAAGCAGATAATTCAGACGAATCTATGTAAAAAACAAAGTCCACGCAGCGTAGGTTGCGTGGACTTTTTGCATATGGTATCCTTTGAGCAGAACGAAACACCTGCAAATAAAGGAGAATTTTTATGGAACCTTACGTTACCGGCAGCGCCATTCGGCAGCTGCGGGAACAAAAACATCTCACACAGGCCCAGCTGGCACAGGCACTGGCCGTCAGCGACAAGACCGTCTCCAAATGGGAGACTGCCAAGGGTCTGCCGGACATCTCTCTGCTGGAACCGCTGGCCGCTGCGCTGGGCGTGTCCGTGCTGGAGCTGATGCACGGTGCGCCGGTGGTCAACGCCAACCGCTCGGCCAATCTGCTGCGCTCAAAGCTTTACGTCTGCCCGGTGTGCGGCAACATGCTGTTTGCCGCCGGTTCTGCGGTGGTCAGCTGCTGCGGTATCGCCCTGCCGGAGCTCGATCTTCGCACCGCCGAAGAACCCGACAATGCCCATCGGCTGACCCTTGAAAAGATAGAAGATGAGCTGTTCGTGTCCGCCCAGCACCCTATGACAAAGGAGCATTATCTTTCGTTTCTGGCCTGCCTGACTGCCGACCATTTGCAGCTAGTCAAGCTCTATCCTGAGGGAAGTTCCGAATGCCGCTTTCCCCTGCGGGGTGCAGGCATATTGTACCTTTACTGCAACCGTCACGGCCTGATGAAGCAGACATTTTCCTCTGTCAGTTTCCAATAAAACACGGCTCCGTCCCTGCTGCCGAAGCTTTCCGGCACAGGAGCGGGGCTATGTTATGCTTTACTGTTCTGCCTTTCCGTACCATGCCACCGACAGCCGCCACGAAAGGGCGTACAGCACCAGGGCCATTGCCGCAATACCCAGCAGCCCCACCGAGGAAATGCCCCGCGGCAGGAGACTTTTCACCAGTCCATCTTCGTTGGAAGCCACCCCAAAGCCCATCACGGCTGCCATCACGCCAACCATAAGATAGAAAACATATTTAGCTTTTTCGTAGCCAAAGCGATAGGTCAGCGGCAGCAGGATGGCGCTGTTCAGCAGGGTCGTCATGGCCACCTGCACCAACGTGGAAGCCACCAGTGCGCCGTCCACAGCCGCCCAGTGCAGATATCCCACACCAAGGGCCGCAGCAGTAAAAAGTTCTGCCAGCGCCAGCCCGCAAAGACCAACGATATACTTGCAGCCCACCAGCTGTTCCTTCGTGACCGGAAGTGCCGCGCTGTATTTGTCGAATTTGCTGGTCTGGTCATAGGCCAGCAGGGTCATAGGCAGCATCCCCATCAAAAAGCCCGCATACACGATGAAGAAATTGGCTCCGTTCATCATCGTGGCCACGCCCGCGCCCATCATGACCACAGCTGCCGCGAAAACACCTTTTGCGTAGTACCACGCCTGATATGCATCCTTTAACAGCAAGCCCTTCATTCCGCGCACTCCCCTTTCACCATCAGCACAAACAGTTCTTCAATGCTCACCGGGGAAAGATTGCTCCCGGCTGGCACAGCATCCCGGCGCACCAGTGCTTCGGCTCCGTAAGGTGTGACCCGTCTGCTGTACACCGCCCCGGCATCCAACTCTTCCAGCTGGGCAGCGCTGCCATGCCAGAGCACATATTTCTCCCGCAGGGTGTCCTTTTCTTCACACAGCAGCAGCCTGCCCTTGTGCAGGAACGCAATGGTGTCGCACAGCTTTTCCAAATCGCTGACGATGTGGGAAGAAATAAGGATAGAATGTTCCTCGTCCCGGGCAAAATCCAGCAGGATATCCACCACTTCATCCCGCACCACCGGGTCAAGACCGTTGGTGGCTTCGTCAAGCAGCAGCAGTTTCGGATGGTGGGACAGCGCCGCAGCAATGCACAGTTTCATCTTCATACCGGTGGAATAATCCTTATATTTTTTCTTTTCCGGCAGATCAAACTTTCGGCAGAGTTCGGCGTAAGCGGGCGCATCCCAGTTTGCGTAGATGCCTGCCATCATGCGGCCCACCTGCACGGCGCTTAGACACTGCGGGATGCCGTCACTGCCCAGCACCACACCAATATCCTCTTTGGTGCGCACAAAGTCGGTGCGGTTATCTTTGCCCAGAATGGTCACTGTGCCGCCGTCCCGCTGCACCATGTCCAGAATCAGCTTGATGGTGGTGCTTTTGCCCGCGCCGTTCTCACCGATCAGGCCGCAGATGGTGCCGCCGGGCAAGGTCAGATCCAATGGGCCCAAAGTGAAGTCCTTATAATGTTTTTCCAGCTTCCTGAGTTCCAATGCGTTCATCGCTCAGCCCTCCCACAACAGTTCCAGCATCTCTTGCAGGTCGTTTTTGCTCAGCCCGCAGGACGCAGACAGGCGCACGGCCTCGGTAAGGTGCGATTCGATTTTTTTCAGATTTTCTTCCCGCAGCAGCTCGGTATTTTTAGGGGCCACAAAAAAGCCTTTGGCCGGCACGGCATATAGAAAACCTTCCTTTTCCAGCTCGTCGTAAGCGCGCTTTGTTGTAATGACACTGATGCGCAGGTCCCGCGCCAAACCACGGATCGACGGCATCGCCTCGTCCGGCTGCAGTGCGCCCTGTATGATCTGATCCTTGATCTGGGTATAGATCTGGTCATAGATAGGCGTGCCGCTCTTATTATCAATAAACAGGTTCATCCGCATTTTCCTTTCGTTTATCTGTATATGTACAGTATATACAGAAGATACAATTTTGTCAAGCATATGGCGCAAAAAAGCTCCTGCTATCCGAAGATAACAGGAGCTTACGTTATAAATCGCTCAACTTAAAGCTCTTGCCGCCCTGACGGGCGGACAGGAACAGAGTATTTCAACGCTTACACATTCCTCTTACAGTGCCTTGATTGCCGCCTTAATGCGCTCTGCGGCAACCTTGGTCTTCTCGGCGTCGCCGAAAGCAGTCAGGCGGAAGTAGCCCTCGCCGCACTCACCAAAGCCCACGCCCGGGGTGCCGACCACGCCGCAGTTCTCCAGCAGCCAGTCAAAGAATTCCCAGCTCTTCATGTTGCCGGGGCAGCGCAGCCAGATGTAAGGGCTGTTCTTGCCGCCGCAATACCACACGCCGCACTCATCCAGAGCGTCGGCAATGACCTTGGCGTTCTTGCGGTAATAGTCCAGATTCTGCTGGATCTCAGCCATGCCGCTCTCGGTGAACACGGCGGCAGCGGCGCGCTGCACAACGTAAGGCACGCCGTTGAACTTGGTGGTCTGGCGGCGCAGCCACAGCTTGTTGATGTTCATACCCTCGCGTTCCAGCTCCTTGGGCACCACGGTATAGCCGCAACGGGTGCCGGTGAAGCCTGCGATCTTGGAGAAAGAGCAAATTTCAATAGCACACTCGCGGGCACCCTCGATCTCGAAGATGCTGCGGGCGAGGTTCTCGTCGGAGATGAAGCACTCGTAAGCGGCGTCGTACAGGATGACGGCGTCGTTCTTCTTGGCATAGTCCACCCAAGCTTTCAGCTGGTCGCGGGTGTAGGCAGCACCGGTGGGGTTGTTGGGGCTGCAGATATAGATGATGTCTGCCTTCACATTCTCGTCGGGCATACCCAGGAAGCCGTTCTCCTGGCTGGTGCGGCTGTAGATGATCTTGCGGCCATCGGTCACATTGTCGTCCACATAGGTGGGGTAAACAGGGTCCGGGACCAGCACGGTGTTGTCCACATCGAACAGGCCCAGCACGTTGGCCAGATCGCTCTTGGCACCATCCGAAATGAAGATTTCATCCTCTGCCAGCTTGGTGCCGCGGCCTGCATAGTAGCCCTGAATTGCCTGCTTCAGGAAGGGGTAACCCTGCTCGGGGCCGTAGCCGTGGAAGCCCTCTTTGGTGCCCATTTCGTCGGCGGCGTCATGCATGGCCTTGACCACGCACTTTGCCAGAGGCTGAGTCACATCGCCGATGCCCAGACGAATGATCTCCTTTTCGGGGTGTGCTTCCTGGTAAGCAGCCACCTTGTGGGCAATGTCCACGAACAGGTAGCTGGCTTTCAGCTCGTTGTAATGTTTGTTCATCTTCATAGTTACTTTCCCTCGATTCTTTTATTAGGCTTCCCCCTTGGGGGAAGCTGGACTGGCGCGTAAGCGACAGGACTGATGAGGGGCAGTCATCTTTTGATTTCGCTCTTGGAAAGCGGAATCTAGCGGAAGCTTCCCCTCATCCGTCATTGCCTGGCGGCACTGCCACCTTCCCCCGAGGGGGAAGGCTGCTTAAACTTCAGTAAAACCTTCACACACCGTCTCAGCTGCGCCGGTCATGAGCAGCTGTTTTCCGGGCAGCACCCGGATGGTCAGCACGCCGCCGCGCAGCTGAACATGAACGTCCTCGCCTGCCGGGCAGATGCCCAGTTCGGTCAGGGCCGCCACGGTAGCGCAGGTGCCGGTGCCGCAGGCCCAGGTCTCGCCGCTGCCGCGCTCCCACACCCGCATTTTCAGGTGGGTGGCGTCCACCACCTGCACGAACTCGGTGTTGATGCGTTCCGGGAAGTTTGCGTGGTGCTCAAACGCCGGGCCGATCTCTTCCAGCTTCAGGCTGTCCACATCCTCCACCACGGTCACGCAGTGGGGGTTGCCCACACTGATGCAGGTCACCTGCCAGTCTTTGCCGTCCACGGTCAGGGTTTTATCCACCAGCGGACCCTCGCCCATGTTCACAGCGGGCAGATCGGCAGGCATGGTGCTGTAAGCGCCCATCTCCACCTGCCAGAGGCCCTCGCCCTTGTGGGTGACGGTCTTCAGGCCGCTGAGGGTGTCAATGGCAAGTTTTTCCTTCGCGGTGCCGTGGGTGTACAGCCATTCGGCCACACAGCGGATGCCGTTGCCGCACATCCTGCCCTCGCTGCCGTCAGCGTTGAAAATGCGCATCATGCCGTCAGCGCCCGCTGTCTGCGGTGCACAGATGCAGATGATGCCGTCGGCACCAATAGAAAAATGCCGCCGGGACAGCTTTTCCGAAAGCGCAGCGATATTTTCCGGCACGCCGCTTTCGCGGCAGTCCAGATAGATATAGTCGTTGGCGCAGCCCTGCATTTTGGTAAATGAAAGTTTCATGTTCAAAACTCCTTCATGGGACTTCCAGTCAGTCCCCATAAACTCGCTACTATATAATGATAAGAAACCCGGGGCCATCTGTCAAGCAGAAAACTGCGTTTTGGAAGTTTTTTCTCAATCCGGAGCGGGAAAGCGAAAACAGGGCTTGACAAGATGCATGGCATGGGATATAAAAAAAGAGAGCGTTTTGTATCGCCTGTTCCGGCCGCGCAGCGTCCGCAGGTCTGCTGCCATGGCAGCGGCCCGCGGCACAGGGGTACAAAGCAGGCAAAACAACTGCAAAAAGGAGACCACAGGAATGGATACTTTTGAAAAAATCCGTGCATTGCTGGCGGAGCAGCTGGATGTTGACCCGGCAAAGATCACGATGGAGAGCGACATCATGAGCGATTTTGAGGCAGACAGCCTGGACATCGTGGACATGGTGATGACGCTGGAGGATGAGTTCGGCATTGAGGTGCCGGACGACGCCATCGAGTCTCTGCGCACCGTGGGCGATGTGGTAAACTTTGTGGACAGCCACACGCAGGACTGAGAATTTCGGTAAAAAGCCCCGCCTTTTCTGCACGGCACCCGGCTGTGCTCGTGGGTGGGGCTTTTAATATGGTTCGTGCGGAACGCAAGGCGTTTGGCGCATGGCCTTGGGAGGAAAAAACAAAATGGCAAAAGATTCAAAGAAGCTCGTACAGGCGATCACCAGCCAGGAGGAAAACTTCGCACAGTGGTACACCGACATCTGCGTCAAGGCAGAGCTGGTGGAGTATTCCAGCGTGAAGGGTTTCATCATCCTGCGCCCCTATGGTCAGGCCATCTGGGAGCTGATCCAGAAGGACATGGATGCCCGTTTCAAGGCCACCGGCCATGAGAACGTGGCAATGCCCGTGCTGATCCCGGAAAGCCTGCTGCAGAAGGAGGGCGAACTGGTCAATGGCTTCGCGCCGGAGGTGGCGTGGGTCACGATGGGCGGTTCTGACAAGCTGGAAGAGCGTCTGGCCGTGCGTCCCACCAGTGAGACCATGTTCTGCGATCACTGGTCCCGTGTGCTGCACAGCTACCGTGAGCTTCCCATGAAGTACAACCAGTGGTGCAGCGTGGTGCGCTGGGAGAAGACCACCCGCCCCTTCCTGCGCAGCCGTGAGTTCTGGTGGCAGGAAGGCCACACCATCCACGAGACCGCCGCTGAGGCCGAGGCTGAGACCCAGCAGCAGCTGAACTGCTACGCAGATGTCTGCGAGCAGGATCTGGCCATCCCCGTGGTGAAGGGCCGCAAGACCGACAAGGAAAAGTTTGCCGGCGCCGAGGCCACCTACACCATTGAAGCAATGATGAAGGACGGCAAGGCCCTTCAGAGCGGCACCAGCCACTACTTCGGCGACAAGTTCAGCAAAGCTTACGACGTCACCTTTACTGGCCGCGACAACCAGCTGCACCATCCGTTCCAGACCAGCTGGGGCGCTTCCACCCGTCTGGTGGGTGCCATCATCATGACCCACGGCGACGATGACGGCCTGATCCTGCCCCCGGCAGTGGCCCCCATCCAGGTCGTGGTCGTGCCCATCGCAGCCCACAAGCCCGGTGTCTCCGAGAAGGCTGCCGAGCTGGCCGAGAAGATCTCGAAGTATGCCCGCGTGAAGCTGGACGACAGCGACAACGCTCCCGGCTGGAAGTTCTCTCAGTGGGAGATGAAGGGTGTGCCCCTGCGCCTAGAGATCGGCCCCAAGGATCTGGAAAAGAACCAGTGCGTGCTGGTGCGCCGCGACACCCGCGAGAAGACCTTCGTCTCTCTGGACGAGCTGGAGACCGCGATCCCGGCCCAGCTGGAAGCCCTGCGCAAGGATCTGTACGAGCGTGCTCTCGCCAACCGCGAGAAGCGCACTTGGTCTGCCACCACCATGGACGAGGTCAAGGAGCTGGCCAAGGCCAACACCGGCTACATCAAGACAATGTGGTGCGGCGATCTGGCCTGCGAGATGAAGATGAAGGAAGAAGCTGGCCTATCCAGCCGCTGCATGCCCTTCGAGCAGGAGCATCTGAGCGATGTGTGCCCCTGCTGCGGCAAGCCCGCCAAGACCATGGTCTACTGGGGCGTGGCATACTAAGCTTCATTTGTTCTTAACTGCATAAAAAACCCGGAACACAGCTGTGTTCCGGGTTTTCTGTTTATCGAGAATTATCGGTTGAAGGTGGTGCTCAGGGTCGTTGCCCATTCTTCACCCGGGGCAAGGCAGGCAGCAGCGGCGCGCTCAGCCCACGCCTGCGGATCGCTCTCTGCTGCAGGCAGGCTGTGCCACGGCTCAATGCACACAAAGTGCAGCGGTTTCACCGGAGTGGACCAGATCAGCGAGTAAGGATAGTTTTCCACATTGCAGGTGATATTGCGCCCGGTGTCCTTCTCGTAGATGCCAATAGTCTTGGTGCGCAGGCCCGCCATGCAGAAGCTGTCGTTGTCGAACAGGTCGTCGGTCAGCTGGATAGCCTGCTGGTTCTTCCACTGGTAGTAGCACTTGCCGCTCAGCAGACCGTTGGGACGGGCATCCAGAATGACCGGGCTTTCCGGCTGATCAAAGCGGAACTCATAGTCTTTGGTGGTGTGCTTATCGTCGAAGGGGATGTTGAACGCCGGATGATAGCCGATACCGAAGCGCAGTTCCTCACTGCCGGGGTTCGATACAGTCAGGGTGTGGTGCACGGTTTTACCGTCCAGCTTGAAAGTGCTGGTGAGCACGAAATCGAAGGGAAAGCGCTCCGTCTTGATGTCATCGTCCGAGCGCAGTTCCAGCTGAATGGTGTCCCCTTCCGCCCTGAGCAGCGTGTGCTCCAGGTCGCGGGCAAAGCCGTGCTGGCCGCCCTTCCAGGTCTTTCCTTTTGCCTCAAAGATGCCGCCGGGCAGCTTGCCCGTCCACGGGAACAGAATGGGCGCGTGGCGTTTCCAGATGGCCGGGTCTGCCTGCCACAGCAGCTCTTCGCCCGCTGCATTCTTCAAGCTGACAGCTTCCGCACCGTGGGTGTCCACAGTGAGGGTGAGGTATTCGTTGTGAATGGTTGCCTGCATTGCTGTATTCTCCTTTACACTTCTTATCTTAAAAGAAAGCAAACATTTGAACGGTAGGCGCGCCCACTCCGGCAGGATGACGCGATGCCATGTCTGAAGGTCGGGCTAGTATTATAATCGACAACACTTTCTCCCGGGGAGTGCGAGGGCTAACCCACGCTGGACGTCTGGCGAGCGTCAGCAGGACGGAGTGGGCGCGCCTGCCCTGCGCTATTATCTGTCTCCAGTATACACTCCCCCGCCGGAAAAAGAAAGCCCCTATTCACGCCCGGTGCCTCTGCGGAATACGCTGTGGGAGAAGCATTTCACTTTCACAGCAAAGGAGCATCTGCCTATGAAAACTACCGGCATTTTACGCATTCAGGCCTTCGGTGCCCGCCAGTCCTCGCCCATTGCAGGGGTAGTGGTCACGGTCAGCGGCGATGGCTTCACCGTTCAGCGCACCACTGACAGCGAAGGCAGCGCCGCCGATGTCACCATCGACGCACCGGCCTGCGCCCTTTCTCTGCAGGAAGACAACACCACCCGTCCCTATGCCGTGGTGAACCTCACCGCCGCAAAGGAGGGCTACCGCACCGTGCGCATTGAGGGCGTGCAGATCTTCGCCGGGCAGGTCACGCTGGCCCAGCCGGAGATGATCCCTGACACCGAGGAGGGCCGCGACGTGGCCAACCCGCCCGTGGTCATCCCCGAGCACTCCCTGTTCACCGGGGACGGCGGCAGCGGCCCGGAGCCCGTGGAGAATTGCGTGCCCCGGGTGCTGAGCAAGGTCATCATCCCCAAAAACATCACAGTTCATCTGGGCAAGCCTGCGGCATCCGCCCGCAATGTGACCGTCTCCTTCCGGGATTATATCGCCAATGTCGCGTCCAGCGAAGTCTATCCGACTTGGGCTGACGAAAATAACTCAACGGAGCAGTTAAACTGCTTGCCGACTTAGAAATTCCATTCAATCGTGATTTTTTGCTCTCCGGTAAGCGAATCTTTTGTGCCAACAACGACACGATGAACCAGCAGTACAACAAGTTCGCGGGTCAGATGCGAAACCTGCGCCAGTTCACGGACACGCTGCATCTGCGTCTGCACCACACTGGTTTCTTCCTGCTGTTGTTCCAGTTCCGCTTCCAATGTATTGATTCGCGTTTCTGCCTTTTTCACTTCTTCCAGAAAGGTCTGGTTCATTTCAGAGAACTGGACAGTATCAATCAGGCCAGACACCTTATCCAGATACAGTTCCTGCATGGCCTTGCGCCGCCGTTCTACTTCGCTTTTCAACCGTTTCAGCTCGTCACGCTTGGCTTGCTCTCGCTGCTGGATCGGGTCATCCTGCTCTGGAATGGTCACTTTTTCAGGGTCAAAATAATCTGCCACATACGCCCGGATGCGCTCCAACACAAGCACCTGCAAATCGTCCAGATTTGTGCAAGTCTTATTGCTGCACTGTTCCGGTGCGCGTTGATGCATCCGGCATCGCACATACCGAACTCGGCTTCCATTTACATTGCTTCTCCTGCCAGCCTGCTCCAACTTATTACCACAGCATCCGCAAATCATTTTGCCAGCCAGTGGATGAATAGTTCCATTTCCATTGCTCCGGGCACGTCCTGCCATCATCATCTGAACCGTTTCAAACGTATCCCGGTCAATGATGGCTTCGTGGGTGTTCTCAACAACGATCCACTGCGATTGCGGAAGCCAAATTGTCTTTTCAGACTTATAACTCACCTTCTTATGCCGCCCCTGCACCATATCTCCGACATAAAGCTGATTGTGCAGCATCTGATATACAGTGGGGCTGCTCCAAAGGTCTGCATTTGGATTTTTCGCTGCAATGTGGTAATGGATGCCGTGCGACTGCTTATAGGCTGTTGGGCTTGGAATTTTTTCATCATTCAGAATCCGTGCAATTTTGTGCGCACCGATTCCACTAAGAGCCATGGAGAAAATCCGTCTTACCACTTCGGCCGCTTCTGGGTCGATGATAAGTTTTCCCTTTGCATTTGGATCTTTACAGTATCCATACCGTGCAAAAGAGCCGATAAACAAGCCTTCTTTCCGCTTATGGTCAAGCACGGAACGGACATTGGTGGACAGATCTTCCAGATACCACTCGTTGATCAGACCATTGATCTGGCGGGATTTTTTGTTCGCAGTATCATTGGTATCCACATGGTCAACGACAGCAATGAACCGAATGCCCCACTCAATGAACTTTCCGTGCAGATATTTTTCCACGAGTTCCATGTCACGGGTGAAACGGGATTGAGTCTTTGCCAGCACCACGTCAAACTTATGTTCGCTTGCAGCTTGTATCATCGCATTGAACGCCGGACGGTTCCGGTCAATGCCGGAGTAGTCCTCATCCGAATAAATCTGGTAAATATCAAATCCTTTCTCAATGGCGTACTGGATCAGCATTGACTTCTGGTTCTGAATACTCTCCGATTCGCCAATTTTATATTCATCTTCTTTGCTCAGGCGGCAATAGATTGCTGCTTTCATGATTTGCACCTTTCTTTTTGTGCACAATCGTCCATGCGCAACATACCGCGTTTCTCTTTCAAATTCAAGGATGCCAAATCAGGCACATGATTTAGAAGGCACGGTGTTGGACAGACCATCGACGATATATCGTTCAAATTCCTTTTGAAAATGTTCTTTGCGCTGTTCGTTGTTGTCAGAACGAAATTTTTCGCACAGAATAAAAGGAGTTTTTTCCATCGAATCCCCCTTTTCGGTTCACATAGTTGTTATGTGCGTCACTTCAGTCTATTTCCAGCTGCCGAAATTCAGAACTTTGCAGCTGGTCAATATGTAATAAAGGGCATCCGCAGCTTGCAGATGCCCCTTGGCAGAGAGAATATGTTTTAGAACTTCATCGGCAGAGCGTCCTTGCGCCCTTTTCCGTTGTAGGCCATGTAGATGGGGAAAACATATTTCTTCCATCCGGGCAGCTTGGCGGGGTTATCCCTGCCGACACGGTAGATCTCCATAGGATGGACACTGCCCAGCGCACGGATGAGCCGTTCCTCGCTGAACTCTCCGTGATACAGTTCCACGAAGTGCATCACGCCCCGCAGGACAGATGCCCGGAACGAATCGGGCTTGCCCTCCCATGCGGCAACGATGAGCCGCAGGGCCTCACAGTAGATTTTCTCGCCCATCTGGTTATACAGCTTGAGAGCGGTACCCACGCAGCTGATGCGGTAGTCGCTCAGCTGCAGGCTGTCATAGTTGAAAGCCAGACCAACCCGGTTGGTGGCTGCGAGAAACGCTTTGGAAGGAGCATCGCCGCCCACGACCTTGGCGCGCAGCTTGATGCCCGCCGTCAGAGGTGCGGAGTGGCCGTTCTGTTCAGCAAAGAACAGGGCTTCCTGCTCCATCGTCAAGCCGGTATAGACCTTGCAGAGAATCGGCAAATCCTTGCCGCCATTGCGGAGGATGCGCCCCTCGATGGTGTGCTGACCGTCCACCACATAATATCTGCCGTTGCGGAAACTGACTTTCGGCTCGTTGGCGATATACTCGTTGAAGTCGGCAGCAATCAGTTCCACCTGACTGCGACGTACTCGCCGCTGATAGACCTCACGAGGATAGATCAGCTTACTACTGTGAATCACCATCATCTGGTAAGGCGGGGTAATATTGAAAGAAGCGGCAAAATTGTTCGTGTCGTTTTTCAGGCGCATCGCATTTCCTCCTTGATTCGCCAAATGTATTTTTCAGCTTCGGTCAAAATCTCAGCCACCTGCTTCTTACGCTTCGGGCTGGTGAGCAGGCTGGGATTAAAGGTGAAGCTGTATTCGAGCCGCTGGATCATGGCATGAACAGCGGATTGCAGTTCGGTGTATAACATCATTTCTTCGACCGTCCCTGCGTCCTCAAAATCGGATTTGATGGGTGTGTAGGGATAGACAGGCGGCTTTCCATCAACCGTTTCAGGCGGTGCGTAAGCCGCCGTGGAGCGGATGATTGGTTTCAGCTTCTGGATGCTCCCCATCGGGTTCAGGGCAAGGCTGATCTTCACAGCATCATCGACCCGGTTCATTTCTTCCGGGGTGAGGTGTCCGACAAAATTTTGGACACGGCTCTTGTCGATGGTGAAGATCTGTTCGGCCTGAACGATGGAAGGCTCCAGTTTTTCCAGTTCCACCAGACAATGGGTCGGCTGCGTAGCTTTCTTTTCTGTCTTACTTGTCAAAGTCGCAATGATCAAAGTCGGTGAATAGGTGTTTCCCACATCATTTTGCAGGATGACCGCAGGGCGGGTTCCGCTTTGTTCGGAACCTGTGCTGCTGTCCAGTCGAATGAAGTAGATGTCTCCGCGTTGGAATTTCAAAGTAGATTCCAATTGCGAAACCTCCATCTGGATATGTAAGAAGCCCGCTGTACCTCCTAGGCAGCGGGCTTCTGTTAAAGTATGAAAGCGATTTTATTTATATAGTACGCATCACCTCCCCGGCGATTGGAATAAAGCACCGGCATCAGCGGTGCATGACAACGTAATCGTGACCGCGCCGGGTCTGGCAGACGGTGCATACATCCATGCTCTTGTCTGCGCTCGGCACGAGAGCGATTTTGAAAGCCTTTGCTTCTACGAAATGCCGCAGACAGGTCGCACAGAGGGTTCGGATGGACTTGATCATTTCCGGGGTCAGTTCCATCTCCTCGTAGATCTCCTGTTCGCGCACCGTAGGATTCAACTCATCCATTTGAGCAGTCCTCCGTATCGGTAAAAAGTGAATGGCGGATAAATATGTAAAAGAACAGGAGTGACCGGAGACCGAAAACGGCATCCGGCCGCTCCTGATAAAAAAAGAAACATGAAGTGTCCTTTCCGCCAGATGCGGAGGTTGAGGACACTTCACTGCGGGACAGCCTGCGGGCTTTTCTTGGCAACAAAAAAAGAGATGCACCAAAGAAAAGGGTACCGACACTGTTTTCCATCCGAAAATGGAAAGCGGTATAAGTATCCTCAGCCCTTAATGCATCTCAGGCATTCGATATTTTTTGTGTGAGTTTTGATAACAAACAAATAAGCTGCAACTCACTTCAAGAGTTGCAGCTTACCGTCATAAGATATTTTTAATTTGAATATTGTTCGGTTCTTTGTAGAACCTAAATAGCAGATTTATATAGATTTTCACCTTTATCACCTCTTTTCGGGTTGCCCGTGTTCGGCAAGTAATCTTGAGATCACTTCAAGTCACTCTTGTGGTGATTTATTGAACTGCCGGGACGAATTACAATGAATACGAGGTGAGCTTTGATGAACAATCCACTGGATGAGTTTGGTGCAAAAGTTCGTGCAGAGCGAGAAGCCAGAGGTCTGACCCAGAAGCAGCTTGCCGAAAAGCTGGGCATGAGCCACCGCACTGTCATGCAGGCGGAGATCTGCCGCAGCAATCCAAAAATGGAAACGGTCATTCTTCTGGCAAAGGAACTGAACATCAGTCTGGATGCACTCGTGTTCCCGGAAACGGCAACGCCGAATGCAGTGCCAAAGTGTGTTTATGACTTCTTTCGCGGAAAGACAGAGAGCGAATCAGAAAAACTGATCGACATCTGTCAGCGAATCGACGAACTGAACCATGCAAAGTAAGACATCGGATGCCATGAGCATCGGGTGTCTTTCTTTTTGCAAAGAAAAAGAGCAGCGGAACATGACGTTTCGCTGCTCTTGGCGTATCATCATGTGAATCGGGAAAAGTTCTCCCCATTTTCAGGTAGATGATACCAAATGACTTTTTCGATACGGTTTAGTCTTGCATAAGGTTTGCTCAAGAAAATCCTTACGGTTCAAACTTATAGCCGATGCCACGGATGCTCTTGATCTGGTCTGCAACATCCGAGAAATGTTTCAGTTTCTTTTTAAGGTTGCTGATATGGCTGGACAGTGCATTACGAGAGTAAAAAGCAAAATCGTTATGCCAGATGGCATCCATCATCATTTCATGCGTGAATACCTGCTTCTGGTTCAGCAGAAGTAATGCCAGAATATCAAATTCCTTTTCTGTCAAATCAATAGCCACGCCATCAATGCTCACCGAACGCTGTTCAAGGCAGATTTGCAGATTTTTGACCTTGATCACAGTAGATTTGTGCTCGCATTGCAACGGACATTCTTCAGGAATGCGCACTTCGCTCTCCGTAGGCTGTGCATAGCTACAAATCATATCAGGAGAAGTAACGATGATTGGAATCATCTGGATTTTCTGCAACGTTTCAATCTGTTCCTCTGAAACAGCCCTTGTACAAACCGCAACACAGGTATAATTCCTGTTGCTGAGCATACAAGCTGCATGGTCAAAATCATCTGTACAGTCCAGTTCCAGTCCAAGCTGTTTCCAAATGCTGATTTTTGCGATGCTGGCCGGACTTTGTGTATAGCCAATTCCCAATACATGAGATGCCATTTAGTTTTAACCTCCGGGTTCTTTTGATAATGTTGCCGTTTTAGAAGATTCGCTGCCTTTCAAACTAAATATTTTTAGATAAATAATCTTTTATAAGTATAAACTCTGCCACAGTCGCCGTCAATTTCAATAAGTTTGCATTTTATCAAATATTGCAGAAAGGTTATATGGCGCAAACTTAATATTCACATTATTGAATCTATGATTGCGAGGTTGGTGTACGGAACCGTAAACGCTGTACAAACCTCTTGACAAAATCCAGCAGAAGAATAAAATAAATGCGGTTATTGATAAATTGATTTATTGAAAGAAGTGACAGAACAATGCCTGCAAAGAAACAGGTAACAAAAGAAATGATCCTTGGTGCAGCCCTCCGGGTGCTGATGGAAGGCGGAACGGAAGCTGTCAATGTAAAAAGCCTTGCCGCAGAACTGGGATGCTCTACCCAGCCGATTTATCTGTCGTTTGACAATATGGATGCACTGCGCAAAGAACTGATTCCAACAGCAGTGAACAAGTTTGTCGAGCTGATGCAGAAAGAGTGCGGTTCAACACGGGTGCATCTGTACGGCATCGAGTATATTTGTCTTGCCAGGCAGCAGCCGGAACTGTTCCGGTTCTTATTCATGAGGTCACAGGCATTTGCCGAAATGAAACAGGTGCTTTTGCCCATAATTGACCGTACCATAGACGAACTGATGGAGCAGTACCATCTTGATCGAGCCGCCGCCGATGAACTGCACGACCAGCTTTGGATGCAGGCGCACGGCATTGCCTCCATGATTGCGACAGACTACTGCGATTGGGATATGAGCAAGGCTCAGCGGATGCTGAACCGCTGCCAGAAAGCTCTTGTGAGGGAATACGAGGCGTAAAAATGTTTTCCAACAAGGATTTAAGAAATCTGATCTTTCCACTGTTCATTGAACAGTTTCTTCTGATGTTCGTGGGAATCGCGGACACTTTTGTGGTCAGCTTTTCCAGCGAAGCGGATGTTTCGGGCGTATCGCTGGTAACGTCCTTTAACACGGTGATGATTTTCCTGTTTACGGCTCTTTCGGCGGGCGGTGCTGTCATTATCAGCCAGTATATCGGCTGTGACGATAAAAAGATGGCGTCCAGAGCTGCCGGTCAGCTGCTGACGATTTCCTGCCTGATTTCAGCGGCCTTGACCATACTCATCCTGTGTTTCCGCAAGCCGCTCCTGCGGCTTCTGTTCGGGCAGATCGAGCCGGATGTCATGGCGGCTTGCGAATCCTATCTGTTTATCACCACACTGTCGCTTCCAGCCTTGGCGGTTTATGATGCCGGTGCTGCCCTCTGCCGCAGCATTGGAAAGACCAATGTAACCATGTACATCTCCCTTGTGACCAATATCATCAATGTGGTGGGCAACTGTATGGGTGTGTTCGGACTGCATCTGGGAGCGGCTGGTGTGGCTTGGCCGTCGCTCATTTCTCGCACCCTTTCAGCGGTAGCCGTTACCGCTTTCTGCTTTCAGAATACAAACGCCGTGCAGTATCACGGCCCGGATATTCTGGCATGGGATGGTGGTACACAGAAGAAAATCATGGGGATTGCGCTGCCAAACGGTCTGGAAAACGGGGTACATCAATTGGTCAAGGTAGCCCTTTCCAGCATGGTCGCATTGTTCGGCACCTACCAAATTGCAGCAAATGGTGTGGCGCAAAGCATCTGGTCGCTAGCGTCTATTATGGGGCTGGCAATGGCTCCCGTGTATACTACGGTCATTGGGCAGTGTATGGGCGCACGGGATATTGATGCCGCCAATTTTTATTTCAAAAAGCTGAATCGTATCACGCTGGTACTATCGGTTTTGTGGAACGCCTTTGTATTCACCCTGACACCGCTCATCGTGCGGTATTCGGCCATTTCGCCGGAGGCAAAGTCGCTGGTCATCTGGCTGGTACTTATCAACAATATCTTTAACGGTCTTGCCTATCCTTTTGCCGGGAGCTTAGGCAATGGCCTGCGCGCAGCAGGTGATGTCACCTTTACGATGGTAGTTTCCATTTCGTTGACCATTGGCGCACGGCTGCTTTTCTCGGCCCTGTTTGGTCTGTATTTCGGCTGGGGTGTCATCGGTGTTGCCATCGGTATGAGTATGGATCTTGTATTCCGCGGTGCAATTTTCATTTGGCGTTATAAATCTCAGAAATGGACAAAGTTTCAGTTGATATAAGCTGTTTCTATCCGAGTGCATCTACGAAAAATCCCATGTCCTACACCATATTTTGGTCTGGACATGGGATCTTTTCATCTTATTGGTTGGAGGAAACGGGTGGCTTCAGTTCTATAAAACCGTCCTGCGGCATTGCATCCGGGATAAATTCCAGACACATCAGCGCATTCAGGCACCATTGCGATACCCAGTTGGTCGAGATGCCGGGAATCTCCTGATACGGGCCATCTGCGGCAAAACCGTTCACATAGGAATGGGGTGTAAAGGCATCTGTTCCAGCGTTCTGCGGAACACTCTCCATCAGAACAGCCCATGTTTTCTTTGCAAGTTCCGCATCATGGGTGTTTGCCGCACTGAATGCCGAAACTGCCGTGGCAAACATCGGCCAGCTGAAAGGACGATTCACAATTTGCCCGTGGGTCAGTCTGGTCTTTTCCTCTGGCGGAAGATAATAGAACTTTCCCAGCCGGGTCAGCAGCGTTTTCAAGGTATCGTCCTCCAGCAAATCGGCAGTTTCCAGCCAGATCTGCGGCCCGCCCATGCAGATCTGCAAATGCTGGTTTGGGGTGTTTTCAATCTCGCCGTGGTAGATCAGATGCCCGGTTTCCGGATCATAGTAATAATCCGGCCCGGATGCAAAGCCGTATGGCGTGGCGGCAATGTCACGGATGCCGGTCTCAATTTTGCGCCGGTAGGTTTCATCCAGTGTCCGCTCATAGTGGGTCATCCAGTTCGACACATAACTCGACCAGTCCGGCCCGCTGCGGGCAGAGGGAACAACAACGCCGTCCGGCCTCTTTTCCATGCTGTGCGGGTTCTGGCTCATAGAAACGTCGGCATCTTTCACGTCTTCCATGACCTCGCCAAGTCGTGCGTCCCCGGTCAGATAAAACAGAAAACGGTGGTGTCCCGCCATGCCGATACGCGGTTCTTTGCAGGAGCAGCCCCAGTGCCGCACATTATGGCGGGAACCAAGCCCCTTGAGCGGGCCGAAATGGTAGGTGTCTACTTCGGATGCGTGCCGGCTCAAGGCTTCGGCAAGGCTGAAAACATCCTCACGCCCGGTGTGCAGGAAGTAGAGCCACAGCCAGTAGGTCGGCACCAGTTCGGTGTTCTGCCACGCATAGCCGCCAACATCATACTTCCAGCAATGGCGCACCGGGTCATAGGTGTGCATTACATCGCCGTAGTCGAACAGGCCGTACCAATGCCGTGCTTCCACCTCGCGCTGATAGAACGAGAACGCCCGGTCAAGGGCAGCTTCCAACTGCTCCCCGGCCTTTGTTTCGGGATGCGGAAGCCCCCAATAGCCAAATGCGCGTTTTTCGTGGTAATACGCCGGGTCTGCTACAACGACAGGGGGCTTTTGCAATCGATTGGCAAACTGCCGGAGCTGCTGTTCGGAGGGCAGGCTGTCCGTGAACTGCACCCGGCATTCACTGGTCACGCCGATGCCGTAGGCACTGGGGCGTAAATCTTCAAAGCCCTCGTAGCAGGTCATAGGATGGCTTTTGGTGTCATAGTGCCGGAAATCGTAGGCCTCCTGCAAGGGCGAATAGAACCACAAGGTCAGCTGCGTATTCTCTTGATCCAGCGCATCCGCAGCAAGACCACCGGGATATTTCTGCCAGAAATCCCGGATGCCTGCCATCACGCCGCCATTTTCTCCGGTCAGTGCCATAACGCCCGGTGCCCTTGCACCCTCCTGTGCGCGGATGCGGCAGCACGCAGTATGGGTCGCTTTGAAGATAGCATAATGCCGGTCGCTATCCTGCACCAAATGATACTGCCGCCAGATGGGAATATCCTGCGCAGCCTGTTTCATATCCTCTGACGCATTTGCAGCAGAAATCTCGTCGTTCAGCTGTGCCTGACGGACTTCCGGCCCAAGATGTGGAAACCGGGAATCCAGATTCTGCGGACATTCATGGAACACTTTGTCCTCTTGCAGATATTGCACATGGCGGGTGTACGCCGTGCCGGAAAGCACTGTTTCAAACCGGATGCCTATTCCTTTGAGGAAATCCCGCTGTTCTACACCGTCAAACAGGAAGGTGTGAACAAAGCGCATTTCTGCGCTGTCCTTCCAGACCGAGAGCCGTATCACAAAAGGCATGGAGCATCGTTCGCCGGGTGTGTTCTCACCGTAAAATGCAACGGTCGCCTGCAAAGGGCCTGCTTCTTCCAGAACAGCCTTTTGAACCACGCCGTGGAACTTCTGCACCCGTGTTTCCAGCACATCTTCCGTTTCGTTCCGGCGTTCCAGCAGAAAAACCGGATAGACCTTGCGTGCGGCCTTTCGTCCGGAAACCGAAATATCCTGCGCCAGAAAATCACAGCGCAGGTTTTCTCCCAGAGGAACGGTCAGCCGGAGTACGCCGGTATCCAGTGTATAGGCATCCGAGCCTTTTATGATCTGGATGCCGCTGTCAGGCTGTTCTTTGGGGGTGGGCAAAAGTTCCGCACCCTCTTTCATCAGTGCGGCATCGGTGGTATGCGCACTCCATTTGATGCTGCCATCCGGCCAGAACGCCATGGGCTTGCTCTGCAGCGGTAATGGTTTGCCGTCTGGTGCTGTCAGCTGGAACGATGCAGCCGGAACCTCGCCCCTTTCCCAGACACCACCGAAGGTCACAAAGCCGCTTGCCGTCCGTCCTTGTAAGCAATGTACTTTCATGCTGGTTTCTCCCTTCCGAAGTTCTTTCTGGCTCCATTATAGAAGCCGCTTTTCCCAGCGTCTATATCAATAATTTTTCATTCTATCAAGAATCACAGGTGGATAAAAACAAAGACGCCCTCCCACAAATGGGAGGGCGCATGATGAAGGAGAAAATGAAGAAAGCAAATTGCGGATGGGTTTGAAATGAGGGTTCAGAGGGCTGACATAAAGGCAATGTCCTCTGCGGTGCAGTTCAGGATCACTTCTTCCCGAAGGAGCGGAATGTCCCGGTTCTGCTGATGCAGCCATTTGGAGATGGCATCATACTGGATGCAGCCTTTTCCCAGCGGGCAAGGCCCATAAGTATCGTAAGTTCCCGTAGAACCATAAGTGAAATCTTTGACATGAATCGCATCAATGCGAGAACCAATCAGAGAAAGCCAGTCATTCCACAGCTTTGTCTGATGGGGGATGTTGTGGTTTTCCAGCACATTGGCCGGGTCGAAGATGAAGTGCAGATGCTCCGGGTCGGCTACGCGGTCGATGAGCTGCTGAACCACTTCTATGCTGTCCAGTGGGTGCCAATAGACCGGCTCCACCGCAAAGATGGCGTCTGCTTTTGCAGCAGCTTCCACGATGCGGAGAACACTGTCGAACATCCATTCGCGCCGTGCAGCGCGTTCCTCTGCATCCAGATGCAGATAGGAAGTTTCACTGCCGACGCAGCGACCGCCTGCAAGATGCTGCCAGCCCAGAACGCGGCAGACATTCTGCACAGCAGCGGCACGTTTTTCTGCGTCCGGGTCGCTCAAGTCCTGATAGCAGCCCAGCACAGAAATTTCTACATCGTGCGCGGCAAACCCACTCCGAAGGGTTTCCAACTGTTCCGGCGAGATATGTTGATAATCATTGATGCCTTCAATGGCCTTTGGTACGGCGACCTGTGCAGCCTGATAACCAGCGTTGTGCAGAATCAATGCCAGTTCCTGCGCCGGGTGTTTGCCATAATCGTGGGCACGGCAGCCAATCTTCATAGCAGATGCCTTTCCTTACTGGGGCTGCTTGCCGATGTAAGCAAGGATGCCGCCATCAACGTACAGGATCAGACCGTTGACGAAATCGGATGCTTCCGATGCAAGGAACACGGCAGGGCCACCCAGATCTTCGGCTTCACCCCAACGGCCTGCGGGGGTCTTGGCAACGATGAACTGGTCGAAGGGATGACGGCTTCCATCGGGCTGAACTTCGCGCAGAGGCGCGGTCTGCGGGGTAGCAATGTAGCCGGGGCCGATGCCGTTGCACTGGATGTTGTATGCGCCGTACTCGGAAGCGATGTTCTTGGTCAGCATCTTCAGGCCGCCCTTTGCAGCAGCGTAAGCGGAGACGGTCTCACGGCCCAGCTCGCTCATCATGGAGCAGATGTTGATGATCTTGCCGCCGCCCTGTGCAATCATATCGGGGATGATGGCCTTTGCCACAATGAAGGGCGCGTTCAGGTCCACATCAATGACCTGACGGAACTGTGCTGCGCTCATCTCAGTCATGGGGATGCGCTTGATGATGCCCGCATTGTTGACCAGAATGTTGATGTGGCCGACTTCCTCGGTGATTTTCGCAACCATAGCGTTGACAGCGTCCTCATCGGTCACATCGCAGACGTAGCCGTAAGCCTTGATGCCGGCTTCCTCGTAGGCAGCGATGCCCTTATCGACCAGTTCCTGCTTGATGTCGTTGAACACGATGGTTGCGCCGTTTGCGGCCAGTGCCTTTGCAATGGCCATGCCGATGCCGTAGGATGCGCCGGTAATGAGTGCGACCTTGCCGGTCAGGTCAAAGGATTTGGGAGTGCAGATAGCCATAATAGTAGTCCTCCATAAAGGTCAGTGAAATATTATTCAAAGGTTTCCAGTGCTTCCACCAGTGCAAGAATGGTCAGCGACTGGCCGTATGCCATGGGAGCAATCAGAATGTTCTTGTAGTGGTCGCGGTCATAGCCCATGCCGGTGCCGCCGGACACTTTCAGCACTGTGCCATCGGTGTCGATGTTCTTGAGGATGGCGCGGATGGCTTTCTGGGCGCAAGGCAGGTAGGAATCATCCAGAATCCCCATGCGGATGCCCTTCAGGATGCCTGCGGTGATGGCAGCGGAACCGGAAGTTTCCTCGTAGCTGGTGGGGTCATCCAGAACTGTGTGCCACAGACCATCCTCGCCCTGCAGGTCACGCAGCGCGCGCACCTGTGCTTTGTAGGTGTCCAGAATGAACGCCTTGACGCCCTGATTCAGAGTACCCTTGAACATATCCAGATAGTCCAGAATGCCCAGCGTGAACCAGCTGTTGCCGCGGCACCAGAACACGCCGCCGAAGTTGTCCATCCGGTTGAACGACCAGCCGTGGAAGAACAGGCCGGTGTGGGTATCGTACAGATACTTGATGTGCATCAGCACCTGCTTGATGGATTCATCGATCCACTCCTGCTTGTCGTACTTCTGGCCCATCCGATTGAGGAACAGCACCGTCATGAACAGAGTGTCGATCCACATCTCACTCTCGTTCAGGCGAACGCCCTGACGGTCGCCGTTGGCACTGGTGACGTGCTGGAAACCACCCTCACGGGTACGCGGGATGCACTCCATCAGCCACTTTGCCCAATCCAGACAAAGGGCTTCAAACTCAGGGTCGTGGTAGATCTCGTTCAGTTCACACAGAGTCAGCAGCGGAGTAGTCGTGTTGATATTGCGGGAAGGCAGACCCTGCGCAATGTTCTCCTTAAACCAGTCGTGCAGGAAGGTGCGGTATTCCTCCGAATCCTGCATCTTGGCGATTTTGAGCAGTCCGTACAGTCCGATGCCCTGCGGCCAGTCCCACTCCTTGATGCCGAAGTCACGGCTGAAAAATCCGATGGCCTCGCCGCCTTCTTTCAAAGTGTCCTCGTTTTCGGGGGCACCAAGGTGCATCAGCTTCTGAATGACGAGATCCAGCTTCTTCTGGATCAGTTCTTTTTTGATTTCGTTTGCCACAAAAAACACCTCATTTATCTGTGCTGTTTTGATTAGTTGAAGTAAGCGATTTGCGATATTGCGCAGGTGTGACGTGCTGATATTTTTTGAACACACGTCCCAGATAGGTGATGCTCTCAAACCCGGTACGGCTTGCAATCTCGGAAACAGAAAGCGTTGTTGTTTCCAACAGGCTCTGCGCCTTTTTTACCCGCAGGATGTTGACGTATTCGTTGATGCCGAAGCCAGTCACTTCATGAAAGGAACGGCTCAGATAATACTTGCTGATGTAAAACTGCTCGGCAAGGCTGTCCAGCGAGAGCGATTCCTGAAAGTGGTCGGAAATATAATCGGCGACCTGATAAACGGCATCGAACTTTCCGCCGCTTGCCTTGCCCTCCTGCACATCATTCAGACAGGCGACCTGCTGATTGCTGCGCCGGAAGTGGATGAAGCCCAGAATCAACTCCGAAAGGATAGCGGTCTGGCTCATAGGCTCTGCCTTGTCCAGTTCCTCCATGATTTGCAGAAACAACCGACTGGTATTCGCTGTCTGCTTCGGGGTCAGTTCGTAAATGCCGTAGTGCTTGTGGAAGAACGCACCGATCTTCAGTTCCGGGAACATCTTATCGACCTTTTCCACAATATCCCGGTCTACATAGAGGATCACACGCTCATACTCGGACTCCGGGTCACCCACAATAGAATGGGACATATGGATCTGGCCGCTGTCCACGAGGATCATGTTTCCGGCCTGTGCTTCATAGGCGCGGTTCTCAAAGAACATCTGCCGTCGCCCACGGAGCAGGAGATAAATTTCGTACTCCTGATGGAAGTGGTTGTACCGCATATCAAAGTTTGCCGGACGAACCATGTGTTCCACCATAATGCCGTTTCGTTTGCGGTAATATTGGGTCGCATCGCCCTGAACCATGCTGTGCAGCCATGTTGTTTCCATGAAATGCTCCTTTTCTCCTGAACAGGCGGCATCCCTGCGGCAATTGCCGCAGGAACCTTCGCCTTGATTATGTCATATCTGTTCAGGTTTGACAAGCATTTGCGCAGTGGAGCAGACGGTTTACATCAGGCCCAGCGTGGTAGGCAGCCACTCGCTCAGAGCGGGAACGTAAGTAACCAGCATCAGGGAGATGAAAATTGCCACGAAGAACGGAACCAGACTCTTCATCACGTTCTCCAGACGCTGCTTTGCCAGCGAGCAGCCCACGAACAGGACGTTGCCAACGGGAGGAGTGATGGTGCCAACGGCCAGATTCATGACCATCATAACACCGAACTGCACATCACTCATGCCAAAGGTGCGGACAATGGGCAGGAAGATCGGGGTGAAGATCAGCAGAGCCGGTGCCATATCCATAAAGGTGCCGACGATCAGCAGGAAGATGTTCAGGATGAGCAGCAGGACGTACTTGTTGTCGGAGATGCCCAGAACCATCTTGCTGATAGCAGCGGGCAGGCCGGTGAAGCTCAGAACAAAGCTCAGGACAGAAGATGCACCGATGATGAGCATAACAACGGTGGTCATGTTTGCGGTCTGCACCAGAATACGGGGAATATCCTTCAGGTTGATGGATTTGTAGATGAAAACTGACAGGATAAAGGCATAAGCAACGGCCACGGCAGAGGCCTCCGTGGGGCTGAACACACCGGACAGGATGCCGCCGATGATGATAACGATGAGCAGCAGGCTGGGGATGGCGCGCCAGATGGTCTGTAAGGTTTCACTGGCACTCAACTTTTGGGCTTTCTCACCCTTGCGGATGTAGCCGTACTTCTTTGCGATGAAATAACCAACGACCATGCAGGCAGCAGTCCAGAGCAGACCGGGAATCCAGCCGGCCATGAACAGGGTGGCAACGGAAGTGCCGCCGCTTGCGGTGGAGTAGACGATAAATGCAGTCGTAGGAGGAATCAGCTGGCCGACCGGAGCGGTGGCCACGTTCATGGCAGCGGAGAAGCCTTCGTCATAGCCTTCCTCTTTTTCCATGGGGAGCATAACGCCGCCGATTGCGGTAGCAGCTGCGATACCAGAACCAGAAATGGAACCGAACATTGCGTTGCCAGCGGCGTTGGTCAGAGCCAGCGCACCGGGCACCCGGCGCAGAACCAGCATGGCTAAGTCAACCAATCGGTGTGCGATGCCGCCGTTGCTCATCAGCAGACCGGCTAAGATAAAGAACGGAACGGCAATCAAGGACAGACTGTCAATGCCCGCGATGACTTTCTGGGCGGAAACGAACATACCGAATTGCGGGGTCAGGAAAGCGGTGATGGTGATGAATGCAGATGCAACGATGCTGTACGAAACAGGGACGCTGAACATCAGCAGCAGCGCGAAGCTGACCACCAGAAGGATAGCGGCTTGCAGTTCCATTTAAGCGACCTCCTTGTTTTTATCCCGGAAGAGATGATACAGATTGTTCAGGCTGTAAAGGATCATCAGCGCACCGCCGATGGGGATGCAGGCGTAGTAACACTCCATGGGCAGCTTCATTGCTGCCGAAATCTGACCGTGGGCGTTCATCGTGACGGCGATGCCGCCTGCCACAAAGACCGCAGCACTCAGTGCCAGAACAACGAACTCTACAAAGATCTGGGTGCGGTGCTGACCAGCGGGTTCAAAACCCTTGACCAGCAGGTCGATGGCCAGATGCTGCTTGGCACCGTAGGCATACGGTGCCCCCAGCATGGTCAGCCAAATCAGTGCGAAACGCAGGATCTCTTCGGTGTATTTGCTGGGATTGTCCAGTACGAAGCGGGTAATGACCTGCCAGCAGCAGACAACGACCATCGCCGCCACCATAAAGGCAAGAACGGAACTCAAAATCTTATTCAAAACTTTCATTTGTCTGTATCCTCCGCATAGCTCTGGATATCATCGTACAGCTTCTGGTAGGACTCGCCTTTTGCAAGGAAGTTCTGGTGAATGGGCTGCACAGCTTCGATAAACGGAGTCTTGTCGATGTCACGGTAAACATGGACACCGTAGCTTTCTGCCTCAACCATGGCATCGTCCATCATCTGATTGTACTTCTGCACAAAGTTGTCATTCAGCTTGCTGAAGCACTCCAGCAGATAATCCTGCTGCTCCTTGGAGAGTTTGTTCCAGACCTTGGTGCTGATGATGTAGATGTCGGGGGTGTACTGATGCTCGGTGTAGGTGTAGGACTTGACGATCTCCTCGTGCTTATCAACGGTCAGAGCCAGTTCGGTGTTCTCGGCACCGTCCACGATGCCCTGCTGCAGAGAGGTGTAGGTCTCGCTTGCGGACATGGGAACGGGAGAACCGCCCATAGCTTCGATCATATCCATGGAAGTGGAGCTGACCATGGAACGAATCTTTTTGCCTTTCAGCACGGCGGGAGAAGTAACTGCCACATCGTCTTTCAGATAGAAGTTGCGCGCACCGTTGCAATAATATCCGATCGCGATATAGCCGGCATCTTCCGTGGCGTTGAACAGTTCGCGGATGGCTTCACTGTTTGCCATTGCATTGTAGTAATGCTCCTGCCCTTTGAACAGATACGGGAGCGAGAAGATGGTGTAGCGGTCATCAAACTGCCCCAGCGTACCGGCACTGATTTTTGCCATGTCCAGAACGCCGGCCTGTACCAGTTCGACCATGGCAGTTTCGGAACCCAGAACACCGCTGGGGTAGATGGAAACTTCCATGTTCATGCTCTCATCTTCGGCCACCAGATCGGACAGATACGCGATCGTGCCGCCGATCTCGGAATCGCCCGCCTGACCGTGTGCCAGCCGGAGCTGGATCTTGTCACTGCCAATACTGCCGTTTACCTTGAAAAAGGTGGAAATTCCAATTCCCAGCAGCACGACGACAATGACGGTCAACAAGATTTTTGATGTCTTTTTCATTGTCATTCCTCCTAAAGTTTTCGCTTTTCCGGTGCAACTTTCTGGTTATAAGTATAGCGGCTCTTGGGCGGACTTTCTCGCAAAGAATTGCGAATGAAGTCAAAAATTCAAACAATCTTGCGCTTGTGTTGTATACAATTTTGTTCTTTTTAACATTGTTTTGTTAAATCATACAATGTTTTTGGCTATTTTTCTACATATAAATAATTTTTTATATTCGTTGGTGCTTTTGAAACGTGCAACATTGTTTGAACGCAAGCAAAAAGAGCCACCCGTGTTCTTATTACGGATGGCTCTTGTCAATCTTTTTATCGAACAGTGTCGCTTAATCCAGCCGGAACACCTGCTCCAGCTTGGGCTGTGCGCCGGTCACGGGGTCCATTTCCAGTTCGAGGATGTCTTTCATATACTCGTTCCAGCGGTCAACCACCGGGCTTTCAGCCTGCACCTTTTCGGCGTAGGCCACGCCCTTTTCGCACTCATAGTAACCGAACAGTTCATCGTTGCAGTAGAAGATGCTGTAATTGCAGATACCGGCGTCTTTCAGCACCTTGACCATTTCCGGCCAGATCTCATTGTGACGCTTCTGGTATTCGGCCTTGCAGCCGGGCTTGATGCGGCCCTTCCATGCCATGTGTTCCATGTTCTGCTCCTTAGTCGAGGAAGTTCTCGTTCAGGGTCACGCCGAAGTCACGAGCAATGGCACGCAGTGCGTCATCGGTGATGGTCTGGCGAATCAGACCGCCGCCCATGCTCAGCACCTTGACGTAAATTTCGGCACTTTTTTCAATGGTGTGAGCCAGACCGAAGGTAATGTCGAAGTCCGGGCCGGAAGCGAACAGGCCGTGCTGTGCCCAGATTGCTGCCTGATAGGTCTTCATCAGCTCGCTGGTTGCCATGGCGATGTCTGCGCCACCGGGCACCATCCACGGGCAGACACCCACACCTTCCGGGAACACCACCGGACACTCGGTGGCACTCTGCCACAGGGCACGGGTGAAGTCGCGGTCGGTCAGGGGCAGAATGTAAGTCAGCGCAATCACGTTGGTGGCGTGGCAATGGTAGATGACGCGGTTTGCGCCGTTGGTCGCAGCCTTGCGGACACTGTGGTTCATGAAGTGGCTGGGGAACTCACTGGTGGGCTTTGCGCCGTCTTCCAGACCCCAGACGATGCGCCAGCTGTCGCCCTTGTCGTTGATCTCCACAATGCCGATGCTGTGGACGGGGTCCAGTTCCACGTTGCGGAAGAACTTGCCGGAACCGGTGGTGATGAAGTATTCACCGGCCAGATTGTCGGCCTGCACACCCATGTTCACCCATTCGCGGGGCTGTGCGTTGAAGAAGGGGCGGCACTCGGCCACTTCTTCTTCCTTCATGCGGTAGGTCAGGTTGCCGCCGTTGCGCTCGTGCCAGCCCTGAAGCCAGCCGTCGTTGCACATCCGCATAAAGCCTTTTACGATCTCAACATCCAGAATTCCCATGATAAATACCTCTCTTTTCTTCTTCAAACTTAATTATCGGGTGATGATGTCCACAGGAACATTGAAGATTTTTGCCACTTTCAGAATGGTGTCAATGTGACGGCCAGAAGCCGCAGCCATGTGGTGGGTGGGGCCAGCCTCGCTCCAGCGGTTGCAGAACTCCCGTGCGCCGCAGGTGAAGCGAGTGCGCATATTGGTGTCGCCAAAGGTGAAGATGGGGCCGGGTTCGTTCACGCCCTCGGCCACCACGAACTTGAAGTGACCGTCCTTGTCCTGCGTGATGCCCAGATAGGTCACGGGGCCAAGGTGGGGGTAGAACTGGGTCAGGTAGCCGCCGCCGGTCTTTCCGTGGAACACGGGCACGATCTTCATGGTAGGCTTCTTCTCGGAAATATCGGCGTCACCGGAACCGGAGTGGCCGATGATGCAGATGTCCTCATCGAAGTCAATGGAGTACATCTCGCTCAGCTGGCCGCAGCCTGCAATGGTCTTGAGGATGCTCATAGCCATGGAAACTTTGATGTCGCCCTCGACCGCACAGGCCACGCCCTGCTTGATGAGCATGGAGAAGGCCGGGATCAGCATACTGTCCAGCACACCGGCCTTGCCCTGTGCAAAGCCGTCATAGTGGGAAGCGATGAACGCGATCTTCTCGTCCTTGACCCACTGCTCAAAGGCCACGACATACTTTGCCATATCCCAGACCTTTTCGATGGTGCCGCCGCCCTCAATGTCGAAGGTGTCCAGAATATCCTGTGCCTTGGCACGAATGGCGTTTTCGTCGGTGATGTTGTCGGCGATGGCCCACATCTTCTCCCAGTCGAACTGCTTGGTGTAGAGGAACATCCGGTTGTACAGGTTGGTTTCATCGATGTACAAGTCCATCATGCCGGGGTACGGACGACCGATCTGTGCCAGATTGGTGTCACGGAAGCGGCGGCGCACCTGTGCGGCACGGCACCAGTCCTCGATTTCGGCCTGCACCTGCGGGTCGCCGCCCTCGACAACGCCAGTGATGACCGCATGACGTTTGCCAGCGCGTTCCAAGTCAGCCACCATCTCGCCAACTGCACCGCAGGCGTACAGTTCGCCCAGCCAAGTGGGGGTGTCCGTATTGGCGTAGTCCGGGGCTTTCTTCTTCTGAACGTTCACCAGAACCACCGGCACGTTCAGGTCGCGCACGGCGGGCAGCATATTGTAAGAAGTGGCGTAGGTCAGCAGCTGCAAAATGACCAGATCAACGTCTGCGGCGCGGAACTTATCGCCTGCGGCCACGGACAGTTCCTTGGTGGTGACGATGCCGCCGTCAATGACTTCCACGGTGTCGGGAATTGTCTTTTTGAAGTCGGCGTACTGCTGCTCAAATTCGGGCACGAGGGTCGGGAACTGGGGCAGATAAGCACCCAGAGCAATGGCAAACACGCCAACGCGGGCTTTGGTTTCAACGAGCATGGGAAAATCCTCCTTTATAAAATCAGTGAATGTTCATCTGGATCTTCAAATTGCCGATGGCCGTTGCCTCGATGGGCAGAGCCACGACCTGCTTTCCGGTGTAGTGGGCGGTTAGTTCGTTCAGGGTGGCGTTCTTTGCGCCGCCGCCCGCGATGTACAGCTTATCCCAATGCTGGCCGGTCACGGCTTCCATCTCACGATAGGCTTCGCCATAGCAATAGGCCAGCGAATGATAGATGCTGTTGATGAGGTCGGCATCCGTAGCAGGAGCGTCACCCGTTTCAGCAAGAGCGGCGCGAATCTCTGCGCTCATGTCCTGCGGCGCGGAGAAACGGGCTTCGTTCACATCAAAAATGCGGGTGTAGGTGCTGGTCTTGGCCAGTTCCACCATCTCTGCAAAGGAGATGCCCAGCTGCTTCTGCACACACTGGATGATCCACAGGCCCATGATGTTTTTTAGGTAGCGGATATACCCTACTCCACCCTCATTGGTAAAGTTGGCCTTGCAGCTTTCCGGGGTGGTGACAGGGTTTGCCAGCTTGACACCCAGCAGGCTCCATGTGCCGGAGGAGAGGAACGGTGCATCGCCCTGCTCCATCGGGATGCCCTCCACAGCACTGGCCGTGTCATGGGTGGCACACAGAACTACGTTGGTCTGCCCACCCACCTCGGCGGCAATGTCCGCTTTCAGCGGCCCCAGCACGGTGCCGGGAACGGTCAGCTTAGGGAACATGGCTTCCGGCAGACCCAGAGCCTTCAAAATCTCCGGGTCGTACTCCTTGGTCTGCGCATTGACAAGGCCGGTGGAGGTGGCGTTGGTGTACTCACGAGCCTTTACGCCGCAGAGTTTCCAGAGCAGGTATTCCGGGATCATCCGAAAATCCTCGGCCTGTGCCAGCCGTCCGGCCTTTTTGTCGGCGTACAGTTGGTAGATGCTGTTGAAAGGCTGGAACTGGATGCCGGTGCGCGCATAGAGCGTTTCAAACGGCAGGATGCTGTGGACTTCGGGAATGACTGCCTGCGTCCGGCTGTCGCGGTAGGCGTAGACCGGATAAATCGGCTGATCGTTTTTCAGCAGCACATAATCAACGGCCCATGTATCAATGGAAAGGCTCTCGATGGTCGGATACTTTGCAAAGGCTTCCCGGATGCCGTTCTTCACATTGGCAAACAGGCTGTCGATGTCCCATTCCAGATGTCCGTCCACCCGCTGAACACTGTTCGGGAACCGGTACACTTCCTCGGTGCGGAGAACGCCGTTCTCCATCCATCCGACAATGTGCCGTCCGCTGGATGCACCAATGTCGATGGCAAGATATTTCTTTTGCATAATGCGCCTCCTGTGTGGATTCTTTGACCTAAGTATACGGGTTCGGGCATCGTGATTCCATCGGCAAAGGTGACACATTCTTTGTGAAAAGTCTACTCTATGATTTTGAAAAAGCATCTGCTGCAAACAAAAAAGCCGGAACGCTCCGTATGGAAGGAACGCTCCAGCTTTTTTGCGTTATGGGGGTAATGAAGAAGAAATGGGGAATTTAAGCAAAGCAGTTATGCGGAATCTTACAGCTGGCTCTTGTACAGCTCCACGATCTCCTCCACGCTGGTGTCGCGGGGGTTACCGGGGCGGCAGGCATCTGCATAAGCAGACTCTGCGAGGAACTGGATGTCCTCTTCTTTCAGGATGCCATTCAGGTTGGTGGGGATACCCACGTCAGCAGACAGCTTCTTAACAGCAGCGATGGTTGCATCAGCGGCCTGTGCGTCGTTCATCTCGTCGATGCCCTTCACGCCCATAGCCTTGCCGACTGCACGGTAACGCTCACCGGCGACGGTCTTGTTGTACTCCAGACCCACCGGCAGCAGGATGGCGCAAGCCACACCGTGCGGGGTGTCATACAGAGCGGACAGGCCGTGTGCCATGGAGTGGACAATGCCCAGACCGACATTGGAGAAGCCCATACCGGCAATGTACTCGCCCAGAGCCATACCCTCGCGGCCTTCCGGAGTGTTCTGGACAGCACCGCGCAGGTTCTCGCTGATCAGTTTGATGGCCTCCAGATGGAACATATCGGAAATGGTGCAGTGGCCCTTGGTGATGTAACCCTCAATGGCATGGGTCAGAGCATCCATACCGGTAGCGGCGGTCAGGCCCTTGGGCATGGAGGACATCATATCGGGGTCAACAACGGCGATCTCAGGGATGTCGTTGGTATCCACGCAGACGAACTTGCGCTTCTTCTCCACGTCGGTGATGACGTAGTTGATGGTGACTTCAGCAGCAGTACCGGCGGTAGTGGGCACGGCGATGGTGAACACAGCGTGCTTCTTGGTGGGAGCAACACCCTCCAGAGAGCGCACATCGGCAAACTCCGGGTTGTTGATGATGATGCCGATAGCCTTTGCGGTGTCCATGGAGGAGCCGCCGCCGATGGTCACGATGCAGTCAGCTTCTGCGGCCTTGAACGCAGCCACGCCGTCCTGCACGTTGGCGATGGTGGGGTTGGGCTTGATCTCGCTGTACACGCTGTAAGCGAAACCGGCAGCGTCCAGCAGGTCGGTGACTTTCTTAGTGACACCGAACTTGATCAGGTCGGGGTCAGAGCAGACGAAAGCCTTCTTGTAGCCGCGGGCGGTCAGTTCGGGAACAATGTTCTCGATGGCACCGTGGCCATGGTAAGAAATGCTGTTCAGAACAATACGATCAGCCATAATACAAAACCTCCAAATTGACACTTCTCTTTTTGCTGCAATCGCTTGGATTGGCAGAAAGATAACAAACTTTCTGTTCATTAGTATACTGGCCGCGTTCGGAAAATTCCATCCGAAAAAGTACCCTCTTTTTTGTGAAAAGTCTACTCTTGCCCCCAAAAGGCGTGTGCGCTATACTAAAAACAGAAAGAGAGGAATCGGAAAATGCTGACTTATAACATGGATGTGACCCCAGAAAGCATCTGGAAACGCACAACGCCCAGCGAAGCAGAGCTAGCGCAGCCCTACTATTGTACCGAAGCGGGGGTGTTCTATGCTCAGCAGCATTTTTCGACCGCGCGCACCGACAAAGAAAGCTACATTTTGTTCTATACCCTGCGCGGAGCCGGACTGATCGAGCAGGATGGGAACCATGTCGTACTCAGCACCGGACAGGCATTGCTGCTCAACTGCCGTACTCCGCAAAGTTACTGCACTGCGCCGGGGCAAAGCTGCTGGCACCATTATTGGGTGCATCTGGACGGTATGGGCGTTGCGGCTATGGAACCGCTGCTGTTTCCGGGCAAAAAATTGACCCCGGTGCAGATCACCGGGGTCAAGATGCAGGAATTGTTTGAAACAGTGCTGGGCCAGATGGAGCGCGGCAACGTGGACAGCATGGTGCAGACCGGTCTGGCTCTGCATGGGATGCTTGCCCTGTGTGCGCAGACCATTCTTGCAGAAGCCGAAACCACCAGCGCACGGCAGGTCATTTTGCAGGCGGCGGAAACCCTGCGCAAGAATTACCAGAAAGAGCTTTCCCTTGCCGACCTGCTGGCCGATGCCCACATGAGCAAAAGTTATTTTCTGCGGCTGTTCCGGCGGTATATGGGCACAACGCCCTACAACTACCTCGTCAACTTCCGCATCACGCAGGCAAAGGAACTGTTGGTGCTCACCGACCACAGCGTTACTGAGATCGCGCAGCAGGTCGGCTTTGGAGATGCCAGCAACTTTTCCACCCGGTTTGCCAAGGCGACCGGACAAAGCCCTTTACAGTATCGCAAAAGTGCTCTGAAAAGTGCCGGGAATCCGGAGCAGGATTAAACGCCCTGTCCACGGGCACTCTGCACCGCCGCCAGCAGCCGCGCCAGTGCATCGCCGCCATCCTTTTCGGCCTGATGGTCTTGTGCGGCAGTTCCTTCTTCCGTGCCGTTGGGGTCTTTTACTCCAGCCAGACGCACAGGCTTTTCCAGAAGCAGCGCGGCTTCCGGTTTCCAAGGCTTGATGGATGCCGACACTGCCTGCACCAAAGGCAGATAATCCGGGAATGTACCACCCAGCGAACGCAGAGCATTGGCTGTATATCCAGCGGCACGGACTGCACCGTAATCGTTTGTGTGCGTCCAATCACCCTGATGGTAATAGATTTTGGAAGCATCCCGGCCCAGCCGGATGATGTCCTCCATGGCCGCTTGATGCAGATCCAGTACAGGGACTTTCAACTCTTTGCCCAGTGCGATACACGCCTGTGCGTGATCGTGCAGGAGATCGTTATAGGCAAGTTTTCCGTTTTGCTCTGTCCATGTATTGCGCGCGATCGGCGTTGCAAGAATGGGCAGGGCTTTTTTTGCACGAATTTCTGCAATGAACCGGCGCAGATTTTCCGGGTAGCCGTTGTATGCCTGCAAATGCGGATGCTTCTGGTCGTTGTGGCCAAACTGGATCACCACAAAATCGCCGGGGCGAAGCTGATTCTGGATAAGGTCAAAATGGCCCTCATTGCGGAATATTTCGGTGGAACGCCCGTTGTGTGCGTGGTTGCACACGGCAATGCTGCCGTCAAGATACAAGTCCAGAGCCTGTCCCCAGCCGCCGTAACACGCCGCCGGGTGGTAGGGATATTCTGCACCGTAGTCCGCCATCGTGGAATCTCCGGCAAGGTAGACTGTGGGGACTTCGATGGGCGCAACAGACAGAAAATCCAGTGCCGGGTAGTGGCCAACCACTGCAATGTCCAGAGCCATTTTCTCAAAGAGCCGGTCTTTTCCATTGGGGATGATGGGCGAAATATTGACCGTGAAACAGATGGACAGCACCGTGCCCTGCCGCAAGGAGCCTTTCCACGCAAGGTGGCGGCATCCGTGGAAAATCAGAAGCTGTTCTTCCTCCGCACGGGCGGTCAGAGTGAGTTTCACGCGGTAATTCCCGGCGTGAGGAACCGCCGCCTTGAAGCAGAGCGGAATAAATCGCTGCGGCGGCTGGACTGCACCATCCTTTTCCCACAAAGACTGAACCAGTGCATCCGAATCCAGAAAACAGCCGTTTTCGTCCTGCTGGATTTTTGTGAGTGTTTCCGCTGTGTACCAATACGGCACATTGAATCCGCTGTTCAACTCAAAGATATTGAGTTCTGGCTGTGCGTTATGGGCAGCTTCGTCCACAAATCCAAAGGGCTGGTTGGAGCCATAAAACGGGATGGAATCCTGTGCGCCCTTTTCCAAGGAAATGGTCATCGTATCTGATTTCATTGTGCTTCCTCGATCGTATGCGGTACGGGTGGAATGTAATTGATGTCCGGTGCGGTATCCAGAGCAGAAATATTGCAGTTTTCGCAGACCATACCGTTCACTGCGGTCGGGTCAAAGGAATTTTCTTTTGCGCAAATATCCAGATTCCGGAACGTGAAGTCTGAAAGCTGATACTGTGTCGGTTCCGGCTTTACGTTGAAGTATTCGCGGCACTCGCAGCGGCAGTCCTCCACGGTAATGTGGTCTGCATAGGAAAGCGGAATGTCCTTGCGGTCTTCCAGATCATAGAACTGCGTCCACGGGTTGATGTTGACAAAGCTGTCTACCACGGCATCTACCTGCTGCATCGTGATATATTCGTAATGCTGCGGGGTATCCGGGCGCATTTTCAGCCAGAGCAGGTTGCAGGCGTGGTCCACTTTCAACCGGCGAATCAGGACGTTGCGGTCGTGCATGGACTCCGAACCGCAGGTCAGACAACCATGGCAGAAACCATAGTGGCAGTCCTCCACCAGAATCCGCTCATTGATACCGTTTTCGGGCGCAGTATCGGCCCACGGGCCTCTGCCGCCCTTCAGCACGACCGAATCGTCATTCACTTCCAGATAGCAGTTCTTGACCAGAACATCGGTGCAGACATCAATGTCAATGGCATCGGTGCTGGGAGCCGGAACCGGATGAGCCGGAGAGAGAATGCGGCAGTTCAGGTACTTCACATGGTCACAGCGGTAGAGGTGGCTCGTCCAGAAGTGCGAATTTTGCAGGGTGATATTGACAAAGGTCACGTTTTTGCTGTTGGAAATGAACACCAGCCGCGGACGCTGTTCGTCCTTGTTCGTGCATTTTGGGTTCCACTTGCGGCGCAGCCAGAACGCTCGCCAAGAGCGCAGGCCATTGCCATCAATCGTACCGGGGCCGCTGATGGTGAACCCATCCACGCCATCGGCGTTGATGAGGGCGGAGAAGTAGATACAGTTCTGTCCTTCCATCCGCGTTTCGCAGAGGTCATAATCGGCAATGTCATCACTGCCCATCAGGGTGCCGCCCTGTGCCACATACAGATTCACGCCCTGCTTGAAATACAGCGCACCCGTGTGGTAGACGCCAGCCGGAACGACCAGAACGCCGCCGCCCTCTTTGGCCGCAAGATCAATGACAGACTGAATCTCCTTTGTGTGCAACTGGCCATCCGGCAGGATGCCGTAGTCCGTCAGCCGATACGGTTTGCCCAACGCAGAAAGTTCCGGAGCAGCAGTATCGTAGAACCAATCGTCGATTGGAGTTCCGTCTGGGAAAAATTCAAGTTCATGTTTCATGGGTGTGTTCCTCACTCGAATCGTGTTGTCGTTCCACCGGGAAGCTCGTAGATTTTTCCGCCTACACTGACCCAGCAGGATGCAGCGTTCGGATTATAGCACAGATTCCCGTCCACGGTAAACTGGAGCCGGGCGGCATCTTCCAGCGCGTCTACGATCTCAATGTTGGTAGCGTACCAGATGTCGTCCTGATGGCTCATCATCTGGCAGAACTGCTCCATCTGTGCCCAGCCATCCTGTTCGGGCAGTTCATAGCTGTGGCCCCAGACGTACATCAGGTACAGATACTGGGTCTTGTGCATGGTGAGGAACTGCTGCCCCAGTTCCAGCATCCCGCGCCGGAAATGACAGGTCGGGTCCCACTCGGTAAAATTTTCCGGGATAGCAAAACCCTGTGTGCTGCGCACAGTACGCGCATAGCGGATACCCAGTGCCGGCAGAAGTTCCATGATTTTATGGGTGTAGCTGCCGTTGGGGTAAGCAAGACCGCGTACCGGGGTCTCGACCAGTTCTTCCAATGCACGGCGGTCTTCCAGAATCTGCTGGGCCACTTGATCCAGCGGAGAGCGTGCAATGGTGGGATGCAGCACGGTGTGGCAGGCCACCTCATGCCCACGATACAGTTCCTTATATTCGCTGACCGGGATGCGCTCTGCATTGTGCAGGCCGGAGTTCAGATTAAAGGTTCCCTTCATGCCGTACTGGTTGAACAGTTCCACAAGGCGGCGGTCTTCCACGCGGCCATCGTCAAAGCTGAACGTCAGAGCCTTGTGCTTGCCGCCGGGAAAACAGGTATAGATATTTTTCAAACTCATACAGAAGCCTCCTGCAAACCATACGGAACGGCGTGTTTGCCATAACGGTTTGCCAAACTGCCGGTCACGACCAGCTTGAACGCATTGCTGCCCGGATGGAGCAGGCCCTTCAAATCAAACCGGTGCTTGTTCCAGAACGAAACTCCGGCAAATTTTCCATTGACCCAGAGTTCCGCCATTTCCTCAGCATCCAGTTCCAGCAGCGGATAGTCGGCGTTTGCCTGTTCTGCACTGTATTCCGCCTCGGCAACATAGGTCTTTTTGACCTGAATGCCATCGGCTTTTTTCAGGGTAAACTCCGGCATCGGGAGCAGTAGCGGCTTTGGCTGCTCCGGCAGAGCGGCAAAATCTGCATCCTCGCAGGTGAACAGCAGCAGGCTGCTGCGGCTGGGCAGGTTCAATGCAAAATCCTTTGCCTGCGCACGGGCCGCTTTCCCTGCCCAGAGGTCATACTGTCCGACCTTTTGGGTGGTGGGCAGCGTGATGGTGGTGTGGAGGTCGGTGTTGCCCTCGTTCACAAGGAACCAGCACTCACTGCCTGCGCGCAGGAAATGCGCACTGCGCAGCTGCGGAGCAGCCGGGCTGCACTGAAGGTCTGCAAGGGTCGAGAGGTCTTTGGGGAGAGCAGGTGCATCCGGGAACCGCTGTTCCGGGTCGATCACCGCCGAGAACTCCATGCCGCGGCAATACAGTTTTCCATCCTGCACCCGGCAATCTTTCCAGACGCTTTCCGGCAGATACTGGAAGCCGACCTGCTGCTCATAGAGCGGACGGACAGCATCCGGTTCCAGCGCGCGGTTGCGGCACAGTACCGCCACCGGCAGAAGTGCGGTCGTGTCAGTCATCAAGCAGGACAGCCGCCGCATATAGGTAGACCACAGCTTATAGTGTTTCCACCAGTTGCTGTTGGGGCCGACATCGGGCGGACGCTCATCCTTCCGCTTGCCGGTGATGCTGTAATAGAACGCATGAGGGATGAACAGGTTGACGCCGCGCACGGCCAGCCAATCCGTGTACCACTTGATGTCCCCGCCGGAGAGCTGCCACGGGTTGTTATCCTTGTTGCAGGCTCCAAAGCACTCATTGGAATTGCGGCGGCGGTTCATCAGGCGGGCCGCATCCGCGCTGCACTTACCCAGCGTGGAATCCAGCCCCACAAGGCAGTCCTTTTCCGGTGCGATCCAGCGCAGGCACAAGTCCTGACCGGGGATGCCGAAGTATTTTTCTACCTCAATATCATCGCTCTGATGGGGATGTCCCATCAGGCAGATGCCGTGCTGCTCGCACCAGCCGGAAAGAGCCGCATAGTAAACGCCGCCCTCCCGGTCAAGGATCATCTGATGATAGAGCCGGGTGTCGGCATTTTCGGTTTTCTCAAACAGTGCGGTCAGATTTTCCAGCTTGCCGCCTGCTTCGGTGAAAAGCTGGGCAAAACCCTTTGTCCACGGGAACATATTCCCCACGTTCCGGCCCAGAATACTGGGTTCATCGGTGAAGAAACCGATGATGGTATTCCCGAAGTATTCTTTCAGTTCACGGTAGTAGGCATCGTGGGTCAGGCCGATGAACCGCTGCACGACCTCCGGGTTCAGGATGTCGGCACTTTCCGGGGCATTCGGCTCGCCATCGTCTTCACCCCAGTGGATGCCGCGGATGGTGCCGCCGCTCTTGCGCACCACCAGAACACCCTGCGGTGTCTGTACAAGGACTTCATCCCCCGGCTGGGTCTCATTCACCAGCGTGATGCCCTGACTGACTAGATCGGGGCGGCCAGCAGTGACCATACCGTTTGCAGAGCCGGACGGGTACATTCCCTCATCGTACAGAACGACCGTCATGTTCAGCGCAGCAGCTTCCTTGACCGCTGTGCGGATGTAGGAAAAGTATTCTTTGGAGAGGTATTGGATGCGTTTGGCAAGGCCGATGCGGGGATGCAGCACCACGCCGGATACGCCGTGTGCGTTGAAATCATTCAGCTGGCGGCGAATCTCGTCATGGGTCAGGTTGCCGTTCAGGAACCAGAACGGGATCGGGGTAAATTCGCGCGAGGGTTTGGAAAGCAGTGTGAGTAACTCCATACGAACCTCCTATGGTTCATTTTTTGCAAGGGCACAAAGTTTGGCCCAATGCTTTGTACGAAAATAAAACAGCATCAGGATCATACCAGCCAGAAAACTCAGCGGTACACTGGCCATTGCATAGCCGCCATAGCCGAGCCGTGAAAGCAGATACGCGACCGGTATCCGTACACCCCACAGGATGAACAGATTCACGATGGTCGGATACTTAATCTCTCCAATGCCATTGGCAAAGCACATGATGACGTTCATAATCGCATACATCCATGTGAACGGAAGCACGATATGGATGTAGCGTACTGCAACGGCAAGAACGGTGACATCTTGTGTAAAAAGCGAAAGCAGCGGGTTGCAGAAAATTGTAACGAGGATTCCAGCAGATAATGTGATGGCTCCCGCGCTCAACGGAATCAGCCATGCGCCACGGCACAGACGGCGATAATTTCCTGCTCCAAGGTTCTGGCCGGAAAATACCGTCATCGTTGAGGAGAGCGAAGCGATGGCAAGGTTTGCAAGGCTGGTGACTTTTCCGGCCACCGAACAGCCCGCGACAAAGGTCGAACCCTGAAGATTGAACAGAATCTGCAAAATCAGGTGTCCGGTGGAATAGAGTGCCGTGTTCATTCCAAGTGGGAGGCCGATCTGTATCATCTTCCGCAGCGTTTTCCCATCGAACTGATGGGGCAGAAGTGGAAATTCCAGTTCTGGAGCATAGCAGCGGAGATACCAGATGCTGCACAGCCATGAGAGTGCCAGTGCGATCACAGTCGCCCATGCCGCACCGTAGACACCCATGCCAAACTTCGCTACAAAGAGCAGATCCAGCGCAATGTTGACCACGCAGGATACCAGCAGAAGCACCAGAGAAGAATTGCTGTTGCCAAGCCCCCGCAGGATGCCTGCATTGAAGTTGTAGCCCATGTTGCCAAGAATACCGATGGCAACAATGCGCAGATACTGCACTGCATAAGGCATGGCATCCGGCGGAACCTGCATCAGATTCAAGAGCGTCGGCCCCAATACAAGCCCCAGCACCGTAAGCGGAATGGCTGCAGCGTAGAGGAAGAACACAGATGCTTTGAGCAGCTTTTTCAGCACATCCTGATCGGACGCACCACAAGCCTGCGAAACAAGGATCGAAATACCGGAACCAATGCCGAGAAAGACACACAAAAGAATTTCCAGCGGCTGCGAACTGGTGGAAACAGCCGCCAGTGCAGAGGAATCGCAATAATTGCCGATGACCAGCGTATCCACGGTGCTGTACATCTGCTGGAGAACACTGCCAGCGCAAATCGGCAGGGCGAAGCGCAGAGTGCAGCTGAGGATAGAGCCATGGGTCATATCGGTCGGATGCGCAGGTGTTTTATTCGGTGTCATATCATTTGCTTCATAAAAGAAGAAGCCGTGTCCCGCAAAAGGTTGCGGAACACGGCTTCTGTGTTATCCAGATCTCAACTCCGTCAGCAGGGTATCATGCAGACCGGAGCTTGCGTCCGCTATGATTTTTACAGAGAGTCGCGGATTGTCTTTGCGTTTTCGAGGTCAGCCAGACGCCACTCGATGATGCTGTTGGCATCCAGACCGTTGCAGTCGGCAACCATCTGATCCCACAGGGAATCGAACTCGCTGTCAGAAGAAGCGTAGACCATCTTCCAGCTTGCGGTGGTGACCTTATCCTTGATGGCGTCGATCATCAGCTGCATATTGTCATCCGGCAGGCTGGTAAAGCTGGAAACATTCTTCAGGGGGCTTTCCTCGCAGTAATCGCTGCCCAGCCACTCCTTCCAGTTCTCGTGGCCAGTGGTCTTCTGCCACTTCTGGAAGTTCTCGCTCTGAGCACTGATCTCATTGACATCGCTCCAGCCCAGCGTAGAACCACAGCGGTAGCCGCCCTCACCATCACCGTACTGGGTCAGGACACCGTTCATCACGATGAAGGGGGTGTTCCACAGTTCCAGCGTTTCGCCGGTGGACATCTCAAAGCCGGTAAAGTCGTTGTGACCGGCGTTCAGCCACTCCTTTGCACGGTCGGTCAGGAAAGCATTGCCCTTGTCATCGCTCTCCCAGTACTCGCCATCGGGACCCTGCGTCAGGATCAGGAATGCTTCGGGGTCAGACAGAACATCAAGGTAAGCAAGGCAGGCATCCAGATTCTTGGTCTTTGCGCTGATGCCGATCATGTAGCGGGAATCGCCGTAGGTGGAGTTTGCGCTGTAGTAGCTCTTGACACCGGGGATGTGGTATTCCAGATAGGTGGGTGCCCAGCCCGGCAGGTAACCGGAAGGAACCTGTCCGTAGCCACCGTCGATCTTGACTTTCTGGGTGGGGCGGTCATTGTTGATGCTGTCGGGGTCCATCAGGCCGCGCTTGTAGACCTCATGGTACCACTTCAGACCCTTGTAGTACAGGCTGTCCTTGTCCAGAATGGAGTGATATTCGCCGTTGACCATATCAGTTTCCAGCAGGTAGGCGAGCTGGTTTTCCAGATAGCCCTGCCAGCGGTACCACATTGTCATGCAGGCCCAGAAGTTGGAGTCAGAACCGTTGTTCAGCACAGTGCCATAGCAGGCGGTGCCATCGTCAGCCGTGGGGCGGGCTTTCTGCATCTGCTCCATGACATCAATCAGGTCTTCAAAGCTGTTGATTGCCGGTGCGCCAATCTTCTCATAGGTATCCCAATGCACACGGACTGCGTTGCGCTCGGTGGAGTCCAGCCACTTATACTTGACGTAGCTGTCGCCGATGCTGGTGGGGATGCCGTAGACGCTGCCGGTACCTGCGCTCTTGAACTCACGGACGTAGTTCAGAGCAGGCTCAACTTCGGTGAAAGCCTTCAGGTGCGGCATCTTGTCCAGATAGTCGTCCAGATTCAGCAGCATACCGCCCTGAATCATGATATCCAGGCTCTTTTCCGGGATGAACATCACATCCGGCAGGTCGCCGCTGGCGAGGATGGCGTTGGTCTTTTCATCCGAGTAAGCCCAGACCTCCAGATTGAAGCCATGCTCTGCGAAGTAATCGCCCTTGAAGCCGCTGATCAGGCCGCTGGACACGTTTGCATCGCGGGGATAGAAGGTGATGGTCTGCGGACCACTGGTGGAAGATGCAGCAGCAGAACCAGCGGTGCTGCCAGCGGCAGTGCTGCTGGAGGAGCCGCCGCCACAGGCGGTCAGGGCAGCTGCGGAACCAGCGATTGCACAAGCCTTGAGGAAATTACGACGGGAAATCATCTTTTTCATGGTCTTGTTCTCCTTTTATAATATAATACACAATTTTTGGTTCAAAAGAAAGGCTCTCAGCCCTTGACGGCACCGACCATCAGGCCCTTGACGTAGAACTTCTGGACGAAGGGGTAGACGCAGATGATGGGGATGACGACCACAGCGGTCAAGGTCAGGCGGATACCGGTGGGGGTGATGGTCGCATAGGGGTTCTCACCGGCGATCTGCTCGGCGGCTGCGGTGACCTGCTGGAGCAGTTCGTACAGCAGATACTGCAGGGTGTAGAGTTTCGTGTTGGTGATGTACAGCTTGGTGGTGAAGAAGTCGTTCCACTGGTTCACGGCGGTGAACAGCGAAATGGTGGCAAGGATGGGGGTCTGCAGCGGCATCACGATTTTGAAGAAGCGGGTCAGATAACCGGCACCATCCAGATAAGCGGATTCTTCCAGTTCCGGACTCATGGCTTCGATGTTTGTCTTGACCAGAACCATGTTGTACACGGACAGGCAGGACGGAATGACGTAGACCCAGAAGCTATTGACAAGGCCCAGCATCCGGTTGTTCAGGTAGATGGGAATCATACCTGCGGAGAAGTACATGGTAATGACGGTGAAGCGATACCAGAACTTGCGCTTCCACATATTCTGCTTGGTGAAGAAGTAGGCCATATAGCTGGTCAGCACAAGGCTGAGTGCCGTGGTGATCACGGTACGCGCTACCGAGATAAAGGCCGCATTGCCCAGATTCTGCACCTTGAAAATTTCAACGTAGTTTTCAAAGTTGATGCCCTTGGGCAGCAGGATGATCTGGTTCAGGTCAACCAGCTTCTGGTCGCTGATGGTGCAGATCATAAGGTAGTAGAACGGATACACGCACAGCAGCGTGATGATGGTGAACAGGATGATGCCGACGATGTTGTAAATTTTATCTTCCCGGCTCATCTTGATGTGGTGGCTTTTCTGCCGGGGTGCGATTTTTGTTGCAGTCACAGGATGCTTCCTCCTCTCTTTAGAATACGCTGGTGCCGCGGATCTTCTTGGATGCGGTATTGGCCAGACCGAACAGGATCAGTGCAATGATGGATTTCATGACACCAACGGCGACCGAGAACGAGATCTGACCACTGCCGATACCGAGGTTGTAGACGTAAAGGTCAAGCACTTCGATGTATTCCTTATTCAGAGCGTTGCTGAAAGCGAGGAACTGGTCGATGCCGGAGTTCAGGAAGTTGCCGATGCTCATAATGAGCAGAACGAAGAAGGTGGGCATCAGCAGCGGAATGGTGATGTAGCGGATGCGCTGCCAGCGGTTTGCACCGTCGATCATGGCCGCTTCGTTCACTTCCTGATCCAGACCGGTGATGGCGGCGAAGTAGATGATGGCGTTCCAACCGAGGTTTTTCCATGTGTAAAGCAGTGCTTGGATCAGCCAGACGTGCTTGTCGGTGGTGAGGATGTTCACGGTCATTTCTGCACCGAACTTCTGCATCAGCGCATTGACCAGACCGGAGGAACCAAACAGGCTGGACATCAGGGAGAACATGATGACCCAGCTGATGAAGTGCGGCAGCGTGGTGAGGGTCTGCACACATTTCTGGAAGCGGGTGCTCTTGATCTCGCTGAGGAAGATGGCGAACAGCATAGGAACCGGCATCAGCAGATAATTGATGAACTGAATGCCGAGGGTGTTGCGCAGAACGCGGAACAGATTCTGGCGCATGACCGGGTTGCCGAACAGGTTGGTGAAGTTCTGGAAGCCCACGAACTTGCAGTTTGCCAGGGCCATGCCCGGCTTATACTGGAAGAACGCGTAGACCCAGCCCCACAGGGGCATATAATGGAATACGAACACGAGTGCGAGGCAAGGGACGATGAACAGGAACAGCTTGATACTCTCAATTCGCTTCTGACGCGAACCGGGCGTTTCCAGCAGTTTTCCAGCGACGGCTTTGCTGGGCATAAATACGTCAACTCCTTTTCTGGTTTGTGAACCGTGTATGAACAGCTCTCTTTGACCTGAGTATACCGGTTTCCGCCGCCGCTGTATATAACAAAAATTTTTGATTCTGTAAATAAAATTTGTTGTGTAAATTGGCGATGATAGTGCATTTTTTGCAACTGAAAATTGTGATACAAGCTATAATTTTTTCAATTTACATTTCCGCTCCGGCTCGTTACAATGAAAAAGAAAGCACTGATTCTTCCACAATTCCCCCACGCTTTTCAACAAAAAACGCAGGAGGCTCCTATGCAGGATCAGCACCTTATTCCTTATAATGTACAGGAGGAGGAAACCCCATTATGAGTGACGCGACCGTTCGCCCGGACACACCGCTGGGCTATGCACAAAGCGCGTGCGATACCATGATGCGCCGCTACGCCGCCGCCGACCTTCCGCCGAAAGGACACTTCCACTATCATCAGGGCGTGTTCCTCTCCGGTGTCTACAAAACTTACCAGCTTTGCGGCAACGAAGCCTATTTTTCTTATATGAAGGATTGGGTCGATTCGGTGTTCACTGAAGATGGCCGTATCAAAAATGATTACAAGCACGGCGATCTGGATGACATCCAGCCCGGCATCCTGCTGTTTCCGCTGCTTGAGAAAACCGGCGATGAAAAATACCGCAAGTGTATTGAGTTCGTGGCCGCGCAGCTGCCGGATGTTCCGCTGTGCAAGTGCGGCGGACTGTACCACAAGGTCAGCCTGACCGGGCAGATGTGGCTGGATGGACTGTACATGGCCGGACCGTTTGCCGCAGAGTATGCTCAAAAGTTCAACCACCCGGAGTGGCTGGACTTTATGATAAAAGAGATCTTCCTGATGTGCGACCATACCCGCATCCCGGAAACCGGGTTGTGGCGTCACGCATGGGATGAAACCAAAACAGCAGACTGGTGTGACCCCGAAACGGGTCTTGCACCGGAATACTGGGGCCGCAGCCTTGGCTGGGTGCCGGTGGCTGTGATGGATGTTCTGGATCAGATGAAGCCGGAAGATGCGCACTATGAAGAACTTCGTGCGCTGGTCAAAGACTTGCTGACCGCCCTGCTGAAATACCAGTCCGAAGATGGACGGTGGTATCAGGTGGTGGACAAGGCTGACCGCCCGGACAACTGGCCAGAAAATTCCTGCACCTGTCTGTTTGTCGCCGCACTCAGCAAGGCAGTGCGGAAAAAGATCCTTCCCGAAAGCGCGCTGGATGCGGCCAAAAAAGGTTACGAAGGCGTGATCCGTTCGCTGAACTGGGAAGGCAACGATTTGCTGATAGGCAATGTCTGTGTTGGAACGGGCGTTGGCAGTTATGACTTCTACTGCGGCCGCCCCTGCTCCACCAACGATCTGCACGGTGTTGGAGCGTTCCTGCTGATGTGTACCGAACTGCAATCGGTACTTGCATCTTAAAAGCACCACTGACCTGCTTATTTCATTTTTCTCCTTCTTCTCCTAACGAACAAAATGGAGCTGTACGGTTTTTGCTCATCCGTACAGCTCCATTTTGGTTTATTCGGTATCTTCTTCCGGTTTCTTCCGCAGGACACATAGTTCAGCGATCAAGCCGCCGGTCGGATTCTTCCGTATCACCAGACCACACTTCGGACCGTAGTACAACTGGATACGCTGATGCAGATTCTTCAAACCGTAGCTTTCCTGCTCGGTGGCGATCGGTTCCTGCAAATGAGCGTTCAATGCCTGCAAGGCATCTTCTTCCATGCCGAAGCCGTTGTCCTCCACGGTCAGGACATAAGTATCCTCGTCCCGGATATAGCCGCGGAATTGCAGGATATTGTCCTGCCGGGAGGGGTCAAATCCGTGGGCAAAGTAGTTCTCGATCAGCGGCTGCAGCACATTGCGGATGATACCGTATTGCAGAACTTCCTTGTCAATGTCGTACAAGATCTGCATGGCATCATTGTGCCGCGCACGGTAGACTGCAAGATACCGCTGGCTGAACGCCAACTCCTGCTGCAACGGGATAAAGGTCTGTGCGCCGATGAAGCCCCGGAAAACGGAAGCCGTCTGTGCGATCAGTTCTGCTGTTTCATCATCGCCGTTTTCGTAGCAGCGGGCACGGAACACGTCCAGCGAATTGTACAGAAAGTGCGGGTTAAACTTTGCCTGAAGTTCCTGCATTTCCGCTTCTTTGTGCTTGAGCTGATAGTAATATGCTTTGTCGATGTTCTCTTTCAGGCTCTCTGCCATTCGGTTGATGGAATGGGCAATATCGGCAAATGCAGCCTGATAGAAGTTTCCTCCAATGCGGTAGTCCAACTGGTTCTGGCCCAGCGCATCCAGTCCGTCCTGAATGCGGCGCACTTCACGGTGAATGGTTCGCATGACCAGCCAAAGCACAAGGATACTCAGCGCAGAGAGCAGCAGGATCACGATCAGCAGCTGCGGTGTATTGGCATTGGACTTCAGGAACAGTTCTTTCCAGTCGATCGTGTAGTAAACCGTGCCGCTGCGCGTGGTATACGGATCGACCATGGCATACCATTTTCCGCTGTCCGTCTGGAACACGCCGCTGCCCGTTTGAAATATTTCCTCGGAAGGTTCGATGTGCTCCTCACCGGAATTGTACAAAAGCCACCCCTCGTTGCTTATGATCTCAAATTGCAGGCTGTCCAGCGGCAGATTTTCTTCTGCAAACTGCTGGATCTGGCTGATTTCATAGCCAAACAGGAGAACGCCTTTTGTGAGGGCCGGGGTGCCGCCTGCCACGGCAATCGTATTCCGGAGCTGCGACTTGTCGCTCTCGATTTCCCCATAAATCTCCATCAGGTTGCTTTTCTGCAGCATCTGCTCCATGTAAGGGAAATCATCGGGCAGAACTTCCATGGTGCCTACCCCAGTTCCGGTTTGGGATGTAGCATAATAGATGTAATTGACCTTGCGCACTGGTGAATAGGCTGCGATCCATTGGATGCGGTCATCGCGCACGGCGATCTGCGCCAGTACATTGGAAATGTCGTGCCGTTCCACCGGGGTCAAGCCATCTTCATCCGGAACAACGAAATAATCGCGCAGTAAGAGATAGGAAGTTGTCCGGTTCTCAAAAATCGGAAGATACGACACCCAGAACTGGTCTGTCAGGTTCTGGTACGCATTGCCGACCTGCGTGAGCCGGATGTTGACATCGGCTAGGATCTCGGACTTTTTTTGCTCATAAGAAAGGGAGCAGACGAAAATGCTGGTCAGGAGCAGAATGACCCAGTAGAATGCTCCGATCAGTAAAAAGATATTCCAACGCCGACGGATCGGCTTCGTTGTCTTATCCATCCAGCCTTACCCCTCGTTCATGTGCAGCCCCATCCGATACCGGGAGGGCGAAATGCCCTTGTTCTCGCGGAAACACTTCACATAGTAGCTTGCTGAAGCAAAGCCGACTTCTTCTGCGATGTCCTTGATCTTCCGATTGGGGTTGCGCAGCAGGATGATGGACTGGTTGATGCGGCACTGCATCAGGTAATCATTGAAGAATGTTCCGGTTTCCTTTTTGAATAAATGTCCGAGATAAGCAGGGTTCATACCATTTTTGGCGCAGAAATCCTTGATGGAAATGCCTGCGCCCTCCATCACGCTGTCATGTACATAGCGCAGGGCGACCTGAACGATGGGGCTGAGTTCGGCAAGGCACTTCATGAACGCCTGCCGCCCGGTCACGAGCATTTCTTCCGCAGCACGGGCAAAGTCGCTCTCAGAGTGCTGTTTTTCTGGTGTCCATGAGGGAACACGCAGCACTTCCCGTAGATTTTCCTGTGCCGGAAATTCGCTCATCAGAACACGCAGACAGCCCTTGTGCAGTCGTGAAAGCGATTTCAGTGGGGCGTCTTTCCCATCCTGCTGGTACAGCTTCGTGGCAAGATGGCGATAACCGGTGTCTCGGATGCTCTGGTCAGGCAGATAATACAGGATTCGCACTTCCTCTGCCAGCAGATCGGCATCAATGCCAAGGGTATCGGTTTCTTCTTTCAGCAGAACCGGACTGTCCGTGAGGTCGTTCATGTCGATGGTATCGCAGGCGTTTAAGTAGCTCATGTGGAGCAGATCGGTCTCTTTGACCGAGGTGCCAATGGCAACGCGGACAGCATCCACCGCATTACTCTCCTGCGCTGCGTGGGAAATCTCTGCCGAAACATTCTCTCTGGAAAGGTCACGCCCACCGAGGATCATGACCCAGCGGCCTTTTTCATCCCAGAAGCCATTCACTTCATATTTCTGTGCCAACAGTTCCAGACAGGAAGCCCGGAATGCGGCAAGTGAGGACTTTCCGCGCCGCACGGCACAGACCACACAATACTCCGGCTGATACAGATTGATGCCCAGCACGGCGGCGCGTTCGCTCAATTCCTCGCTGCCGATAGAACCAGATGCCCAGCGGTTCAGCGTGTTTTCCCGCAGAAGATCCCGGCTGTTCTTGCGGCGGTTGTAGATATTATCCAACGCTTTCTGGATGGTCTGCTCCATTTCCACATCGGCGACCGGCTTGAGCAGATAGTTCTCAACGCCAAGCTGGATGGCACGGCGGGCATACTCGAACTCGCCGTAAGCAGTCAGCAGGATACAGTGCGTATCCGGGTACAGGCTGCGAACTTTCTCGATCAGTTCCAAGCCATCCATGCGGGGCATCCGAATATCCGTCACCAGCAGGTCGATGCGCTGCTGCTCAAAATATTCCAATGCCGCCTGCCCATCCGATGCCGTCAGGAGCTTGTCCACACCAAGTTCCTGCCAACCGATACGGACTTTCATCACTTCCAGAATTTTCTCCTCGTCATCTACAAGTAATACGGTGTACACGACAATATCCTCCCATTTTCCATTTACCTGTTTTGAGAATACCAAAATGAAACGGATTTCGTCAAGGGTTTGCCCCGTTGTATTCTACAGTTCTTAACATCTTCTGAAATAATTTATATGTACTTTCTGCCGAATCAAAGATAGAATACATTTAGAAGTACTGGAATTGAAGGAGTTTTTATGTTGAAACACTATTTCTCACAGAACGGTCTGACCGCCTGCTGTACCGATACCACCATCACCCTGTTCTGGGACAAACCCGCTGCAGCGAAAACGGTAGAACCTTATACTATCCTGCTGGATGATACTGCGGTCGGCACGACCACCAAGACCTATTTTACGCTGGAACACCTGCACCCGGAAACCGAGTACACGCTGTTTGTCCAGTGGCGGGGCGGTGGCATCGGGGAGCTGACCGTCCGCACCACCCCCACCAAGCAGAAACTGGATGTGACCGCCGCGCCCTATTTTGCTGTGGGCGATGGCAAGACTATGAACACCGCTACTCTGCAAAAGGCCATTGACGACTGCAAGGAAAACGAGTGTGTCTACCTCCCTGCTGGCGTATACATGACAGGTGCCTTGCGGCTCCACAGCAATATGGAACTGTATCTGGACGAAGGGGCAGTATTGCAGGGTACTGCCAACCCGGAGGACTATCTTCCTCGCATTCACAGCCGCTTTGAAGGTACGGAAATGGAGTGTTACAGCAGTCTGCTAAACCTCGGTGTCCTCGACCACACCGCCGGGCCGAACTGCGAAAACGTCATCCTGCACGGCAAAGGCACCATTGCCTCCGGCGGTAAGTTGCTGGCCAGCCGCATCATCGAAAGCGAGCGGGAGCGGTTGAAAGAGTATCTCGCCCAGAACGCCGAACTGGTGTCCACCTGCGAGAACGCCGACACCATTCCGGGCCGCGTCCGGCCCCGCCTTGTCAACATGAGCAACTGCCGGAATGTATGGATGCAGGGACTGACCTTTGCCAACGGAGCCAGCTGGAACCTGCACATGATCTATTCCGACCAGATCGTGACCGACCACTGTGTTATCAAATCGGACGGCGTGTGGAATGGCGATGGCTGGGACCCGGATTCCTCCACCAACTGCACGATCTTCGCCTGTGAGTTCTGCACCGGTGACGATGCGGTGGCCATCAAGTCCGGCAAGAACCCGGAGGGCAATGTCATCAACCGCCCGACCAAACACATTCGGGTGTTCGACTGCCATAGCGGTTTTGGCCACGGCATCTGCATCGGCAGCGAAATGAGCGGCGGCGTGGAGGACGTGAAGATTTGGGATTGTAACATGGCCGTGTCCACTTCCGGGCTGGAGATCAAAGCGACCAAAAAGCGCGGCGGTTATGTCCGGGATGTGGAAGTGCGGGACTGCATACTCTCTCATGTGATGGTACACTCGGTGAGCTACAACGATGATGGCATCGGTTCTGATGTGCCGCCCATTCTGGAAAACTTCAAGTATGAACGGGTCACTCTGCTGGGCCGGTACATCGACCACGACCATGTGTGGCATTCCTGCCCGGCCATTGAGTTGTGCGGCTTTGATGTGCCGGGGTACGAAGTGAAGAACGTCCGGTTCAAGGATGTGGTTCTGGAGGACAACAACGGCCCTGCTCAGAACATCCAGATGCAGCACTGCCAGAATGTCAGTTTTGAAAATGTCACCGTGCAGGCCGGTGCACAGCCGGAATAACGGAAAGGAGCAGTTACTATGAGTTTCTTTCAGCAGAGTTATGAGAAACCGGGGCCGGGTGTGGAACGCGACACCCCGCGCAAAACAGGATTTGCCCGTATCGTGGAAGTCCTGAGCCGTGATTTCTTTTCGTTCTGGAAAGCGAGTGCGCTGCTTCTGATTAGCTGCATTCCGCTTGCGGTCGGGATGCGGATCGCACTGCTTACCGGCAATGCCTTTGTACTGCTCCTTGCGGCGGCACTGGGTGGAATGATCGCCGGCCCACAGCTGTGCGGCATCGCAGACACCATCCTGCGCAGCCTGCGCGATGAAGCCGGTTTCTGGTGGCACATCTATGTGCAGGCGTGGAAGCGCAACACCCGCTTTTGCCTGCTCCCCGGCGCAGTTATGGGAATCTTGGTCGGGATGCAGTTCTTTGTCCTGTGCAATCTCGGCAAGCTGACCGTGACTGCTGGTCTGGCCGTTGCACTGTTTTTGGGCATTTTCATTTCGGTCTGCATTTTCCTGCTGGTCTGGATGCAGTCCGCTGTGATGAACCTTTCCTTTGGCAATATGATACGCAACGCAGTGCTTTTGATTCTGATTTCTCCCGTCCGTGCGCTTGGAGCCGTGGCGGTCCAGATTCTATACTGGGGCGCAATCTGGCTGTGGTCGCCTCTCTCGCTCATCATTTTTGCCCTGACCGGAGCATGGCTTCCGTTCCTGCTCAGTGTTTTTCTGCTGTACAAGCCGCTGGAGCAGAACTTTGAATTGGAGAAGAACATTTCCACCCTTCAGGCAGAAAAGTATGCGGATTGAAAGGACGCATAGTTGCCGCAAGCAGGTATTGTTTCATGTTTCGGATCGGGCTGCTGTTCTCTGCAAGGCACTTCAACACAAATTGGATGTGGTCGGCGTTCAGCTTCATGAACCGGCTGCGCACCACCTCGACGGACTTATCGTCCCCGGCGATGTGCAGCATCTTGCGGTTGGTGGCGCAGGTGTCCACCAGCAGATCCACGATTTGATAGATGGTGTCCTCATCGTCCGGGCAGAGCCGGAGCAGGGCGCCCACCTCCAAAGACTGTGAAAAATAGTCTTCCAGTTGCTCGCGTTTGCTCATCCCATCCTCTTCTTCCGAATAGAAGGGGTAAGTTTCACTCATTTCAGTATGATTCTCATCAGTCTTATTACATCGTGATTTTGCATGGTCTTGACTTGCGCTTTTGAAGCCTCCAGAATCGTGAAAATCACGATTCTGGAATATTGATCTTGACGATTCTGCCGAAAAGTTTTTCACATACACCAAACTTGGCCTGCCCAAGCCTCGTCGTTTTCGTTCAATCAAACCAAATTCTTCAAGTTCCCGCAGCAACTTGGTCGCTTTGTTGTCTGCGCAACACAATGCCCTCTTGACATCCTCAATTGTGAAGATGATGAACACCCGGCCCTGCTCGTCCAGCCAGCCATTTTTAGCAGAAAGGCTCATGCGGTCGAGCAGGATACCGTACAGTGTTTTGGCATCGGTTGACAAGTTCTGGAATCGTGGCTCCTGAAACAGTGCTTTGGGGATGCGGTAGAATGAGAAAAGCTCTCCGGCTTGTCCGTAGAAGTAATCTAAACTTCGCTCAATGTCTATCTCTCCAGTCTTTTTGAAAATAAAAAACGTGTTTCCATTGGCCAGTTGGATGCCCATCAGAAACACGTTATGTAAATATTAGCCGAAAAATCTGCTGGGATCGTTCTTTTTATAAGTATGACTTATCCGGTACAAAAATCAGTTCTTGAACATTCCAAATCAGCACATCTTGGACGATTGTACGTTTGTTTTGCTCGTTGGGTTATTTTGTTCCCCGTGGCCCGAGCAGGCGCTCCGGGCCAACATCCACTGCCAGATCTCGCTGGCGCTCAACCGCATCTATACCGAGTGGTACCCCAGCAAAGGCTACACCTTCAACATCACCAACTCCACCAGCTACGACCAGTATTATGTCCATGGCCGCACCGTGTTCGACGTGATGGTGAAGATCACCGACGACATCTTCAACACCTATATCCGCAAGACCGGCACTGTCAACCCTTACTATTCCGAATACTGCGACGGCAAATCCGTCACCTGCCCCGGGCTCAAGCAGTGGAGCACGGTCACACTGGCCAATCAGGGCCGCAGCGCTTTGCAGATTCTCAAATACTACTACGGCAACGACATCGAGATCGTGCGCACCTCCAACATCCAGTCCATCCCGGAGAGTTACCCGGGTTCGCCCATCAAACAGGGCGACAGCGGCACGGCGGTGTTCACCCTGCAGCGCCAGCTCAACCGCATCACGAAAGATTATCCGTTCTTCGGTCTGCTGACCGTAGATGGCGTATTCGGGGCCAAAATGACTGCCACGGTCAAGGCGTTCCAGAAGCAGTTCAACCTCACCGCCGACGGCGTGGTAGGACGGCAGACATGGTATAAGATCAGCTATATCTATGTGTCAGTGAAAGACCTTGCCGAGCTGACCAGCGAGGGTGAAACTTCCAGCGGCACCCTTTCGGACGGCACATGGGGCGGAACCACCCTGCGCACCGGCTCTTCCGGCAGCTCTGTGGAGCAGATGCAGTTCTGGCTCAACACACTGGCCCAGTACGACTCGTCCATCCCATCGGTGACAGTGGATGGCGTGTTCGGCAGCGGCACCGAAGCTGCAGTGCGGGCTTTCCAGCGCAAATACGGTCTGACCGTAGACGGCGTGGTGGGCCGCACCACATGGACAGAACTGTACGACCAGTTCCGCAGCATCCAGTCCGACAACGGCACCCCCAACGCCTACCCGGGCACAGCCCTGCGGGAGGGCTCCAGCGGGCAGAACGTGCGTTTGGTGCAGTTCTGGCTCAAGATCGCCCGCACAGTATATTCCAGCCTGAACAACGTCACCGTGGACGGCAAGTTCGGTTCCGCCACCACAGCAGCGGTCAGGCGGTTCCAGACCTACTTTGGCCTGACCAGCGACGGCGTTGTAGGCCGCACCACCTGGAACAAGCTGTACGAGGTGTATAACGACATCGCCAACAAGCTGCTTTCGTCCTCCCTGCGCCCCGGCGAGTACCCGGGTGTGCTGCGCAATGGCTCTTCCGGCACAGCAGTGCGGGAGCTGCAGTTCTACCTCTATCTCATGAGCGCCTATGAAAGCAGCATCCCGGCCATCGGCATCGACGGGCAGTTCGGCGCATCCACCGAAGCCGCTGTGCGGGCCTACCAGCGCTACGCCGGGCTGACCGTGGACGGCGTGGTGGGCCGCACCACCTGGAACAGCCTGTACGGCAAGGCATCCACCCTGCGGGCATCCGGGCCGGTGGTCACACTGGAGCGCCTGCCCTACCCCGGCACGCCGCTGGCCGTGGGTTCTTCCGGCAGTGCCGTGCTGTACTACAACCTGCTTTTGCAGCGCATCGCCTACTACTTTGACAGCGTGGAGAACCCGCCGCTGTCCGACCAGTACACCGACGAAACTGCCGCCGCCACCCGCAGCGCACAGGAACTTCTGAACCTGCCCGAGACCGGCATCGCGGACGCCGAAACCTGGACGGCTGTGGAAGCTCTGAGCCTGCAGCTCGCCGCCGAGACCCCCAACCCCGACCGTGACGCAGAGCAGGAACTGGACTATCCGGGCCGGGCCATCAGCGAGGGCAGCGTGGGGCCGGACGTGGCCCAAATTGAAACATGGCTGAATGGGCGGTCGAGTCTTTACTGCGGCGAGGGCTATGTGACCGAGAACAGCCGCTTCGGCCCGGAGGAGACCGCCGCCGTCAGGCTGGCCCAGCAGCGGGCCGGGCTGCAGGTGAACGGCACCGTGAACCGGGAGACCTGGGCGGCACTGCAGGCCCAGAGCTGCGAACACTGCAGCAAGGAGGAATGAGTCATGGCACGGCTTCTGATCTACGACGCCTATGAAAACAAGGTGTACACCTACGCGAACCTCAATGAGAATGACCCCATGCCCTACAGCACCGGCACCACCCTGCGGGTGCGGGAATTCCGGGGCAAATCCGCCAGCCCCACCCTCTGGACGACCATCGCCGCCATGGAGGCGTGGAATCTCACACGCCGCAAGTACGGCAAGGGCATCCCTGTGGGCTACGCATTCCGCCGCATCTGGGAGGGCGGCCACGGCACCCGCAGCCAGCACTACGCGGGCGTTTCGTTTGACGTGGGCCAAAGCCTGACCCAGACCGAGCGCACTGCCATCTACAACGCCGCTCGGGGCACCGGGGCCTGGGGCTATGTGGAACCCCTGAGCCAGACCCCCACCTGGGTGCACATGGACCGCCGCTACGGCACCCCCGCCTGCAGCGGCACCACGGCGGGCTACCCCACCCTGCGGCGGGGCAGCCGGGGCTGCTATGTGATGATCCTGCAGGACGCGCTTTCCACGCTGGGTTACCAGACCGGGAGCCGCATCGACGGAGTGTTTGGTGCCCGCACGGAGGAAGCACTGAAGGGCTACCAGCGGCGCACGAGCCTTTCCGTAGACGGTGTGTGCGGCTGCAACAGCTGGAAAAAGATCAGCACCGCCGTCATCGGCGTGGGCCGGACAAAGACGACGATCGATTAGATTTATCTGTGTCAATGCAGCCGTCCTCGCCCTCTCCGTCATCGCTTACGCGATGCTACCTCTCCCAAAGGGAGAGACAAGAAACGTAACGGTCAGGCTCTTGGCTCTCCCCTTGGGAGAGCTGGACGCGAAGCGGCCTGAGAGGGCGAGGATGCTGCCCATTTTCCCGTTTTCCCGTTTTCTTTCCATGAAATGCCTTTCGCTTCCTATCCCCGAAAGTTGAAACTTTCTCCCCCATCCCCGCTTTTCATTGCGCGGCATGGCAAAAAGTGCTAAAATAACCCTATTATCAAAATGATTCATGTTGAAAACAAGAAGGATTTACAAGAGGGGTATTGTATCATGGAATTTTCCAAACGACTGGACTTATTCGGCGATGAGATCTTCGCCGCCTTGAACGAACGCAAGGTAGCTCTGGAAGCTCAGGGCCGCACCATCTACAATCTGAGCGTCGGCACGCCGGATTTTGCGCCCGCCGAACACATCCGCAAAGCCATGATGGACGCAGCCGCCGACCCGCAGAACTGGAAATACAGCCTGCGCGATCTGCCCGAGATGCTGGACGCCGTGTGCGGCTACTATAAGCGCCGCTTCGGCGTGGAGATCACGCCCGATCAGGTAGCCAGCTGCGCAGGCAGCCAGGAGGGCGTAGGCCACATCGGCATGGTGCTGTGCGACGAGGGCGACACGGTGTTGCTGCCCACCCCCTGCTACCCGGTGTTCATCGCGGGCAGTCTGCTGGGCGGCGCAAAGCCGTGGTATTACCCGCTGACCAGGGAGCACGGCTTCCTGCCCTATGTCAAGGATATCCCCGAGGATGTAGCCCGCAAGGCCAAGTATATGATCGTATCCCTGCCCGCAAACCCGGTGGGCAGCGTAGGCACTCCGGAGCTGTATGCAGAACTGGTGGCTTTCGCCAAGAAGTACGACATCCTCATCATCCACGACAACGCCTACAGCGACATCATTTTTGACGGTGCAGTGGGCAACAGCTTCTTCAACACCCCGGGTGCCATGGATGTGGGCGTGGAGTTCTTCAGCCTGTCCAAGAGTTTCAACGTCACTGGCGCACGCATCAGCTTCCTTGTGGGCCGCCGGGACGTAGTGGCCGCTTTCAAAAAGCTGCGGGGCCAGATCGATTTCGGTATGTTCCTGCCGGTGCAGAAAGCAGCCATCGCTGCCCTGACCGGCCCGCTGGATATGGTAAAAGAGCAGTGCGGCCTGTACCAGCAGCGCCGGGACGCCCTGTGCGGCGGCCTGCGCTCCATCAGCTGGAACGTGCCGGACAGCCACGGCAGCATGTTCGTGTGGGCTCCCATCCCGGAAAAGTACGAAACGAGCATGAGCTTCTGTCTCGACCTTGTGGAAAAGAGCGGCGTGCTGTGCACCCCGGGCTCCAGCTTCGGCCCTCTGGGCGAAGGGTATGTGCGTTTTGCTCTCACCCTGCCGCCGGAACGCATCGCTGACGCGGTGAAATCTATTCAGGAAAGCGGCATTCTGGACTAAACGATGCATGATAAAAGGGACTGTTGTACCAAGCGGTACGGCAGTCCCTTTTTGTTTAAGCATATGCCCGGCAGCTTTACCCGTTCACGATATTCTCTCCCCTGCCATCCAGCCAGGTGCGCAGGTTATTCGTGGTGATATCCATCAGACGCTGCAAAGCTTCTTTCGTCGTCCATGCAACATGCGGCGTCAGGACGGCATTCGGCAGGCGGCGCAGGCGGCTGTCCTGAGGCAGAGGTTCGGTGCAGAACGCATCCGCCCCATAAAAGGCCAGCTTCCCGCTTTCCAGCGCGTCGGCCACAGCCTCCTCGTCCACCAGCGCACCCCGGGCGGTGTTCAGCAAGATCATCCCGGGCTTTGCCTTGGCGAGAGCTTCGGCGCTGATGAGCCCCCGGGTCACGGGAGTGGCCGGACAGTGCAGGCTCAGCACGTCGCTCCGGGCCAGCAGCGTGTCAAAATCCACGAACTCTACGCCGTCGGCTTCGTACTCAGGCCGCACCGTGCGGGTGCACACCAGCACCTTCATGCCAAACGCCTTTGCAATGCGGGCGCTCTGCCGCCCGATGCTGCCATAGCCATAGATGCCGAAGATCTTGCCCAGCAGCTCCACCTGCGGCAGCAGGCCATATTCAGCAGGCACATTCAGCTGCCAATGACCGTCGGTCATGGCACGATTGTAGCGCTCGGCACACTGGCAGATGGCCAGCAGCAGGCTGAATGTCATCTGCGCGACACTGTAAGTAGAATAACCCGGCACATTGGCCACAGCCACGCCATGGCGGCGGCAGGCTTCCAGATCGATGTTGTCCGTGCCGGTGGCGATGATGCCCACCCATTTCAGCTTCGGACACTGGGACAGAATGTTCTCATCGATGCGGCATTTATTCAGCAGAACGACCTCCGCGTCCCCGATGCGGGGTGCGATTTCTTCATAGGCGGTGCGCACATAACTGGCGGTGTCCGGCACAAGGGCTTTCACTCCCGACCAATCCAGATCGCCTTTCTTCATGACATAGCTTTCCAGAATAACTGCTTTCATTGAACTTCCTCTCTTTCACATTACGTCGGATAAAGGGCCAGCGCCGTGCCCTGCCCCTGCGGATATTCCCGGCTTTCCAGTGCGGCATAGCCCCGGGCCAGCCAAAGTGCCAGATGCGCCCGGTCTTCCAGCGGCACCCACACCGGCGGCACATTCTGAGGCAGACACCCCGCCTGCAGCAGAAAGCAGGGTGCAAGGCTGTCCAGCGGGCGGAACGCCCTCAGCGCAAACCCCTGCCGCAGAAACACCGGCAGACTGGCTTCTGCGGTGCTCTCAGCCACGGCCCAGCGCGGGCGGCTGCGGGCAAGGTTCTTCTGCCGGAGAGCTGCTGCCGCCAGAAGGGCTGGGAAGTCCTCCTGCGCCCCCACAGGCGGGGCCAGAAAGTATCCGCCCATGGTGCGTCCCCAGCTCAGAAAGCTGCGCAGAGCCCCGGCTGCGGCGGTGTTGGCGTCCATGGGCAGCAGGATGCACGCTGCTGTGGGCACCCCTCGGGCCCCGCACACACCCCAGATCTCTCCCACGGTCAGCATCCGCAGCACTTCACTGCGGGGCCGATAAACACAGCTCACCTCGCCGCGGACAAGCGTGCAGAATTCCTCTGCCGAAAGCCTTCTCACCTGCCGCGTGCGCGGCGGGTCACAAACCTGGATCATTTGGTTTCCCCCATTCTTTTTCAGTATGCTCCCAGCATACTGGAACAGAGGCAAAAATCAGCGCGAAAACAGGCCGTTAATCCAGCTTTACATCCTCGCTGAGCACCTGCCCAATGGGCTTTGCGATGCACAGGTCGGCTTCGGCGTCAGCACCGGTGGGCTGCATGTTGATCACCACCAGATGGTCGCCCCGGAAGTACCGGATGAGCCCTGCTGCCGGATAGACCACCAGACTGGTGCCGCCAATGATAAGGGTGTCCGCGCGGCGGATGGCATTCACCGCACCGGACAGCACTTCCTCGTCCAGCCCTTCCTCATAGAGCACCACGTCCGGCTTGACGATGCCGCCGCACTCGGTGCAGCGAGGCACACCGGTGGAGTTTGCGATGAAGTCGATGTCATAGAATTTCCCGCAGCGGGTGCAGTAGTTGCGCAGGGTGCTTCCGTGGAGCTCATACACGGTCTTGCTGCCCGCTGCCTGATGCAGGCCGTCGATGTTCTGGGTGACGACAGCTTTCAGCTTGCCCTCCCGTTCCAGCTTTGCCAGACGCAGGTGCGCCGCATTGGGCTTTGCCCCCTTCACGATGAGCTTATCGTGGTAAAACCGGTAGAACTCTTCCGGGTTTTCCTCCCAGAAAGTGTGGCTGAGGATGGTCTCCGGCGGATAGGCATATTTCTGATGATAAAGCCCATCCACACTGCGGAAGTCCGGGATGCCGCTCTCGGTGGAAACGCCCGCACCGCCGAAAAACACGATGCTGCTGCTTTTTGCGATGATATCTTCCAACGCCTGTACCATAAAGAAAACCGCCCCTTTCACTGCAAGCGTTTTTGTGCTAAAATCAATTTTAGTATAACACAAACTTGCAGGAAAGGAAGCGGTAACTTTTGAACGTTTGGTATGTGAACAGCATCCTCGGCACCTTCCGCCTGGAAGAGGAGGACGACACCATCTGCGGGCTGGCTCTCTGCCCGGACGGTGTGCCGGAGCTGGAGCCTCTGCCCCGCAAAGTATGCGAGACACCTCTTCTGCAGGAGGCTGAAGAACAGCTCAACGAATACTTCGCCGGAGCGCGGAAGGAATTCGACCTGCCGCTGGCCCCGAAGGGCACGCCCTTCCAGAAAGCCGTCTGGGCCGAGATGAACAAAATTCCCCACGGTGAGACCCGCACCTACGGCCAGCTTGCCGCCGCCATCGGCAAACCCAAAGCATCCCGGGCTGTGGGCGGAGCCTGCCACTGCAACCCCATCGCCATCATCCAGCCCTGCCACCGGGTGGTGGGCAGCACCGGCAGTCTCACCGGCTATGCTTACGGAGTGGAAATGAAGCAATATCTGCTGGAGCTGGAACGTCAGGATTGAGCCAAGACCCTGCAAAACTTTCTGCACGGGAGGTGCAGTCGATGAACGCCCGTCGCACAAAATTGGACGATGACTTCGCCTATCAGGTGCTCTCCGTCGTGGAAGAGATTCCGGAAGGGTGCGTTGCAACCTATGGGCAGATTGCGCAGCTGATCGGCTGCCCCAAAAATTCCCGTCTTGTGGCGCGGGTTCTGTCGCACGCGGAATATTATGGGGAATTTCCCTGCCACAGAGTGGTTAACCATGCGGGACGGCTGGCACCGGGCTGGCCTGCGCAGGCTCTGCTCCTGCGCACCGAAGGAGTCTCGCTGAAAGATGAGTCGCATGTGGACCTGATGCAGTTCCAGTGGCGTGTGGAATAACCCCCGCAAGCCTTTTCGGCAGATTTTGGAATGAAAGCGTTGCGCAGTCTCCCCGCCCGTGATAAAATGAAAACGATCCATCTTGGACGCATAAAAATGAAGGGAAGGTATCATTATGGAATTCACTCAGGTTGTTGAAAGCCGCTATTCCTGCAAGAATTTTGGCGCCCGCAAGGTAGACGCCGCACAGCTCACCGCTATTCTGGAAGCTGGCCGGGCTGCTCCGACTGCAAAAAACTTTCAGGAACAGCGCATTTATGTGATCCAGTCCGAAGAAGGCCTTGCCAAAATCGACAAGGTCACACCCTGCCGCTATGGCGCTCCCACCTGCGTCGTTGTCGCATTTGACCGTGGAAACGTGTTCACCTATCCTGGCGAAAAGAGAGATTCCGGTGTGGAGGATGCCACCATTGTTGCAACACATATGATGCTGGCCGCCGCAAACTCAGGCGTGGACAGCTGCTGGATCAACTTCTTTGACCCCGAAAAGCTGGCCGAGGAGCTTGACCTGCCGGAAAATGAAGAGATCCTGATGATCCTGGATCTTGGCTTCGCCGCAGAGGACGCAAAGCCTCTCCCCAATCACTTCTCCCGGAAGCCTTTGTCCGAGACAGTATCGTATTTGTAAAACAAACTAAGCGGCCCCGCTGTGTTGAGCATTCAACTCGGCGGGACCGCTTTTTATTTCTTTTGTTCGGTCAATTTCTGATAAAGTTTCATCAGCTCGGCAACACAAGCGCTCTCGCTGGTCCGGGCTTCAGTGCCTTTTGTAAAGCCATAGGCATCCATAACAGCTCTGTCGTTTTCTTGATGCGCCCTGCGCAGCTCCGGCGGCATGGTCACCTCATCGTACAAATCGGCCAGACTGCTGTCCGGGTAGAGTGCGCGGGCATCAAGGATCGCCTGCGCGGTCTGTTCGATTCTGGCTTTTTGAACATCATTGGGGTTCGGCCAAGGGAAGTTGTTGTAGACGATATCTTTGGAATAGCGGTAGTCGCTTTTCAATCTTCCGCATACAACCCGTACCCACGCCATATGAACATTTGACGTCAGCACTCCAAATTGGAACTGCGATGTTTCCGCTACAATTTTCACTAAGTTGCTACACATAATATCTGATGAAAAAAATCCCATCGGAATGTATCGTCTTTTTTCAGAAGAAACTTCTGGAATCACAATATAATTACTTTTTGGCATATTCTCCACATGAAAGTGGGCCGGTGTATCTGCCAATTTTCTTGTTCCTGCGCTCGGGCTTTTCAGTCGGTATTCTCGAACTGCTTCAACACGTTTTAAACATTCCGGCATTCTTCGCAGTTCACCCGGCGTGCATTCTCCCAACCAAAGACAGTATCGTGGAGCACGGTTAATAAATTCGTAGGAACCATACCACGGATGAAAATATGTTTGTGCCTTTGGCTCTTTCTTTATAAATTCATCCATTTCTTCTTTTGTAAACAGATAATATCCACCATCAATTGGCTTATTTCCGATTCCAATTTCTGGCACATTACAAAGCGGTTTGCTACGGCTTTCCACAAAAATATTGGCGGCATCCAGTAAGTAGCCATTGATATTTTTTACTTCATGCACACTGCCATTCTGATAAATTCTTTTAGAGCCGACCTGTCCATAACTAAACCCAATAATTACGCAGTGCACATGTGCTTTGATTTTCGCCTCGCTGTCCCAACGAAACGTCCGATATGCATAGTTGATTTGAATGCCACTGTCAAAAAGTGGTTTCCAGAGGTTTGCAACACTCTCTCCCTGGCAGACAGAATTTGTTGAAACAAGTGCACTTCTTACATTCGTTTGTTTCATTATGTCTGCGCACTTTTTGTACCAACAGCAAACATAATCCAAATTACCCGCATTTTTCCATCCAGCAAAAATCGTATTGATATCATCTTTTTGTGCCGCATTCATCAGCCGTGCACCGATAAACGGCGGGTTATATATTATCTTAACCCATCGTGGAAAAGTCTGTGTAACGTCTATCTTCATACATTGAAT
>CAVEID010000008.1:0-125312 GCA_963615785.1 Oxalobacter sp. | reverse complement strand
ACTCATTCGTCTTTCTTTTTATTCAACTCTGTAACACATCTATTGTAATCCTACATTCCGTTGGCTTGCTGTCAAGCCGAATGCAGTTGACGCACCCAATGCAGAGCTTTATAATAAAAATGATGTATTTGTCCTTCGGACAAACATGATGTTCCGCTTGCGCGGAAATGATGCAGCCGCCTGCGGCGGCCATGATGTGCTCGGGACAGGCCCCTCGCAATTCTTCATGTGCCCGCAGGCACACATCATTTTGCCGTGAAACGGCAAAACATCATTTGTCCGCAGGACAACATCATATTTGCAAGGCAAATACATCATTCCCAAAAAGGAGTTTTGCTGCTATGGAAACCACTTACCGCGTTCTGCGCATCGATGAACAGATGTATGGCTGCGAAGAGCTGCCCGCCGGTCAGCCTGTGCTGTGCGACGTCACACTGGCCGACACTGCCGGGAACACCCGCACTCTGCCTTACCCGGACAAAGAGCTGACCCGGCTTGGCATCGACGAAGGCGATGCAGTGATCCTGGCAGCAGATGGGACCCTGAAAAAGGAATAAACGCAGGAGGAACACATGAAAAAGATCGAAACTTCCGCCCTCATCGGCCTGGGTGCACTGGGCATCCTGTTCGGCCGCAAAATGCCCGGCGTGCAGGTCATCGCCGACGAACAGCGCATTGCCCGCTATTCCGCTGAGCCTGTGGTCTGCAACGGTGAGGAGTGCAGGTTCACTTACGTCACCCCTGCTGAGGGCAACCCCGTAGACCTGCTTCTCGTGGCCGTCAAGGCTACCGTGCTGGAGCAGGCAATTCAGGATATGGCAAAATTCGTCGGCCCGGATACGGTCATCCTCAGCGTGCTCAACGGCATCACCAGTGAAGAGCACATTGATGCCGTCTACCCCGGCCATACCCTGTGGAGCGTAGCCATCGGCATGGACGCCACCCGCACCGACCGCTCTCTGGTGTTCAATCAGCCGGGCAAGATCCAGTTCGGTGAACGCAGCGGCGAGATGACCGGCCGTGTGCAGGCTGTGGCGGACTATCTGGACGCCTGCGGCATCGCCAATGAGCCCTGCAATGATATCCTTTATAAGCAATGGAACAAACTGATGGTCAACGACGGCCTGAACCAGGCCGCAGCGGCGTTCAATCTGCCCTACGGCGGCCTGTGCCAGCCCGGCGAGGCGCAGGACATGATGCGCGCCGCCATGCAGGAGGTCATTCAGCTGGCCAACCTTGAGGGCGTGCCCCTGCCGCCGGACAACGACGTGAAGTTCCTCGACGCCATGATGCCCACCTTCAACCCCGAGGGAATGCCCAGCATGCGGCAGGATGTGCTGGCAAAGCGCCTGACCGAGGTGGATGAGTTTGCCGGTGTGGTGCGTGAGCGCGCAAAGAAATACAACATGCCAACCCCCGCCAACGACTTTTTCTACGCCCGCATCCGGGAGATCGAAGCCGGATACCAGAAGTAAACCGGTTTTTATGCCTTCACCGTTTTGCCAAGGGCTCTCCCCTTGACAGACTTCCCCCGCGCCGGGGGGAAGATGGCGAAGCCAAAAAGGGGGAACAAGCTGGCGCGTGAGCGCCTGGGAGGGCGAGAACGCTCATAATTATCTGTAAAACGAGGTTTCTATGCATAAAATTTATTTCACCCGCCACGGCGAGACCGTGTGGAACGTCGAAAACAAGATCTGCGGCATGACCGACAGCCCCCTGACCGAGAAAGGCCGCCAGCAGGCCCGGCAGCTGGGCGAAAAGGTAAAGCTGAGCGGCGTACACATCGACGAGATCCTTTATTCTCCCCTGTCCCGCGCTGCTGACACCGCCAAAGCCATTGCAGACGCCACCGGCCTGCCGGCCCGGTGTGAGCCCCGCCTGCGGGAGCAGTGCTTTGGCAAATATGAGGGCACGCCCCGCAACGGCGGCGAGTTCCGCATCTCCAAGACCCACTTTGCCGACCGGTATGACGGCGGTGAGAGCATGATGCAGCTGGCCCAGCGCATCTACAACCTGCTGGACGAGCTGAAAGCTGACACCGACAAAACCTATCTTCTGGTGGCCCACAACGGCATCGCTCGTGTGGTGCAGTCTTATTTTTATGATATGACCAATGAGGAATACGCCATGGCAGGCATCAAAAACTGCGAGCTGGTGGAGTATGATTTTGAGTAATGCCTGTGGGCAGTAAACGATTTAAAATGGCTCCGCGTGCGCTGCGGCCATAATCAGCGGAAATAGTATTTTTAAATATTGCAGACAAGCCAGACCTGCGGGTCTGGCTTGTCTGCTTTTTCACGGGAGGAATCGTAACAGGTAACGGCATCTGTTGTGCTGGCTTCCTGCGAGAATATCCGCACGGCGGCAAGCGGCCTGCATCCGCTCCGTGTTCCGTAGAGAATTATTGACAATTTTGCCGGGTTGTCAAAAGCTCCTTCTCCAAGGAAGCTGGCAAAGCCGCAAGGCTTTGACTGAAGGAGCTCGACTTGATGCCGTTTTTCGCCGCGACCCCTCCCGTGAAAAGTGAAAGCCGGAAAATCCGCAGATTTTCCGGCTTTTTGATAAATATAATATTTCCGCTGAATATGCCCAGAGCGAAGCGGAGGGCATTTTAAATCTGTCAGCCTTTGTAAAGCCCGAACAGCTTGAGCAGCTTCTGCCAGAAGGTCAGGACTGCCGCTTCCGGTTCCGGCTCTGCCGCCGGAGCGGGAGCGGTGATGGCCGTGGTCTGCAGGGCAAACTGCACTGCCGTCACGTCGGTGTTTTCTGCCGAGGTGAAGCTCTGCACTTCCCCGCCGCCGGACAGGCTGTCCAGCAGGGTATCCAGCTGGTCGCCCAGCTCGATGCCGGAAACATTGTCCCGCAGCTCTCCGGTGCCGCCTGTGAGCTGGGAGGCACCCTCTGCCAGCTGCTGGACACCCGCTTTCAGCTGGGCCACACCGTCAGTGTAGGCGTTCAGGCCGTCGTCCAGCTTTGCATACTGGGATGCCAGCTGATTCACACCGTCCGTGAGCACAGACAAATTGCCCAGCATTCCGGTGAGCACATCCGCCAGCTGATGCACCCCGGCGTCAAACTCGCCGTAGCTGCTGTTCAGAGTGCTGCTGCCCTCGTGCAGCTGGGCAATGCCGCTGTTGACGGTATCCAGATAGGTCTGCATCGCGTCGATGTTTGCAGTAGAGCCCTGCAGCAGCAAAATCACGTCCTTCAGCTGGGGCATCAGCTTCACCATGCCCTGCAGCTGCTCAATGGCCTTGGCGTTGCCGTCCTTTACCACATCCAGATCAAGGCCGTTCTCTTTCAGGATGGCCTTATAGGCTTCAAAGCTCACCTGCTGTTCCAACTGAGCTGCGCCGTCGTCCAGCTGGGCAATGCCGTCTTTGATCTGGGCGGAGGCGTTCAGCAGGGTGTTCAGCTCATCGGTGGAAGCCGAAATGCCGTTCAGCGCGGTCTGCATCTGGGTCAGGGCAGCGCGCACCTGTGCGGAGCCGTCCGTCAGGCTGGCGGAATTGCCGTTCAGCGTGTCAATGCCTGCCTGCACCTGCGCGATGCCGTCCGCCAGCGCATTGGCACCGTCGTCCAGCTGCACAGAGCCGTTCTGCAGCTGATCCAGCATCCCCTGAATGTCGATATCTCCAAGGTCGATGTTCAGGTTCAGCCGCACACCGTTCAGGGACACCGCATCCATGACGAAATCCGTCACGTCAGCGGTGACCGTCACGTCGCTGTCCGCGCCCGGCAGCAGAATGTAGGAAAGCTGCTTTTTGCTGCCCACATTTGCCACGGTGGCACCCGGGGCTTCAATGTTCTGTGCGAGGTCGGTGTCCAGGCTCATAGTCACCTGCAGGGCATACTGGTCAAAGAAATCTCCGGTGCAGTCCGGGTTGCGGCTCACCTGCAGCCGGATAGTCAGTGCGCCGCTTTTGCCGCCCAGCTCGTCGGGGCTGATCTCCGCGCCGTCCAGCGTGTAGGTCAGCTTCACCACCCAGGGCAGAGCCGTTGCGGCGTCCATGGTGCCCTCATAATAGAGCTTGCCGTCCTCAGAAGCCCTGACCGAAATGGTGCCGCCGTCCTGTTCAATGGCATCCTTCGTGGTCATGCTGCGCACGGCGGTGTAGCTGCCGTGGTCAGTGACGGTGTCCCCCGCCTGCACGGCAAAGCTGTTGACCGCGTATACGCCGGTCACCTCACCGGAGGCCGTCAGGTTTGCATAGATCACTTCTTCTTTGGCCGTGGCCGCCGCCGCAAAGGCAGGCATTGCTGCGCCTGCCAGCAGGCAGCCAGCCAGTGCCAGCGCCGACACCCGGCGCACAAAATGCTGTTTCATATCCGTTAAGCCTCCTTCGGCTGTTTCTTGCGTTTGATGATAAGCGGGTCGGCCAGATAGAGATAGCCCGGCAGAGCCAGCAGCACGATGGCCAGCGACACCAGACCGCCCACGCCCAGGAAGTTGCCCAGCTGGCCCAGCAGCTGGTTGGTGGAAATGGCCCCCATCAGGAAGCCCACCACAGCCAGCGCACTGCCGGTGGTGATGACCGAGGTCGTCACGGCCGACACCGTGGCCGCCACGGCATCCCTGCGGCCCAGCGTTTCCCGGAACTCCTGATAGCGGTCGGAGAACAGGATGGCGTAGTCCACCGTTGCGCCCAGCTGGATGGAGCTGATGATGAGGTAGGCGATGTAGAACACATACTGGCCCCGGAAATACGGGATGGCCAGATTGATCCAGATGGCCGTTTCAATGCTCAGCACCAGAATAATGGGCAGCAGCAGCTGGCGCTTCATAATGAGCAGGATCAGGAACACCGCGCCGATGGCCAGCAGATTCACCTTGACCATATCGGCTGTGATGGTGTCCATCAGGTCATAGGTGCTCACACCCTGACCGGCCAGATAATAATTGTCCGGGTAATACTGCCGCGCGATGGCGCGGATGCGCTCCACCAGCGCAAAGGCCGCATCGCCCTCGGTGTCGGAATCCACCGTCAGCACCATGCGGGTATAGCCGCCGGACACCAGCAGCTTGAGCGTATCTTCCGGCACGAACTCCGGCGGGATGGATGCGCCTGCGTTGTCCACAAAGGACAGGATGCTGGTCACTTCCGGCACCGCATGCAGTGCGTCCGAAAGCTCGGCCTGCGTGGCGGTGTCGCCCTCCGGCACCAGAACGACATAGGTGTCGCTCTTGCCGAAGATCTCTTCAATGGCGGCTGTATCCGCGCCGAGGCGGGTGTTGGTGCCGAACATATGGGCGGCACCATAATGATACTGGTTGTTGTTGGAAGCCAGATAGCTGGGCACCATGATAATTGCCAGCACCAGCGCCATGGGCAGCATAATGCGGGAAACGAACCGCCCAAACTTGTCAAAGCTGGGCAGCAGCGGTTTGTGGTGGGTCTTATCCATCCACTTGTAGCACGCCAGCGTCAGCGCCGGCATGAAGGTGAACACCGTAACCAGGCTCAGCACCACGCCCTTTGCCAGTGCAAGGCCCAAGTCCGGACCGATCTGGAACTGCATGAGCACCAGCGCCAGAAAGCCGATGACCGTGGTCAGGCCGCTGGACAGAATGGAGCCTGTGGACTTGCACAGTGCATCCACCATGCAGTCCTCCGGGCTGGCATCCGGGTGCTCGGCCCGGCACTCGGCAAAGCGGTGGATCAGGAACACCGAGTAGTCCAGCGACACCGCCAGCTGCAAAATGCTGCCCGCCGCATTGGTGACAAAGGAGATGGTGCCGAAGATCAGGTTCGTGCCGTTGTTGATGAGGATGGCCGCACCAAGGCCCGCCAGAACCAGAATGGGCTCTGCCCACGAGTCAGTGGTCAAAATCAGGATGAACAGCACATACACCACCGCAATGGCGGCGATCTTCGCCACCTCGGTGACGGTGGAATTGGTCGCCACAGCCGTGGACACAGCCGTGCCTGCCAGTGCATTGTCCTCTCCGATGAGGTCCTGCACGGCGGCCACAGCTTCCAGACGCTTTGCGTCCTCCACGGTCACCGTGAACAGGGCACAGCCATCTTTATAATAAGTCTCCACGGTGTCAGTGTCCTGCATCTGCAAAGGCACCGTCACGTCCAGGCTGTCGTCCAGCCATGCCACGGACGACACGCCGTCAATGGCGGCAATTTTTTCTTTGTACTCCAGCGCTTCAGGCACCGTCACATCCCGCACCATGACGCGCATGTTGGGGATGCCGCCGGTGAACGCGCTGTTCATCACCTCAATGGCGGTGGTGGAGGGGGAATCCGGCGGCAGGTAGTCGTTGATATCATAATCCACCTTTACCTGCCGCATGGCGAACACGCACAACACAGCCGCCAGCGCAAACATCGCCAGCACAGCTTTGCGGCGGCGCACGATGGCGGTATAAAAATGTTTCATCAAAAGAAAAGGCTCCTTCCTTCAGATTTGAACCTTTATCATTCTATCAGGTTTGATAGGTTTAGAAAATAGACAAATCCTGAATTTTGGCCCATTAACTCTGTTTTTTGCCGCAGATTTGCCTTGACAAAGTCCAATTTGGGATTTATAATAGCCAAAGTCTCATTTTGGACTATGGAAGGAGTGACGCCATGGATGCACAAGTGAAAGCGCAGAATATTGCGCTGAACCAGTTTTATAAGCGCATGAACGAGCAGTATCATGCCTACGCCGTGCACTGCGGCCTGTCCGACCCGGCTTTGTGGGTGCTGTACTCCCTGTGGGAAACGGAAACTCCCCTGACCCAGAACGACATCTGCGCGCTGTGGATGTACCCGAAGCAGACCATCAATTTCACCATTTCCGGCCTTGTAAAAAAAGGCTGTGTCCAGCTGGAACAGCGTCCCGGCCCCCGGAACAGCAAAGCTGTGCAGCTGACCGACGAGGGCAGAGCGCTGTGCCAAAAGGTCATCACCCCGCTGATGGAAGCGGAAGAACGCACCCTTTCCCAGTTGACGGAGACCGCCCGCAATCTTCTGCTCACCATGAACGAGCAGCAATGCATCTGCTTTGAGCGGGAAGTCAGTGCTCTTCTGACCCCGCAATCCCAAAAATAACATTTCATCGAAAGGAACTTTCATGTCAAAGCAAAGAATCCAGCTTTCTGACCATTTCACCTATTCCCGCCTGCTACGGTTCGTGCTGCCCTGCATCGGCACCATGCTGTTCACCTCCATTTACGGTGTGGTGGACGGCCTGTGCGTGTCGAACTTTGTGGGTAAAACGGCCTTTGCGGCGGTCAACCTCATCATGCCCCTGCCCATGCTGCTGGGCACCATCGGCTTCATGCTGGGCACCGGCGGCAGCGCCATCGTGGGCATCACGCTGGGCGAGGGCGACCAGAAAAAAGCTGACCGCTATTTCACCATGTTCATGCTGGCAGCGCTTATTTCTGTTTCTGTGCTGTCCGTGCTGGGCATCGTATTCCTGCGGCCTATTGCTGTGCTGCTGGGTGCCAAGGGCGAACTTCTGGACTACGCCCTGCGCTATGGCCGCATCCTGATGGTTTCCCTGCCCACCTTTGCGCTGCAGAACATGTTCCAGAGCTTTTTCGTCACCGCCGAAAAGCCCCACCTCGGCTTCTACTTCACCGTGGGCGCTGGCTGCACCAACATGGTGCTGGACGTGCTGCTGGTGGGCGTCTGGGGCTGGGGCGTCGAGGGTGCCGCCATTGCCACCTTTATCAGTCAGCTGGTGGGCGGCGTGCTGCCGGTGTTCTACTTCATCAACCACAATAACACAAGCCGCCTGCACCTGTGCAAGACCGGTTTTTACGGCAGTGTGCTGCGGGACGCCTGCATCAACGGTTCTTCGGAGCTGATGACCAACCTTTCCATGTCTCTGGTCAATATCCTGTACAACTACCAGCTGCTGCGTCTGGGCGGTGAGGATGGTGTTGCCGCTTACGGCGTCATTATGTACGCCGCTTTCCTGTTCGTGGCCGTGTTCGTGGGCTACGCCGTGGGCAGCGCGCCCATCGTCAGCTTCCACTACGGTGCCCGCAACCATGCCGAGGTGCATAACCTCTATCAGAAGAGCCTGCGGCTCATCGCTGTGGTGGCAGTGATCATGACTGCCGTCTCCATGGTGTTCATCCCCTATGTGGCCCGCATCTTCGTGGGCTATGACGCCGACCTGCTGACCCTGACCACCCACGCTTTCCGTCTGTATGCACTGAGCTTCCTTATCATGGGCTTCAACGTGTATGCGTCCTCCTTCTTCACGGCTCTGGGCGACGGCGTGACCAGTGCGCTGATCTCCTTCCTGCGCACGCTGGTGTTCCAGCTGGCCGCACTGCTCATTCTGCCCGTCATCCTGAAGCTGGACGGCATCTGGCTCGCCATCACCTTCGCCGAGCTGGCTTCTCTGGCTGTGAGCATAGCCATGTTCATCACCAAGGATAAAGTGTTCCACTACCGCAAGGTATGACAAAATCCCCTGCTTTTTGCGAAACGGCGAAAAGCGGGGGATTTTTTTGGTGATTCTGGCTCTGCCGCCGGGCGGAAAATCGTGCTAGAATGGACACAGCTTTATTCACCATTTTTACGAGGAATCATTATGACATTGTTTTTGACCAGCAGCCCCAGCGGCTGCCCTTTTGAGCCGGGGCCGGACATTCCGGTGCTGGACACCCGCAATCACTTTGTGGCGAACCTTCGTGCCGTGTGGCCGGATCACCCCGTGCTGGGCCTTGCCATCGCCGCCGACCCCCATGCTTACGAATCCAACGACGAGATGTGCCGGGTGTTTGCCCAGAGCTTTGCAGACGCACACCTGCCCCTGACCGATCTTATCCCCTGCGACGCACGCAATCAGGACGAGATCGGCACCCTGCTGCCCCAGAGCGGCTTCGTGATGCTCTGCGGCGGGCATGTACCCACCCAGAATCAGTTCTTTGCCCGCATCGGCCTGGCGGGGCTGTTCCACAACTATCACGGCATCGTGCTGGGCGTGAGCGCCGGCAGCATGAACGCCGCCCGCATCGTCTACGCCGCGCCCGAAGAGCCCGGCGAAGCCTCCGACCCCCACTATTCCCGCTGGCTGAACGGTCTGGGCCTGACCGAGACCCGCATTCTCCCTCATTACCAGTTCATCCGGGAACACATCCTCGACGGGCAGAAGGTGGAGGACATTGCCCTCGCGGACAGCAGAAAGCGCCACTTCCTCGCTCTGCCGGACGGCTCCTACCTGATGTGCAGCGACGGCCACGAGACCCTGTACGGCAGGGCGTGGTACTTCGCGGACGGCGTTGCCGAAGAGATCAACGAAGACGAGGATGTTCTGCCGCTGAGATAATTGGTGGCATAGGAAAAGCCCGCTGCATATGCAGCGGGCTTGCTTTTTTGAACAGCAGGCGTGCCTATTCTCCGTTATTTATTCTTGTACCGCTTCCTTCACATAGACGACGTATACTTTGCCGCCAATGTTTCTGGCAGTCACACAAAGCGCATTCAATTTATAGCCCGGGGTGCTTACCGTCATCTTCTGTTTTACCTGCGCCAGCAGCTCTGCAGACGGACTCTCAAACTTTTTCAGTTCCTCTTCGGTAAATGCCGTCAGCTGGAATTTCGAATCTTCCCCAAAAGTATCCGAATTGTAAATCGGTGCTACCCAGTAAATTTCTCCATTATCACCTTGCGGAAAATACACAGAGTCTGTCCAGAAAATTTTACCGTTTTTATCAACCTTGTTCCAGATGTAATCCGCCTTGCCCCGCAGGCTCTCATCATTAATAAACTCTGTGTCCAAAGCCTCATTCATCACAGACAGTACCGCTTTTTCCACTTTGGCCGTATCCACAGCACTTGAACTGCCCGTACCACCGCAGCCGGACAAAAGCATTGCCAAAACCGTTACACACATCACAAGAAACAGGCTTAGTTTTGTTTTTCGCATAATTCATTCCTCCAAATCGATTCAATTTTCTGCATGTGATTTTCCATGCAGATGTTTACGCTTTCATTTTAACGGAATTTCCGTTAAAAATCAAGATATTGCCCAACACTTTGTAGACTTTTTACAAAGGGGGCAATCACCATGCTGTACACGACCCGCATTCGAGCTCTTCGAGATGATAACGATCTGAATCAAACACAGGTGGCTCAGGCCCTTCATGTTGCGCAAACAACTTACTCTGACTATGAAAAAGGCAAAGTGCGGATGCCTGTTGAATGTCTGATAGAACTTGCCAAATTTTACAATGTCGATATGAACTATATCACTGGCGTCAGTGACACTCCTAATTCTTTTCCCGTAAAATAATGATTGAAATATTTATCATCAAAAAATGCACCCTGACTTTAAAATCATCAGGGTGCATTTTTTCTTATTATCTTATTCCGTCAGCCGGATAAACGGTGCAATGGCATTTGCGTCGCCGTGTCTCACGATGGAATAGGTGATATCGCAATAGGGCTGGATGGCAGTGCTCTTTTCCACGGTGGAGATGAGCAGCACCTGCAATTGCAGGCGGCGGAACAGCTCCATCATGGGGCGGATGCGGTCGCTGGTCATCTTGCTGAACGCTTCGTCCAGCAGCACAAGGCGGATGCTGTTCTCGCTCTTTTCGTAAATTTGCAGCAGGCTGGCGCAGATGGCCACATAGAAGGGGGCCTGATTCTCGCCGCCGGAGGAATCGCGGCTGACGCGGGACAGATAGGCCTGCTGGCCGGTGACACGGTTGGTCACCTTGATATCATAATCCAGATAGGTGCGGTAGTCCACATAATCCGAGAGGGTGGTGCCGCCGGTGCGGCCTTCCTGACGGGCGCGGGTGTTCTCGTCCACGTCGGACATGATCTTTTCCATCAGCTCGTCCACCTGACGCTCATAGGCCGGGTCGGCGGTGGCGGCAAGGTTGTCCAGCGAGTCGCCGTCGGTCATCTGCTGGTTGCCCTTGTCCACAATGACCTGGTAGAATGCAGCCAACTGCGGGTCGCGGCTGGGTTCCAGCTCAAAGCGGTAGACCTCTTCGCCGTAGGTCAGCTGTTCCATCACCTTGTTCAGCTCACGGAACTGCCGCCGTGCGTTGAAGATGTCGTCCTTCATGCGGAACAAAATGTCCTTGCGGAAGCGGTCTTTGCAGTCCCGCTGGGCCTGCTCCAGACGGGCGGCGTAGCGCTCCAGATCGATGCGCACGAGGCTTTCGTGCTGGGCACGGTACTGGTCAAGGCCGGCAAGTCCCAGCGGATAGTCGCACACATAGTGCTCGTTGTAGGCTTTCTGGGCGGGTTCCAGTGTGCCGGTGAGGTAAACGGCCAGCGCATCGTCCAGCTTGGCCTGTGCTTTCTCTGCAGCCTGTGCAGCGGCGCGGGGCTTGTCCGCCGGGGCAAGGGCCAGCATCCGGGCGCGGGCCAGCGGCTCCACCAGCGGGTGGCCCGCAAAGAAGCTCTTCGCGGCATCGGCGCTCTGCTGCGCCGTCTCCCCTGCCTTTTTCTGCTCTGCTTCGCAGGAAGCGATCTGCTTTTCGCACACGCGGATGTCGCCGCCTGCCTGCTCCACGGCAGCGCGGGCGGCTTCCCATGCGGCTTCGCGGGCTTCTTCCTCTTTGTAAAGCTCCTGCAGCAGCGGGTTCTCACGGCACTCGGTGAGTTTCGCTTCCTGCTCCGCCGCGGCGGTCTGCGCGGCCTTCAGGTCTGCGCGGGCATCCCACAGGGTGGAAAGCTCGTCCAGCGCAGTGCCGCGCAGAAGGGTCTGATACTGGTTATAGGCCGCTTTCAGGTTCTGCTCTGCCTGTGCGGCGGTGCGGGCCGTTTCGCCGAGGGCTTCCAGCTCTGCGGCCAGCGCCCCGGCGCGGGCGCGGCGGGCGTCCAGACCGATATACCGCTGGGGCGTGCGCAGGCGCTCCAGCCGGAACGGGTGGTGGCGCAGCAGGTCGCGGGTGGCGCTGTCGGCGTGCTGTTCCAGCGTGTCGGGGGTGTCACAGCAGATGATGCGGCCCAGAATCGTCTCCGCATACTGCGCGGCCAGCGGGTTTTCGCTGGACACCTGCGCGGCAAGGCTGTTCGGGCCGTACTTGTCCGGGCGGCGGTTGGCCTTGCGGATGCCCGGGGTGTCCAGCAGACTGATGGGACCGACTTTGTCTTTCAGGGCAACAAAAGCGCTCTTGGCGGCTTCGTAGTGGGCAGGCGGCACAAGGATGTCGAACCGCCGGTCACCCAGGCAGGCTTCCACGCAGTCCTGCCAGCTTTCGTCCTCCACATTCAGCAGTTCGCAGAAAATTTTTGCATCCGGCTTCATGCCGCGGCTTTTCAGCTCTGCGTTCACAGCGTCCCGCACACGGGTGGCGGCGTCGCCGTGGGGATAGACCCACTTGCCGCCGGACACGGCGTCCAGCTCGGCACGCTTGTCCGCCTGCTCTTTCTGCAATGCGGCGGTGTTCTGGCGGGCCGCAAAATAGGCTTCTTCCAGCGGTTTTTCCTGCGCGGTGAGCCACTCGGTGAGTTTTGGCAGGTTCTCCGCCGTCAGCTCTTCCATTTTTAGTGCGGACGCAAAACCGCTGCGGCGCAGGACTGCCAGCAGGGTACCTGTGCGCTCTGCTGCCTTTTCCGCTTTTTCGGCCCTGCGGGCGGCAGTGTCCAGCGCTGTTTTCCGGCGGGAAAGTTCCTCGGTCATGGCATCCAGCGCCCGGCCCTCGCCGCTGGCAGATGCCGCGCCGTGGGCGGTCAGGTAAGCCCGGCGGGCTTCCGCCTCGGCGTCCTTGGCTTCGGCATAGCGGGCGTTCAGGCTGTCCAGCTGGCGGTGCCCGGCGTCCAGACGCTCCTGCCACACAGCCTGCTCCCCGCCGTCGGCGGCAGAGCGGGCCAGCAGGGCCGCTCCCCGGTTCACAAGGGCCTGGGTCTGCTTTTCGGCAGCTTCACGGCCAAAGCTCACGATCTCTTCCAGCGCAGCGGCGCGGGTCTGGGCCTCGGCCAGCACGGCGTGGAGGTTTTCCAGTTCCAGCCGGTCGCCCTGCAAAGCGTCGAGGTCAAGCTCCGGCTGGGGCAGGATATACTGATACAAAAACTCCCGGAAGTTCGGGATCTCGTCCATGCTGGTGCCCATCTGGAACACCTCATTGAACTTCTTGCCCAGCGGGCTGGACGCCCGGCCAATGCCCAGCGCGCGGCAGATGCGGTCGCGGGCTTCGCTGGGGCTGCGGGTGTAGGCCAGACGGCCCGCAGCAGGCTTGAAATCCTCTTTGGCGCTGGGGGCACCGGTGCGCGGGTCGATGAAGGGCAGCTGCTCCAGCGTGCAGCCGTCCTCAGAGATATACCACGTCTGGTCGCCGGGGTGCAGCTCCTGCATGGGGCCCTCGGACTCCACGCGCACCGCAATGACAAAGGGAGCGTGCTTAACACTGTCGTAGAATTCTGCGCCGATGTAAGCCACGGTATGGCCCGGGCGGCGGTAGGCGTTCTCGCCGCGCTGCTTGGCATGGACAGAGCCCTGCAGGGTGCGGCCGCTCTTTTTATTGCCCAGGGCATTGAAGTTGCGGTTGGTGGTCAGGCAGTAGCGGATGGCATCCAGAATGGTGGTCTTGCCCACGGCGTTGACGCCGATCATATAGGTCAGGCGGGCGCAGTCAAAGGTGACGTTTTCAAAGTTGTGCCAGTTGATGAGTTTCAGGCGTTTCAGTTCGATCATTCTTCTGCCTCCCCTGCTTCTTCCAGTCGTTCATACAGGCCCAGCTCGGTGCGGGTGCGTGCGGATTCCGCCGCCGCGTCCGCAAGGTCGGCGTCCGGCAGGGCCAGCAGCACGGTCGGGAACACCTCGATGCGGCTGTCAAGGCCGGTGAGCCGCCCCACAGGCCGGGCGAGGTTATACCGGCGCAGGGTGCGCATGAGGTTTTCCAGCGTTTTCTGGTCAAGGCGGCGGGGCAGGTTCATCTTCTGCAGTTCGGTCTGCACCTCTTCCACTGTGACCAGAACCTGATCCGCGTTGGCGGCAAGGCTTTCGCGCTTCTGCAGGTACAAAAGCCGCAGCACCAAAAGCAGGATGCTCTCGTATTTCAGCAGCCGGGCCTGACTGCCCTCGTGGCCGTTGACCAGCGCCGCCGCCTGCAAAGGTGCAGGGTACAGCATGACCGAGTAGCCCAGCGGCGCGAACACGGCCCGCACCTCGTCCAGATGATCCTGCACATAAAGATACTTCGCCCGCTGGTCTTCCACGCCGCCCAGCAGGAAGCAGTGGTTCAGCAGGTAATTCGCAGTTTCTTCCAGCATGTTAATGATTGCCATTTTCTTCCTCCTTGCGGCGGGTGAGGACGAAATCCTCAAAGCGGAAGCCGCCGCGCTCCACCCAGTTTCCGGTGAGCTCGATATCATAATCCCGGTGCGGCGACTGCGAATAGGTGTGCAGGCCGATGATGCGAGCAAAATCGTTCGGGTATTCCTCCGCCAGCGCAGCGGCGTTCACACTGGGCCGGGCGGCAAGGGCCTGCCGGGCCAGCAGGGTGACGTTTTCCTCGGTGACGGCAAGGCGGGCGTAATCCAGCAGCAATTGCTGCTCTTTTTTGAGCTGCTCCGGGTCAAAGGCCTCGGTGCGCACCGGGGCCAGCGGCTCGGCGGTGCGCTGGGCGGCAGGCGGGTACAGAAACTTTTCTCCAAACACCGCCGCCGGGTAAAGATGCAGCCGCTTTGCCACCGGGCCGTCGTCGGTCTCAAAAAGCTGTTCCGGGGTCTTGATCTCCTCGGCGTAGCGGCGCAGCAGGGCCGTGACGCTGCCCTGCGAGGAGCGGTCGCTCAGCAGCAAAAACTGTGCCCGCTGCACGGCCCGCTTGCGGTAGCGGATGTGGCTTGCATCGATCTCACGCATGAGCAGGCTCATCTCTTCCAGCGCATCCCGCTGTTTCTGGATGAGGGCTTTCACCCGGGGCGCGGCCTCATTCGGCGCACAGCGTTCCACCCGGGCATAATCAAAGGCCAGCTGGGGCAGGTAATTGTCCTCGCAGTCGTCCAGCTCTTCTTCCAGATAGGCGCGGTAGTTGAACAGGTTATCGCTGGTCTTGAAGCGGTGATACGCCGCCGCCACAACCTTTTCCTCATACTGGTCGAACAGCTCCAGCACCTCCTGCGGGGTGCGGTTGCGGGTCAGGCGGTCGATGTAATGGCCGATGGAAGCGTTCAGCGCCCGCAGGGATTTATTGAGCGCTTCGAGGTCGGCATCCACTTCCCGCAGAACATTCTCATAGGGGCTTTTCTCCTGCCCGATGCTGCCCAGAAGCTGCCATGCCTTATAAAGCTTGCCGGTGTAGGTGACCACCCGGGGGTTCAGAATTTCTTCCAGCGCTTCCAGCAGGGGCGTGATTTCCGGCACAAAGGCAAGGGACGCTTCGCCCTCATAGCTGCCGGGCTGTTCTTCCAGCCAGCCCGTGCGGCGCAGCCGCAGCAGAAAACCCACAGCCAGCGTGTGGGGATCGCGGGTGGGCTGCTCTTCCTCGTCACCGGCGCCGTCGGCGTCCAGCGCAAGGGGCTTTGCCAGCGCGGCAAAATAATCTTCGGCCCGGGAAACTGCTTCGCCGCGGGAGATGCTGTAGTCCGCCGTATGGCGGCACTCTTCCCACAGCAAGAGCAGCAGCTCGGCATAAAAGGCCCGGTTCGGCCCCGCCAGCGGGCGGAATAAACGCGGGGACACCAGTTCAAACAGCTGCATGGAAACGTCCTTTCCTGTTCACATCAGAATATGGTTTTATTGTACCACACCCGGCACAGTTTGTCACAAAAAGACGCAAAAAGCCCCGGGGAGCATTTGCTCTCCGGGGCGGAATACAAGGTACAGTCTGGCCTTAGCCCACAGCCGGTGCGGAACGGGTTGCTTCCACGATCATTCCGGCGTAAGTCTTGCCGCCAACCACGCGGGTTGCAACGCCGACCTTCATAGTGCCCACTTCACTTGCCTGAGTCGCTGCGTCATTCATCGCTTTGATCCGAGCCTGCAGAGTGTCAATATCTGCCTGGGTGACTTCCACCGGCGCACCATTCGATACGACCATGTACTGCTTCATATAAGTATTGGTCTGCTGGTCCTCCGGGAGCTTATAGCCCTCTTCGTAGAGACCGGTCTCCGGGTCAATGTGGCCCAGGATGTCATAAATCTCGCCCTTCAGATCCTTGTCGTTTTCAGTGATATCCACGCCAGCCTTTTGGCCCACCAGAGTCCAGTATTCCATCGTCAGGTCTTCAAACTGCTGACCCAGAGACTTTTCGCCGCAGGCGGTGAGCATTGCCAGAACCATGACACCGGCCAACAGGACGGCAGCGAGACGTTTGAACATTTTCATTTCATGTTCCTCCCAAACGTTTTTATTTTGACGGTTTGGGCGACCCCAAATCGCTTTACCCGTCTGAATCAATTCTATCAATACCCCCCCCCCGCATGTCAACGGGCATTCCGACAAAATATCCGCTGTGTTTTTGGCACATTCCCCGATAGCTGGGATACAAAAAGCCCCGGGGAGCAAACGCTCTCCGGGGCCGGTCATGCTTTCTGTTATTCTGCGTTCATTTCTTTTGCCGTTTCCGCGCAGCGCTCCACATAGCTGCGGGCGGCATCCTCTGCAGATGCCATTTTGCCCTGACCCAGATTTTCCGCTTCCTGATTGAAGTACTCCTTCATATGGTTCAGCACCGTGCCGTCGTTCAGGAACCGCAGCTGCACCTTTTCGGTCGCGGCCAGCGGCGCATAGCGTTCATCTGTGGTGTGTTTTGCAATGGAAGGCACGCCCTTCACCGATGCAATGGTGTTGAGCTGGTCTTCCTGCGCAAGAAAACGCAGGAACTCCACGGCGTAGTCCGCGTCAGGGCTGGCCTTGTTCACTGAGAAGCCGAACCACGGCTCCACATACTCGTATGCGCCCTCCTCGCCCAGCGGCACGTCCATGAACTCATAGTCAAAGGGGTTGGCCGAATAGGTCTCGGACTTGGATTCGCGCTTCTTCATGCCGCTGAATTTTTCGGTGTTGCACACCCAGAACGGCACATCGCCCTCAAAGAATTTCAGAATGGCACCGTCGTAGTTGTCGGCCGGATATTCGGCATTCACCGCCGGGTCGATATAACCCTCGTCCATCAACGTCTGCAGACGCTCAAACACAGGCTGCAGCTTTTCAGCTGCGGCGGCATCGCCGCTGTTCAAAGCTTCCATAAGCGCAGAGTCCGAGCCGAGGGTGCTCATGCCCATGGCATAGACCAGATTTGCGTAGATGCTTTCTTCCGGGCCCTGAATGGGCGTGTAGCCTTTTTCTTTCAGCGCGGCGCACACATCCAGAAACTCCTGCCAGGTGGCGGGCACTTCCAGCCCTTCCTTGCGCAGAAGCGTCTTGTTCACCACCATGCCGGTCAGGTTCTGGCTCATGGGCAGGCGCAGCAGCTGGCCGTCAAAGGTGCAGCTGTCCAGCAGGCCGTCAGCCACTGCGCTGGTGTCCACACCGGCGGCTGTCAGGTCCATGCAGTTGTCCCGCACATAGTAATCTGTCCAATCCGGGTAGCGCAGGTTGGTGTCGTCGGTCATGAAAATGTCCACATCCGTATTGTTCTTGACATACTCCGCCAGCTGGGCACCGGCGTTCTGCTCATAGGTGATCGTGATGTTGGGGTAATACTCGTTGAAGTTGTTCACCACCTGATCCAGCGCCTCAAAGTTGCCGAAGAAACCGGACACCTCCAGCGTCACCGAAGCATTCGTGTCCAGCTGCGGCTCAAAGGCCGTCGGCGCAGCAGCTTCGGAACCCGCCTGTGCGCTGGACGCCGGAGCTTCCTGTGCGCCGCCGCAGGCCGCAAGGCTGCAGGCCAGCAATGCCGCTGCCAGACACAGCGAGATCATTCTTGTACATCCAGTTTTCATTCAGTGGTTCCTCCAATATCCTGTTTTTCATCCTTTTTGCCGCCCCGGCACAGACGCCAGATCACGGCAAGGACCTTTTTGAGATCAACGGGTTTTGAAAGATGCGCGTTCATGCCGGCATCCATGCAGCTCTGCACATCTTCAGCAAAGGCGTCGGCCGTCATGGCTGCAATGGGGATGGTGCGCAGGTCAGCCCGGGAACTGCTGCGCAGCAGTCTGGACGCATCGCGGCCATTGAGCTGCGGCATCTGGATGTCCATCAGCACCATGTCCCATGTGCCGGGCGCAGACTGCTCCAGCATGTCCACGCACCGGCGGCCGTCCTCGGCACGGGTGCAGAGGATGCCATTGTCGGTGAGCATGGCGTTGATGATCTCCCAGTTGAGGTCGTTGTCCTCCGCCACCAGCAGCCGCACGCCGTCCAGTGAGCCATGGCCATCTCCCTGCCAGACTTCCTCATGAGATGCCGCTGCATCTGTCGGCGCAGCCGGAAGCTCCACACATGTGGTGAAGGTGGTGCCGCGGCCCAGTGCACTTTCGCAGCGGATGCTGCCGCCCATAAGGTCGAGCAGCCGCTTTGCAATCGCAAGGCCAAGGCCGGTGCCCTGAGTCTTGTCGATGCGGCTGTCTGCCGCCCGGGCGAAAGAGTCGTACATGCTCTTCTGGAACTCTTCGCTCATGCCAATGCCGTTGTCCGACACGATGCACTGCAGCTCCACGCTGCCGTCTGCAGCAGCGTATTCCTTCACTTCCAGCAGAACTTTTCCGCCGGGCTGTGTATACTTGACTGCATTGGTCAGCAGGTTCAGATAGATCTGGCTCAGCCGCAGCCTGTCGCCCATCAGGCGGGGCTGCGGGATGGGCCCGGCTTTCAGCTCAAACTCCACGCCCCGGACATCGGCCTGTGCGCGGATGATGTCTTCCATGCTGGTCACCAGATCGTCCAGCCAGAAGGGCTCCGGGCTGATCACGGTCTTGCCGCTTTCCACCTTGGAGATCTCCAGCACATCATTGATAAGAGTGAGCAGGTGCCGGCCCGAAACATCGATCTTGTTCAGGCAGTCCTGCACATAGGCAGTGTCTTCCGGCCGCTTCCGGGCCAGATCGGTCATGCCCAGCACCGCATTCAGCGGGGTGCGGATGTCGTGGCTCATGGACGAGAGGAACTGGGTCTTGGCCTCGCTGGCCTGCTCCGCCAGCTTTGCGGCTTCCCGCAGGCGGCGGTTGATGCGCCAGATGTGCGCCCCGTCGATGAGCACCAGCAGCGCCAGAACACTCACGATGACCACCACGATAGACCAGTCGGTCTGCTGGCGGTAGAGTGCCTTTTCCGGGATGCAGCCCAGAATGTCCAGCTCTTCGTATCCGTCCAGCCGGGAATAATACCAGTAGCACAGCTCCCCTTTCGAGTTTTTGTATTCCATCAGGCCGCTGTTGTTTTCGGCCAGCTGAGTGAGCAGGATGTCTGCGCCGTTATAGTCATTTTCAAAGTTATAGCCCCGGATGAACTCCAGAAAGTTTTCCGACCTCATGGACGGTGACGCGATAACATAGTCACAGTTGGTGCCGATGAGGCCGATCTCCGCCGAGGAATATTCCATCGGGAAGATCCAGATCTTCCTCATGCTTTCCACCGGGATGACCCGCAGCAGCAGGCTGCTTTTGTGGGAGCCGTCAGGCAGGCGCAGACGCACACGGGTGCCCACGCTGATGACCATGCGCTGGGACTCCTGAATGCGGTATTTGCCCAGCACGGCAGCCTGACCGTTGAACATTCGATGCATATTCTCATAGAACAGCCGCCTTGAACTGTCAGCCCCCACATATTTCTGATAGACCGCAACGGTATCGGTGCCATCATCTCGCAGGAAAGTGGAGCGCGCTTCAAATGTGTCCATATCCACGATGTTTGCCGAGCGGTCAGCCTGCGTGTTGGAAGCACGGATGTAGGCCAGCGCCTCGTCTTCCGTCATGTCCTGCGCTTCAATGTATGCTGCCCAGTCCTCGGCGTAGTGGCGCTCTGCGTCCAGATAGTTCACCGAGACCTGCTTGAGGCTCTCAATGGTGGCCTGAAAGGTGTCCAGCTCCATTTTTTCCTGGTTTTTCCGCATCCGGTCGGAATAGGCCACTGCAAACACCAGAGCGGCCGACATCAGCAGGATGTTGCACAGCACCAGAAGGGTCTTGCCTATTTTTCCGGTCTTCTGTTTTTCACTGTTCAAGGCCGCACCCCTTCCATCCCTGTTTTCTGCCCCCGCAGGCAGACAATGACATATTTTAAGTATAGACCCGTTTACAGTTTCCGTCAATCAATTTTCTGCGGTTTTGAGTCAATAAAAAACAAAAAGCCCCGAAGGGCGTTTCGGGGGAAGAAACGCTCTTCGGGGAGGAAGGAAAAAGAAAACTCCAACGATTTCTTATAAATACGAGCTAGAATACGTCAGCTCCAGTCGATCGCCACAGACACAGCAATATAGGTCTGGCCGTTGACCGTCTTGACCACAACGCCGACATCCGTCCAGTTGTCAACATAGTTGCTCTTGATGTTCGTACCGTCACCGCCAGTGATCTTATCGATCAGATCATCCAGCTTGGTGTCTTTGTAATCATATTTTGCTACAAACGTAAAGCCGAACTTGCCGTCCTTGATGTGGTCGGTATCCGCCTTGAACGTCATATCTGAGCTGAACGGACCAAAGCCATTCTTCACGACCAGATCAATGTTCTGCTCTGCAACGGCTTTGCGCTCAGCATTGTTGTCCAGCTTCTGCGACGTCGTGCGTTTGCCATTGATGGCGCTCATCATGCGAGCCTCGGCCTGTGCATCCTCACCGGAATCACCACCGCCGCAGGCCGTCAGCAGGGCCAGGGCCATCACGCCTGCCAGAAGCAGGGCTGCAAATTTCTTCCATTTTTTCATTGTCAAGCGCCTCCTGTCATTTTGAGATTTTGTTGATTTGTCTCATTTTGATGCGGTTTTAAGCACCGCCGAACGGGTGTCGTTCTGGCCTTATTGTATCCGACAACCGTCGTTTTTGTCAATCGAGAAGGTGCATAAAGTTTCTCATGCTTTTTCGTTCAAAATCCATGAAACAGCGCCGTTTTTGTTGCAGTTTTGAGATGTTGTATCCTTACTTCGCAAAGGATCTTTGCCGGGGAAGAAAAAGCCGTTTCCGCCGGGTGCCCCGGTCTGTCCTTCCTGAGGGAACAGCCCGGCTTTTTGGGGGACATTTGTTGTGCTGCCAGCGCACTTCACAGAATTTCCACAAGAAGCGTCCCGCTTTTACACAATTCCACCACTCTTTTCTGGTAAAATAAGGTCATAAAAGAACAAAGGATGTGCATCTCATGCAACACTGTCCCGCCCGCGCGGCACAGCGGCTGGCGGCGGCAGTTCTGGCGCTGTGCCTGCTGCTGGCAATGATCGTCCCCCACGCTCACGCAGCCGCGCTGCAGGAAAAGAACGGCATCCGGATGCTGGATTTCAGCTCCAGCCACATCCTCGCCATCGGCAACCAGACTTCCGGCAAATGCAGCTGGTATGCGCTGCGCTACGCCCGCACCATTCTGGACGGCAAAGTCTCCTCCGGAAGCGGCATGTGGTCGAACGGCGCAGTCTGGTCGGCAGGCGGCTACTACGGCTATTCGGGCAGCCTGTCCGAGTGCCTGCAGAAACTTTACAGTGAGCTTTCCGCCGGGCACCCGGTGATCGTACATCTGAAAAACACCACGGTGAGCGGCGTTTCCAGGCATGTGAACCGCACCTCCACCTATGAATATCACCAGACCGGCTCCGGCTGGAATCAGGTGAATTACCCCCACATCGCCACCAGCAGCACTTATGGCCACTGGGTTTGCGTGGTGGGCATCAGCCCTTCTGCAGACCCCGCGAACCTGAAGGAAAGCGACTTCTACGCGCTGGACCCCGCCCGGGTGAGCGCAAACGGCACGCTGGTCGTGACCCGTCTGCTGGACGGCACCATCTGGACTGAAAATTCTCCGTTGAAAATAGCGGGCTAAAATTAGAAAGAGCAAAAAAGCTGACGCAAAAGCGTCAGCTTTTTTGTTTGTCCGTATCAGGCTCCCCATCAGAATGCCCTCCGCATTCGCTCTGGGCATCTTCAGCGGAAATTTATTTTTTATTCGTGTTTGCTGCGGCCTGCAGGCCGCGGCAAACACACTTTCACGAAGAAGTTCTATCGGAAAATCAATATCCCTTTACCGAGAAGCCCCGCTCCCACGGGTCGGGGGTCAGGTCTTTTTCACGGATGTCGGTGATCTGGATATAGTCGCTTTTCTGGATCATGGCAAACAGCTGCCAGAATTTCTCCGGGTCGCCCTGCACTTCCAGCGTCACGCTGCCGTCATCCTCGTTCTCCACCCAGCCGGTCAGTTCCAGCGTCTGGGCCGCATAGCGGGCGCGGTAGCGGAAGCCCACGCCCTGCACCTGCCCCCGGATGGAATAGCGGCGGCGCGCCGTGCCCTCCGGGAGGGCGGGCGGAACGGCATCTTTTGCTTTTTTATTTAAGAAATCGAACATAATGCTTTTCCTTTAGCGGGCTCGCCCTCTCAGGCCGCTTCGCGTCCAGCTCTCCCAAGGGGAGAGCCAAGACCCTAACCGTTACGTTTCTTGCCTCTCCCTCTGGGAGAGGTGGCATTGCGTAAGCAATGACGGAGAGGGCGAGGCCGTTTCCCTCACAGCTCCTGATATGCGCTCATCAGGGCGGGGATAAACTGCTTCTTACGGCTCACCACGCCGGGCAGAGTCCAGCTGCTGTCCTCTGCAGGCTGGGTCTCAAAGCCATCCGTCAGCACCTCACCGGCATAGCGGCCGCTGCAGATGACCACGCTTTCCTCCTTGGGCACATCGGTGAGCAGCATGTAGATATCCTCCACGTTCTGCTTGTTGCGGGCCTCTTCCAGATAAGGCCGCAGCAGGTTTTCTGCTGCCACAAGGTTCTTGCGGGTCATATAGCTGCCCTGCGCCACGCCAAAACGGATGTCGCCGCACATGAACACCTTGAAGTCCTGCAGGAACACCTCTTCGGCGGTCTTGCCGTCCAGCTTCTCGCCCGCTTCGAACATCTCGTTGGCAAACTCATTGATGTCCACGCCCGCGATCTTTGCCAGCCGCTTGGCTGCAGCTTCATCAACAGGGGTGCAGGTGGGGCTGCGGAACACCAGCGTGTCCGACAGGATCGCAGCCAGCAGAAGGCCGGCCGTCTGAGGCTGGATCTCCACGCCGTTCTCGTCGTACATCTGGGTGATGATGGTGGCAGTGCAGCCCACCGGCTGGTTGCGGAAGTACACCGGGCCGCTGGTCTCCAGGCTGCCGATGCGGTGGTGGTCGATGATCTCCAAGATCTCGGCCTGATCAAAGCCCTCCACAGCCTGCGTAGCTTCGTTGTGATCCACCAGAATGATGCGGCGCTTGCGCAGGTTGATGATGTTGCGGCGGCTGACCATGCCGCAGTATTTGCCATCCTCGTCCAGAATGGGGAAATAGCGGTGGCGCACCTTGGCCATGACGCGGGTGACGTCTGCCACAGGGGTGACCAGCGTGAACTTCATGATGTCGTCGCGGGTCATATAATAGGAGATGGGCGCACACTGGCTGATGAGCTTGCCTGCGGCGTAGGTGTCCACCGGCGCGGACATAATGGCCACGCCGGTCTCTTCTGCAATGCGCTGGATGGTGCGGCCCACCTTGGCACCGTTGCAGATGATAATGAGGGACGCTTCTTTCTCGATGGCGCACAGCTGGCTCTCATAGCGGTTGGTCAGGATGACGATGTCGCCCTTTTCCACCGTGCTTTCCAGCATTTCCGGGGTGGCGGTGCCGATGCGGATGTGGCCGGTGGTGCACATGGCGTTCTCGTCGCCCACCACCATGGTGCCGTCCAGCGTCTCAAGGATGTTTTTGTAGCTGGTCAGGCTCTTGGCCAGAATGCCGGTGTCGAACACGTCCATGTTGGCCGTGGCGATGTCCTTCACGGTGATGACGCCTTCCAGCTCATTGTCTGCGCTGGTGACAGGCAGGGTGTCGATCTGCTGGTCGCGCATGATCTCCCACGCCTTGCGCAGGCTGGTGGAGCCCGGGATGCCGGGCATCTCGCGGTAATCCACATCGCGGATCTTGGGGTTCACGTCCGTGCACATGCGGGGCGGCTTGACGCCGAACTTCTTGAGCACGAACTCGGTCTCCTGGTTCATTTTGCCGGCGCGGCGGGGCTCGCAGACCAGATCGCTGGTCTTGTTTTTCAGCTCGGCGTATGCAATGGCTGAGCAGATGGAGTCGGTGTCCGGGTTGCGATGGCCGATGACCACGACTTTGTGGGCTGCTTTGGGCATATTCTTCCCCCTTTGGGTTTCTCATTTACCGGGTTTCTTATCATTCTTTCTTCGCGCAAGCGTGCTCCTGCACAGCACGCCATGCCGTGATTTTATTTTAGCACAATTGTCTGCGGGGGTAAAGTGGAACAAACACGGTGCCGCCGGGCTTTTTCTTTGCCGGAACGCTTGACATTTTGTCATTTCCCCGGTACTTTTGGAGTGGATGATTTTAAATGTAAAGGAGCGATCTCATGAAACGAACCCTCTGCACCCTGCTGGCCCTTGGCGCTCTGCTGGCCGGGCTGTGTGCCCTGCCCGCTTATGCTGCCGATGTGCCCGCCGCCGTGCCCGCCCCGAAAGAAGACAAGGTCGTCACCGATGTGAGCCCCCTCGAAGACCGTCTACGAAACATCGTTGGCTTCACCACCAACTTCGGCGGGCCCTACTGCTTTGAGCAGGCAGAACACAAGTCTGCCGTTCAAGCCTACGGCGACGCCCCTGCCGAAGGCTCCGTAGCCCTGCTTCGCCTTTACAGCCGTGCAGAAGACCGGGGCGATGCCTCCCTCAACACCAGCGGCCACGCCTTTATCTCGGTGCGCAATGTGTCCGACCACGAACTGAATGTGGGCGGACTGCTCATCGCTCCCGGCACCGAAATGACCTTTGGCACCCGGGGCAACCGCAAGGAGCACGCAGGCATCTGGTATAATCTGGAGGGATACTACAAATATTATCTCTCCGGCTCCTATTACCAGAACCTTTACGGCATCCAGACTTCGCTGGATCAGGCCCAGCTGGATGTCCTCAACCGCAGCCTTGCCAACGCCGACCACTGGTCCGCCTATTATAACTGCGCCGCTTTCACCGAGGGCATCTGGAACTCTGTGTGCTCCGACACCCTTTCTGCCGGCCGGCCTTACAGCCCGGCCAGCCTGCGGGACGACCTGCTGGCAAAATACGCCGACAAGGCCGTGTTCAATCCGGCCATCCCCTATGATTATATCGTGTATTTCGGCAAAGACCTGACCCCCAGCCAGGAATTTGTATGACCTGCCGGTGATTTTTGTCAAATTCTTGTATACATCCTCTTGTAATTCGACCATCAGAGTTGTATCATAAAGGCGTTGTATCCATGCGTATTCTGTCACTGTCACGGAGGAACCTATGACAACGTCCAAAACCGCATCCCGATTTAAAAATCCGCCGCTGTTCACCCGGCAGCAGCTCATTGCCCTGCTGCTGCCGCTGATCGCCGAGCAGGCTTTGAGCGTGACCATCGGTCTGGCCGACACCCTGATGGTCTCCTCGGTGGGCGAAGCAGCCGTCTCGGGCGTGAGCCTTGTGGACAGCTTCAACACCCTGATGATCCAGATCATGAGTGCTCTGGCCACCGGCGGTGCGGTGGTCACCAGCCAGTATATCGGCCGTCAGGAGCCCAAAAGCGCCAAGCGTGCGGCGGCGCAGATCCTGTTCATTCTGTCCACCTTCAGCATTTTTGTGGCTGCCGTTGTGGTGTTTGGGCGTCACGCCATCCTGCGGGGCATCTTTGGTTCCATTGACGCCGACGTCATGCGCTACGCCGAGACTTACTTCCTGCTTTCAGCCTTGAGCTACCCCTTCATCGGCCTGTACAATGCCGGTGCGGCGCTGTTCCGTGCTCAGGGCAACAGCAAGGTCAGCATGATGTCCAGCCTCGTGATGAACGTGGTGAACATCGGCGGCAACGCCGTGCTGATCTACGGCTTCGGCATGGGCGTCATGGGTGCGGCACTGGCCAGTCTTATCTCCCGCGCCATCGCCTGCGCCGCCGTGCTGTATCTGCTGCAGCGCCCCGCCTGCCCCCTGCGGCTGGAAAGCCTGCGGGCGCTGGCCCCGCAGGGCAGGCTCATCCGGCAGATCCTGCGGGTGGGCATCCCCGCCGGCATCGAGAACGGCATGTTCCAGATCGGCAAGCTGTCGGTGTCCAGCCTGACTTCCACCCTCGGCACCGCCGCCATTGCGGCCAACGCCGTGGCCAACACCACCACGACCTTCCTAAACATCCCGGCCAACGCCGTGGGCATGGCTGCACTGACCGTGGTGGGCCAGTGCCTAGGCGCGGGCGAAAAAGACCAGGCCGTGTATTATTCCCGCCGCCTGATGCTGTTCGCCTACTGCGGCGCATGGTTCATGAACATCTCGGCATTCCTGTTTGCAAACAAGTTTGCGCTGGGCCTGTTCAACCTCTCGCCGGAAGCCTACGCCATGGCGCTGGAAGTGATGGTCTGGTTCAACATCATCTCCCTGTTCATCTGGCCGTCCAGCTTCACCCTGCCCAACATCCTGCGTGCGGCGGGCGACGCCCGGTTCACCATGACCGTGAGCATCGTGTCCATGTGGACCTTCCGCGTGGGCTTCTGCTATCTGTGCGTGCTGGCCTTCCACGGCGGGCTGCTGTCCATCTGGATGGGCATGTATCTGGACTGGGCCTTCCGCTCGCTGTGCTTCTTCGTCCGCTTCGTGCGCGGCAAGTGGCTGGAACAGCATGTGATCTGATCTTTCTGCTGAAAACAGCGGAGCATCTGCTCCGCTGTTTTTTGTTTTCGTGCATGAATCCGGCTTCCTGATTCGTATGAATCTGCAGAGGGGGCATTTGCCCTGTGTCATTTTAAGCCCTGTTTAACCACGCTGCCGCATTCTATGGCATAATGGTGGCACCGGGATGCAATGCTTCTCAACGGGCATTTGGAATTCCTGTCCGTTTTTTACGCAAATCGTACAAATAATTCGCGTTGTTTTTGAGAATGTTGTCCGCTTTCGTTCTTGTTTTTGTCACACTTGGAGCGTATAATTTCTCAATGCGAAAAGAGTTTTGCTTTCTGCAAAAAGGAGGCTTTTCTATGAAACGTAGTTGGTTTTCGCGCCATCCCATCTGTTTTATGGCGCTTTACTTACTGCTTTATCTGTCCGCATTCAATTTCCTGAACACGCAGATCCACATGCCGCACATCCTTGTGCACTGCCGGCTGGACGATCTGATCCCGTTCTGCAAATATGCCGTCATCCCCTACTTTGCCTGGTTCCCGTGGATCCCGTTCACCCTGTTCTTCCTGCTGTGGCGGGCCCCGCGGGAAGACTTCTGGCGGCTGTGTCTGCCGCTGTTCAGCGGCATGACCATCGCGCTGGCGTGCTATGTCATCGTGCCCACAGGGCTGAACCTCCGCCCCTATTATGTCCCGGGCAATGACATTTTTGCGCAGACCGTTCGGTTCCTTTACCGCACCGACACGCCCATCAACGTCTGCCCGTCCATCCATGTGTTCAACTCAGTGACGCTGCTGCTGGCTTACTACCGCAGCCGCATCTTTGAGCAGCCCCGGCTGCGCTGGATGCGTTCGGCAGCCTCTGTGCTGTGCTTTTCCATCGTGCTTTCCACCATGCTGCTCAAGCAGCACAGCTGCATTGACGTGGTGCTGGGCGCTGCGCTGGCACTGGCGCTGGATTCCGCTTTCAGCCGGATGACCACCCGCAACGACCTGCCGGAAGTACGCCGCATCTGATTTTATCAAAAAGAGGGATGGTTCCCTGTGGGAACCATCCCTCTTTTTGCTTAAAACAACCCTTCCGGCAGGCAGACATCATCTTTGGGCACTTTGGCCCACGAAAACTCCGGGATCAGGCTTTCCGGCGTGCAGGGGGCCGGCTCCGGCTGCAGGCCGTAGGCATAGGCCAGCCTGCCCACGATCTCCTGTGCGGTGTATTTTTCCCGCAGATTCTCAAGGCTCTGGTCGCCGTCCCGCTTGGAAAGCCTCCGCCCATCCGGGGCCAGCAGCAGCGGGCAGTGAGCAAATTTCGGGGCCTGAAGCCCCAGCAGGCGGTACAAATACAACTGCCGCGCCGTGGAGGACAGCAGGTCAGACCCGCGCACCACCTCGGTGACGCCCATGCGGGCATCGTCCACCACCACGGCCAGCTGATAGGCAAACACGCCGTCCGCCCGGCGCAGGTAAAAGTCGCCGCAGTCCCGCAAGAGGTTTTCCGTGTGCTCGCCCATGCAGCCGTCTGTGAACGTGATGTTCTCATCCGGCACCTTCACACGGTAGGCAGGGGCTTTCTTTTTGCGCTTTTCCTCGATCTCGGCAGGTGTCAGGCCGCGGCAGGTGCCGGGGTAAATGACATTGCCGTCCGACGTGTGGGGTGCACTGGCGGCGTGCAGCTGGGCCCGGGAACAGAAACAGGGATACACAAGGCCCCGCTCTTCCAGCTTTTTATAGCTGGAAGTGTAGATGTCGGCGCATTCACTCTGATAATAGGGGCCGTTTGGGCCGCCTTTGCTGCCGCCTTCGTCCCAGACAAGGCCCAGCCAGTCCAGGTCCTGTTCCAGAAGATCGGCATAGATGCGCGGGCAGCGCTCGGCATCCAGATCTTCAATGCGCAGCACGATGCGCCCGCCCTGGCTTTTCGCGCTGAGCCATGCCAGCAGGCTGCAGGCCAGATTGCCCAGATGCAGCCGCCCGCTGGGGCTGGGCGCAAAGCGCCCGGTCACAATCTCGTTTCTATTTTCCATGTGATATCCTTTCATGACAGAACTCTGTTCAACTGCTCCTCCACAGCCTGCCTTACCTGCGGGGCCTGCAGGCCATAGATCACCTGCACTTCGCAGCCCTTTATCACCACGCCGCTGGAAGGCAGGGCTTTCAGGGCCTGCAGCTTTACGAATGCAGAATCTTTCACTGTGATGCGCAGACGGGTGAAGCAGTTGTCCACTGAGCAGATATTCTCCCGCCCGCCAAGGGCCGCCAGCAGCTTTTCAACCGCTTTTTCATCCATCGGCAAAGCCTTTTCCGGGTGGGCGGGCTCTTCCGGGCGGCGGCCCGGTGTGGGCAGATCCAGCATCTTGATGAGCGCTGTGAACACCACAAAATAGACCCCGATCTCCGCAAGGCCAAGCAGATACAGCACCGGGTAATTCGTGCGGGCCGCACCCGCTGAAAGGTTCATCAGCAGTGAGCCCAGAAGATTCGATGTGAACGCCGTCACATGACACAGATGAAGCAGAACGATAAAGCAGCCTGAAATGACCGCATGGGCCAGCCAGAGCACCGGCGCAGAGAAACAGAACAAAAAGTCCAGCGGCTCCGTGATGGACGCCAGCGAGGCCGTGAATGCCAGCGGAAGCAGCTGCGCGGCGGTCTTTTTCCGGTTTTCCTTCCGGGCGCAGAAGATGAATGCCGCTGCGATGCCGAAATAGCCGAATGTCTTGGTGAAGCCGGTGTACATCCAGACGATGCCATCCGAAAACGGCAGACCGAGGTTGTATTCGGTCATCATGACCACATAGGCCCCGGTGTAGGTGACACCGTCTGCCGCAAGGCTCCCGCCCAGGGCTGAGAACTGGAACGGCATATACACCAGATGATGCAGGCCCGTGGGGATGAGCAGCCGCTCCAGAAAACCATAGAGGAACAGCCCCACGCTGCCGGAAGCTGCAATGAAGCCTGTGAGGGCCGCAATGCCCCTTTGCACCGGCGGCCAGATGAAGCAGGCTGCAAAGCCCATTGCTGCAGCCAGACCCGCCGTGCAGGTGAATGACCAGCGCACTCCGGAAAACACTCCCGGCAGGATTCCCTTGTGGGCAGTCTCGCAGGTGCGGTTGAACACCCACGCCGCTGCAAGGCCCAGCAGCACGCCGCCGAACACGCCGGTGTCCATGGTCTGGATGCCCAGCACAGCGGTCTGCCCTGCGCCGTACAGACCGGTGAGGGCGTCGGGCTGCGCCAGCATCCCCAGCTCGGTCAGGGTGACATTGCCCGCCGTCAGATAGATTAGATAACTCATCAGGGCAATGAGCCCCGCCTGATGCTTTTCCCGCCGGGCCAGAGACGCTGCAATGCCCACACAGAACAGCACACTGAGATTGCTGATGACTGCCGTCAGGCACTTATAAACGATCTGCCCCAGCAGGTGCACCGGGGCCCAGCGAAGAAACGGCAAAGCTTCCGCCAGCGCCGTGCTGGTGAGCAGCGCCCCTGCCACCAGGAGAAGACCTGCCGCCGAAAGATAGGAAAGCGGTGCCAGCATCGCCTTGGAAAAGCGCTCCAGCGCCGGTGTGATCCTGTTTTTCATCCTGTTTCCTCTCTTTCCGGGCCGCCTGTGCGGAAAACCTATCTGTAGTCAACCGCCATCCGCGAAAAATGTCAAGGCCGCAAACCGCACAAAAAATGTGTCTGCCTTTGTACAGAGTGCCCAGCCGCTTGAAATTCGTCCTGCCCGCGCCGATTGACAAGCGCCGGTGCAGAACGTATACTTAAGGTGTATCGTTTTGAGATGCTGCAGCCTTTCCTGCGGCATCCTTCAAAGCTGTTCCAAGGAGGACCCACCTATGAAATTGAAATATACACGCATCCTCTCGCTGCTCCTTTGCGCGGCTCTGGCCTGCAGCATTCTGGCCGGCTGCGGCGGCTCCGGCACATCCAGTGCCTCCGGCTCCGAAGCTTCCAGCTCTGCCACTTCTTCGGAAAGTGCATCCGCTTCCGGTTCCGGCGAGGCTCTGCCCGGCTCCACCACCGAGGCCAACACCTCGGGCCTGAACCCCGCCGACTTTGACGAGAATTCCATCTTTTCCATCACCGGCACCTCTGCCGCCTTTGAGCCCTGCCTCGGCTGGGGCCCGGGCGTGTCCGGCTGCTCACTGAAATCGGTGATCGCAGCGGCTTCGCTGCTGCAGTGGGCCGAGAGCGCCCGCCTTGCTTCCCGCACGCCGGACGCCATTCAGGACGCGTTCTACAGCTGGTACGACGCCCTTGACGCCGACGAGCAGGAAAGCTTTGCCGAAGCATGGACGATGATCGAGCCGGATGCCCTGAGCCTGCTGAGCGACAAGGAAAGCATGACCGGCCGTATCGAGGATGCCGGGCTCGACCCCAGCACCCTGCCGGGCTGCACCCTGAAAAACTGGCAGGCTCTGCAGAGCGTGCTGGACGACTGCGTGCCCGCCGTGAATCAGTGAACACGAACATGAAAAGAAGCTGACCAGCTGGTCAGCTTCTTTTTATTTTACACCTTCTTCAGCACATACTGACGGGTGCCCATGCCGATCTTTTCGGCCTGCTCCAGAGTGGCCTTCCACTCGATGTTGGGGTTGGAGTCCTTGAAATGGTCGTGGTGGCAGTTCCAGCCGGGCTTTGCAAGGTTCTGGCTCAGCTGGCTGTTGGGCAGCGGGGCCGCATTCAGGCAGGCGTCCACACAGGCCTGATCCAGCGCCACAGGGTCAAAGGATGCAAAGATGCCGATATCCGGCAGGATGGGCGCATCGTTCTCGCCGTGGCAGTCGCAGTTGGGGCTCACATCCTGCACCAGCGAGATATGGAAGCTGGGGCGGCCGTGGCAGACTGCAGCAGCATATTCCGCCATCTTGCGGTCCAGCATTTCGTTGGCGCTGTCGTACTGGGAGTAGATAGCGTCAAAGTTGCAGGCACCGATGCAGCGGCCGCAGCCCTTGCACTTGGCCTGATCGATGACGGCCTTGTTGTTTGCATCATAGGAGATGGCGTCGGAACCGCACTCCTTGGCGCAGCGGTGGCAGCCGCGGCACAGGCTCTGCTGCACATCCGGATGGCCGGAAGCGTGCTGCTCCATCTTGCCTGCGCGGGAGCCGCAGCCCATGCCGATGTTCTTGATGGCACCGCCAAAGCCGGTGGACTCGTGGCCCTTGAAGTGGGTCAGGCTGATGAACACATCGGCATCCATGATGGCGCGGCCGATCTTGGCCGTCTTACAGTATTCGCCGTTCGGCACCGGCACCTCGGCCTCATCGGTGCCGCGCAGGCCGTCGGCAATGATGACCTGACAGCCGGTGGTCATGGGCCAGAAGCCATTGGTCTGAGCGCAGGTCAGGTGCTCCAGTGCGTTCTTGCGGCTGCCCGGATACAGGGTGTTGCAGTCGGTCAAAAACGGCAGACCGCCCTGCTCCTTGCACAGGTCGGCAACGACCTTGGCGTAGTTGGGGCGCAGGAACGCCAGGTTGCCCAGCTCACCAAAGTGCATCTTGATGGCGACGAACTTGCCGTCCATGTCGATGTCCTTGATGCCGGCAGCGATGCACACGCGGCGCAGCTTATCCAGCAGGCTGGTGCCCACAGGACAGCGGAAATCCGTATAATAAACCTTGGATGCTTCCATTTTCTTCCTCCATTTTGTTGCGCGGCTCACTGCCGCATACTCTCTCTTATGGTTTCAGTATAACACAACTTTTGAGAAAGAAAAAGTGTAGTCGTGAAGGGCTGGCAGGAGCGCCCTCTCCGTCCCTCCTCACGGCACCAGTCCATCCACCGAGGGCAGCCCTCGCACTCCATAAAATATGGTTCTGCGCGTTTGAGTCCTCTGCCCTTTGGAAGACTGTGGCACCGTTCGTCGATGCCGGAGAGGGCGCTCCCGCCTTGGCTGCATCGAAACTTTTGGGCCGCTCACCGCGCTGTAAAAAGAACCTCCGGAAGATCCGCAGATTTTCCGGAGGTTCAAACTATAAAAATAATATTTCCGCTGAATATGCCCAGAACGAAGTGGCAGGCATTTCAAATCAGAAGATGGCCGTCACTGCTGCCACTGCCAGAACGATAACGCCCAGCACGATGCGGTAAGCGCCGAAGAACTTGAAGTCATGGCGCTTGACGTAATCCATCAGGAAGCGGATGGCCGCAAGGCTCACGCCGAAAGCCACCACACAGCCCACCACGAGGACGGCCACCTCGGTGCCGGTCATGACCGAACCTCCGGCGACGAACTTGACCACCTTGAGCAGAGATGCACCTGCCATGACCGGGATGGCCAGATAGAAGGTGAACTCCGCCACGCAGGCACGGGACAGGCCCAGCAGCAGGCCGCCCACGATGGTGGCACCAGAACGGGAGGTGCCGGGAATGATGGCCAGGCACTGCCACAGGCCAATGATGAGTGCATCGCGGTAGGTGATCTGGTCAAGCCTTGTCACATGAGGCGTGATGCGGCGGTTCTCCACCACGAAGAACAGCACGCCATAGAGGATCAGCATGGCAGCAACGGTGATGTAGTTGTAGAAATGATCCTCCATCCAGTTGTCCAGCGGGCTGATGACCAGCACCGGCAGAGTGGCCGCCACCACCTTGAACCACAGGTTCCAGACACTGGGCTTGGAGATGACCTTGCCCTGCCGCATCCCGAAGGGCCACAGCTTGCCCCAGAACAGCACCACCACCGCCATGATGGCACCCAGCTGGATGACCACGCGGAACATGGACATGAACTCTTCGCTTGCATGGAACTTGATGATCTGCTCCAGCAGGATCATATGTCCGGTGGACGAGATGGGCAGCCACTCAGTGATGCCCTCCACAATGCCCATCAGGATCGCTTTGATGATCTCAAAAAACGTAAAAACCCCTCCTGTCGCGCAAAGCGCGTGTTGACTTGTTTCACCCAGTATACCATACTATGACAGCCCGCGCACGCAGAATGCGAAATTTTTACACATTCGTTTCCGGCCCCGCAGGCTGTAACTGCGCCTGGAAATGTGATATACTGAACACAAGGCTTTCTGCTTTTCATTTTACGCAGAAATTAAAACAGAGTTTAAACTCCTTTTATCTTTTTACAATGAGGTGAGCTTTCATGAACATTCTGGTGATCGGCTGCGATCAGGTCGGTGCATCCCTCATCCGCGATCTGGAGCACATCGGCCACGACATCTCCCTGATCGAGAAGGACCCCGAACAGCTCAAACGGCTGGACGCCTTTGACGACTACCGTTTTGGCGGCACGGCACTGGTGGGCGACCCCACCGACCCGGACATCCTGCGGCAGGGCGGCATTGAAAACTGCGACGCCGTGGCTGCCGTCAGCGAGGACGACTCGGTGAACCTGATGGCCGCACAGATCGCCAAGAGCATCTTCCGCCGGGAAAAGGTCATCTGCCGTGTGTCCGACCCCCACCTGCAGGTGCTCTACCACAAGGCCTATGAGATCGACACCATCTGCCCCACTGTGCTCACCGAACAGTCGGTGTTCCGTGCGCTGGCAAAGTGATTTTTGATTCCTTTCTGTAGAATGAGGTAACGATATGAAAGTTTGTATTGCAGGCGGCGGCAAAGTGGGCATGTATCTGGCCCAAAGCCTGCTGGCCCACCGCCACAAGGTCACCATTATTGAGCCGCAGGAAATGCTCTGCCGCTCTCTGGCCGATTCGCTGGACATCCCGGTGATCTGCGGCGACGCCATCAGCTTCGACACCATGCGCACGGCCGACGTTGCCAGCTGCGACGCATTTGTGGCCGTGACCGGCGCAGATGAAGACAACCTTGTGGCCTGCCAGATCGCCAAGCGGGAGTTCGGCGTGGACCGCACGGTGGCCCGGGCTTCCAACCCCAAAAACCGCGAGTTGCTGCACACGCTGGGCGTGGACACCGTGGTGTGCGGCACCGACAACCTGAGCCACATTCTTGAGCGGGAGATCGAGACGGACACCATCCGCCAGCTGCTCTCGCTGGGCGGCGGCACAGCCAGCCTGAACGAGATCCTGTTGCCGGAGAACTTCCAGTTCGCCGGGCAGGCCGTGAAAGACATCCCCATGCCGGGCAACGCCATTCTGGTGTGCATCACCCGCGACGCGGAGTTCATCATCCCTCACGGCAGCACTACCCTGCTGCCGTGGGACCGCATCCTCTGCCTGACCCAGGACGACACTCTGCATCTGCTGATGGATGCCTGGGGCCTCTCCGACAAATGACAGAGCGTGAGCTGCTGCGCACTGCGCTTGTCATCCCGCCCCGGGCGCGGGCGGTGCTCTGCGTCTGGGCCGGTGTGCCCGGGCTGGTCTGCGCCCCCTTTGTGTTCTGGCAGAGCATCCCTGCCGGGTGTGTGTTTTGCGCCCTTTGGGCCGCGCTGGTGTTTGAAGTGTGGGTGCGCAGCTGCAGCTTTGCTGCGTTTCTCACCTGCCAGAACCTCGTGGTGCAGTCCGGGATCGCAGTTCCGCTGGCCCGGCAGCTGCCCCGCCGGGCAGTGACCGGTGTGTGGACCCTGCGCACGCCGCTGCTCTGGATGGCGGGCAGCAGCCTGCTGATCGTGCGGGGGCCGGGCGTGCAGCTGTTTCTGCCGGGCGTTCCCGCGCAGCAGGCGCAGGCCCTGACCGATGCCCTGACCGATGCCCTGACGGAGGACAGTCCATGACGGAACGCGGCTTCCACCCTTTCGCGGTGCTGCATTTTCTGCGCAAGACCATTCTGGTCTACCTGATCCCGCTGGTGCAGGTGCTGTTCCAGCGCAACTGGGAAGCCCTGTGGACGGCGCTGGTGCAGGATTTTTTCCTGTTCGCAGCCCTCACGCTGGTCAGCGCTGCCGCGCTCCACGCCAGCCGCTGGCAGGTGGACGAACAAGGCATGCTGCGCATCCGCTGGCGGCTGGGTGTGCGGCTGGACCGCACTCTGCGGGCCGACCAGCTGGCGGCACTGACCATTGAACGCCCGCTGCTCTACCGGCTGGCCGACGCCAGTCAGGTGGTTCTTTATCCCGCCGGGCAGAAACGCAGCATCACGCTGATGCTCACCCGGCAGGACGCAAAGCTTCTGGCCGACCGCATGATGCCCATGGGCGACGCGGTGGCCCACACACCTCATGGCGGCGAAAAACTGGCCTTTGCGGTGCTGGGGGCCAACAGCCTGTCCACCCTTGCTTTGCTGATGCTGGCCATCCGGCAGAGTGAACCCTATGCGCCGGACGCCCAGACCGTGGCTTTCTCTCACCTGAACAAGATCGCAGCCTGGGCAGCGCGGTGGCTCCCCATGGGCACGGCATGGCTGCTGGTGCTGGGCGGAGTGCTGTTCTGCGCAAGCCTGGCCCGCAGCGCAGCGCATGCAGCTCACTATACCGTGTGGCGCACCGACACCCAGCTGGGGACCCGGGGCGGCTTTTTGCACAAATACGAGATGCGGGTGCAGCTGCGCCATTTAAGCTATGCAGATGTTCGGCGTTCCCCCGCCACATGGGCTTTGCATTACAGCCCGGTGTTCGTCACGGCCAGCCGCTGCCAGCCGGAGATCCCGCTGCTGGTGTGGCGGGAGGACGGCGGCTTTCTGCAGGAGCTTCTGCCCGGGTTCGTTCTGCCGCCGGATGAACCCGTGAACACGGCAGGCCGCAGCATCCCGGCATTCTTTGTATATGCAGGCATCCCCTGCGGGCTGTGCCTGCTGCTGACCGCCGTGTCCCGCTACACACTGCCCGCGCTCACAGTCCCTCTGCTGGTGCTGACTGCTGTCTTTGCGGCTTTTCTGGCCGGAGCCGCTGTGGGCTACCGCCGGGAGGGCATCTGGCTGCGGGACGGGCACATCACCCTGCGCATCCAGCACGGGTTCCACCTGCACGACATCTGCATTTTCTGCCCCGCTCCCGCCCTGACGGCCCTGCAGTCGCCCTGGGCGGCGGCGGCGCGGCGCACCAACCTGTCCCTGATCTTCCCCGGCGGCGTCCGCAAAAAGGTGCGGAGCGTGCGCTGCCAGGACATTTCTTTTATGGATCTGTAAGGAGTCTTTTTCTGTGATAAAAACGGTTTTATTCGATCTGGACGGCACCCTGCTGAACACCATTGACGACCTCGCCGATGCCGGCAACTGGGTGTGCGAACATCATGGCTGGCCCACCTTCACGGTGGAACAGTTCAAGCACATGGTGGGCAACGGCATCCCCAAACTGGTGGAGCGCTTTTCCCCGGAAAATGCCCGCACGCCGGAACAGCTGGCAGCCACGCTGGCCGAGTTCACCGCCCGGTATGACGCCCACAAGGAGGACAAAACGGCCCCCTATCCCGGTATTCCGGAGCTGCTGGACAAGCTGCGGGCAAACGGCATCCAGTGCGCGGTGTTCTCCAACAAGGCCGACCCGCTGTGCGGAAAGATCATCGAGCACTACTTCGGCGCGGGTCGCTTCGACGCCGTGCGGGGCAGTCGCCCGGGCGTGCCCACTAAGCCCGACCCCGCCGGGCTCTATGCTCTGATGGACGAGATCGGCGCAAGCCGCTCTGCGACCCTTTTCGTGGGCGACAGCGACGTGGATATCCTCACCGGGCACAATGCCGGTCTGCCCGCCATGGGGGCTCTGTGGGGCTTCCGGGGCCGCGCAGAGCTGACCGCTGCCGGGGCGGATGCCCTGGCGGCGGTGCCGGAGGATATTTTTACTTATATCCAGAAGGGCTGACGATTTAGAATGCCCTCCGTTTCACTCTGGGCATATTCAGCGGAAAAATTATTTTTATATTTGCAGCTCAGAAAAATCTGCGGATTTTCCTGAGCTGCTTTTTCACGGGATGAAGTCGTGGCGGGAAGCTGCATCTTGCTGCGCTGGCTCCCTGCGGGAGCATTCGCGCAGCGGAAATCGCTGTTTAGGCAACAAGTCCTTTCCGTCTCGCATTCGCTCGATAACTTTGCGTGCACCGCAAAAGTTATCCCTTTGGGAGAGCTGACGATGCCGTCCAGTATTGACTGAGAAGGTTCATGCACCGCAACACACATCACTTTGCACAGGCAAATTATCATATGCATCAGCAGACATCGTGCCTCGGATACTTCCACAGGGAGTCAGTGGTAAAGATACTGCTGACCTCCGCAACACATTTCGTGAAAAAGCATTTCGGCAAAGCCCGCAGGCTTTGCCGAAATGCAAATAAAAAATAACACTTCCGCTGATATTGTCAGAGCGGAGCGGAGACAATTTCAAATCAAAACCATGCAAAAAGGCGAGCCGCCCAATGGGCGGCTCGCCTGCTGTGTTCTTTGGTGTTCCCCTGCTTATGCCAGAGTGACATCCTGGATCTTGGAGGAAGCGAACTCGAAGGGCCACACGGTCTTCCACTCCTGATCCTGCACCTGTGCGATAGCGACAGAAGCATAGGTGTTGTCACGATAGTGCTTCACGCCGCCGATCTCGTACTCGGGGCTGAACTCGATCTTGGAGTACGGCAGAACGATCTTGCGGCCGCCGTCGAAGGAACCGTCAATGGTCAGCGTTGCCAGAGCGTCGCGGATGGCTGCGCCGTCGGTGGAGCCTGCCTTCTCAATCGCAGCCTTGAACAGCCATACGACGGTGTAGGACTCAGCAGAGTGGCCGTTCATGTTGACGTTGTAGACCTTCTTGAAGTCTTCGTTGATCTCGACACCGTTGGTCAGGTCGGAGTTGAACTCGACGACAGAAGCCACGCCGTTTGCAGATGCACCCAGGTTGGGGATGAAGGATGCATCGGTGAAGCCGTTTGCCTTTGCGACGATCATCTTGGGCTTGTAGTTCTGCTCCTTCAGGGTCTGGACGAACAGAGTTGCGTCGCCGATGTAGGAGTCGCACAGGATGGCGTCCGGGTCAGCCTGCTTCAGAGCCAGGACCTGAGAGGACAGGTCGGTTGCGTTGGAGCTGTAGTCCACTTCGGCCACAACATCCAGACCGTAGTCGGGTGCAAACAGGTTGACGCAGCGGATCAGCTCCTGGCCGATAGCTGCCTTATCGGTGAAGATAGCGACCTTCTTGATCTCGTTGCCGGTCTGCTCCTTGGAGTCCTGCAGATATTTCAGCATATCTTCGACGTAGACGGAGTTCAGCGGGCACAGACGGAAGAAGTAGTCGTAGTCCTTGTGATCCTCGTCGGTCAGGCGGTCCAGAGTGGAGATAGCGGTGATCATGGGGATGCCGTACTGCTGGCAGACCTGAGCCACGACCTCGGTGACGACGGACATATGGCAGCCCATAATGACATTGACGCCTTCCTGAGTGATCAGGCGCTCTGCCTCGGACTTGCCGGTAGCTGCATCGCCTGCGTGGTCGCCGCGGACGACTTCCAGCATCTGGCCGTTGACGCCGCCAGCCTTGTTGATCTCATCCACTGCGAAGTCGATGCCGCGCAGGATGTTCTCGCCAATGGCTGCGTTGCCGCCGGACATGGCGTAGATGGTGCCGATCTTGATGGTGTCACCAGAAGGAGCTGCCGCACCGGAAGCTGCGGTGCTGCCGGATGCTGCGGGAGCAGTGCTGGTGGAAGCGGAAGAACCGCCGCCGCATGCGGTCAGGGCTGCTGCGCCGCCCAGAACAGCGGATGCCTTCAGGAAGCTTCTGCGAGAGATCTTTTTCATAATTGTCCTCCAGTTCTGTTTGTAAAAACAGCTTTTTTATCCGAGACGCCCGGCTGTGCCGTGTGAATAGCACCCGCCGGACATCCAGTTTCCGATCAGATGCCGAGGTACGCCTTCTTGACGTGCTCGTTTGCCGACAGCTCGGCGGCGGTGCCTTCCAGTGCCACGCGGCCATTCTCGATGACATAGCCGCGGTCTGCCGCTGCAAGGGCTTTGGTGATGTCCTGCTCCACCAGCAGCACCGAGATGCCGTCATTCTTCACCATGGTCTTGGCCACTTCCAGAATGTCGTCCACGATGTTGGGGGCAAGGCCCAGAGAAGGCTCGTCCAAAATCAGCAGCTTGGGCATGCCGATCAGTGCACGGGCCACGGCCACCATCTGCTGCTCGCCGCCGGACAGGGTGCCGGCAGCCTGCTTTGCGCGTTCACGCAGCTTGGGGAACCAGTTGTAGCACTTTTCCAGATTTTCTGCAAAGTGTGCCTTTGTTTCTTTGTTGAAAGCACCCAGCTCCAGATTTTCCAGCACGGTCATCTCCGTGAAGAGCTGCCGGCCTTCCGGCACCTGCACAATGCCGCTGTCCAGAATCACGCGGGAGCTTTTGCCGGAGAGGTCTTCTCCGTTGAACTCTACCTTGCCGGAGCTTGCCTTGACCATGCCTGTGATGGTGCGCACCATTGTGGTCTTGCCGGCACCGTTGGAGCCCAGAATGGCGACGATCTCGCCGTCCTTGACCTCAAAGCCGATGTCCCACAGGATGTTCACAGAGCCGTAACCGGCATTCAATCCTTCAACTTTAAGCACTTGCGCCCTCCTTTTTGGTGCCCAGATACACCTCCATGACATACGGGTCGTTCATGACCTGCTCGGGCGTGCCCTCGGCGATCTTCTCGCCGTGATGCAGGACGATGACCTTCTCGCACAGGCTGACGACGGCTTTCATGATGTGCTCGATCAGCAGGATGGTCACACCGGATTCGTTGATCTTGCGGATCAGCTGGATAGCCTCCTCGGTCTCAGCGGGGTTCAGGCCGGCCATGTTCTCATCGAGGAACAGCACCTCAGGCTTGGTGGCAAGGGCTCTTGCCATTTCCAGACGCTTCTGGTCAGGAGTGCCCATGTCCTTGGAAATGACATGGCGCTTTTCGTACAGGCCGGTGAAGTGCAGCACTTCCATGGCGCGCTCCCTGGCCTCTTTCTCATTCTTTGCGGCGGCGTGGCCGAAGTAAGCCGCAGCCGTCACATTGTCCAGCACGCTCAGGTTCTTCAGGGGCTTCATGATCTGGAAGGTGCGGGCGATCTTCATGTTGGTGTATTCATAGGCCTTTTTGTTGGTGATATCCTCACCGTTGTAGAAGATCTTGCCTTCGGTGGGCGGATAATAGCCGCAGATCATGTTGAAGGTGGTGGACTTGCCTGCACCGTTGGGGCCGATCATGCCGGTGATGGAGCCTTTTTCCACCGCGAAGGAAACATCATGCACGGCGGTCAGACCTTTGAACCGTTTGGTCAGGCCCTGGACTTCAATAATAGGCTTTTCTGCCATGATTACTTCCCTCCCTTGTCTGCCATCAGCTCATACTCTTCCAGCACGTCCACAGACGGCTTTTTGAGGATCTTTTCATCAATGAAGGCCTTGAACTTGGAGTTCATGTACCAGCCCAGAATGCCGGTGGGGCGGAAGCGGATGACCACGATCAGCACGATGGCATACATCAGCATGTTGATGCCGGGCAGGATGGCGGCGAAATTTGCACGCAGCAGCTCGCTCAGCGGGATCATGATCAGGCCGCCGATCAGCGGGCCTTCGATGTAGGCTGCCCCGCCGACGACTGCCGGCAGGACGATCTCAGTGGACTTGGACTGGATCATGATATCCGGGTCGATGTAGCGGATGTAGCTGGCGTAGAAGAAGCCGACCATGCCGGCGATGACAGCCGAGATGACAACGGCAATGACCTTGTATTTGGTGGGGTTGATGCCGATGGCCGCAGCGGCGTCCTCATCCTCACGGATGGTGCGCAGGGCAAAGCCCAGCTTGGAGCGGCCGATCTTTTTCATGATGAGGTAGACACCCACCATCATGACGAAGCCAACGTAATAATACGGCACCTTGCTGGTGAAGCGGAACTGTGCGAAGGAGTCCTTGCCGAAGGGCAGGCCCACACCGGATGCACGGCCAAAGAACTCCGAGTTGATGATGAACTGACGGATGGACTCAGCAAATGCAATGGACACCAGCGTGAAATAGGGGCCGCGCAGGATCAGGCTGGGGAAGAAAATGACGCCTGCCACGATGCCGACCACTGCCATATCCAGCAGAGCGGCCACCCAGGGGTTCATGCCCGTCTTTGTGACCACCAGACAGCACACATAGGCACCCAGGCCCATATACGCGGCCAGACCCAGAGAGTTCTGGCCGGTGATGCCGCCCAGAATGTTCCACGCCATGGACAGGGTGGACATATAGAAAGTCAAAACAAAAATATTGATGATGTAAGGTTTTGTAACGACCAGAGGGATCGCTGCGAAGATGGCGACAATAATTGCAAGGATGATCGCCAGATTGCGGTGATAGGTTTTGACTGCTTTTCTGGTATCCATCTTATCGCCTCCTCAGAATCATGACCTGACGCACGACCAGAATGATAATGAAGGTGACGAACACGATCATATCACTGTAGGACGGGCTGATGAACAACGCACTCATCTGCTCCAGCAGGCCCAGGAAAATGCCGGCGAAGAACGCACCGGGGATGGAGCCCAGGCCGCCCACGACCACGACGATCAGGGCGCGGAAACCGAAGCTTGCGCCTGCGGTGGGGTAGATGGTGTAGAACTGGGTCAGCAGAGAACCGGCGATGCCGGCCAGAGCCACGCCCAGGCCATAGGTCAGGATGTAGATCTTCTTGACGTTGATGCCAACCACCTCAGCACCGACGGGGTTCTGCGACACGGCGCGGATCTGCTTGCCGGTGGTGGAATACTTGAGGAATGCGAACAGCGCGATGGCCACCACGATCAGGATCAGGAAGCTGATCAGGCGGGGCAGTGCGATTGTGACCGGGCCCAGCGGGATGTAGGTCTGCGAATACGGGGTGATGATCTTATAATAAGTAGAGCCGAAGATCACCAGCGCGCCGTTGGTCAGCAGCAGGCCCAGACCGACCGTCAGGAACAACAGGTTCGTGAAGCTCTTGGTCTTGAGCGAAGGGGTGATGAGGGTGGACTGGATCAGCGCACCCAGACCGAACATGAGCACTGCGACAATAGGAAGGGCCACATAGGGGTCCACGCCGAAATAAGTATACAGAACATAGGTGATGTACATGCCAACCATCAGCATTTCGCCATGGCAGAAGTTGACGATGTTCATGACGCCGAAGATGATGTTCTGTCCCATACCCATCAGGGAGTAGAAACCGCCCAGCAGGATTCCGTTGACCAGTGCTTGCAAAAAGACTTCCATTGACATCCTCCCGTTCTAAGCAGCGGCCATTTTGGGAGAAAGCCTGTGCCGCGTCTTCCGCAGAAAAGACCGGCGTCACCGTCCCCCTTGACAGCCCATACTTGTTATTTGAGCAGAAACCGGATCAAAAAATCCCCATTTCCGCCCATTCTAAATTGAACTTATGTTTATTGTAACGTAAATTTTACAAACAAACAATACACATTTTTTAGAAAAACGAGCAATAATTTTAGATATATTTTCGCTTTTGACGAAAACGTTTCGGTTTGGAACGTTTTGGAGCAGAAAATAAAAACACCCGCCCGAAAACATTTCGGACAGGTGGAGATAAATATAGATCACTGTTTGGTTTGCCATCAGATGCTCGGCATTTTCCGCTCTGCCAAAAGCTCCTTCTTTGAGAAAGACTTCCCCTTTTGGCGTTCCTAGTCGTTGGAACCCGCGGGCTAACCAAAGCCCCACTGGGGCTTTGGTTACGGTGCTTACGCACCGCCGCCCTGTTCGATTCCCGTACGGGTCAAAGCAGCATCTTCCCCTTTTGACATTCCTAGGCGGTGGGACCCGCGCACTAAGCAACAGCCCACTGGGCTGATTGCTTACCCTGCTTCGCAGGGCCGTGCTGTTCGATTCCCGTACGGGTCAAATAAAAAACGCCCCGAGCGAATGCTCTGTCAGCAGCAACCACGGTAGACATTCCTAGCCGTTGGGACCCGCGGGCTAACCAAAGCCCCACCGGGGCTTTGGTTACGGTGCTTACGCACCGCCGCCCTGTTCGATTCCCGTACGGGTCAAATAAAAAACGCCCTTGTGCGAAAGCACAAAGGCGTTTTTATGACCCGTACGGGAATCGAACCCATGTTACAGCCGTGAAAGGGCCGTGTCTTAACCGCTTGACCAACGGGCCTTAGAAATACAGAGCTTCGCTAAAACCTCCGACTTCCATCGTTCACTGTTGCGAACGACCGTCCCCCATATCTTAGCGAAACTCTGTAAAAGTGGTAGCGGTAACTGGATTTGAACCGGTGACACTTCGGGTATGAACCGAATGCTCTAGCCAACTGAGCTATACCGCCACATATTCGTTGCACTTGAACGGTGCTTTATTATTATACCCACAGATACCCCTTTTGTCAACACATATTTTTAAAAAAATCATATTTTTTCGCATCTTCAAAATTACAAGCGCAGCTACGCAAAAATCCCGCTTCCTGCGCACACAGAAAGCGGGATTTTCAACTTATTCTTTCAGCTTTGTGGAAAAGCCCGAGTCATCCTCAGCCCTTCTTGTGGGTGGGGACCATGACCTTCAGGCCGCCCATATACGGCTGCAGCACTTCGGGGATGGTGACAGTGCCGTCTGCCTGCAGGTGGTTCTCCAGGAAGGCGATCAGCATACGCGGAGGTGCCACGCAGGTGTTGTTCAGGGTGTGAGCCAGATAGCTCTTGCCATCCTTGCCCTTCACGCGGATGTGCAGGCGGCGTGCCTGTGCATCGCCCAGGTTGGAGCAGGAGCAGACCTCGAAGTACTTCTGCTGGCGGGGGCTCCAAGCCTCAATGTCGCAGCTCTTGACCTTCAGGTCAGCCAGGTCGCCGGAGCAGCAGTTCAGCTGACGCACCGGGATCTCCATGCTGCGGAACAGTTCAACAGAGTTCTTCCACAGCTTCTCGTACCAGTCGGCGCTCTCCTCGGGGCGGCAGACAACGATCATCTCCTGCTTCTCGAACTGATGGATGCGGTAGATGCCGCGCTCCTCGATGCCGTGAGCGCCCTTTTCCTTGCGGAAGCAGGGGCTGTAGGAAGTCAGGGTTAGGGGCAGAGTGGCCTCATCCAGAGTCTGGTCGATGAAACGGCCGATCATGGTGTGCTCACTGGTGCCGATCAGATACAGATCCTCGCCCTCGATCTTGTACATCATAGCGTCCATCTCAGGGAAGGACATGACGCCCTGCACCACGTTGCCGTGCATCATGAAGGGAGGGATCACATAAGTGAAGCCCTTGTTGATCATGAAGTCGCGGGCGTAAGCCAGAACAGCCTCGTGCAGACGGGCGATATTGCCCAGCAGATAATAGAAACCGTTGCCGGCCACACGGCCTGCAGCGTCCATATCAATGCCGTCAAAGCTTTCCATGATCTCGGTGTGGTACGGAATGGGGAAATCGGGCACCACAGGCTCACCAAAGCGCTGTGCTTCCACGTTATAGCTGTCGTCCGGGCCGATGGGCACGCTGGGGTCGATCATCTGAGGAATGGTGTACATGATCTCCTGAATGCGTGCAGCCAGAGTCTCTTCTTCCTTCTCCAGCTCAGCCATCTTGTCGGCGTCAGCCTTGACAGCGGCGTTGTTGGCATCGATCTGAGCCTGCAGCTCAGCCTTCTTGGCTTCGTCGTCGCACTTCTTCAGCTGGCCGAACAGAGGGCCGTTGGCCTTGCTCAGCTTGTTGCGGGCAGCCTTCAGGGACTCCACTTCTTTCAGGCATACGCGGTACTTGGCATCTTTCTCGATGACCTCATCCACCAGCGGGAGCTTTGCATCCTGAAATTTCTTCTTGATGTTTTCCTTGACAGCGTCCGGGTTTTCACGGACAAATTTGATATCAAGCATGATTTACTCTCCTTGCTCTATTTCGGTTCGCACAGAAGATCCTCTCCCCTGTGCCGTTCAAAGACGGTCGCCCGTCTTGGATCGCGTTATTGTTCGGTCTGATACTGTCCCAGCAGATTGGCGAACGCCTTCAGCTGTTCGTCCGAGTAGAAATGAACGGTCAGCTTGCCTTTGCCTCCATGGTAGGCCACATTGACCTCACTGCCCAGTGCCTGCTTCAGGCTCTCTTCCACTTCCACCGGCAATGTTCCGCGGGGTTCCGGTTCCTTCGGCTCTTTGGCAGGCTTTGCCAGTTTCTTGCAAAGAGCCTCGGCCTGGCGGACATTCAGCTGATTGTCCGCAATGATCTGCGCCGCCTGCTCCTGCAGCTCCGGCGTGGGCAGGCCCAGAATCACCTTTGCGTGGCCGATGTTGATGAAGCCGCTTTTCAGCAGTTCCAGCACATTTTCCGGCAGGTTCAGCAGGCGCAGGCTGTTGGCCAGTGCACTGCGGCTTTTGCCCAGCTTCTGTGCCGCCTGCTCCTGCGTCAGGCTGCAGCGGGTCATCAGTTCCCGGATGCCGGCAGCTTCTTCCACCGGGTCCAGATCTTCGCGCTGCAGGTTTTCCACCAGAGCCAGCTCCATAGCCTGCTCATCGGAGACATCCTTCACCACCACAGGCACTTCGTTCAGGCCCGCCATGCGGCAGGCGCGCCAGCGGCGCTCGCCTGCCACGATGCTGTAGCCGCCCCGGGGCTGAGGCCGCACAGCGATGGGCTGCAGCAGGCCGTGCTCCGCAATGCTTGCCGCCAGCTCTCCAAGCGCCTGTTCATCAAAGGTCTTGCGCGGCTGGCCGGGATCGGGTTCGATCTCGCGCAGGGGCAGTGTTTCTACTTTTGCGTCGGACTCAAAAACCGGTGCTGCGTCTTCAAACAGACTGTCCAGCCCTCGGCCAAGCCCTCCTTTTCCTCTTGCCATTCCTGTTCCCCCTGTGCTTTAGTCTTCCAGAGCGTTTTTCGCCGGCTCTGCGGCGGGCGCCTGTCTGCCCCGGGTCTTCTTCGGCTCATGGGGACGATTGCGCTTGACGAACTCGATTGCCAGATCCATGTACGCTTCACTGCCCTTGCCCTTCGGCTCATAGAAGTTGATGGGCTGGCCGTAGCTGGGCGCTTCCGAAATGCGGATGGAGCGCGGGATAGTGGTCTCATACACCTTGTGGCCGAAATACTTCTGCACCTGCTCCACCACCTGAATGGTCAGGTTGTAGCGCAGCGAGAACATGGTGAACACCACGCCCTCAATGTCCAGATAAGGATTATACTTCTTACGGATCGTTTTCAAGGTGCTGATGAGCTCGGACAAACCTTCCAGCGCGTAATACTCGCACTGCACCGGGATGAGCACACTGTCGCAGGCGCTCAGGCCGTTCAGGGTGAGCAGATCCAGGCTGGGCGGGCAGTCGATGAAAATGAAGTCGTAATCTTTCTGCACCTCTGCCAGCGCCCTGCGCAGGCGGCTTTCGCGGTTGGGAATGTCGATCATCTCAAGGCTGGCACCTGCCAGACGGGTGTTGGAGCCGATCACGTCGGTGCGGTATTCGGTCTTGCGGATGGCTTCCGAAGCCCGGGCGCTGCCGATGAGGATCTCATAGGTTCCCTTCTCCACGCTGCGCTTCGGGATGCCGTAGCCGGTGGTGGTGTTGCCCTGCGGGTCAAGATCCACGATCAGCACCCGTTTGCCCAGAGCCGCCACACAGGACGAAAGGTTCACAGCGGTGGTGGTTTTTCCCACGCCGCCCTTCTGGTTTGCGATTGCTACAATTTTTGCCACGCACGTTTCTTCCTTCCGGGAAAAGAGTTGTTCCACATGGAACATTCGCAGTCATGCCCGCCGTTTTCCCACCCGGACAGGCACCTTGATTCTTAGTATAGCACATCCCGATTGGTTTTTGAACCGCTTTCAAGCGTTTTTGTGCGGGTTTTTCCGTATTTTACAATCAAAAGGCACTGAAAATTCCGGTTTTGAATGCCCTCCGGCTTTCGCTCCGGGCATATTCAGCGGAAATATTATTCTATTATTTGCAATCTGGAAATGACTGCGGTCATTTCCAGATTGCTTTTTCACAGGAAGAGCCGTAACAGTCAACTGCATATGCTGCTGTCACCTTACAGCGTCGCGCAGCGACTTCCAATCGGCGAAACTCCCAAAAAGCGGTTAAGAGATCTTCACGCCGAACAGGCGGGAATCTCCAGCTTTTTGGGGTGAAGCCTACTGCTTTGGGATTATTAAGGGCGAGCAGCCCTTAATTTGCAACGGCGACGACCGCCGCCAGTGGCGGATACAGGGAGGAGTTGTTGGGACCGCGGCCTGCAAGATGCGAGTGCCGCCCAAGGCACGACGCAGATGCAGGGTGCCGCAACCCGTCCCTCCCGCGCTTCGAAAGCAGCGGGCGCTTTTCTGGTACTCTTTTGTGCGTGCAAAAGAGTAATTTCCGGCGGTGATGCCTTTCACAAAAGCCATTAGTCTTTCGTCACTCGCCCACTCTCTGCACGGGAAGTGTCTCCTTGTTCCACATGGAACATTTTCAGCGTTCTGCAGCGGCGGTGGGGATGCGCACCGTATACTCGATATATCCATCCTTCTCTTCCCTGTGAGCCGTGGCGGGCACGCCATTGTCCGTCATCAGGCGGATGGCATGGTCGATGGTGTTCACAAAAATGCGCACATCCTTGACCATGGAGATGCGGTGTCTCCCCTTTGCGGGAGTGTTCAGCATCTGTTCAATGTAAAGGTCGGTCTGGCGGGCATTGAGCCGCCGCTTGGCGATGTTGATGAGGGCTTCGCTGCGGCGGTTCTCCGGCAGACGCAGCACCGCCCGGGCGTGGCGCTCGGTGAGGTTGTTGTCCAGCACGAACTGCCGCTGGTCGGCGTTCAGCTGCAAAAGGCGCAGTTTGTTGGCGAAGGTAGGCTGTGCCATGCCCAGCCGCTTGGCCGCTTCGGCCTGCGTGCAGTCCCACAGCACCATCACATCTTTCAGCCCCTGTGCCTGCTCAAAGGGGTTCAGGTCTGCACGCTGGATATTTTCCAGCAGGCCCAGTGCGGCAGTCTGCTCGTCGGCGTAGGCGCAGAGGATGGCCGGGATGGTGGTCATCTTCGCCAGCCTGCAGGCACGGAGCCGCCGCTCCCCCGCTACCAGTTCATAGCCGCCGTCCGACGTTTTCCGCACCGAGACAGGCTGCAGCAGGCCGTTCTCCCGGATGCTCTGCGCCAGCGCGGCAAGCTCCTGCTCGCTGAACTCTTTCCGGGCCTGAAACGGCGATGGACGGATCTGATCGATGGGCAGGAAATAAATTTTCCCCGCCTGTTTTCTGCGTTCAAACATGGATGCACTGCCCCTTTCTTAAATCGAATGACTTTGTTTTCCACATTTTCCCGGGAAAGTGTGGAAAATCAGGTTCAGGCTCAGTGTACCACACAAAGAAAGACCCTGCCAGAAATTTCGTTCGGCAGGGTCTTGCATTTTCTGTTCGATGCTTCGTTATTTCAGCGGACTTTTTGCGATTTTTCCGCCGTTTCTGGGGTAGGCCGTCGGAGTCTGCGAAATCTTTTTGCACAGGATCAGGGTGCGGGTGTCGCCGCCCGGCAGGTGGAGAGTGCGTGTCTCCTTGTATTCGCCGCCCAGCTTCCGGATAGCACCACGGGCTGCGGCCAGTTCTTCCTCGCCGGAAGAGCCCTTCATGGCCAGAAAGTTTCCGCCCACCTTTACCAGCGGCAGGCAGTATTCGGCCAGCATGGGCAGGGCGGCGACGGCGCGGGCGGAGGCCAGATCGAACTGCTCACGCCACACCTTGCGTGCGGCTTCCTCGGCGCGCTCCTTGGCGAATTCCACGCCGGTCAGGCCCAGCTGGGCGCAGGCGTACTTCAGAAATTCCACGCGCTTGCCGGTGGGCTCCATCAGGGTCAGCTCCAGGTCAGGCTTGTAGATCTTGGTCACGATGCCCGGGAAACCTGCACCCGCGCCCACGTCCACCATGCGTCCGGCCACTTCCGGCTGGCTGGCGAAGAGCAGGCTGTCGAGGAAGTGCTTGTCCTCAATGCCCTCGGGGTCAGTGATGGCGGTCAGATTGACCTTCTGGTTGTAGTCCACAAGGATCTGGGCAAAGGCGTCCAGTTGATCCAGCTGTGTGCCGGTGAGCTCGATGTTCCATGTGGAACATTTTTCTGCAAGGCGCTGTTTATCGATCATGAGGATATCCTTTCTCTTATTCTCCGGTCAGGTGCACAAAAACAGGCTCGTGGTGCACGGCGGGCAGGAACTTTTCCAGCACATCCACTGTGCGGAGTTTGAGTGAAGAGGTGTTGATGCAAGGGTGGCAGCCGAGGCACTCCCCTGCTTTCACGTCCTCGTCCATCAAAAGCTGAACGTGATTTTCCGGGTCGTTCATCAGGCCCATAATGGAGGAAGAGCCGGGCGTGCAGTCCAGATACTGCTCCATGTCCTCCGGCGACGCAAAGCTCAGGCGGGCAATGCCCAGCTGATGAGAGAGCTCTTTGGTCTTGAAGGGCTTGTCACCGGGCATCATGAGCAGGTAGAAGTTCGTCTTCTGCCGGTTGCAGAGGAACAGGTTCTTGCAGACCGTAGCGTTCAGGCAGGCATCGATGATGTGGCAGTCTTCCATGGTGTCGGCTTTCATCCAGCCATGGTCGGTGCGCCAGTACGGAATGCCGAGCTTATCCAGAAAATCATAGGTGCGGATCTCTTTTTCCAGCCGCCCGGTGCAGTCAGCGGGACGACCCTCGTAAAGCTTTAGTTCTTCCATTGGTCACAGCTTCTTTCTTGAGATAAACGATTTAGAATGCCCTCCGTTTCACTCTGGGCATATTCAGCTGAAAAATTATTTTTTAATTTTGCAAATCAGGAAAATCTGCGGATTTTCCTGATTTGCTTTTTCACGGGAGGGGGCGTAACGGGAAGCAACATCTTTGTCCGCAGAGCGACTGGGAGTTTCCACGCAAATGCTTCGGGCCATTCCATCGCCCGCCCTATTGCCCTACGGGCAACAGGGTCCCACCCCAGCGGATCATTTGCTTTGGAAACTCCCCGCCGCCCTGCCGATAAATCTTCCCTTATTTCCTTGCCGCCAACGCAATGCTCAGCTGTGCCACATCCGACGGCGACACGCCGGGGATGCGGCCTGCCTGGCCAAGGTTCTTGGGCCGGATGCGGGCCAGCTTTTCGCGGGCTTCCAGCGTCAGGCTGGTCAGGTCGGCGTATTCAAAGTCTTCCGGGATCAGGGTCTTTTCGTGGCGAGCCACATCTTTTATCATGCGGTCCTGCCGGGCAATATAGCCTGCGTACTTGATCTCGGTTTCCAGCCGTTCGGCCAGCATGGGAGTGATCTCCTCTCCCCAGCCGATGACGCCTGCCAGCAGCGGATAGCTGATCTCCGGGCGGCGCAGCAGTTCTTCGGCGATGCCGCCCTCTGCAGCCGGAGCAAGACCCGCTGCTTCCATGGCTGCACGCAGGTCTGCCGTGCGCAGATGCGTTTCGTGCAGGCGGCGGCGCTCCGCTTCCAGAATGCTCTGGGTGTGCTGGTACTTTGCCCAGCGGTCATCCTGCACAAGGCCATATTCCCTGCCGATGGGGGTCAGACGCTGGTCGGCGTTGTCCTGACGCAGGGTCAGGCGGTACTCGCTGCGGCTGGTCATCATGCGGTAGGGGTCCATGACGCCTTTGGTGACCAGATCGTCCACCAGCGTGCCAAGATAGCTGGTGTGGCGCGGCAGGATGAGCTGTTCTTCACCCAGTGCGCTGCAGGCGGCGTTCAGGCCGGCCAGCAGGCCCTGTGCCGCAGCTTCCTCGTAGCCGGATGTGCCGTTGAACTGCCCCGCACCATACAGGCCGCGAACCACCTTGCTTTCCAGCGTAGCTTCCAGACTGGTGGGGTCTACGCAGTCGTACTCGATGGCATAGGCCGGGCGCATGATCTCAATATTCTCGAAGCCCTTGATGCTGCGGTAGAAGGCGTTCTGCACATCTTCCGGCAGGCTGCTGGACGCGCCCTGCAGATACATTTCCTCCGTGTTCTCGCCGCAGGGCTCCACAAAGATGGGGTGACGGTCTTTGCCTGCAAAACGCACCACCTTGTCCTCAATGGACGGGCAGTAGCGCGGGCCTACGCCCTCGATCATGCCGCCGTACAGCGGGCTGCGCTGGATGTTGTCCAGAATGATCTTGTGGGTCTCCGGGTTCGTGTAGGCGATCCAACACTCCACCTTGTTGTGCATGGGGGCGTCAGTCATAAAACTGAATGGCTGCAGTTCGCTGTCCGGGTCGCCGGGCTGACACTCCAGCTTGGAAAAGTCGATGCTGCGGCGATGCACACGGGCCGGTGTGCCGGTCTTGAACCGGCGCAAAGGCAGGCCCGCCTCTTTCAGGCTTTCGGTCAGGGCGTTGGCGGCGTGCATTCCGTCCGGGCCGGATGCATACCACGCATCACCGACAAAAATCTTGCCGCCAAGGTTCGTTCCGGTGGCAATGACCACACACTTGGCGCTGTACTCACCGTTCAGCTGAGTGACAACGCCCTTCACACGGCCATTCTCTACCTCGATGCCCACCACCTCCGCCTGATGGATGGCAAGGCCGGGCGTCAGCTCGAGGGCATGCTTCATATATTCATGGTAGCGCTTGCGGTCGGTCTGGACGCGCAGGGCATGCACCGCCGGGCCCTTGCCCTTGTTGAGCATCCGGCTCTGCAGATAGGTGGCGTCTGCGGCCAGGCCCATCACACCGCCCAGAGCATCCAATTCGCGTACCAACGTGCCTTTTGCCGTGCCGCCGATGCTGGGATTGCAGGGCATATTGCCGATGGCATCCAGGCTCATGGTGAACACAGCCGTTTTTGCGCCCAGCGTCGCGGCGGCGTGGGCCGCTTCAATGCCGGCATGGCCGGCACCGATGACGATGACGTCATAATCTCCTAAGTGGTTCATAACTTTCTCGGGTTCCCTCTATTACTACAAAACAACGATTTAGAATTTGTCTCCGCTTCGCTCTGACAATATCGGCAGAATAATTATTTTTATATTTGCGCTCTCACTTTCCCACGCAGAATCGTTCGAACACCTGCTCGATGACGGCTTCCGATGCGTTTTCGCCGGTCAGCTCACACAGAGCATCCAGCGCATCGTCCACGCACACCGACACGGCGTCCAGCCCGAAGCCGCCCTCGGCGGCGTCCAGCGCTGCGGCCACGGCATCCCGTGCCCGCAGGGCGGCGGCAAGCTGCCGCTGGCCCGAAAGGCTGGCGGCGTGGGGGTCGATCTGGCTGGTGCCCAGCAGGCGGGCCACAGCCGCCGCGATCACTTTCCGGCTCCCCTCTTCCCTGCAGCAGACCGGAATGACCATGGCAAAATAAGGCGCAATGATCTCCGCGTCAAACTGAGTGGGCCGGTCTTCCTTGTTCACCAGCGCAATGGCCGGGCGTCCGGCACAGCGGCGGGCCAGCTCCATATCTTCCCGGGTGGGCGGCTCAGAGCCGTCGAACACAGCCAGGATCAGCCCCGCCTCTTCCAGCTTCTTCCAGCTGCGGCGGATGCCCTCAGCTTCAATGGCGTCTTCCGTTTCCCGCAGACCGGCTGTGTCAAACAGGTTCAGCCGGATGTCCCCCAGCTGCACCGCCTGTTCCACCACATCGCGGGTGGTGCCCGCCACCGGGGTCACGATGGCCCGGTCGAACCCGGCCAGCAGATTGAGCAGCGTGGACTTGCCCGCGTTGGGCCGGCCCAGAATGGCGCAGTCCACGCCTTCCCGCAGGACAGTGTCCGCCTGATAGTTGTTGATGAGCCCGTTCAGTTCCGCCTGCACGCCGTCCAGCACGCTGTGCAGATGGGCCGTGTCCAGTTCCGGGACATCCTCTTCGGGGAAATCCACCCAGGCCGCCAGATGGGCCTGAATGGCGGTGAGCTCATCTTTCTGGGCATTGATCTTCTTTGCCAGTGCTCCGCTCAGGGCTGCATTGGCCAGTGCCGCACCCTGCCGGCCGTCGGCAGAGATCAGATCCATCACAGCTTCCGCCTGCGTCAGGCCCAGCTTTCCGTTCAGGAATGCGCGGCGGGTATACTCGCCGGGTGCCGCAGGCTGTGCTCCCGCCGCAAAGCAGGCTTCCACCAGCCGCCGGGCCACTGCATTGCCGCCATGGCAGGAAAGCTCCACCACGTCCTCGCCGGTGTAGCTGTGAGGTGCGCGGAAAAACAGGGCGACCCCCTCATCAAAGGCGTCCTCCCCTTCCACAAAGTGCCCGAACAGAGCCGTATAGCCCCTGGCATCCTGCACTTTTTTTGCGGCATTGGCCGGGCGGAACACCCGCGCCGCCACCTCATAGCTTTCCGCACCAGAAAGCCGCACCACGGCAATGCCGCCGGCCCCCGGAGCTGTTGCGATCGCTGCAATGGTCGTTTCCTGCATGATTTTCCTTTCAGCGTCCCTGCTGTCTCAGGACGCGGTAATGTTCTTCTTTGTCGAGATACATCCGCTTTTCCGCCTTGCGGCACAGCATCCCCACATCGATGCCGCCGGCACTCGCTGTGGCAACGCCCACAGCAACAGAATAGCCGGCCTTGCCCACGATAGCGACAAAATCCTCCACCCATTTGCGCACCGCCGGGTCCTGCCAGTCTGTCACATAGGCCACAAACTCGTCGCCGCCGATGCGGTAGCAGTTGTTTTTGCCAAACACTTCCCGCATTTCCAGCGCCACCACCTGCAGCATCCGGTCGCCCCTGTCGTGGCCTTCACTGTTGTTCAAATCGTGCAGGCCGTTCACATCCACATAGATGCAGCTCAGGGACACCTCGCAGCGGGAGGCCCAGTCATCCCGTTCTCTCTCAAAGGCATTGCGGTTCTTCATGCCCGTGAGGATATCGAAACTGGCGATCTCGCGCATTTTTCTCTGGGAGATCGCGTTCTGATACATGGTGATCATGGTGAAAGTGGAGATGATGCAGGAGATCACGCCGAAAAACACCGCATTGACGATGTCCACCGTCATGGTGCGCCCGTTCTCAAAAACGGCCATCATCACAGTGAAAATTCCGTCAAACAGCAGCACATTGGCAATGTGCTGGATGGGCGGCATGACGAACAAAAGCGGAACCGCCAGCAAAAAAGCGATGAAGGTGACCGAGAGTTCTTCCGGTGCACGCACCGCTTCCGCAATGCCCAGCACATACAGCATGGCTGCAAAGGCATACATCAGCCACCGCAGAAACAGTCCGTTTTTTTCCGGGAACATCATGTCCACCAGACGCAGGCCGGAGCAGATGATGAATGTAATGCCGTAAAACAGGCTGCGCTCCCGCAGCACGCTGACCCCGCCCGACAGGCAGGTGATGGCAAACAGAAATCCGGCAGCCATGTTCAGATAAACATGCAGCTTGCTGCGGTTTTCCTCACCGATCTCCGGCTGACAGTCCCTGTAATCCTGCAGGTCCAGTCCACCATAATACAGGAGCTTCTGGATACGGTTCAACGCGGTCCGCCTTCTTTCTGCAAGATCATGGCATCTTTCTTTCCTCAAAAAAGATACCAATACATTTTTATTGTACCACGAAATTCAACGGAATGATACTGCTTTTTCAACCTTTTCCCGGGAAAAGGTTGAAAATCCGCCCTGTTTCACGCAAAAACGGGGTTCCCCGCCTGTGCGGAGAACCCCGTCGTTCTGATCTTACAAAATCGTTTTGACTTATACGGATGCCAGATCTGCCGTGGTGATGGCCTTGCCCGGAAGCGTGCGGGAATCTGCATTCTCGTTGAGCTTCAGCTTGCCCTCGCGCAGCAGCTGCACAGCCTTCTCATGGTCAGCGGCTTTCCAGTTGTTGCCGATGATCTTCCAGTTGTTGTTCACATGCGGCTCGATGGTGCCGCCCTTGACGGTGCGGATGTACTCGCCCAGCAGCTCGCGGACGCCGCCCACATCGCCGCGCACGTCGATCTCCAGCAGCTTCGGCAGTTCCTCGCCCGGCAGGAAGATGTCCGCAGCAGCCAGCAGCTGGGTGGTGGCGCGGTAGTTGTTCACAGCGACAACAAAGGTGTCGGTGTCCTTCACAGCCTTGCCGTCCGGCCACTTGAGGTTCTTGATGCGGTGGCCCGGCTCTTCGGAGATGTCCAGATCGTAGCTGACGCCCTCAAAGGCATCGTACAGGTAGTAGCGCACAGAGGGATCGAAGGCGATGGTCACATCACCCGGCTGCCAGGTCTTGAAGAAGGCGGCAGACCACTCCATGAAGCGGCGCAGCTGTTCGCCGGTCATCTGCAGCTTGTACAGGGTGTTCTGGTAGGTGTAGATGCTGGCCATGTCGCACTTGCGGATGGTGCCCTCGCGCATCTGGGAGGTCATAGAGGTCAGCGCGGTTGCGGAGACCTGCGCACCGGTGTAGTACATCTGCACTTCGTTGATGAAGTCCAGCAGAGCAGTATCCTGGATCATGGCCTGCGGCAGGCAGTCGATCTCATTTTCGGGTGCCAGATCGCCGCCCTTCAGCTCGCCGATGGGGGTCACAGCGTCTTCCTTGGCGCGGGTATCGTAGGAAGCCAGCAGCTCGGTCAGCTCGGGATCGGGTGCATAGTCCTTGATGAGCAGGTTCTCGGAAGTGCGGTTGACCACCTTCCACTTGCCGTCCAGCTGGCGCTCCAGATAAACGTGGATCTCGGACAGGGTTGCGCCGGCGTTCTTGTTCTCCACCACCAGCACGTTGTTGATCATCATGTTGGGGATGCTCTTGTGGCCGTGGCCGCCGACGATGACGTCGAACTCAGGGCAGGCATTTGCCAGATCGGTGACGCCGGAGCCATAGACGCCGTACTCGTTCTCGGTGTCCATGTGCATGACGCCGATCAGAACGTCCACCTGATCCTTGATCTTATCGATGATCTTGCGGCTCTCGTCCACGGGGTTGGTGACGGTCCAGCCCTCCAGATTCTTGGCATCCCAGCGGGTGATGTTGGGGGTGACCATGCCGATGACGCCGATTTTGACGGTGCCCTTCTGGATGATGGTGTAGCCATCTGCCAGCGGGGTGCCGTCCGGAGCGTAGACATTGCCGGTCAGGGTCTTGGCCTTCTGCTGGCCGATGACCTTCTTCACCACGTCCATGCCGTAGTTGTACTCATGGTTGCCAGTGGTCCATACATCGTAGCCAATGGCGTTCATGGCAGCGATCATGGGGTGCACATCGTCATTCAGGAACAGCTCTGCGGAGTTTGCCTGAATGGTATCGCCTGCGTCCACGACCAGCGTGTTTCTGGTGCGGCACTGCTTGATGGCCGTGGCCTGCTGTGCCACACTGCCGGAAGCATCTTCCTTGTTGGCAGCATAATCCCATGGGTCGAACTTGCCGTGGGTGTCGCTGGTGGCAAGGATCTGCAGGTCCATGCTCCACAGGGACTTGATGTCACATGCTGCAGCAGAGGGGGCCATGCAGCTGGCGGCGGCGATGGTGGCAGATGCGCCTGCGCCGCGCAGGAAGCTGCGGCGGGAGATCTTGTTCTGAGCCATAATGATTACCTCTCTTTTCCGTTATCCTGTCTGTTCCTCACGAACAGAGCACTCTTGACTACAGTATAAAGCCTTTTACAATTGTTTTACAATTGCCATTTAAGAGAAAAATTTCTCTTAAAAACCGACAAGTTCTCCAAATCTTGGAGAAGAATGACTTTTGACAGGCTCAGTATAACAGTTTTGGGGCCGAGGTCGAAACCATCTTCCGGTCAGGTTTGGGTAAAATATAAAAAAGGAGCCTTTCGCTTGCCGCGAAAGGCTCCTTGCGATTTACTTTATCAAATCTCGATCTTGCCGAAGCTAAAATCTGCAAAATCATCCACGCGCTCGGTGCGCTTGGGTGCCACCGGTGCGGCGCTCTCTGCGTCGCGGGGCGCATAGGTGCGCTCCGGCACGCTGGACGGGCGCGGGCCGCGGGGTGCGCCGCTGCGGTTTCCACGGTAGCCGCCATTGCTGCGGCCGCCATGCTCACCACCACGGTTTCCGCCGCGATAGCCGCCATTGCGGTTTCCGCCGGGACGGCGGCCATTGCCGCCGCGTCCGCCGCGGGGACGGCGCTCGCCGTAAGTGTTCTCGGTCTGTGCATCGGGTGCAGTGGAGTAGATGACCACACGGCGGTCACGGCCCTCACCCTTGCTCTCGCTGCGCACACCCTCCATCTTGCTGATGGCAGAGTGGATGATGCGGCGCTCGTAGGGGTTCATGGGCTCCATGGCGAAGCTGCGGCCGGTCTTGCGCACCTTGTTGCCGATGCGCTGTGCCAGAGCGGTCAGGTCGCTTTCACGCTTGTCGCGGTAGCCGGCCACATCCAAGCCCAGCTTGATGTAGTCGCCTTCCAGACGGTTGGCCACAAGGCTTGCCAGATAGGACAGGCTCTCCATGGTCTCGCCGCGGCGGCCGATGAGGGCACCCAGCTTTTCGCCATCCAAACGGATGATGGTGGCCTCGCCCTTCTGCACTGCGCTGAAGGTGACATTCTCCACGCCCATCAGACGGATGACCTCGCTCAGGTAGTCCACCGCAGCCTTGACCTTGGCGTTCTCTTCAATGACGATGGGAACTTCGGCCTCCTCTTCCTCTGCAGCAGGCTGCTCGGCAGGAGCAGCTTCGGCAGCGGGAGCGGCAGGCTGTTCTGCCTTTGCTTCGGGCTGTGCTTCCACGGCAGTCTGCACAGGAGCTTTCTCCACCGGAGCGGCCTCAACGACCGGCTCCTGCACAGGTTCCGGCTTCTTTTCTTCCACAGCCGGTGCGGCGGGAGCAGCTGCCGGAGCATCCGGCTCTTCCACGCTCACGCACACCTTGGCGGGGGTCGTCTTCAGGCCCAGAAAACCAGTCTTCTGGGGCATTTCCAGCACTTCACAGCTGACATTCAGATCATCGGCCTGCACGCCCAGCAGAGCGCAGGCTTTTGCGCGGGCTTCATCGACCGTCTTGCCGGTCGCTTCCTGCTTACGGATCATAACCGTTTTTCCTCCTTATTCTTTGTCCTGCTTGTTCAGCTCGCTCAGCGGCACCGTGCGCTCGTCCTTGTAGCGCTCAGCATCCAGCTGGCGGGCATACTCCAGACGACGCTTGTTCATCTCGCTGGCGGAAAGGTTCTTCTCCGTGGTCTTGCCGGTCTTGGGATCGGTGACCTTGACGGTGGTGTTCTTCACACCGCGCTTTTCCTGCTTTTTCTTTGCGGCGATCTCCGCTTCCACTTCCTTGCGCATCTTCTCGGGGTCATAGACCTTGCGCATGACCTGAGTCTGCACAGTCATGACGATGTTGGAAATGACGTAGTACAGAGAGAATGCCAGAGGATAGGTGAAGCAGAAGAACAGGTACATCAGCGGCATCATGTACATGGTCAGCTTCATGCTGCCCTGCATCTGCTGGCCGCTGGCCTTCATGCTGATGTGGGTGGACAGGAACATGGTGATGACCGACAGCAGCGGCAGTACGATGTCCAGAGACAGGCCGATCTTCGGCACGCGGGTCAGGTCGATGCCCAGGAAGGTCATGTGCTGGCTGAACTCGGTGATGATGGCGATCTGCTCAGCGGTGAAGCAGCCGGCCAGAGCGCTGTTGCCGCCCGCCACCAGCTGAGAAATGATGGTGGTGTCGCGGGTGATGGCAGTGAAGCTGACACCGGAAGCGGTCAGGGCCTCACCGGCAGCGGTCAGGGCAGCGGCGCTGATGTGGAAAATGCGCTGCAGGGGGTTGTAGACGACGCCGATGACACCGAACATCACCAGAAAGTTCAGCAGCATGGGCACGCAGCCTGCAGTGGGGTTGTAGCCATAGTCCTGCTGCAGCTTGAGCATTTCCTCCTGCTGCTTTTCAGGCTTGTCCTTGTACTTGGTCTGGATCTCCTGCATCATCGGCTGGAAAGCAGACATTTTTGCCATGCTCTTCTGCTGGCTCAGCTGCAGGGGGATCTTGACGATGTTGATGAGCAGCGTGAAGAGGATGATGTCCCAGCCATAGCTCGGGAGCAGCTTGTAGATCCACTCCATGACATAGCCGAGAGGACCGCTCAGGATGTAAAAGAAGTTCATACCTTTGTCCATTCTGCCCCGCCTGTGGCGCGGGACTTGTTATTTTTTATCGTAGGACACGCCGCCCACAGTGCACCGCGTCACAAGAAGCAGATTGATTGGGAATTGTCTCCGCTTCGCTCTGACAATATCAGCGGAAAACTATTTTTATATTCGCAAATCCGAAAAGCCTGCGGGCTTTTCGAATTTGCTTTTTCACGGGTGGGGCCGTAAAGAGAAGCTGCATCTGCCCCAGCAGGACGGCAGGAAGTTTCCAAAGCAAATGATCCGCTGGGGTGGGACCCTGCTGCCGCAGGCAGTAGGGCGGGCGATGGAATGGCCCGAAGCATTTGCGTGGAAAGCTTCCTGATGGCCTGCTGGGCAAAGACTTTACTTTTCCACTTTTGTTTTGTGTCTGGTGGAAAACAGCTTCGAGGGGTAAAGCACCCGTTTCGGGTTCGTCCACTTTCCCGCTTCCGGCACCGGGTCAAAGCCCCATTTGCCCAGCGGGTTGCAGCGGGCGATGCGCCAGGCCCCCAGCAGGATGCCCTTGATGCACCCATGCGTCAGGATGGCCTGCATGGTGTAGTTGCTGCAGCTGGGCGTAAAACGGCAGCTGCGGCCGATCCAAGGGCTGAGCGTGTGCTGATACACCCGGATAGGCACGCACAATGCGCGCCTGCAGAGCATCTGCAGCTTTGTCATGCCCGGGGTTCCGGCTTCGCCCTGCGGGCCGGAGGCACCGTGGCAGGCGGCGGAGCGTCCGGCCGCTTTGCCTTGTCCGGCAGGCCAGCCTGGGCAAACAGCTTTGCCACGATGCTGCTCAGCTGCCAGCTTTTCAGCCGCGGGGTCATGCCCCGGGCCACGAACACCAGATCATAGCCGCCGATGTTGTAGTCCAGATGCTCATCGATGGCCGCCTTCATCACGCGGCGGGCGCGGTTGCGCTGCACGGCGTGGCCGATCTTTTTGGTGGCGGTCAGCCCCACCCGGGTCTTCTTGCTCCGGGTCTTGAGCACATAGAGCACCAGTGCCTGATTGACGTAGGACTTGCCGCGGGCATACACTCTGCCAAACTCGCTGTTGCGGCGGATGGGACGATAGCGCATGGTTCCGCGCCTCCTTTCCGTTCTGGGGAGTACACAAAGGTGCACTCTTAGGTCAGTATATCAAAAAATTTTCGACTTTGAAAGCCCATGCGGGCATTTTTACGAAAATTCTTTCAGTTTTCAAAAAAAATAAGACCGCCAATCCAATATCAGCGGTCTTTTGTGCGCATATTCATTTCTGCGCCGGATCTTCCCTTCAAGTGAAAGATCAGACAGTCAGGCTCTTGCGGCCCTTTGCACGGCGAGCATTGATGACCTTGCGGCCGTTCTTGGTGCTCATGCGGGTCAGAAAGCCATGAACTTCCTTGCGCTGACGCTTCTTGGGCTGAAAAGTTCTCTTCATGGTTGTATCCTCCGTAAAAACTCGTCCCCGGTGTGGGGTCTGATGTGGTCCCAAATTGGGGACAGGCTTGCAATTCAACAGTATATCGCATAGTATGGCGTTCTGTCAAGCATTTTTTTCGCTTTCCTGCAAACTTTTTGCAGATTTTTCTGTGAAAAGATTTTCAACTTTTTCACCATTCTGCCGTGGAAAACTCGAGACCCACAAGATATTGTGGCCCTGATCCGGCCCTGCCACAACCCCCGCAAAGGGGCTTTTTTTATGTATTATAAATTACATTATAGAAATATGGACTCACAGAGGTTTTTGTGGTATACTAACTGCGTATCAGCAGCATTGTTGAAAACTTTAACGGAGTGGATGTTTTATGGATTCTTTTAAGGACGTTTTAGAGGCCGCGCAGGCGTACTGCAAAACGCAGATGGCTGAGCCGACCTATAATCTCTATATCGACGGGTTGGAGCCCATCAGCTTTGAGGACTCCAGCCACATCACCCTGTCGGTGCGCAACGACTTCATCTGCAAGATCGTCACCGACCGCTATCTCGGCCTGCTCAAGGAGGCCTTCAAGACCGTGCTGGGCTTCGACGTGGACATCACGCTGGTGGTGCCCAGCACCCCGCCTCACGAAGTGGTGCTGGCCCAGCAGTACGAAGCGAACCCCGCTTCCCCGCAGGGCAACTACGAGTTCACCTTCGAGAACTTCATCAAGGGCCCGTCCAACCAGTTTGCGTTCGCTGCTGCGCAGGCTGTTGCTGCCAACCCCTCCGGTGCCTACAATCCGCTGTTCATCTACGGCGGCTCGGGCCTTGGCAAGACCCATCTGCTGACGGCCATCCAGACCGAGATCAAACGCACCCACCCCGACTTCGTCATCATGTACGTCACCTGCGAGCAGTTCACCAATGAGCTGATCGCCGCCATCCGCGCCGGCAGCACCGAGGACTTCCGCATGAAGTACCGCGTGGCCGACCTTCTGCTGGTGGACGATATCCAGTTCATCGCCGGCAAGGAGTCCACACAGGAGGAGTTCTTCCACACCTTCAACTCCCTGCACGACGCCCACAAGCAGATCGTCATCGCATCGGATCGCCCGGCCAAGGAGATCAAGAGCCTGGAAGAGCGCCTGCGCACCCGTTTCGAGTGGGGCCTGACCGCCGATGTTCAGCCGCCGGATTTCGAGACCCGCGTGGCCATCGTCAAACGCAAGGCGGAGCTGCTCCACCTCGATCTGCCCGAGGATGTGGCCGAGTTCATCGCTAACCACCTGAAAAACAACATCCGCCAGCTGGAGGGCGCCGTTAAGAAGCTGAACGCCTACTACATGCTGGAGGGCATCCAGCCGGTCATCAGCGTGGCGCAGAATGCCATCAAGGACATCCTCAATGAGACCCAGCCGGTGCCCGTGACCATCGAGAAGATCATCGGCGAGGTGTCCCGCACCTTCAACGTCTCCCCCGCCGACATCCGCGGCACCAAGCGCAACGCCAACGTTGCCTCCGCCCGCCGTGTGGCCATCTACATCCTGCGCGAAGTCACCGGCATGAGCATGGAAGAGATCGGCCGTGAATTCTCGGGCCGCGACCATTCCACCATCGTTTACTCCCTGAAGACCATGGAGCGCGACATGAAAAACGACCAGCACCTGCGGGAGACCGTCAGCGACATCATCAAAAACGTGAAGGCCTGACGACAGAAATTGACGCAAAAGTCATACTCATTTCAGGCTCAAACCCCAAAATATGGGGAAAAACCGGAGGAAATCGGGGAAAATGAGCCCATATCTTGTGGTAAAAACAGAAACCTTTCCACACTTTCCACAGAGTTTTCAACATTCAACCTCCGTTCTCCACATGGCATGTTGAAAGGCTCCCGCTTCCCCACGATTCAACATTTCCTCCACATCACATTCACAATCCGGTGGAAACCGAAAGCACCGCATCCCATCAGGGCTTTTCCGAGTTTTCCACAAGTTCCCCACTCCCTACTACGAATACTACAACAAGTTCAATAAAGAAAAGCCGGTTTTGAGACTGCTCATCAAATCCAGACAACATCAAAAGCCGGGAAAACAAAGGAGCGAATCCAATTTGAACATCGTATGCGATAAAGTCCTTCTGAACGCCGCCATTGACGGTGTTTCCAAAGCAGTCACCATGCGTTCTGCCATCCCCGTGCTGGAAGGCATCCTGCTGAAAGCCGAAGGTTTCCAGCTCACCCTCACCGGCTACGACTTGGAAATGGGCATCGTGACCACCATTGAGGCCAACGTCAAGGAAGCCGGTGAGATCGTGCTGAACGCCAAGCTGCTCAGCAGCATGATCAGCCGGATGCCGGCAGGCCAGATCACCATCACCTCCGCAGAAAACGGAAAGACCACCATCCAGAGCGGTGTGGCCCAGTTCGAGATCCAGTCCATGCCGGCCAACGACTTCCCTGAGCTGCCCAACACCGGCGCGGAAGAGACCCTGACCATCAAGACCGGTGTGCTGAAAGATATGATCGAACGCACGATTTATGCAGTCAGCCAGGACGAAAAGAAACCCGCCCACACCGGCGAGCTGTTTGAGATCACCCCGGACAAACTGACCGTCGTGGCACTGGACGGCTACCGTCTGGCCATCGTGGAGCGTCCGGTGCAGGCCGTGAAGGATATCCGCATCATCGTGCCCAGCAAGACCATGACCGAAGTAGCCCATCTGCTGCCCAACGATGACGAGGAGCCGGTGCACATCAGCGCCAACCGCCGCTATGTGGTGTTCATGATGGCAGGCTACACCATCATGAGCCGCCTGATCGAGGGCGAATTCCTGAACTATCACAACGTCATCCCCAACGGAAGCCGCACCCGGGTGACCATCGACACCAAGGAGTTCATCGAGACCATTGAGCGTGCTTCTCTGATTATTACAGAGCGTTTAAAAAATCCCCTCCGCATTTCCTTTACAGAGGGTAGAGTCGTCGTGCGCTGCCAGACCAACCTTGGCCGCGTGGTGGACGAATTCAACGCCGACTGCGAGGGCGAAGAGGTGGAGATCGGCTTCAACAACCGCTATCTGCTGGATGCCCTGCGCAATGCCCGCACCGAGAAAGTCCGCATGGAGATCAGCGGCCCCCTGAGCCCGGTGAAGGTGCTGCCTGCCGAGGGCAATGATTTCCTGTATCTGGTGCTGCCGGTGCGCTTCAAGAACGATTAAGAGGGAAAATTTATGCAGAAAATTCTCATTCATACGGAATTTATCAAGCTGGATGCCCTGCTGAAATATGCAGGCCTGTGCGAGACCGGCGGCGAAGCCAAAGAGCTGGTGCAGGGCGGTGCCGTGAAGGTGAACGGCGAAGTGTGCACCATGCGGGGCAAAAAGTGCCGCGCCGGTGACGTCGTGGAGCTGGACGGCCAGACCGTGGAAGTCGGGCAGGGCCAGTAAATGCGTCTGCTTTCACTGAAAGTCACGAATTACCGCAACATCGTTTCGGCAGAGCTGGAACCCGGCCGGGAGCTGACCGTCATCTGCGGCAACAACGGCCAGGGCAAGACGAACCTTCTGGAAGCCATCTGGCTGCTCACCGGCGGCAAGAGCTTCCGGGGCGGCAAGGATGCCGAGCTTGTGCGCCGCGGAGAAACGTTTGCGGTGCTGGAAGCGGTCACTCAGCGCACCCGGCAGGAAGATCAGGAGCCGGATGAACCCGCAAATGTACGCATCACGGTGGGCACACCGGATTCTCAGCGGCCCGGCCGGTATGCATCGCTGAACGGAGCACAGCCCAAACGGGCCTCCGGCCTTGCGGGCAGCTTCCCGGCTGTGGTATTCGACCCCGGCCATCTGAGCCTTGTCAAGGGTGCACCCGAGGGGCGGCGCAGGTTTCTGGACGCGGCCCTGTGCCAGCTGTACCCCGGCTATCTTGCCACTTACCGCCGCTATGTGCGGATTTTGCAGCAGAAAAATGCGCTGCTGCGCCATTCTGTAAATGGAATAGAGCGTCCCTATGCAGAAAAATGCGCCATGCTGGAAGTGCTGAACGTAGACCTTGCAGCGCAGGGCGAGGCCATCCAGAAGCGCCGGCGGGAATATCTTGCCCTGCTGGGGCCGCTGGCCTGTGCCAACTACGCGGAGCTTTCCCATGGGGCGGAGCGCATGTCCCTGCGCTATGCGGCTCAGTTTGAGCCGGGCGGCCTTGCCGATCTTTTAAAGCAGCGCCAGAACGAAGAGCTGCGGGCGGGCCAGAGCCTTTGCGGCATCCACAGGGAAGATCTGGAGCTCATGCTGGATGACCAGCCCGCCCGGGTGTTTGCCAGCCAGGGACAGCAGCGCAGCGTGGTGCTGAGCCTGAAAATGGCCGAGGCAGCCGCTGCGGCACGCATCACCGGGGAACACCCGGTGCTTTTGCTGGACGATGTGCTCAGTGAGCTGGACGACGGCCGCAAGCAGTATCTGCTCACCCGCATGAAGGAAAAGCAGACCTTCGTCACCAACTGCGATGACACGGCCTTCCTGAAAACGGACGGTGAGGTCTACCGCATGGATGGCGGCGTGCTGAGCAAAGCATGAAAAATGATGCAAAAGTTCATCTGAAAGCACATGCATAAATACAAAAATATGCATGAAATGCCAGAATGAGGAAAATACTGTATGTATATTCATCTGGGCCGGGATTACGTCATCAATGACCGCGACATCATCGGCATCTTCAATCTGGAAACCACCACCATCACCCCGCGGGGGCGGGAGTTCCTGAACTACGCTCAAAAGAACGGGGCGGTCGTCAGCCTGTCCGACGAGCTGCCCCAGAGCTATGTTCTGGCGGACGGGGCTGTGGTGGATACGGTCTATCTTTCCGAGCTGTCCCCTGCCGCCATGCGGCGCAGAGCGGAAAAGATGATCGAGTGATAAGCCAAACGGCAGAGCTGAAAACGCTCTGCTTTTACGATAGATCGACAAAACTATACGAAAAAACAAACAAAGGGAGAAAGGAAATGGCAGAAGAAATCATCACCAGCACAAATGCCGAAACCGCTACCGACCACGAGTATAACGCCAGCGAGATCCAGGTCCTGAAAGGTCTGGAGGCTGTCCGCAAGCGCCCCGGCATGTATATCGGTTCCACCGGCGAACGGGGCCTGCACCATCTGGTCTACGAGATCGTGGACAACGCCATCGATGAGGCTCTGGCAGGCTACTGCGACCACATCGAGGTCAAGATCCTGAAGGACAACATCATTCAGGTCACGGATAATGGCCGCGGCATCCCCGTGGACATTCAGGCAGACACCGGCCTGCCCGCTGTCACCGTTGTCTACACCATCCTGCACGCCGGCGGCAAGTTCGGCGGCGAGAACTCCGGCTACAAGGTGGCCGGCGGCCTGCACGGCGTCGGTGCTTCGGTCGTCAACGCCTGCTCTGAGTGGCTGACGGTCAATGTCCGCCGCGACGGCCACGAGTATGAGCAGACCTTCCGCCGCGGCGACCCGGACGGCCCTCTGAAGTGCATCGGCACCGTGGACAGCAGCGTCACCGGCACCCGCGTCACCTTCAAGCCCGATCCGGAGATGTTCAGGGACACCACCGTTTATGACTTCGACACGCTGGAAAAGCGCCTGCGTGAGGAGAGCTTCCTGAACGCCGGCGTCAAGATCACCCTGACCGACGAGCGCGAGATGTACACTCCTGTGCTGGAAGACGGCAAGGAGGGCGACCCCTGCTACCGCACTGAGGTCATGTGCTACGAGGGCGGCATCAAGAGCTTCGTCACCTATCTGGGCGAAAAGCGCAAGCTGGACGTGCTGCACCCCAACGTCATCTACCTCAAGGGCCAGACTGACCGCGGCATGGCCGAGATCGCTCTGCAGTACAACTCCAGCTACAATGAGCTGCTGCTGAGCTTTGCAAACAACGTCAACACCCCGGACGGCGGCACCCATGAGGAAGGCTTCAAAGCCAGCCTGACCCGCGTGTTCAACGATTATGGCCGCAGCCATGGCCTGCTGAAGGACAAGGACGACAACCTGTCCGGCGCAGACGTCCGCGAAGGCCTGATCTGCGTCATCTCGGTCAAGCTGCAGGAGGCTGAGTTCGAAGGCCAGACCAAGGCAAAGCTGGGCAACACCGAGATCCGCACCCTCGTGTCCAACATGGTCTATTCCAAGCTGATGGAGTTTTTTGAGGAGAACCCCGGCGTGGCAAAGGCCATCTTCGAAAAGGCCACGCAGGCTGCCCGCGCCCGCGCCGCCGCAAAGAAGGCCCGCGAGCTGGTGCGCCGCAAGAGCGCGCTGGAGACCAGCCGCATGCCCGGCAAGCTGGCGGACTGCCGCGAGAAAGACCCCTCCAAGACTGAGATCTTCATCGTCGAGGGCGATTCTGCAGGCGGTTCCGCAAAGATGGGTCGTGACTCTGCCATTCAGGCTATCCTGCCGCTGTGGGGCAAGATGCTGAACGTGGAAAAGGCCCGCGCCGATAAAATTTACGGCAACGATAAGCTGATGCCTGTTGTGCTGGCTCTGGGCTGCGGCATTGGCGATGAGTTTGATATCTCCAAGCTGCGTTACGACAAGGTGTTCATCATGGCCGATGCCGATGTCGATGGTTCTCACATCTGCACCCTGATGCTGACCTTCTTCTTCCGCTATATGCGCCCGCTGATCGAGCAGGGCCATGTCTATGTTGCTCAGCCGCCGCTGTTCAAGGTGCAGAAGGGCAACACCATCAAGTATGCCTACAACGACGCCGAAATGGCCGTGCTCTCGCAGGAGATGCCCGGCGCAAAGGTGAACCGCTATAAAGGCCTTGGTGAGATGAACCCCGAACAGCTGTGGGAGACCACCATGAACCCGGACAACCGCGTGATCGTGCAGATCACTATTGATGATGCGGAAAAGGCAGATGAAGCCTTCACCATCCTGATGGGCGATCAGGTGGAGCCCCGCCGCCGCTTTATCGAGACCAACGCTCAGTACGCAAATCTGGACGTTTAACCTACGGAGGAAACAATGGAAGAAGATTATGTGATGATACCGGGCAGCGGAACCAAAAAGATCATCCGCGATGTCAAAAAGGAGATCGAGACCGCATTCCTGGACTACTCCATGTCGGTCATCGTGTCCCGCGCCCTGCCCGATGTGCGCGACGGCCTGAAGCCTGTCCACCGCCGCATCCTTTACACCATGCATGAGCGCGGCAACGACCCCAGCCATCCTTACCGCAAGTCCGCCGACACCGTCGGTGCCGTGCTGGGCTCTTACCACCCCCACGGTGACGCATCGGTCTACGATGCCATGGTTCGTCTGGCACAGGATTTCTCCCTGCGCTACCCGCTGGTGGATGGTCAGGGTAACTTCGGTTCTGTGGACGGCGATCCCCCGGCTGCTTACCGTTACACCGAGGCCCGCATGAGCCGCATGGCCGTGGAGATGCTGACCGACATCGAAAAAGACACCATCGACTGGGACCCCAACTTTGATGAGACCAAAAAGGAGCCCAGCGTTCTGCCCTGCCGCTTCCCGAATCTGCTGGTCAACGGCAGCCAGGGCATCGCAGTCGGCATGGCTACCAACATCCCGCCCCACAACCTGAGCGAGGTCATCGACGGCTGCGTGGCCTATATCGATAACCCCGATATCGACCTGCCCGGCCTGATGGAATACATCAAGGGACCGGACTTCCCCACTGCCGGCATCATCATGGGCCGCAGCGGCATCCGTGCCGCCTACGCCACCGGCCGCGGCAAGATCACTCTGCGCGGCCGCGCCACCATCGAAGAGACCAAGAACGGCCGCACTCAGATCGTCATTACGGAAATTCCGTATATGGTCAACAAGGCCCGTCTGATCGAGAACATGGCCGACCTCGTCAAGGAAAAGCGCATCGAGGGCATCACCGGCCTGAACGATGAGACCAACCGCAAGGGCATGCGCATCGTGGTGGATGTGCGCAAGGACGCCAACGCACAGGTCATCCTGAACCAACTGTACCAGTACACCCAGCTGCAGGACACCGTGGGCGTCATCATGCTGGCCATCGACCACAAGGTGCCGAAAGTCCTGACTCTGAAGCAGATGCTTCAGAAGTATGTCGAGTTCCAGGACGAAGTGGTGCGCCGCCGCACCCAGTTCGACCTGAAAAAGGCCAAGGAGCGCGCCCACATTCTGGAAGGCCTGAAAAAGGCCACCGATATCGTGGACGAGCTGATCGCCACCATCCGCGCCTGCAAGGGCGGCATGGCAGAAGCCAAAGCCGCGATCATGGAGAACTTCGGCTTCGATGATCCGCAGGCAGACGCGATCGTCAAGCTGCAGCTGGGCCGCCTGGCCGGCCTTGAGATCCTCAAGATCGAGGAAGAGCTCAACGGCCTGCACGCCAAGATCGAAAACTGGGAAGCCATTCTGGCCGACGATGCCCGCGTGCTTGCCATCGTCAAGGAAGAGCTGCTGGACATGAAGAAGCGTTTCGGTGACGAGCGCCGCACTGAGATCCAGTCTGTCACCGGCGAGGTGGACATCGAAGACCTGATCGCTGAGGAGCAGTGTGTTTACACCCTGACCGAAGCCGGTTATATCAAGCGCCAGCTCAAGGCCACCTATCAGGCACAGCGCCGCGGCGGCCGCGGTATCTCCGGCATGACCCGCAAGGAAGAAGATATCGTGCAGGAGATGTTCGTCGGTTCCACCCACGATTATGTGCTGTTTGTCACCGACAGAGGCCGTCTGTTCCGCATCAAGGGCTACACCATTGCCGAGGGCAGCCGCACCAGCAAGGGCAGCAACATCGTCAACCTGCTGCAGCTGGCTGAGGGCGAAAAGGTCACCAACATGATCTGCCAGAGTAAGAATGCGGACAAGGAAGGCGGCTTTGTGACCATGGTCACGAAGCAGGGCCTGATCAAGCGCACCCCGCTGGAGCAGTACGCCAACATCCGCAAGAGCGGCCTGATCGGCATTGCCCTGAACGAGGGCGACGCGCTGGCATGGACCCGCCTGACCTCCGGCCACGATATGCTCATCGTTGCCACCCGCAACGGTCAGGCGATCCGCTTCAACGAAGAGGATGCCCGCCCCATGGGACGCAGCGGCCACGGCGTGCGTGCCATCAAGCTGGCTGAGGGCGATGAAGTGATCGGCGTGTGCATCTGCCGCGAGGGCGGCACGGTGCTCACTGTCACCGAAAACGGCAAGGGCCGCCGCTCTGATATCGCCACCTACCGCATCACCGCCCGCGGCGGCAAGGGCATCCGCAACTATGATGCCTCCAAGGACAAGGTGGCTGCGGTGAAGATCGTGGACGATGTGGATGATATCCTGCTGAGCAGTCAGGAGGGCATCATCATCCGTCTGCACGCCAACGAGATCCCGCTGCAGAGCCGCTATGGTTCCGGCGTCCGCGTGATGCGCCTGGGCGAGAACGACAAGGTCATGGTGCTGGCCCGCACCGACCACGATGACGAGGCCCAGACCGAGAAGATCGACGCCGCAGAGGCCGAGGACGAACCCACCGCTGAGCAGCTGGCCGAGATGGAAGCTGCCGATGCAGCTTCTGCTGCCGAAACCCCGGAAGCTGACGCGGAGGATAAAGAATGATGTGTCTTTCAGGCATGATGTTTCTGCTGGCGCAGAAATGATGCAGCCGCCCGCGGCGGCCATGCAGTTTTGAAAGACGGATACAAGGCACCCCCGCAGGCCGACGATTTTGCCGGTCTGCGGGGGTGTTTTTGTGCGTAAAATATGCTGTGAAACGAATTTTTGCAGAAAAGCGTGAGTTTGTCTGGACTTCTCCAAAAATTTGTGATAAGATAATCAAACAATCACAAATACCCGTGGGGGAGTAGCAAGCGCTTTTGCAGGGCGCAGCAAGTCAACATAATGACCGTTGGTTCCGGTCTGGCTTGCTTTAATATGCGAGACTCATGTGTTTTTGGCGCAGTTTCTGCACCCGTACACATGGAGTCGATGATGAAAATTGACCCGGTTCGGACGTGCACGCGCGCCCCGAACCGGGTTTTGTATTGCCCCAAATTCTGGTTTAAGCAACAGGAGGCAGACAATATGGAATGGAGTTTTGTGTTTTTCCTCAACAGTGCCCTGCTGGGCGTGGGCCTTGCAATGGATGCGTTTTCGGTGTCCATGGCAAACGGCCTGCATGACCCGCACATGGGCAAAGGCACCATGGTCAAGATCGCAGGCACCTTCGGCATTTTTCAGGCCGTGATGCCCATGACCGGCTGGGTGTGCGTTCACACCATCGTGGAGCTGTTTTCGTCCTTTGAAAAGTTCATCCCGTGGATCGCACTGATCCTGCTGGGCTACATCGGCGGCAAAATGCTGGTGGAGGGCATCAAGGGCGAGGAAGCCGAAGAAGCGGCTGAGCTCAGCGCCGGTGCCCTGTTCATGCAGGGTGTGGCCACCAGCATCGACGCCCTTTCGGTGGGCTTCACCATCTCGGAATACGGCTGGCTGATGGCTCTGGTGGCGTCCCTCATCATTGCGACGGTCACCTTCTTCATCTGCATGGCGGGCCTGCGCATCGGTAAGAAGTTCGGCACGAAGCTCTCCGGCAAAGCGTCCATTCTGGGCGGTGTCATCCTCATCGGCATTGGTCTGGAGATTTTCATTTCCAATGTGTTCTGAAAGAAATGATTTGAAATGCCCTCCGCTTTGCTTTGGGCATCTTCAGCGGAATAATACTTTATAATTTGTAGATCCGAAACGACTGCGGTCGTTTCGGATCTACTTTTTCACGGGTAAGGCCGTAGGGGTTAGCGTTAGAAAATGCATTCTACCGTTACACCCCCTTCTGTGAAAATTGAAAGCCGGAAAATCCGCAGATTTTCCGGCTTTCTTTCATAAATAATATTTCCACTATAAATTGTCAGAGCGGAAGCGGAGACACTTCAAATTGTTCACTTGCGGATAAATGCCTGATCTTTTTCCGGCACGCCGCCCTCGTCGGAGATATAGCGCTCTGCCCGCATGTGCAGGTCATACTTGCTGCGCAGGGCAGCGATGGTCTGCATCATGGGCGATGCATGGTGAGCGTCAATGGCCGCCTGATCGGCCCAGCTGTCGATGAGCAGGACTGTTTCCGGGTCGTTCATCGGGAAGAAATACTCATACCGCAGACTGCCCGGCTCCGCGCGGATAGCGTCCACGGTGCCGCTGGAGATCATTTCCTCGGCAAATTTCCGGGCGCTGCCGTTTGTGCCGGTATAGTAGAGGTTCATGGTGATGCTCATGGGGGAGAATCTCCTTTTCTTAAAAAATGTTCCACATAGAACAATCAGAGGTTATTTTTCGGGCTCGAAATAGTCAGCATATTCTTCGGTGAGCTTTGAGCCCAGCCGCCGTATGCCGCCGTAGAGATGCCGTTCCACCAGCGGCTCAAAGGCGGCAAGGTCGCACCGCTCAATGGCGTCCAACAGGCTCTGGTGCTCTTCGATCACTTCGGCAAGTCCGCCGCTGGTCATGGTGTCCAGCATACGGAACCGGCTGTAGTCGGCGTGGGCGTTCTGCAGCGTGCGCCACAGATACATCTTGTCCATGGCGGCAAACCACGTTTCGTGGAGCTTTCGGTCCACCTCGTACAGCCGGTTGAAGTCCGGGTGCTCCGCCCGGGCGAGGGCGGCGTAAGCGTCAGCCCGCTCCTGCATCAGCACCCGCTGTTCCGGGGTGCACTTGGGGGCAAAATCCCGCAGAACACGGGCCTCCACGGCAGTGCGCTCATAGATCAGTTCGTCCACGATGCGGCGGTTCAGCCGGGTGACGGTGGTGCCTTTGTAGGGCACGATCTTCACCAGCCCGTTTTCCTGCAGTTTCTGCAGCACCACGCGGATCAGGGTGCGGGGCGCACCGAACCGGGCGCACAGCGGATTTTCGCTCAATGAAGAACCGGGACGGATGGTCAGGTCAATGATCTCCCGTTCCAGCACAGTATAAATTTCAGTGTCGGTCTTATATTGTTCCATACCTCTCACCTAATGGAAATGATGTATTTGCCCTTCGGGCAAACATGATGTTGTCCTTCGGACAAATGATGTTTTGCCGCTTCACGGCAAAATGATGTGTGCCTGCGGGCACATGAAGAATTGCGAGGGGCCTGTCCCGAGCACATCATGGCCGCCATAGGCGGCCGCATCATTTCCGCGCAAGCGGAACATCATATTTGCAAAGCAAATACATCATTCGCAAAACTTCTTCCACGCGTCCCCTTCCGGCAGGGGCAGGGCAAATTCCATGGGTTTCCCGGTGTCCGGGTGTCGGAACCGCAGGCCGCAGCTCTGCAGGGCAATGTTCCCTTTCGTTCTGCTTCCATATTTGCCGTCGCCGGAAAGCGGATGCTTCCGGGATGCAAACTGCACCCGAATCTGATGGGTGCGGCCAGTGTGCAGGGTGATCTCGGCAAGGCTCGTGTCCCCCGCCGTTTTTACGATGCAATATTCCAACACGGCCTCCCGCACACCCTTGCGGGGGCGGCTGACCGGAAACACCCGGCCTTTGCGGCTGTCCTTGAACAGGTAGTCCCGCAAGATGCCCTCGGCGGGCAGGGCTTCGTCCGGCCCGCCTGCAATGACGGCCCGATACCGCTTGATGAACTGCGGGGCTTCCGGCCGGCCCTCGGCCCGGCCGTCCTGCACGGCATAGGCGTTCTGACTCTGGGAGATCTGACAGCTCAGCTCTGCTGCGGCCTTCGGTGTCTTTGCAAAGACCATCAGGCCGGACACGCCGGTGTCCAGCCGATGCACCACGCCCACAAAAGCGTCCGGAGCGTTCCAGTGCTCACGGAGCGCGGCGGGCACCCCCTCTTCACTGGTCAGGCCCGCGGGTTTGTCCAGCACGACGATGAAAGCGTCTTCGTACAGGATGTTCACAGCCTGCCCTCGGAAATCAGGGCCTTGAGCTTCAGGATGCCTGCAATGGTCTTGCCGTCCTTGATCTCGCCGCTCATGACCATCTCATATGCCTTGTCCAGCGGCACACGGTCGGGGGTCAGAAATTCGTCATCATCCAGATGCATATGGGTCTCGTGCAGGCCGGTAGCCACCCAGGTGTAAATGATCTCGGTATCGTAGCCAACCGTGGGGTAGAACTCGCCCAGAGAAACGTATTTGTCGGCGGTCAGGCCGCATTCCTCTTCCAGCTCACGCTTTGCGGCTTCGAAGGGGTCTTCGCCCTTTTCCAGTTTGCCGGCGGGCAGCTCCCACAGCTCCTGCTGCATGGCGTAGCGGAACTGGCGCACCATGCAGATGGTGCCGTCCTCAAAGTAAGGCACGATGCAGGCGCCGCCGTGGTGATGCACCACCTCGCGGGTGGCAGTCTTGCCGTTTTCCAGCAGGGCGGTGTCCTTGGTCAGGGTGATGACCCGGCCCTCAAAGAGGGTCTCACTGGTCAGTGTTTTTTCATAGTGTACTGTACTCATTTACCTTTACCCCTTTGTTCCGGCGCATCGCCGGTTTTCTGGTTTCAGTTTACGGCAAAAAGCGGTTTGTTGTCAATAATAAGATGGGGAGAAAAACGATTTAAAATTGCTGACGGTTTTACATCACGATTTTTTGTAGGGAGCGGATTCATCCGCTCCGCAGGCAGACGGCATCTGCCGGGAAGCGAACGGAACGCATGAATGCGTTCCCTACAGCAAACGGAAGGTTTTTGGGGGGAAAATCATTCGGGTTTTGCAATTTCTGGAAAGGCAGTCAAAACAAACTGGCCCAAAACCGGAAAATCCGCGCCATTGCTCACTTTAATCCGCTAAAGACGTACAAAACCGCTAAAAAATTTTTTTTATTTTTGGTGCGTTTGTTGGGCGGTTTGCGTTTACTTTATGGCCGGAATTTGCTATTATAGTATACAAGCAATAGTGCCTTTATGGGGTTCTCCGGTCCCATGTGGGGCATATTGCCCCGCGCAAAAGGTACCAAATTCTGAATAATGGAGGAAGAAAAATGCCTAGAGCAAAGCAAACTATGGATGGCAATACCGCTGCCGCCCATGTAGCGTATGCCTACACGGACGTGGCTGCCATCTACCCCATTACCCCGTCTTCTCCGATGGCTGACTCTGTGGACCAGTGGTCCGCAGCTGGCCAGAAGAACATCTTCGGCAACCAGGTCAAGGTCGTCGAGATGGAATCTGAGGCAGGCGCTGCCGGCGCCGTGCACGGCTCTCTGGGTGCAGGTGCTGTTACCACCACCTTCACCGCTTCTCAGGGCCTGCTGCTGATGATCCCCAACATGTACAAGATCGCTGCTGAGCAGCTGCCCTGCGTGTTCGATGTTTCGGCTCGTACCGTTGCTACCCAGTCTCTGAACATCTTCGGTGATCACAGCGACGTCATGGCATGCCGCCAGACCGGTTTTGCAATGCTGGTCGAGAGCAGCGTGCAGGAAGTCATGGATCTGTCCCCTGTTGCCCACCTGGCAGCTATTGAGGGCAAGGTTCCCTTCCTGAACTTCTTCGATGGCTTCCGTACTTCTCATGAGTACCAGAAGATCGAGAAGTGGGATTACGCCGATCTGAAGGAAATGTGCAACATGGAGGCTGTCGAGGAGTTCCGCAAGAAGGCTCTGAACCCCGAGAACCCCAAGATGCGCGGCTCCCACGAGAACGGCGACGTGTTCTTCCAGCATCGTGAGGCCTGCAACAGCGTCTACAACGCTCTGCCGGCTGTTGTTGAGAAGTACATGGCCAAGATCAACGAGAAGCTGGGCACCAACTACGATCTGTTCAACTACTACGGCGCACCCGATGCTGACCGTGTGATCGTGGCTATGGGCTCCATCTGCGATGTTGCTGATGAGGTCATCGACTACCTGAACGCCAAGGGCGAGAAGGTCGGTATCGTCAAGGTCCGTCTGTACCGTCCCTGGGTCTCCGCTTCTCTGCTGAAGGTTCTGCCCAAGACCGCCAAGAAGGTGGCTGTGCTGGACCGCACCAAGGAGCCGGGCGCACTGGGCGAGCCCCTGTACCTGGATGTTGCCGCTACCCTGCGTGAAGCTGGCATGAACGATGTCGTTCTGACCGGCGGCCGCTACGGCCTGGGCAGCAAGGATACCCCGCCGTCCTCCATCTTCGCTCTGTTCAAGGAGCTGGAGAAGGATGAGCCCAAGGAGCGTTTCACTCTGGGCATCACCGACGACGTCACCTTCCTGTCTCTGCCGGAAGTCAAGCCCGCTCCCATCACCGCAGCTGCTGGCACCAAGGAGTGCAAGTTCTGGGGTCTGGGCGGCGACGGTACTGTCGGCGCTAACAAGAACTCCGTCAAGATCATCGGCGACCATACCGACAAGTATGTTCAGGCATACTTCCAGTATGACTCCAAGAAGACCGGCGGCGTGACCATCAGCCACCTGCGTTTCGGCGACAAGCCCATCCGCAGCCCCTACTACATCAACCAGGCTGACTTCGTGGCCTGCCACAACCCCGCTTACATCCACATGGGCATGAAGATGGTCCAGGATGTCAAGCCCGGCGGCGTGTTCATGATCAACTGCCAGTGGTCCGATGAGGAGCTGGGCCAGCACCTGAACGCTGAGGCAAAGAAGTATATCGCTGACAACAACATCCAGCTGTATACCATCAATGCTATCGATAAGGCTATCGAGATCGGCATGGGCAAGCGCACCAACACCATTCTGCAGTCTGCATTCTTCAAGCTGGCTGACGTCATGCCCATCGAGGATGCCGTCAACTTCATGAAGCAGGCAGCTCAGAAGAGCTACGGCAAGAAGGGCCAGGACGTCGTTGAGATGAACTGGAAGGCTATCGATGCCGGCGTTGACGCAATCCACAAGGTTGACGTCCCCGCATCCTGGTCTAACCCCGAAGCTGATCCCGCACCCAAGGCTCTCACCGGCCGTCCGGAGCTGGTCAAGCAGATCCGCGACGTCATGGAGCCCATTGCCCGTATGGACGGCGACAGCCTGCCTGTTTCCTCCTTCGTGGCAAATGCAAACGGCGAGTGGGAGCAGGGCGCTTCTGCATACGAGAAGCGCGGCACCGCTGTCAACGTCCCCGAGTGGGATGCTGCAAAGTGCGTTGGCTGTAACCAGTGCGCATTCGTGTGCTCTCATGCTACCATCCGTCCCTTCCAGCTGACCGCTGACGAGCTGGCAGCTGCTCCTGCTCAGACCAAGAGCCGTGACAACCGCCCGGCAAACGAGTACAAGTTTGTCATGGCAGTGTCTCCTCTGGACTGCATGGGCTGCGGCGAGTGCGTCACCGTCTGCCCCACCAAGGCTATCCAGATGGTTCCTCAGGACAGCCAGGCCGACCAGCAGGCAGTCTTCGACTACTGCGTGGCCAACATCTCCAAGAAGCCTTCCAAGTTTGCTGACGACACCGTTATCGGTTCTCAGTTCAACCAGCCGCTGCTGGAGTTCTCTGGCTCCTGCGCAGGCTGTGCCGAGACTTCTTACGCTCGCCTGATCACTCAGCTGTTCGGCGAGAAGATGTACATCTCCAACGCTACCGGCTGCTCCTCTATCTGGGGCGGCACCGCTTCCATCTCTCCGTACACCGTCAACAAGGACAGCGGCCATGGTCCTGCATGGTGCAACTCCCTGTTCGAGGATAACGCAGAGCATGGTCTGGGCCTGTACATCGGCCAGAAGACCGTCCGCGAGAACCTGATCAAGGAGATCGCAGAGGTTGCTGGTTCCGACAAGGCTTCTGCTGAGCTGAAGGCTGCTTTCGAGCAGTTCATGGCAACCAAGAACAACACCAAGGCTAACGACGAGCCCGCAAAGGCCCTGATCGCTGAGCTGGAGAAGGCTGCTGCTGCAGGCTGCGAGAAGTCTGCAGAGATCCTGAAGAGCAAGCAGTACATCGCCAAGAAGTCCGTCTGGATCTTCGGTGGCGACGGCTGGGCATACGACATCGGCTTCGGCGGTCTGGATCACGTCCTGGCTTCCGGCGAGGATGTCAATGTCATGGTCTTCGATACTGAGATGTACTCCAACACCGGCGGACAGGCATCCAAGGCTTCCAACATCGGTGAAGTCTGCCAGTTCGCTGCTGCTGGTAAGGAGATCAGCAAGAAGAGCCTGTCCGAGATCGCTATGACTTATGGTTACATCTATGTTGCTCAGATCGCTCTGGGCGCTAACATGAACCAGGCTGTCAAGGCAATCGCTGAGGCTGAGGCTTATCCCGGCCCGTCTCTGATCATCGGCTACGCTCCCTGCGAGCTGCACGGTGTTAAGGGCGGCATGACCAACTGCCAGAACGAGATGAAGAAGGCAGTTGAGGCCGGTTACTGGAACCTGTTCACCTTCAACCCGGCTAACAAGGCTCAGGGCAAGAATCCGTTCACCCTGACCTCCAAGGCTGTGGATAACGAGAAGTATCAGGCACTGCTGGCTAACGAGACCCGTTACAGCCGCCTGACTCGTGCATTCCCCGACCGTGCTAAGGAGCTGTTCGCACGCAACCAGGAAGTTGCAAACGATCGCTACGAGCACCTGACCCGTCTGGTCGAGCTGTACAAGTAAGCGTTGCTCGCAATAAGATGAATCAAACAGCGGCCCCTGCTCTGCCCTGTGTGGAGAGCGGCAGCCCCGCGCCGGCGGTTACTGCGCAATGCAGCGGCGCGAACCTGTGGCAGATGCATCCTCTGCGAAAAACAGCTGAACGTCCGGCCAAAGGCCCGACAAACGGTCAAAACCTGATTTCACTTCCCTGCCGTCGTGCTCTGTTCCGTGCAGAGCACGGCCACGGGATATGAGATACCAAAGCGCCCGCGAGGGTCCTTGAAAGCACACCCCGCGTGTGTCAGGAGCATAAGGTCTGCCTGCAGATACCTTGCTCCGCCTGCTGCATAAGACCTGCCTTGGCAGGGATCTTGCCGCAGTGAAAAACGGATATCGTTTTTAGCGCCCCGTTCACCATCTGGTGAGTGGGGCGTATTTTTGTGCGAAAAAAGCAGGATGGCGTTTGCCATCCTGCTTTTGCAGCTGGTTACTGTTTGTCACCGTAATATCCGTTTTCGCTCATGGAAGACCATTTCAGGTACATCTCTTTGTAATTATCTTTGATGAAATCCTGAATTTGAGCAAGTTCACGGTCTGTCAGGCCGGTTTAAGTTTAGGACACGAAAGCCGTTGCTGCTTTTTGAAAAAGCGTAGCCGTTCACAATAAGGTCGGCAGTATCAGCAACTTTCAGAATATCAGGCATATTGCAGGCTCACTTTCTTGATCGGATTGAGAAAGGATTTGGAATCGATATACAAGTTGTCCAAAATGGGTTCAAGATCAATGTATTCCTCTTCAGCGGGCTGATTTTTGTATTTTGCCATGACGACCAGATAGCCGTGATCCCATTCAATAATATCAGTGTAACGTTCCAAGGCTGGAGAAGTGCGGAAACGAATTGTTTTTTCACCATAAGAAAAGGAGGTGAAGCTGCCCTCACTGCTCAAAAATGCACAGTCATTCATAATATTCCCTCCTGCCATTTGAATCTATTTTCATTTTAGCATGAGGAAAATAGAACGTCAATAAAAATTATCTATCACAAAAATTTCCAGAATATACCTTTTCCTTTTTACAGTTTCTTCATAGCTTCTTCATGAAATCAAATGTGAAAGCTGATATACTTTTGCCATGGGAAGCGGGGCCGCAACCGTTCCCCAAGTAACATGATTCCTCCTCACACCAAGGCAATATCCAAACAAAACACCCCTTCCGGTATGCCGCAATGCCGGAAGGGGTGTTTTGTTTTTGTATCATAAAATAAAAATTCCGGTAAATCCCTGGATAAGGGTTGACCGCCTTTTTTCGCGGCGCTATAATAAAAAAGAGCATGAGATAAAAAGCCCCGCCGGGGGCTTTCGCTGTCTTGGAAACATGGATTATTTGGAGGTGAACGCAGAACAATGGACCCGGATCATAGTCGAAGTAGATCCACTGACGCGGTGGATCGGAAAACAAAAACAGCTGCGTTTACCCCGACAGTTCGCCTTTTTCGCTGAGTAGAGCGGGCAGAATGCCTTTTTGAGGTGCATTCTTCCGTAAAAACAGCAGAGGAAGGCGCGGTTTTGTGCGCATGGAAACGGCATTTCCATGCGGCAGAGCGGCGCATTTTTGTTCCCCGATCTGCTGCGTCCTCCGGGCAGGAAAAACTCCTGTGCCGTAAAAAATGAGGAGGTACGCCCAATGGAACTGGAAGAAAAGAAGCAGCATGAAGCCGCAGAACAGGCCCTGCCTGTGCAGGAGCTGCCCGCTGATATCCCCGCCGAAGTCCGCCAGAAGCTGGCCGAAGACCTGAACGAGGAAGCCACCGAGGATCTCAAGCAGGACATGCGCGAGGCCGAAAAAGAGGAAGCCAACGACGAGGAAGTCAAGGCCAACCCCGAAATGCTCACCAAGAGCCGCCTGCTGAAGCTGCTCATTAAGAAGCAGTATGTCAAGCTGCGCGAAGTCACCGAGGAAGAGCAGCCCGCCGACCTGGCCGAGCTGCTGGAAGAGCTGGACGAGAACAACCGTCTGGTGGTGTTCCGTCTGCTGAAAAAGGAAGTGGCCACCGAAGCATTTGCCTATATGTCCGACGAAGCCCGCGATGATCTGGTCAATGCCTTCTCGGACGTGGAGCTGGTGGGTGCCATCGAGGAGATGAGCCTGGACGACGCCGCCGACCTGCTGGAAGATATGCCTGCAGGCGTCGTGAAGCGCGTGTTGGAAAAGTCCTCCAAGCAGACCCGTGAGAGCCTGAACAAGCTGCTGAACTACCCCGAAAGCTCTGCCGGCAGCCTGATGACCCCTGAATATGTCCGCCTGCGCGAGGACATGACCGTGGCGCAGGCATTTGATGCCATCCGCAAGCAGGGTGAGAACGCTGAGACCGTCTACACCTGCTATGTGGTGGAGCGCAACCGCCTGATGGGCGTTGTGTCAGCCCGCAGCCTGCTGCTGTCGGATATGAGCACCCCCGTTTCTGAGATCATGGACGACAATGTGGTCACCGTGAAGGTCACCGACGACCAGGAATATGTGGCCCGTGAGATGCAGCGCTACGACTTCACCGCCATGCCTGTTCTGGACAACGAGGGCATGTTTGTGGGCATCATCACCATCGACGATGCTATCGATGTTCTGACCGACGAGAGCACCGAGGATATGCAGAAGATGGCTGCTATTCTGCCGGATGACGATGCAACGACCTATTTCGGCACCAGTGTCTGGACTCACGCCAAGCAGCGTATCCCCTGGCTGCTGATCCTGATGCTGTCCGCCACCTTCACCGGCATGGTCACCACCCATTATGAGGAAGCCTTTGTCAGCCTGCCTCTGCTGGTCTCCTTCATGCCCATGCTGATGGATACCGCAGGCAACTGCGGCAACCAGATCAGCACCCTGATGGTGCGCGGTCTGGCTCTGGGCGAAGTGGAGCCCAGCGACTTCCTGAAAGTCCTGTACAAAGAGCTGCGCGTTTCTGCCATCGTGGGTGCGGTGCTGGGCATCGTCAACGGCCTGCGCATCTACCTGATGTACACCTTCCTCTTCCCCGGCCAGTACGCCAACGTCATGGGCTACGCCGTGGTCGTCAGCGTGTCGCTGTTCTTCAGCGTCATTCTGGCAAAGCTGGTGGGCGGTATGCTGCCGCTGGCAGCCAAGAAGCTGGGTGCCGACCCGGCCATCATGGCAACGCCTTTTATCACCACCATCGTGGACGCCTGCAGCTTGATCCTGTACTTCCAGATCGCTCAGCTGGTGTTCCGTAATATGATGTAAGGGTAATTTTATAGTTTGAAAGGCCCTCCGCTTCGCTCTGGGCATGTTTAGTGGAAGTATTATTTAATATTTGCAAAGAGGAAAATCCTGCGGGATTTTCCTCTTTGCTTTTTTCATGAGAAAGGTCAGAATCAAAAATTGCATCTTTGTAACTGCCGCGTGGTTGGAAATTAGCGCAAGTAGATGCCGTTTGCTGTTACGACTCTCCTCCGTGAAAAAAGTAACTCCGAAACGACCGCAGTCGTTTCGGAGTTACAAATATAAAAATATATTTCCGCTGATATTGTCAGAGCAAAGCGGAGACAATTTCAAATTGTTTGCTTAAATCGTTCACAGCGTATGGTAATACGGGCAGATATCCTCATAATGTCCGTCTTTCATGCGGAAGCCGCCCGGGATCGTGCCCAGCTGCACAAAGCCCAGCCGCTCATACAGATGCCGGGCGTGGACGTTGCAGGCCACCACGGCATTGAACTGCATCACCCGGAAACCGTGAGCTTTTGCCTGTGCCAGGCAGTCGCTCACCAGCTCCTCTCCGATGTGCAGGCCCCGGGCATCCCGGTGGACGGCATAGCTGGCGTTGGCGATGTGGCCGCAGCGGCCGATGTTGTTCGGGTGCAGGATGTAAAGGCCCAGCACTCTGCCGGTGTCGGTGTCTTCGGCCACGGCGTCATAGGTCTGGGCGGCGAAAAATTCCCGGCCGGTGTCCGGCGTCAGCGTGTCCTCCTGTGGGAAGGCCACGCCGTCTTCCACCACCTGATTCCAGATCTCCACCATGGCGGGCAGGTCTTTTTCGGTATATTCACGGATGACAATGTTCATTTTGAGTCCCCTCTTATCTTGAAAATGCTCCAATTTCTGCGGCTCAGATTGTAGCACAGGCAGCGCAAAAACACAAGATATGGAGCGGCTTTCTGAGGTGCAGCAGCACTGTGGAAAACTGCGCTTTTCCCGCTTTTTCCACAAGGCGAAAAGCGGCATCTGCCGGTGTTGAAAACTTGGGACGGATGCATTCCAGATTGGAAAAATAAAAACCTGAGAACAGAGACCCTTTGTAAAAAACAAAGAAAATGCTTCGACTTTCTTTTTTATAAAAGGCAGAATGTCCTCATTTTTGCCCAAAAGTTACCAGAAAACAGAGCAAAGGATTACGCCGCGTATACGGCAGTTCCATTTTAATTGTGGAAAACCCGGTGGAAAAAGTGGAAAACCTCATGGAAAACTCCCCTTTTTCTTCACAAAAACGGTGGAAAACCCGGTGGAAAAAGTGAAAAGTTCATTCCGGCCCGGAAAATCCATACACTTTTCTGTTGTATCTCAGGTGCTGAAAAGCCGCGTTCCAGCTGTATTTTTCGTCTTTCGGCCCGGCAGTTTTCAACCGTGTGGATTTCCTTGAATGCCCCGGCCAATCATGGTACAATAACAGCAGAAAACTGCGGCAAAATCAAAAGAGATCTGTGAGATCAACATTGGAGGCGACCTTCATGAACAATTGGCTGAACCAGCTGGAACGCAAATACGGGCGTTTTGGCATCCCGAGCCTGACCAATATTCTGGTGGGCGGGCAGATCCTTGTGCTGGCCATTGAGCTGTTCGTCAACCAGACGGTGACGGTCTGGCTGGCGCTGAGCCGTTATTTCCTGCTGCACGGGCAGATCTGGCGGGCAGTCACCTTTGTGTTCATTCCTTTCTCCGGCGGCAGCATCTTCAGTGCGGTGCTGGGTATCTACTTCACCTGGTTCATCGGCACAGCACTGGAACGGGAGTGGGGCGACTTCCGCTACACGGTCTATCTGCTCTCCGGGATGCTGGGCACTGTGCTGGCCTGCCTGCTCACAGGCGTCACCGCCAGCACCTACTGCCTGTCCCTGTCGCTGCTGCTGGCTTTTGCCATGCTGTACCCCGAGGTGCAGCTGCTTCTATTTTTTGTGATCCCCATCCGGGTAAAATATTTCGGCTTTTTTGCAGCGGTTCTGTGGATATTGAGCTTTCTGGGGGCCCCGCTGCCGGAAAAGCTGAGCCTGCTGCTCAGCATGGCGAATGTGTGGCTGTTCTTCGGCCCCATGGGCTACCGCTCCATCCGTGCATGGATTCGCCGGGAGCAGTGGAAGCGGAAGAACAGAAGATAAAAATGGCCGTCGCTTCACTCTGGCCATGAATAGCGGGAATAGAATTTTAATTTCGTGAATCGAAAAAATCTGCGGATTTTTTCGATTCACATTTTCACCAGAAGAGCTGAAACCGAAAGATGCATAAGATCAAGCCGCAAACGGCAGATGCCGTTTCTCGCTGCGGCCCATTCTGTGAAAAAACAGCACCGGAAAATATAAAAATGAGATTTCCGCTGAATACGCCTAGAGCAAAGCGGAGGGCATTTTAAATTATTAACATAAAGGGAGAACCACACCATGATGCTGGACCGCATGGAAGGCAATGCAGAACTGAAAAAGAGCGTTCAGCTGATGCTGGCGTCCCGGCGGCTGACCCACAGCATCCTGCTGGTGGGCGAAGAAGGCCTGGGTACCGGTTTTGCGGCCCGCTGCATCGCGGCCGATTATCTTTACCCTGCAGGCGGAGCGCCCGCTGAGGCCCTTCTGAGGGGCGAATGCTGCCGTGCTGTGGCGAAGGCTGGCAAACGCGACAGCGGCCAGGTGGAAACAGGCATTGTGCGCGAAGCCATTTCCGTCACCGGCATGGGCAGCGGCGGAAAGTATCTGGTTGGTCAGGTCACGGCCATGCGCAGCGAGATCTTCAACACAAGCCTTTCAGCCGAGGGACGCGCGGTGCTGCTCTATCATGTGGAGCGGATGAACGAGGAATCCGCCAACGCCCTGCTGAAGGTCATGGAAGAGCCGCCGGAAGGGGTGCTCTTCCTGCTCACGGCGGATTCTCTGGCCAGTGTGCTGCCCACCATCCGCAGCCGCTGCGTGAGCTTTGCGGTGGCCCCTGTGCCGCCGGAACAGTGTGCACGCTACTGCACGGCACAGGGCGTGAACAAAAAAACTGCAGCTCTCTATAGTGAGCTGTTCGATGGCCACATCGGCACGGTGCTGGCGGCTGCGCAGGACGAAGCCCGCACCGCACAGGTGGAAAAGGCCCTTCAGCTGGCCAAAGCTGCCGCCGACCGGGACAGCTATGCCGCCGCCGTTCTGCTGGCTCCTTATGAGAAGGACAAGGCCGGTGCTGCTGCTCTGCTGACTGACCTGCGCGCCGTGGCGGCTGCGGGCCTGCGGCAGAGCCCCCGGGCTCCGGTGCAGGGTGATGCTGCCCAGCAGACGCTGCGGCTGGCAGAAGATGCGATCCGGCAGCTTGGCGCTCAGGTGAACCCGAAAATCGTGCTCACCGTGTTTGCAGCGAAGCTTCGGAGCCTGTAAAAACACAAAAAATCCCCCGGCAGAGTGAGCTTATACCCACTCTGCCGGGGGATTTTGTCAGGTTCAGACCACGGTGATGCTGGGGTTGGAGTCGCCGAGTGTGGAGTAGACCGCAGTTACAGTCGCGCCATAGGCTTTCAGGGTGATCACGGCGTTGCTGCTGAACAACGCGGAACGGGAGTGTTCACCCAGGTCGAGATAAAGCGGGATGCCCTTCGTGGCACCGGCAGCGACCTCAAAGGAGGACGGGAACTCGTAATACGTTGCTTCTTTGTTGAGTTTGACATTGCCCAGACCGGCAACTTTGATGGCCTTGTCACCGATGGTGCATTTGATGTTGGAGGTGTTCAGGGTGAACTTGTCGTAAGAGCCCTTGATGTAGAGCCCGGCATAGAGATAGCGGTGGACTTTTCCGTCCTTTTCATAGATGGACAGGGATTCCCACTGGTCAGACAGGGACGTAAATGCGATTTCGTAGTTGTTGCTGCAGGGAATGGTGCGGTAGCTGCTGTCGTCCGGCGACGGCAGCGTCACATTGCCCGGCAGGGGGCTCAGACCTGCACATCCGCCCAGAGCGCCTGCGGCGGCAAGGGACAGGGCGGCAAGGCCGGAAGCTTTAAGAAAAACACGGCGGCTGATCATTTCAGACATGATAAAACTCTCCTTTTTGATCTCAGGCCGGGCAGAACACCCGGAAATCACGGAAGCGGGAACCAAACAGAAACTCCCTCCAGCGCTTGCGGTACACTGGAGGGAGCTTCTGTTTGGGGTATTGCTTTGGTGTGAGGAGGAATCATGTGCAGAGGGATGGTTGCGGCCCCATCGTCCCTGCAAGATATAGTATACCCGATTTTAAGTGAAAAGTCATTACATTTTTGTGAAAAAATGTGACATGACGAAAGTTTCACACTCTTTGGATCACAAAAAGCAGTTCAGAAAACCTCGGACTCCATGTTTTTACTATAACAGTTCTCCGGAAGGAAAGCAATTCGTTTGCATGATTTTTGGCAGAAAAATGAAAAAGAAGCATCCCCTTCGGCACAAACGCCGAAAATGCCCGGCGGAGTGTTTATCTCTTTGCCAGTTCTGCGGCGTGGAGTTTCCCGTGCTCCACATAGTGGGCGGCATTGCGCAGGCTGGCCTCTGCCTGTGCTTCGGTCACCTGCTTGATGACCTTTGCAGGCACGCCCACGGCCACCGAATTGTCCGGGATGACCATGCCCTCCGGCACCAGAGCCCCCGCGCCGATGATGCAGTTTTTCCCCACGACGCAGTGGTTGAGCAAGGTGGCGTGCATCCCAATGAGGCTGCCGTCCCCCACGGTGCACCCGTGCACGAGGGCGCTGTGGCCCACCGTGACATTTTTGCCCAGGGTCACGGCCCCGCCCACGTCGCAGTGAAGCACGGCGTTGTCCTGCACGTTGGAGTTTTCACCAATGGTCAGCCGGCCGTCGTCGCCCCTCAGCACGGCCCCGTACCAGACCGTGGAGCCGGGGCCCAGCACCACATCACCCTGCACGGTGGCGTTGGGGGCCACGAAAGCAGCTCCTTCGTCACGGGGGGATTTTCCACAAAAGGACAGGAACATTGTTAAAAACCGCCTTTCTCTCTTTCGCTTTTGTTTGATTTATGGTATTCTTTAAGATAGGATGCAAAAATTTCCGGCACTCTGTCGGAAAGCCGATGAAGGGGGCAAGCTCATGTTTCAAAACACGTTCTTCCGCCGTGCTGCGGCGCTGGTGCTGACGGCGGCAGCTGCCATCGCGGCGGCGCTGCCGGGTCTGGCCGCATACCCCATGCCCATCCAGACCGCCAGTGAGACTGAGACAGTGTATCTGTTCAATGCCGACACCGGCAAGACCATTCTGGATCAGAACGCCGACCAGCAGCAGTATGTTGCCAGCCTGACCAAGCTCATGACGGCCCTGCTGCTGCTGGAAAGCGGCAAGGACCTGAACGGTGAGGTCACTGTGCCCACGGCCATGACCCAGGAATTCAAGGACATCCAGAATGCCAACGGCACAACCATGGGCCTGCGCATCGGCGAGACGGTGCGCCGCATCGACCTGCTGTACGCCCTGCTGGTGTCCAGCGCCAACGACGCCGCCAGCGTCATCGCCTATGATGTGAGCGGCAGCGTGCTGGACTTCGTCAGGCAGATGAACACCCGTGCCGAAGAGCTGGGCTGTACCGGCACCAATTTCACCTGCGCCCACGGCCTGTTTGATTATGGCAACGTGTCCACCGCGCAGGATATTGCAAAGATCGCTGCAGAATGCTACAAGAACTCCACCTTCGTGCAGATCTCCGGCACGGCAGCTTATACCCTGCCTGCCACCAATCTGCACCAGAATGAGCGCAGCATCACATCCTCCAATCCCCTCACCGACTCCGGCAGCGAGTTTTACCGCAGCTACATCAAGTGCATCAAGGGCGGTTTCACCACTCTGGCGGGCCGCTGTGCCGTGGCTTTCGCAGAGCAGGACGGCCACACTTACGGCCTTGTGATCCTGCACTCGGACACGAACAGCCTTTACACCGAGTGTGACCAGCTGTTCGACTGGGCGTTCGAGAGCTTCGCAGACCGCCCGCTGGTGGACACCCAGACTGTTCTGACCACCATCGACCTGACCAAGTGCCGGGCGGAACCTGCCGCAGAGCTTTATGCAGCGGCTCCGGTCAGCGGCTACGGCCATGAAGATGACCGCGTGACCTATTCCTTCGACCTGCCGGAAAGCATCTCGGCCACCGTGAAGAACGGCCAGACGGTCGGCACCGCCACGGTCTATCTGGACGGCTATGAGGTGGGCACGGTAGACCTTGTGACCCACAAAGAGTATGTCTCGGATTTCCGCACCGACACAAAAGCTACCCTGCTTTTGCTGTGTGCACTGGTGTTCATCATCGGGGCCATGACGGCACTCACCGCTGCCTGCGGCGGCAGCTCGCTGAACTTCAAGAACAGAAAGCGGAGAAGATAAACCTATTCTATAACAAAAGAAGCGGCGCATCAAGCCTTGTTCCAAGGCCCGATGCGCCGCTTCTTTTACTTGTTCAGAAACTTGATGAAATGGTAGGACTCAACGATCTGGAAATACTTGATGATGCGCGGATAGAGCGGCTCAGCCTTTTCGCCGAAATGCTCTTTCATGCGCTCAGCAAGCTCCGCAACGGTCATCTTTCCGTCGATCAGCGGCCAGAGGTAGCTGCCGGTCTCGTCCAGATGCACCTGCGTGATGCGCGGTTTGTGAAACACTTTTTGCGCGATCGTGTTGAAGACGCCGGTATTCTCCACCTCGAGGGTGATGATGCCGGTCTCTTCGTCTGTGTGCCAGCGTAGGTTTTCAGCACGCTGCGGGATCAGGTCCAGATAGTTGATAGACTCTTTCTTTTTACTCATCAGTTCTTCTTTTTCTTGAGGGAAAACGCCAGCAGGCATGCGATCATGACGATCATCAGGATGACGCCGCCCACATTGCCCAGATCAACGCTCAGGGCAGTGTTGATGCCGAACACGGCAAACACTGCGAGCAGGATGCCCACGAGGCCCTCACCTGCGATCATACCGGCGCAGAACAGGGTGCCGTTGGTGGTCTGCTCTTCCTTGGTCTTGGCGTCAACGTTCTTGCGGCCGTCCATGAACCAGCGCACAACGCCGCCGATCATGATGGAAGCGTTCAGGTAGATGGGCAGGTACAGGCCGATGGCGAAGGGCATCACAGGGATGCGCAGGATCTCCAGAGCGATGGCCAGGAACACGCCGGTGAACACCAGGTTCCAGGGCAGGTTGCCGCCCATGATGCCCTCGACGATCATCTTCATCAGGGTAGCCTGAGGTGCGGGAACTTCAGCGCCGCCGTAGCCCCATGCGCTGTCCAGCAGGTACAGCACGCCGCCGATGGCAAGGCCGGAAGCGATGACGCCGATCAGCTCGCCGATCTGCTGCTTGATGGGGGTTGCGCCCAGCAGGTAGCCGGTCTTCAGGTCCTGAGAAGTATCAGCTGCGATAGCAGCGCAGATGCAGATGACGGAAGCGATGGCCATGGAGCCGATCATGCCCTCAATGCCGACGTTGCCGGTGGCCTTCAGGATCATGGTGGCGATCAGCAGGGTGGCGATGGTCATGCCGGAGACGGGGTTGTTGGAGCTGCCGATCATACCCACCATGCGGGCAGAGACGGTGGAGAAGAAGAAGCCGAACACAACGATCAGCAGAGCACCCAGCGGGCTGACGGGGATGGCCGGAGCCAGCCAGATGATGAGGATGATGAGCAGGATGCCGCCCAGAATGAAGGGCATGGGCATGTCCTTCTCGGTACGGGAAGTGCCGGCAGTGCTGCCGCCCTTCATGCTCTTCATGGCATCACGGAAGGTGGATGCGATCAGAGGCAGGCTCTTGATCAGCGAGATGATACCGCCGGTGGCGATGGCGCCAGCGCCGATATACTTGACGTAGTTGGACCAGATGGCGTCTGCGCCGCCGGCTGCGTACAGGTCAGCAATGGTAGTGCCGGCTGCAGCGGGGTACAGAGAAATGTTTGCGCCAAACAGGCAGATCAGCGGGATGATGACCATCCAGCCAACCAGAGAACCGGCGAACATGTAGGAAGCGGTCTTGGGGCCGACGATGTAGCCTACGCCCAGCAGAGCCGGGTACACTTCCATGCCGATGGCGCCCTTGAAGGACTGGAATGCCAGAGCGATGTCGGAGGGGATCATCTTCAGGCCGTCAACGACGAACTTGAAAATGGCTGCCAGACCCATGCCGGAGAAGACGGTGGAAGCGTTTGCGCCGCCCTCTTCGCCAGCCAGCAGGACATCTGCGCAGGCAGTGCCTTCCGGGTACAGCAGAGTTGCGTGTTCCTTAACGATCAGTGCGTTGCGCAGGGGCACCATGAACAGAACGCCCAGAATGCCGCCGCACAGGGCGATCAGGGTGATCTCCAGGATGCTGGGCTTGTCGCACAGACCCTCTTTTGCCCACAGGAACAGTGCGGGCATGGTGAAGATGGCACCGGCTGCCAGGCTTTCGCCTGCGGAGCCGATGGTCTGCACCATGTTGCTCTCCAGAATGGAGTTCTTCTTGAGCAGGACGCGGATGACGCCCATGGAAATGACTGCTGCCGGAATGGAGGCAGAAACAGTCATGCCGACGCGCAGGCCCAGATAGGCGTTTGCAGCGCCGAAGACCACGGACAGAATAATGCCCATGATCACAGAGGTGACCGTCATTTCTGCGGTTACTTTTTCCGCAGGAACATACGGCTTGAAGGATTCTTGATCTTTCATGCTTGCATCTCCTTGCGACAACACAAGCGTCCTGCCCCGAAAAGCAGGACGCTTGTGTTGTCTGTTTTCCTATTTCCTAAAACACGCGCATCCCCTACCATGGGATACGCTGGCACATACTCTATTATACTAAAGTATGACTTAAATGGCAACTGGAAATGTACACAATAAACTTACAAAAAGTTCGTGAATTCAAGCATTTTGCGGAAAATTCAGGCAAAAGTGTGCAAAAAAAGTCCATGCGGACACAAAACTGTCTGCATGGAACGCACAACTGCTGGAAAGATCACACGGCTCCGTAGATGCCGTGCACCGACACTTCGCCGGTGAAAACATGCACTTCGCCGCTGTCGGTGCGCACCACCAGGCGGCCCTCTTCGTCCACATCCACGGCCTCGCCTGCACCCTGCCCGCCGTCCGGCAGGTCGAATGTGACCCGGCGGCCCAGATTGACGCAGGCAGCTTTGTACTCCTCCCGGAAGGGGGCAAAACCGTCCCGGGCGAATACATACATGTTGCGGTCAAAGCCGAAGTCGGTCAGGCCCTCGGCCAGCCATGCGGGGTCGGTGGAAAGATCCACCTTTGCGCCCTGCAGCTCCAGCGAGGTGCCGTTGGGCAGACCGGCGGCGTCAAAGTAGCTCTGGGGCTGGGCCAGATTGATGCCGATGCCGCACAGGATGCCCCTGCCCTGCTGCTGGTAGCCGTAGCTCACGCCCTCGCACAGGATGCCCACGATCTTTTTGCCGTTGAGCAGCAGGTCGTTGGGCCACTTGATCTGGCAGTCCACACCGTAGCGCAGCTTGAGCTGGGTGCGCACGGCAAGGCTTGCCAGCAGCGGCAGAGTGGCAGGCTGGGCCAGCGGCTCCCGAATGGCCACCGTATAATACAGGGCCTTGCCCTCGGCATTCACCCAGCTGCGGCCCAGACGGCCCCGGCCTGCGGTCTGGTTCTCGGTGTACACCGCGCCCACAGGGCCGAATTCTTCGAAATGTTCCTTTACATAAGCGTTGGTGCTGCCGCATTCCGGCAGATAGCGCACCTCATTGATGCTCATTGTTTCGGTACCTCTTTGTGCTCATAAGCAGTCACTTTGCCGTTGTCCAGCGTCAGGATGCCGTAGGTGTCGGCACCGGTGTAGCACCGGCCGCAGGAGCCGGGATTGAACAGGAACACGCCGCTCCGGGTCTCTGCATGGGGGATGTGGGTGTGACCGAACAGAGCCACCTCTGCGCCCCGGGCAGATGCAGCGTCCGCCAGCGTATCCAAATCGTATTTTACACCGTACATATGACCATGGGTGTAGAAAATAACCACGCCGTCAAAGGCGGCCAGGCCGTCGGTGGGCTCCAGCGCGCCGTAATCGCAGTTGCCCGCCACAGAATAGGCCCGCAGCTTGGGGTACAGGGTCAGCGCCAGCTCCAGATCCCGCAGGCCGTCGCCCAGAAAGATCAGTGCGTCGATGTTTTTGCTCTCTTTCATCAGCACCCGCTCGATCGCGGCGCGTCCGCCGTGGCTGTCGCTCAGAACCAGAAGTTTTGTCACGAAAAGGGTCCTCCTCTATTTAACCATTTACCAGAAATCTTATCATTCACCAGCCTGCTGCAAAATCAGCAGCTGTTTGTACACTTCGCTCTTGGAGTAAGGCGTGCCCTGCGCTGCCGCCTTTGCTGCTGCCGTGGGGCCGAAGCCCTGCCTGGTCAGCTCCAGTGCCCGCTGCGCTGCCTGCTCCAGCGTCAGCTCCTGCTCGGGGTCGGCGGATTCCGGTGCACCTGCCATGACCAGAACGTACTCGCCCCGGGGCTCATTGTTTTTATAATGTTCCACGGCTTCGCCGAGGGTGGTCTTCCAGATGTCCTCGTGGAGCTTGGTCAGCTCCCGGCAAAGGGTGATGCTGCGGTCAGCACCAAAGGCATTGGTCAGGTCGTCCAGCGTGGTGCGCAGCTTGTGGGGCGCTTCGTAGAAGATGGTGGTTCGCTTTTCATGCAGAAGTTCAGCCAGACGCTCTTTTTTCTGCTTGCGGTTCACAGGCAGAAAGCCTTCGAACACCCAGCGGGAGGTGTCCTGACCGGATACGGCCAGTGCTGTGACGCAGGCGGATGCTGCCGGGACCGGCACCACTTTGATGCCCAGCGCCAGCGCATCCCGCACGATGACCTCGCCCGGGTCGGACACACAGGGCATTCCGGCGTCGGAGCACAGTGCACAGCTCTCTCCTGCTTCGATGCGGTGCAGGATGGCGTCGCCCTTCTGCAAAGCGTGCTCATAATAGCTGACCATGGGCTTTTTCAGGCCAAGATAGTTCAGAAGCTTCATGGTCACGCGGGTGTCCTCGGCGGCGATGAAGTCTGCCGTGCCGAAGGTGGCCGCCACCCGGGGCGGCATGTCGTCCAGGTTGCCGATGGGCGTTGCCACGATATAAAGAGTTCCTGCCATAGTTTACCTCCCATATAACGCCGCTCCGGCGCTGATCAACACATCCGGCTCCACCCGCAGGCCGGTCTTGCGGTTCTTCTGAGCTTCCACGAGGAAAAGCCACGGTGCGCTGTCGGCGCGGTTCTTCACAAAGGCCAGACGCTTGGGCTCCAGCCGGTGGGCCCGCAGCACATCCAGCACTTCGGCCAGCCGCTCCGGCCGGTGGCACATGGAAAAACGCCCGCCGTCTTTCAGCAGACGAAACGCACAGGCGCACACATCATCCAGTGTGCAGGTGTTCTCGTGCCGGGCAATGGCGTGGGCAGCGTTTTTGCTCTGGGGCCCATCCGTGAAATAAGGCGGATTGCACGCGCACACGTCAAAACTTCCCTCGCCCTCCCGGAAGGTGCGCAGGTCGGCGCAGCGGGGCTCGATGTGGCCGATGCCCTGTTCTTCTACCGCCGCCGCCAGCAGAGCACTGCCGTCAGGCTGCAGTTCCAGCCCGATGCAGGGGCCGCGGTGGCCCCTGTCGTGCCATTCCAGCGCTACGATACCGCAGCCGGAACACAGGTCTGCAGCTTTCTGAGCGCGCTTCGGCTCGCAGAAACGGGCCAGCAGCAGAGCATCCGACCCGAACCGGTGGGCCGGGGTGCAGTATACACTGGTTCTATTATACAAGACTTCGGTAGAATGTTCCATAGAGAAGTGTACCGTTTCCTCTCAAAAATATCAGGGGAATTACTCCCCGAATTTGTGCAAAAACAAAAAGCAGCAGACCCGCTTTGAACAGGTCTGCTGCTTTTGATGCGTTTTTCAGGCAATCAGCTGAGATTATTCAGCGGTGATTGCACCAGTGGGGCAAGCGCCCTCGCAAGCGCCGCAATCGATGCAGGCGTCTGCATTCACAACTGCCACGCCGCCGTCAATGGCGACTGCACCAACCGGGCAAGCGCCCTCGCAAGCGCCGCAGCCAACACATGCGTCAGAAACCTTGTGTGCCATAATAAACTCTCCTTTTATCCCCGTGCCCATTGTAATGTATGAAGAAGCGCACATTGGCACGGCTGTGTGCGTTTCTCCGGAAATTGTATCCTTGCCTGCATTTTAACAAAGCCGGATTGAAAAGGCAAGACTAACCGTGCGGCATAAAAGGAGAATGATTGCTTTTTGTTGGGTTGCACAAAAGCATGGGCTAACTTATAGCCAAAATTGCAGGAGATTTTCGGCAAAAATCACGAAGTTTAGTTAGTTTTAACAGACTAACCACTCGGAGATCTCCCCGCGGTCTTTATTCCTTTTCGGCGGTGCGCTTCCGGGCGCAGCCGGGGCAGCGTTTGCCCTCATCGTCGGAAGATGCCACCACCGGGGCGGGGTTGCGCACACCGGAATAATCGTCGTCCGGGTCCGGGCGGCGGGGGGCACGCTTGCCGCCGCTGATATATTCGCACACGCCCACCTTATAGTAACGGGGCGACAGGCTCTCGGTGCCGCAGCGCACCCGCAGGTAGCCGGAAACGGGGTTCACTTCCAGCACAGTGCCAAGGCCGTCCGGGGTGCGCACGGTGCTGCCCACCATGGGCATGATGCTGTTCAGGTACTCGTAGGCGCTTTCCTCGTAGGCCAGGCAGCACATCAGGCGTCCGCAGGCACCGCTGATCTTGGTGGGGTTCAGCGAAAGGCCCTGTTCCTTGGCCATCTTGATGGAAACAGGCTGGAAGTCCTTCAGAAAGCGGCTGCAGCAGAAAGGCTGGCCGCAGATGCCCAGGCCGCCGATCATCTTGCTCTCGTCGCGCACGCCGATCTGGCGCAGCTCGATGCGGGTGTGGAAGATGCCGGCCAGATCTTTGACCAGCTCGCGGAAGTCCACGCGGCCGTCGGCGGTGAAGTAGAACATGATCTTGGAGCGGTCAAGGGTGTATTCGGCTTCCACCAGCTTCATCTCCAGGCCGTGGCGGGCGATGCACTCCTGGCAGGTGCGGTAGGCGCGCTTTTCGTCCTCACGGTTCTGGCGCATCCGGCGGATGTCCACGCTGTCGGCCATGCGGGTGATGGGCTTGAGGGCCTTGGGCACGGCAGAATCGGTGATCTCCTTCACGCCCTGCACCACCTCGCCGCACTCCACGCCGCGGGCAGTTTCCACGATGACATAATCGCCGGTTTTGATCTCAGCCCCGGCAGGGTCGAAATAATAGCTTTTTCCGTTCTCTTTGAAACGGACTGAAATGACTTTTTTCATAGCGTTCCTCGTTCGATATGTGAGAAAGACCCTGCAAAAGGGCCTTATAATCCATTCTGATGATTAGTATAACATATTTAAAAGCACATTTCCACGCCAAATCGAAATACAGGCTTTTCTCCCTGCCGGAAAAACCATTTTGAAAAATTTTGATTTTCTGCAACAATCCGCCCGGCTGAACCGTATCATCTACGGAAACTGACCGAATTTTGTCCCAGTGCATTTCCAGAAAACGGAAACTTGCCGACAGAATTGTTAAAGAAATGCGAAAGTATCTAAAGAAACACAAAAGATTTGCCCTTTTGCTTGCAAGGGCGGGGCTTGCGTGTATAATAAAACTGTTAAAGTGTGGTATGATCCCCTTTTTTGGAGGGACAGCTGCCCGGCTCGGAGGAGCGGCGCAGAGAAACGGTAGGAAAAAATGGAAAAATTCAGTGTCAAAAAGCCATTTACGGTATTGGTGGCTGTTGTCATGGTGCTGATCCTGGGCTTCGTGGCCATCACGAAGATGCAGACGAATCTGCTGCCCGACGTCAGCACGCCGTACCTGATGGTGGTCACCGTGTATCCCGGTGCCAGCCCGGAGCGCGTGGAGAGCGAAGTTTCGGATGTTCTGGAAAATTCGCTCACGGTGCCGGGCGTGTCCAAGATCACGGCGACATCGGCGGAGAACTATAGCCTGCTGCTGATGCAGTTCACCGATGACACGGACATGAACAGCGCGCTGGTCAAGGTGTCCAACAAGCTGGATCAGGCCAAGAGCGACCTGCCCAGCACCTGCCTGACGCCCTCCATCATTGAATACAGCCTGAACATGAATGCGTTCATGACGGTGGCCGTCAGCCGCGAGGGCAGCGACATCTATGACCTGTCCGATTTTGTCAAAAACACCATGGTGCCCTATGTCCAGCGCAAGGGCGGTGTGTCCAGCGTGTCGGCCAACGGCCTTGTGGAAAAGCTGGTGCAGGTGCAGCTCAATCAGGAAAAGATCGATGACATCAACGCCCAGCTGCTGGAACTCATCGACGCCAAGCTTGCAGACGCCCGCGCCCAGCTGGACAGCGCCGAGGCCCAGATCGCAGCCGGACGCAAGGAATATGAAAAGCAGATGAAGAATTTCGGCAACACGGTGTCGAATTCTGTCATGGGCTCCATGAGCGTGGAAGTGGGCAACGCTGTGGAGGTGGTGCGCCAGCAGGCGCAGGCTCTGCTGGAAAGCGTCAACCAGCTCATTGCCGTGGTCAAGGAGCCGGAGATCCAGCAGGCCCTCATTGAGGTGCGCGACGGCCTGCAGAAGGTCATGGACAAGTTCAACGAGACCGGCATGCGGGACATCGATTCCCTCATTGAGATCGTGGCCGAGCTGCGCACCATCACCGACAAGCTCACCACTGCCCTGCAGAAGCTGCAGGAGCGCGTGAACACGGAGACAGGCTCCGAAGGAAGCACGGCAGAAGATCTTGCCAACGAGATGCAGCTGCAGGAGAGCCTGAACATCGTTTATAACACGCTGGAAGACACCATCAAGGCCATGGACAATGTGCCCCAGCTGATGAATGAGTTCTCCAACGCACTGGGCAGCTTCTCCCAGCAGCAGCTGAATGCCTACATGCAGTTCACCGAAGCCCGCGAGATGCTGAACGAATACGAAAAGCAGCTGGAATCTGCAAAGCAGGAATACGAGACGGCCAAGGCCACTGCGCTGGCACAGGCCGATGTGGCAAAGCAGCTGGACATCAACACGCTGGCAACTCTGATCTATGCCCAGAACTTCTCCATGCCTGCCGGTTATGTGGAGGATAAGGACGGCCAGTCCTGGCTGCTGAAGGTCGGCGAAGAGTACGACAGCGTGGACGACATCACCGGTGCCCTGCTGCTGCATGTGGACGGCTACGGCGATGTGCGGCTGTCCGATGTGGCGGACGTGGAGGTCATTGACAATGCTGCCGACAGCTACACCCGCCTGAACGGCGAGCAGGCTTCGGTGCTGAAAATTTACAAGAACTCCACTTCCAGTGCCAGCGATGTTTCCGACAACTGTCTGGAAGCTTTCAAGGAGCTGGAAGCCCAGTATGACGGCCTGCATGTGGTGGTGCTGTCCAATCAGGGCAACTATATCACCATCATCATCAAGAGCATCCTCACCAGCATGGCTGTGGGTGCGGCGCTGGCCATCATCGTGCTGGCCATCTTCCTGAAGGATATCAAGCCCACCCTCGTGGTCGGCATCAGCATTCCGCTGTCGGTGCTGTTCGCAGTGGTGCTCATGTACTTCACCGGTCTGGACATGAACGTCATGACCCTTGCGGGCCTGAGCCTTGGCATCGGCATGCTGGTGGACAACTCAGTGGTCGTCATTGAGAACATTTACCGTCTGCGCAGCCGCGGTGTGCCTGCGGCCCGCGCTGCCGTGCAGGGCACAAAGCAGGTGGGCATGTCCGTTGTGGCATCCACCCTGACGTCTGTCTGCGTCTTCCTGCCTGTGGTGTTCTCTTCCAGCCTTGTGCGCAGCCTGCTGCAGCCCATGTCCCTGTGCATCGGCTACTGCCTGATGGCGTCCCTCATCGTGGCAGTCACCGTCGTCCCGGCGGCGGCTTCCACTGTGCTGAAAAAGGCGGAGCCCAAGCGTCTGGTCTGGTTCGAGAAGATCCAGGACAAATATGCCCGGAGCCTTGACTGGTGCCTGAAGCACTGCGCTCTGCCGCTGATCGCAGCCGTGGTGCTGCTGGTGTTCAGCGCAGCGCAGGTCATGTCCATGGGCATCGAGCTGCTGCCCACCATCACCAGCAACGAGGCTTCCATCACCCTTTCCACTGACGACAGTCTGGACAAGGAAAAATCCTTTGAAACGGCCGGCAAGGTCGTGGAAGCGGTCATGGCCGTGGACAATGTGGAGGAAGTGGGCATCACCACGGACACCAGCGTGGCCGGCATGGACATCAGCCAGCTGGGCCTGCCCTCTCAGATCACCGACCTGCTGAACGCGGCCAACAGCTACGGCAGCTATAAGATCAACGTCATGCTCAAGGAAGACCTGTCTTCCAGGGAGATCGAGACTGCCCGTCAGGCACTGGCAGCGGCGGTGGACAGCGTTGAAAACTGCAGCGGCTCAGTGGAGATCGCCGGCATGCAGGAGCTGACCAGCCAGCTGGCCAGCGGCCTTTCGGTGAAAATTTACGGTGCCGACGCCGACACCCTGACCCAGCTGTCCGAGAAGGTCGTGGAGATGGTCAACGACACCGAGGGCTTTGCCAATGCCACCAATGGTCTGGGCGCAGGCGACGCCACCATCATCCTGAAGATCGACCGCGACAAAGTGCGTGCCTACGGCCTGACCGTGGCGCAGGTCTATCAGCAGATCGCGGCCAAGCTGACCACCACCACCACGGCCCAGACCCCGGTCACCGTGGACGGCACCACCATGAACGTTCAGATCACCGACAACCTTGATCCTGTGACCAAGGAAAACATGATGGATCTGACCTTTGAGACCAGCGTGCTCACCACTGACGGCACCACCGAGACCGGCACCTGCACGCTGGCGGATATCGCCGAGTGGGAGACCGGCACGGCACCGGACTCTGTCACCAGCGAAAACCAGACCCAGTATGTCACCGTCACGGCAGACACGCTGGACGGCTACAACACCACCGTGCAGTCCCGCATGCTGCAGAAAAAGCTGGACGAGTTTGCCCTCAGCGATGAGATGCCCGAGGGCTGCAGCTTTTCCATGGGCGGCGAGAGCGAGAATGTGGACTTCATGGTCAAGGAAATGATCCAGTGGATGGCCCTGGCTCTGCCCTTCGTCTATCTGGTCATGGTGGCGCAGTTCCAGAGCCTGCTGTCCCCCTTCATCGTGCTGTTCACGGTGCCGCTGGCCTTCACCGGCGGCCTGCTGGGCCTGATGTTCACTGGCCAGCAGCTGACCATGATCTCCCTGATGGGCTTCATCGTTCTGATGGGCACCGTCGTCAACAACGGCATCGTCTTTGTGGACTATGCAAACCAGCTGCGGCTGGGCGGCATGGAACGCCGCGCAGCCCTTGTGGCCACCGGCAAGACCCGTATGCGCCCCATCCTGATGACCACTCTGACCACCGTTCTTGCCATGCTGCAGATGGTGTTCAGCGGCGACATGGCAAGCCAGCTCATGAGCGGCATGGCCATCGTCATCATCTGCGGCCTGAGCTACGCCACCCTGATGACCCTGTATATCGTGCCCATCCTGTATGACATCCTGTTCCGCAAGCCCCCGCTCAATGTTGACGTGGGCGGCGACGATCTGGACGACATCCCGGATGACGCGGCCGAATTCATTGCAGCACAGAACGGCGCTGCCCTGCCTCAGGCATAAGCAATTCCCAGACGGCATAAAAAGGCAAAGGAGCCTGTGCCCTGCCCGTTTTTTCCGGTGCGGGTGCAGGCTCCTTTTTTACTTCCAGGTGTCGCCGTCCTTGGAAATGTGGGTCTTGGTCAGGCGGCGCATGGTATCTTCGTGGTGGCGGCTTGCATAAGCTGTGTACAAAATGTCCATCACGTTCAGCTGCGAGAGCCGCGAGGACATGGCACCGTTGCGGAACAGCGATTCGTTGGCGGCTACATACAGCACATGGTCGGCCAGCTGGGCCACTTCCGAGGGGTAATAGCGGGTCACGGCGATCACCGGGGCCCCGCTGGCTTTCATCTCCTTGATGCACTGGATCATTTCGTAGGTCTGGCCCGAGTAGGAGAACACGATGCCCACGTCCTCGGGGGTGGAGTTGCGGGCCTGCAGCAGCTGGGAATGCCAGTCTTCGTTGACGACACAGGGCTTGTCCAGACGCAGGAACTTTAAGTAGGTGTCCTTCGCCACGCACAGCGACGAGCCAATGCCGAACAACAGCACCGTGCGGGCCTTTTCCACCAGCTCCACACACTGTTCCAGTTCGTCCAGCAGCAAAAGCCGCTGGGTGTCCCGCAGGCACTGGATGTTCTTCTGAGTCACCTTATCCACAATTTCCTGTAAGCTGTCCTGCGGGGTAATGTCCTGTTCCTTGTGGCTGCCGTGCTCTCCCAGCGTGGCCAGCTCCAGCGTCAGGGCATGGCGCAGGTCTTTGTAGCCCTGAAACCCGATGGCCCGGCAGATGCGCACCACGCTGGACGGCGAGGAAAAGGTCTTCTGGGCCAGCTCCCGGATGGTGAGAGTGGTGGTCTCGTCGGGGTTGGTGAGAATAAAACGGGCGATCTGGCGCTCGGTGCTGCTGAGAGAGGGCTGGATCTCGCGCAGCCGCAAAAGAACATTCTGCATGGAGAAACTCCTTTGATTCCAAGATGAATTTATACAATGTATACAAAAATAGTCATATGGCGGGTAAAATTTTTCAAAATTCGAGCCAACATGAAACATTGTACCACAAAATGCGAAAGATGTGGACATTTTGTTTAAAAAAGTTTATAGTTTAGTCACAAACTCACCGCAAAGAAAAAAACGAAATTGAGGTGCAGAAAATGGGAGTGAACCTGACCGGTATGACGACAGAGACGCGCAACCCGCGTACCATGTCGCTGGATACCATGTCTGAACTTGAGATCGTCACTGTCATGAACGAAGAGGACGCCCGCGTCCCGCTGGCCATTGCAAAGGTGCTGCCGCAGATTGCGCAGGCAGCCGCATGGGCAAAGGAGTCCTTTGAAAAGGGCGGCAGACTGTTCTATATGGGTGCCGGCACCTCCGGCCGTCTGGGCGTGCTGGATGCCGCTGAGTGCCCGCCCACCTTTGGCGTGGAGCCGGGCCGGGTCGTGGGCCTGATCGCAGGCGGCGAAAAAGCCTTTATCACCGCTGTGGAAGGCGCCGAGGACAGCCGCGAGCTGGCCGTCAATGATCTGAAAGACCACGGCCTGACCGAGAATGACCTGGTCATCGGCATTGCCGCTTCCGGCCGCACCCCCTATGTGCTGGGTGGTCTGGACTACGCAAAGAGCGTGGGATGCCACACCGCCGCCATTGCCTGCAACATCGGCAGCGCCGTGGGCAAGGCCGCAGAGCTGGCCATCGAGGTGAACTGCGGGCCCGAGGTGCTCACCGGCTCCACCCGCCTGAAGTCCGGCACGGCTCAGAAGCTGATCCTGAACATGATCTCCACCACCTCTATGGTGCGCACCGGCAAGGCCTACCAGAACCTGATGGTGGATGTGCAGCAGACCAACGAAAAGCTGCACACCCGTGCCGAGAACATCGTCATCGAGGCCACCGGTGCCGAGCGTGCCAAGGCCCGCGAGTGCATCGACGCGGCAGGCGGCAGCGTCAAGACCGCCATCACCATGCTGCTGGCCGACTGCGGCGCAGAAGAAGCCCAAAAGCGGCTGGAAGCTGCAGGCGGCCATGTGCGCGAAGCCATCCGGCTGGAAGTTTTTTAACCTGTTCTCAAGCGGCGGGTGCCGCATCTGATATTCACCCAAACTTTATAGGAGGACCCCAATATGACGAACGAAGAATTGGTCCGCGCTGCGCTTGAAAAAGTCGGCGGAAAGAGCAACGTTCTCACCGCAACCAACTGTATGACCCGCCTGCGTATCCGGGTCAAGGATGACTCCAAGATCGACGATGACGGCCTGAAGGCTGTCGAAGGCGTCATGGGCATCGTGCATGACCGCACCAACTACGTCGAGATCGTGGTCGGCCCCGGCAAGTGCCGCAAGTGCGCGGATATCTGCCGCGACATGGGCATCCCCGCCAATGCCGAGACCTCTACTGAGAACAGCTGGCAGGAGAACAAGGCCGCTGTCAAGTCTCAGCAGAAGCAGAGCCCCGTCAAGGAACTGTTCAAGACCTTCGGCGATATCTTTATTCCTCTGATCCCCGGTGTTGTGGCTTCCGGTCTGTGCGCCGGCATCAACTCCCTGATCGGTCAGGTGGTCCCCAACTATGCCGACATCCCCGCTCTGGCGCTGATCTCCACCCTGCTGGGCCTGATGAACAGCTGCTTCCTTGGCTACCTGACCGCATGGGTCGGCTACCGCGCAGCTGAAAAGTTCGGCGGCACCCCCATTCTGGGCGGTATGCTGGGCATGATCACCGGTCTGGACGGCATCAACAAGATCGCCACCATCCTGGGCCTGTACAACGAGGCTGTGCCTCTGGATTCCATCCTGCGTGCCGGCCGCGGCGGCGTTCTGGCCGTTGTTCTGGGTGCATGGTGTCTGGTCAAGATCGAAAAGTGGGTGCGCAGCTGGATGCCCGAATCTCTGGACATCGTGTTCACTCCGCTGATCACCATGATCATCTGCCTGGTCCCCTATATCCTGCTCATCATGCCGGCTACCGGCTACATCTCCACCGCCCTGTGCTGGGTCGTTGAGAAGCTCTGCATGAGCGAGAGCCTGATCGTCCGCATCATCGCCGGTTATGTTTCCACCGCTTTGTTCCTGCCCATGGTCGCTATGGGTATGCACCACGGTCTGGTCGCTCTGTACTCTGTGCAGCTGGAGACCTTCGGCTACGTTACCCTGTACCCCGCTCTGGCTATGGCTGGTGCAGGTCAGGTCGGCGCTGCCATCGCCATCTACATGAAGGCTAAGAAGTGCGGCAACACCCGCCTGAAGAACGTCATCACCGGCGCTCTGCCTGCCGGTCTGCTGGGCATCGGCGAACCCCTGATCTACGGCGTCACCCTCCCCATGGGCAAGCCCTTCATCAGCGCTGGTCTGGGCGCAGGCTTCGGCGGCGCATTCGTTATGGCAATGCAGGTCGCCGCTACTGCTTGGGGCCCCTCCGGCCTGCTGGCGCTGTTCGTCATGACCGCCGGCCCTCACGGTGTGGCTGCATCCGTTGGCTGCTACGCCATCGGTCTGGTCATCTGCTACGTCATGGGCTTTATCGTGACCAACGCAATGGTTTCTGTCGAGGACGTTGCCAATGCTTAAAAATCTCGGACGGTCAGTGTATCTGACGCAGTTTGAGGAACAGCGTGCGTCGCTTTCCGCTTTTGCGGCAGGCGGCGCGCCTGTTTTTATCTCACTGCATATCAGCGAAGAGTTCAGCGCCGAATACTGCGCCCGGGTGCAGGAAATGTGCGATTTTCTGGCCGGGCACGGCTGGCAGATCTTGGCCGACGTCTCGGAAAAGACCGTGAAGCAGTTCGGCTGCGCTGACCTTGCGGCGCTGGCAAAGCGGCTGCACCTGTGGGGCCTGCGGCTGGACTACGGTTTCTCTCTGGAAGAGATGAGTGCTCTGGCCCAGAAAATGCCCATCGCCGTGAACGCTTCCACCACCACACCGGACATTGCCCGGCAGCTGGCGGCAGGCGGCGGCACCGTGATCGCCATGCACAACTTCTACCCACGCCCGGAGACCGGCCTTGACCCGGAGTTCCTTCACGAGAGCACGGCGGCTCTGCAGGCCGAAGGGCTGAAAGTTTACGGCTTCATCCCCGGCGACGCACTGCTGCGCGGCCCGCTGTACCAGGGCCTGCCCACGCTGGAAGACCACCGTGCTGCAGCTCCCTCTGCGGCGTTCGTGGACTTGGCCGTGAACTACGGTCTGGACGGCATTTTTGCGGGCGACCCCGAAGTCAGCGAGCGGGAGCAGGCGTATATCCGCCGCTTCTGCGAGACCGGCGAGATCAGCCTGCCTGTGGCGCTGCGCCCCGGGTACGAGACCCTGTACGACCGCACCTTCACCTGTCGCCCGGACTCCCCCAAGACGCTGGTGCGCTATCAGGAATCCCGGCTCTACTCCTGCTTCGGCAGCGAGGTGAAGCCCGAAAACTGCGTGGAGCGCCGCCGCCGCTGTGTGACCATGGACAACATCGGCTATGGCCGCTACTCCGGCGAAATTCAGCTCATGCGCACGTATCTCCCGGCGGACGAAAAGGTCAACGTCATTGGCGAGGTGCCCGCAGAGTACGACCTGCTGCTGGACTGCATCCGCAGAGGAAAGACCTTCCGCATGGTGAGGCCGTGACCATAAATATACCCTGCTGAGTCGGTGCGCCGGCTTATTGTGGAAAAATCTCCGAAGGAGAACTGCTATGAAGCTGCCCTATCGCCTGCTGGCAATGGACTTGGACGGCACCGCTCTGGGGGCCGACCCGGCTCAGTTTGCGCCGGACGTGCTGGAAGCGGCGCAGGAAGCTGCCGCCCGGGGTGTGACCGTGGTGTTCGCCACGGGGCGTCCCCTCAGTGTGCTGCCGCCGGTCATCCGGGAAGGTTCCCTGCCGTGGCTGCGCTACCTCGTGCTCAACGATGGAGCCCAGATCTGGGACCGGCAGCAAAAACGCTGGCTCTGGCAGCAGACCCTGAGCGCCGCCGCACTGGACGGCGTGGAGCAGGTCAGTGAGCAATTCCGGGTTCCGGTGGAGTTCATCGATGGGGCGGGCGGCTACCATGTGCGGCTGCGCTGGCACGCCCAGCTGATGCAGGACACCGGCGTCACCGCCTTTCACCGGAACCTCTTGCAGACCCGCCTGCAGCCGCTGGAAGCGGACGCGGCGTCCCTTGCTCCGGCAGACATCGTGAAGATCAATATGCCCCGCGTCCCGGCAGACTGCTGGGATGCTGTCTGTGCCGGGCTGGAAGCTGCCGGAGCCCTGCCCATGGAGTGCTGCGCAGGTGCACTGGAGATCACCTCGGCCCAGGCCGGAAAACGGCAGGCCGTGGAATTTCTGGCCGGGCAGCTGGGGCTTTCCCTCGCGGATGTAATGGCCCTCGGCGACAGCGGCAATGACCTTGCCTTACTTGAAGCGGCAGGCTGGGGCGTGGCCATGGGCAACGCTTCCGACGCCGTAAAGCAGGCCGCCGATGCCGTCACGGATACCAACCGGGAGAGCGGCGCGGCAAAGGCTGTGCGCCGCTGGCTGCTGGACGCCTGAACAACGAACAAAACCCCTTCCGAAGCAACGCCTCGGAAGGGGTTTTCTGCATTTTATAAACATTTAAAATAGGAGCGGTACTCGTCGGAGTAGATCTTGCCGCCCATGCGGGTCATGCCGCCGTAAAGATGCTGGCGCATCAGCGGCTCAATGGCGTCCAGATCCTTTTCGCGGAGAATGCGCAGCATCTCCTTGTGCTCGCTGAGCACGCTGGGCACGTTCCGGGCCCCCACCACGTCCAGCCGGATAAAGCGGGAGTAGTCTGCCTGCGGCAGGGTCATCTGGTGCCATAAGTACTCTTTGCCGGTCTTGCGGAACCAGTAGTGGTGCATTTCCAAATCGCGGAGCAGAAAATTGTTGAAGTCGAAGCTCTCGGGGTGCTCCTTCCCTTCCGAAGCCTGCACCAGCAGGTCGTACAGGTGCTCCACCTCAATGATCTCCATGGGCGAACAGCTCTGGGCAAAATCACGGAACACCATGCTTTCCACGGCCACCCGCTGGAAAATGAGCTGGTCCACCACGCCCGGGTCGATGGTGGTGACCATGGTGCCCCTGCAGGGGATGATCTGCACAAAGTGGTTCTGCTCCAGCCGCTGCAGCACGCTGCGGATGGGGGTGCGAGAGACGCCGAACCGTTTGCACAGCTGGTTCTCGCTCAGGGCTTCCCCGGGCAGGATCTTCAAAGAACAGATCTCGTCCTCAAGAATATGATAGATCTCATCGGTGTTCTGCTGTGTAGCCATGGCTGTTCTCCCCATTGATGTAGGACTCGGATACTACCATTTTACCGTGCCCGGCGGCGAATATCAATGCCGATTTTGCATGAATACAACAAAATCACATGCGCTGGGGGCGTCTTTGCGCTGTTTTGCGGCCGGAGAGGGCCGTCGAAGGGCTGGAAACAGTGGATTTTTCCAAATCAAACAAAAAATAGCTCGAAAAATTGGATGCAAATTCTAAAACGTTTCCTACACAGCAACGCAAAACTGTGATATAATCATAAATACAGTACAAATACAGTGGGAGTGTGCCCGGCTGTATTCCGAGAAAAAACTGAGGAGGCGAATGCCCAATGGCACAGATCCGCTCCAAGCCCTTCGGTGTGACCAAAGAGGGCGCCAATGTTACAGAGTACATCCTTTCCAACCCCGGCGGCCTGACGGTGCATGTTCTGGATTATGGCTGCATCATCAAGAACATCATCGTGCCGGCCAAAAACGGCCCTGTGGATGTCGTTCTGGGGCACGACACCATGGCGGATTATGAAAACGACTTCACGTCCTCCGGCAGCACCTGCTGCGGCGCGTTTGTGGGACGCTATGCCAACCGTATTGAGAACGCTGTGTTCAGCGTGGGCGGCAAGACCTATCAGCTGGAAAAGAACAGCGGCGAGAATCACCTGCACGGCACCTTCCCCCGCAAGATCTACCGGGTGAAGTCCTTCGGCGACACCCTGCTCATGGAGACCGAGAGCCCTGACGGCGAGGACGGCTTCCCGGGAAATCTGAAAATTGCGGTGCGCTACACCCTCACCGAGGACAACGCGTTCCGCATGGACTACCGGGTGTCCTCCGATGCGGACACCATCGTCAACCTCACCAACCACAGCTATTTCAATCTGGACGGTGAGGGCGACGTGCTGAACCAGAAGCTGCGCCTCTATGCCTCCAACTATCTGGAAGGCAACAACGCCACCTGCCCCACCGGCAATATCCTGCCTGTGGCAAACACCCCTATGGACTTCACGGCGGGCAAGCTCATCGGCAAGGAGATCGACACCGGCTACCCCCAGACCACCATGGTGGGCGGCGGCTATGACCACTGCTTCGTCATCGACCGTGCCCGGGGCTCCAGCCAGAGCATCTGCGCCTGGGCCACCAGCGACAAGACCGGCATCAGCATGAAGCTGTACACCACTCAGCCGGGCATCCAGCTCTACACCGGAAACTTCCTGCAGGACTGCCCCAGCCCCGGCAAGGGCGGCGTGCCCATGCAGAAATACGGCGGCTTTGCGCTGGAGACCCAGCACTATCCCTGCAGCCCCTCCCACCCGGAGTTCCCCTCCACAGTGCTGCGGGCAGGCAAGGTGTTCCGCGCCACCACGACGCTGCGGTTCTTCACCGGCAAGCAGTGCGGGAAATTGTAATGATGCACCAGACAAAAACTCCTGTCCGTTGGGACAGGAGTTTTTTTGCTGGTATGATGTTTCCTGACGGAAAATGATGCTGCCCTTCGGGCAAATGATGTGTGCCTTACGGCACATGGCCGCCAAAGGCGGCTGCATCATTTTCGCACCTGCGAAAACATCATCCGCCGCAAGGCGGACATCATTGCGCAGCACATCATTCCTTCTATTTCTCCCATTTGCACAAACTGGGCATTCTCTCCATGGAAAAGATGCAAAAAATCTTTTGAAATCAAAAACTTGAAAAGAAAATATGCAACAAAAATATATAGAGATAAAAAACACATCCCTTGATTCTGCGCCCCAAAAGCGGTATCCTTTAGGCAGGCCGGACAACACCGGTGCAAACGAGCAATGTGAATGAGTGAGAGAGGTACTGGACTATGGCAATTTTGGTTTCCGGCGGTGCCGGTTATATCGGCAGCCACACCTGCATCGAACTTCTGAACGCTGGCTACGACGTGGTCGTGGCAGACAATTATTATAACGCTTCTCCGGTGGTTCTGGACCGCGTCAAGCAGATCACCGGCAAGGACTTCCGCTTCTACAACGCAGACATGACCAAACACGAGGATGTGGAGAAGATCTTCTCCGAGTGCCCGGACATCACTGCGGTCATCCAGTTCGCAGCCTACAAGGCTGTGGGCGAGAGCGTGTCCAAGCCCATCGAATATTATTATAACAACCTGAACTGCACGCTGGTCATTCTGGACGTGATGCGCCGCCACAACTGCCACAACTTCGTGTTCAGCTCTTCCGCCACCGTCTACGGCGACCCCGCAAGCGTGCCCATCACCGAGGACTTCCCTGTGGGTGCCACCACCAACCCCTACGGCACCACCAAGGCTTTCACCGAGCGCATCCTGCAGGATGTCTGCAAGGCTGACCCCAGCCTGAATGTGGCCCTGCTGCGCTACTTCAACCCCATCGGTGCCCACAAGTCCGGCCTCATCGGCGAGGACCCCAACGGCATCCCCAACAACCTGATGCCCTACATCGCAAAAGTGGCTGTGGGCAAGCTGGAAAAGGTTCATGTTTTCGGCAACGACTACCCCACCCCGGACGGCACCGGCGTGCGCGACTACATCCATGTCGTCGATCTGGCCCGCGGCCATGTGTGCGCCATCAAGAAGCTTGAGACCAACTGCGGCCTGTTCATCTGCAATCTGGGCACTGGCAAGGGCTACAGCGTGCTGGACGTCATCCACGCATTCTCCAAGGCCTGCGGCAAGGAGATCCCCTATGTCATCGAGGCCCGCCGCCCCGGCGACATCGCCGAGTGCTACGCCGACCCCACCAAGGCAAAGAACGAGCTGGGCTGGGTGGCACAGTATGGCATTGAGGAAATGTGCGCAGACAGCTGGAACTGGCAGAAGAACAACCCCGACGGCTACAACACCGTGAAGTAAAAAAGCATAAATACCCGGAGCCGTGCATTCTCTGATAAAGAGGATGCACGGCTTTTTTTGTTTGCAGTTCTATTGACAATGGCTCGAAGTTAGCCTATATTACTATTGTTAACATAAACTAACAAATTTCGACAAAAAAGAATGAGAAGGTCGGGCGTATGACATTAAAAGAATTGCAGATCGGCCAAAGCGCGATCGTGGAAACCGTCGGCGGCAGCGGCGCATTGCGGCAGCATTTTCTGGATATGGGCCTCATCCCTGGTGCGGAGGTCACACTGGTCAAACTGGCGCCTATGGGCGACCCCATGGAACTGCGCATTCACAGCTATGAGCTGACCCTCCGCATGGACGATGCGGCGCAGATCAGCATTACACCCACCGAAAAAAGCCCGGCGGCTTCTGCGGCTCCGGTGGATGACAAAATGGTGGATCATCCGGGCCTTGGCGAAGGCGGCAGGTATCACATCAAAAAGGGAGAACATCCGCTGCCGGAAGGCAGGACGCTGACATTTGCACTGGCAGGCAATCAGAACTGCGGAAAGACCACTCTCTTTAACCAGCTCACGGGTTCAAACCAGCATGTGGGCAATTTCCCGGGCGTGACAGTAGACCGCAAGAGCGGTGCCATCAAAGGCCACCCGGAAACGGAAGTCACCGATCTGCCGGGCATCTACTCCATGTCGCCCTATTCCAGCGAGGAGATCGTCACCCGTCAGTTTATCATTGGCGAAAAGCCCACGGGCATTATCAACATTGTGGATGCGACGAATATTGAGCGCAATCTTTATCTGACCATGCAGCTCATGGAACTGGATACGCCCATGGTGCTGGCGCTGAATATGATGGATGAAATGCGCGGCAATGGCGGCACAGTGCGTATCAATAAGATGGAAGCCATGCTGGGGATCCCGGTCATTCCCATCTCTGCCGCCAAGAACGAGGGTGTGGATGAGCTGGTAGACCACGCCGTCCATGTTGCAAAGTATCAGGAGCGGCCGGGACGCATGGATTTTTGCAGCGAAAATGACCATGGCGGCGCTGTGCACCGCTGTATCCATGGCATTATCCATCTCATTGAAGACCATGCGAAAGCAGCGGGCATCCCGGTGCGTTTTGCAGCCACCAAGCTGGTGGAGGGCGATAAGCGCATTGAAGAGGCTCTGAAGTTGGATCAGAATGAAAAAGAAATGATCGAACATATCATCGTGCAGATGGAACAGGAACGCGGGCTGGACCGCGCCGCCGCCATTGCGGATATGCGGTTCTCCTTCATTCAGGAACTGGTGTCTCAGACCGTAGTCAAGCCTCACGAAAGCAAGGAGCAGATGCGCTCCAACAAGATCGACAAATTCCTCACCGGAAAATACACTGCCATCCCCGCCTTTGTTGCCATTATGGCGCTGGTGTTCTATCTTACATTCAACGTCATCGGCCTGTTTTTCCAGAATCTGATGGAAATGGGCATCGACGCCCTGACAACCATCGTGGATGCCGCACTCACGAACTGGAACGTCAATGCGGCGGTGCAGTCGCTGATCATCGATGGCATTTTTACAGGCGTGGGCAGTGTGCTGAGCTTCCTGCCTATCATCGTGGTGCTGTTCTTTTTCCTTTCCATGCTGGAAGATACGGGCTATATGGCCCGCGTGGCATTCGTGATGGATAAGCTGCTGCGGCGCATCGGCCTTTCCGGCCGAAGCATCGTGCCGATGCTCATTGGCTTTGGCTGCACAGTCCCCGGCGTCATGGCCAGCCGGACGCTGCCCTCTGAGCGCGACCGCAAAATGACCATCCTGCTCACACCGTTCATGAGCTGCTCGGCCAAACTGCCCATCTACAGTCTGTTTGCGGCAGCATTCTTTCCCCGTTATGCGGGCCTTGTGATGGTGCTGCTGTACTTTGGCGGCATTGTGGTGGGCATTCTGGCGGCACTGCTGCTCAAGAGCACGGTGTTCAAGGGCGAAGCCGTGCCGTTTGTCATGGAACTGCCCAATTACCGCCTGCCGGGCCTGAAGAATGTGGCCCAGCTGCTCTGGGAAAAGGCCCGTGACTTTTTGCAGAAAGCGTTTACCGTCATTTTTGCGGCGACCATCATCATCTGGTTCCTGCAGAACTTCGACCTGCAGCTCAGCCTGACCGCTGACCCGCAGAACAGTATTCTGGCCCGGATCGCAGGCGATATTGCGCCGCTGTTTGCCCCGCTGGGCTTTGCAGACTGGCGTGTTTCTACAGCGTTGATCACCGGCTTTATGGCAAAGGAGAGCGTGGTCTCTACGCTGATCGTTCTGTTTGGTTCCACGGCAGCGCTGGCCGCAGCCCTCACACCGGCGCAGGCTGCACCGCTGCTGGTGTTCTGCCTGCTGTATACGCCCTGCATCGCGGCTGTGGCGGCTGTCAAGCGTGAACTGGGCAATAAGTGGGCGGTCATCATGGTAGTAAACCAGTGTGCCGTGGCATGGGCCTGTGCCCTGCTGGTGCGGTTTGCAGCTGTGATGCTTTTCTAATCTTCATAAAACATGAAATGCCTGTGCAGTTTGAACATCTGCACGGGCTTTTTTTGTGGAAACTGCTTGACAACTGCGGGTCTTTGCACTATAATACTTCAAAAATGAACCATTCAAAAATGAAGAAAGAGGGCGGCACGATGCGTGAGATCAACCCCAGTATCGAGTTTGCAAATAAAACGGGCCTTGCCTATGGCGCGGCCTGCAAGCCGCTGTGTCAGGAGCTGGGCCTGCCGCAGACGGCATTTGATATCCTGATGTTTCTGGCAAACAACCCCGGCTATAAAACGGCCAGTGATGTTGTCGAAGTCCGCCACATCAAGGCAAACCTCGTCTCGGTAAACGTGGACAAGCTGGTGCAGGAAGGCCTGCTGGAGCGCCGCGCTGTGCCGGGTGACCGCCGCAAGACGGAACTTCTCTGCACCGAAAAGGCGCAGCCTATCATTCAGAGGGGCCGTGCTTTGCAGGAAACGTTTGTTCAGAGCCTGTTCGCCGGCATTGACGAAGCGCAGAAGCAGGCGTTCTATCAGATCATGGAGCAGATCGGCGAAAATCTGGAAAAGCTTTTGGAGGGAAACAGTTAAAATGAGTGTTCTGTTTACAATTATCGTCACCTTTTTTGCCGGCATGGGTGCCGGCCTTGGCACCGGCTTTGCCGGCATGAGTGCAGCGGCGGTCATCAGCCCTATGCTCATCACATTCCTGCACATGGATCCCTATATGGCAGTCGGCATTGCCCTTTCGTCGGATGTGCTGGCAAGTGCAGTCTCGGCTTACACCTATCATAAAAATAAGAACCTAGACATCAAAAACGGCCTGATCATGATGGCCAGCGTGCTGCTGTTCACGGTGGTGGGCAGCTGGGTGGCCAGCAAGGTGCCTTCCGCCACCATGGGCGGCTTCTCAGTGTTCATGACCTTCCTGCTGGGCATCAAGTTCATCGTCCGCCCGGTCATGACCACTAAGGAAGCCATGCAGGGCGTCTCCGCCAAGAAGCGCGCCATCCAGTCGGTGGTGTGCGGTATGCTCATCGGCTTCATCTGCGGCTTTGTGGGCGCAGGCGGCGGCATGATGATGCTTCTCATCCTCACAAGCGTGCTGGGCTACGAGCTGAAAACGGCTGTGGGCACCAGCGTGTTCATCATGACCTTCACCGCCCTGACCGGTGCTGTCTCCCACTTCATGATCGGCGGTATGCCGGATTGGTTCGTCTGGGTGCTGTGCGTGGTGTTCACTCTGCTGTGGGCCCGCATCGCGGCTGTGTTTGCCAATAAGGCCGAACCCAAGACCCTGAACCGCGCCACCGGCGTTGTGCTGGTGGTTCTGGGCGTGGTCATCATGGGCTTCAAGCTGCTGAGCTGATATTTCATTTTTGCCGAAATCATGAACTTTTTTGCGAATGCCTTGACTTTTCGGGAGATCGGCATATACTAATGTTAGCCGAAAATCGATGAAGTATAAGGCTGTTCAAAAAAACGACCCCCGGAGAGAGCCTACCTCTCCGGGGGTCTTGTGCTTACTTGCCCTTGCGTTTGTCCGGGTCAAGCCACTTGCACAGGAAATAGCCTACCACCTGTGCTCCGACCGAGACGATGAAATCGACGAAGTATGCCACAGCTGCTCACCTCCTCCTGCTGCATAACATGCGGAGTAGGGGGGGACAAGGGCAGCACGGCAAGTATAACACAGATATCAACGAGAAACAAGAAAGCCCGTGCATCTGCACGGGCTTTCTCTCTGTCAAAAATTATTTGTCCTCAATGGTGGAATGATCGATGACCCAGTCGGCAGCCTTGCGGATGCCCTCGTTGCGGCGCATGGCGGGAATGTTGGACTTCTCCTTGATCTCCTCCAGCGTCTTCTTGGCGCGCTCTGCACGCTCAGACAGCTGCTTGTCGATGTCCTCCTCGGTGGGCACCAGACCTTCCTGCTGTGCGATCTGCAGCAGAGCCATGCGCACGCGGGCGGTCTTCTCGGCGGAAGAATGCACCTTTGCAGTGAAGCTCTCGCGGGTCTCGTGGATCTGGCTCAGGTAGCGATCCAGGCTGGTGCGCTGCATCTGCAGCTGCTGCTGGACCTGCTCCATCTGCTGCTGGTAGGTGGTCTCTACCAGAACACTGGGCAGCTCGCCTTCAGCAGCGTCAGCCAGCTGGGTCAGGATCATGTCCTTGGCGCGGTTCAGGGCGGCGGCGTGCTTGCCGTCGTGCAGCTGCTGCTTGATCTGTGCGCGGAACTCGTCCATGGTGTCCACATTGGCCACCTTCTTGGCAAAGTCGCTGTTCAGGGCAGGGATCTGACGCACGCAGACGTCGTGCAGCTTGATCTTGAACACGACGGGCTTGCCGGCCAGATCCTTGACATGGTAACGGGTCGGGAAAGTGACGAAGATCTCGAACTCCTCGCCTGCCTTGTGGCCCAGAATGCCCTCTTCAAAGCCGGGGATCATGCGGCCGCTGCCCAGCTGGACAGCCTGATTCTGTGCGGTGCCGCCCTGGAAAGGCTTGCCCTCCAGCAGACCTTCGTAGTCGATATGTACAATGTTGCCCTTGACGGCGGGGCCCTTGTGGGGCACCAGCTCGGCGGCAGCGCTGCGGCGGCGCTCCAGCACATTGTCGATCTCCTTGTCGGTCACTTCCGGGGTGACGCACTCGGTGGTGAAACCGGTGGTCTTGGTGAGGTTCAGCTCCGGCTGCAGAGCCACAGTGGCGGTGGCCACAAAGCCTTCGTCCTTCTTGACGCTGACCAGGTCGTACACCGGCTCGTCCACGGGCACATAGCTGTGCTCGGCCAGAGCCGCATCGTACAGCGCAGGAACATCCTTGTCCATCAGATCATTGATGGCGTCATACCAGAAGGTGTGTTCGCCGCGGTCAGCCTCGATCTGTGCGCGGTCAGCTTCGCCCTTCTTGAAGCCCTTGATCGTATAAGTTGCGCGGGTGCGCTCATAAACCGCATTGGATGCAGCCTCCAGCTCTTCCGGGCTGGCGCTGAAGGTCATTTTGCAGACACTCTTTTCAGGAGTTTCCACGCTTACCAGTTTCATAGGATCTACCCTCCGTGTTGCTTTCCTGCAGGGAAAAATCAGCCGCTCACACGCTGCCGAGATCCTGTACCCCCCACAAAAGCACATTTTAAAAACATATAGTAAGGTTATTATAGCACAAGAATGACAAAAGCGATACAAGAAAAATCATAAAAAGTGTTGATTTGGCGCTTTTCAGTGCACTTCCTCCGTGCGAATGGGCCCAAAATGCAGGAAAGCGGGAAATGATCGGCTTGTTTTGGGGCAAAACGGCAGAAATCAGTTTGTCAGCGGACGAAACAACTGCTGCGGCGGGAGACGAAAAAAAGAAAATTCAAGATAAATGTGCGAAACAGCGATGAAAAGACACTCTTTTTCAAAAAGGATAAAAATAATTTCAAAAAACCGTTGACAAAACAGCGGATGAGTGATAAAATACATCATGTTCCGAACGGAACGTATGCGTTGGTAGCTCAGCTGGATAGAGTGACTGACTACGAATCAGTAGGCCGGGGGTTCGAGTCCCTTCCATCGCACCAAAAAATGCCGTGAGATCGAAAGATTTCATGGCTTTTTTGTTTTCTAAGCTATGAGTGCACGGTTTCTGCACGGTCGGTGCACGGTTCGTGTTATTCGTGTCGGATTATGTAGGGCGCTGGATTGCTTTGCAATCAGTGCCCTTTTTTGCATCAGGTGAGCAGTGCCAAGCGAAGTTTTGCTTTCATTTCCGGGTCTGCATCCTTGAGCAGTTCCAGCAGAGCGGTCATGGAGATGGTCGGTTCACCTTCGGTGGGTACAGCCTGCGGGCTGGAGTTTTCGGGCTTGACATAGAAGCCGTTCTCAAACTTCTTGCCCAGTGCCACGCGGGAGGACTGCTGGATATGCGCATAGGTGTTCACCAACATATCTGCGCTTGCGTGGCCTGTTGTTCCCTGCACTGCCTTGATATCACCGCCGGAGATCATCAACTGATAGGTCGCGCTGGAATGCCGCAGACCGTGAAAGACGATGCGCGGGAATTCCGGGTGTGCGTCCTGCCACTTGAGGAACTTCTTGCGGATGAGCACAGGCTCCACGGCCAGACCGTTCGGGAGCCGCAGCAGCATCCCGCTGTTGCGGTAGCGTTCCGGGGCGAGGGATTCTTCTCGTTTCAGCCGTTCCAGCCACTGCTTCAGTTCCTCCCGCAGAGCGGTGGTCATGAAGATGGTGCGGCAGGAGGCTTCTGTCTTGGTGTCTTTCAGGATGAGGGAGGTCTTGCTGCCTTCCAGCTTGTCCGGGAAGATGCGGAGGATGCAGCCCTTGTCCACCTGCGCCAGAGTGTCCTTTTGCACCCGCTGCATGGACTTGTTGATGGTGAAGGTGCCCATGCCGTTGGCGGCATCAAAATCAATGTCGTTCGGGGTCAGCCCTGCCACTTCGCCCTCTCGTAGCGCGCCCACCAGCGTGAGGTGCACCGCCAGATGCAGAATAGGGTCATCCATGCTGTCCAGTGCCGCCCGCATCTCGTTCACTTCCCAGATGCCACGCTCTTGGGTGGTCTTTCTGGGGGCTTCCACCGGGACGGGGCTTTTGATGAGGATGCCCCACTCCACCGCCAGCAGGAAGGAATTGTGCAAAAGCTGGTGGACTTCATGGAGCGTGGTGCCGGAAAGGGTACGCTTCTGCTGCTTGGGCGAGAGTTCTCGTCGCTTCCCTCCCACATACTGCCCACATGGCGTTTTGCTTAGAGTGTCGTACAGACCTTCGATGTGGTAAGGCCGCAGCTTCTGCATCTGCATCTCCCCAATATAAGGGATGATGAGGTTCTGGATGAGCGCCAGATTGGACTGGTAGGTCTTGGGTGCCCACTTGTGCTTGCTGCACTGCTTCGGCAGCCAGTCCATCAGGAACTCGGCCACCGTCACCGTAGACGGAATCAGGAAATTGCCCGTTGCCAGTTCATGCTCGATCTGCTTCTGGCGTTTGACCGCCTCCTCCTTGGTGGGAAAACTCTCCCATTTGTCGCAGCTCTTGCCGTGCTCGTCCTGATAGGTGTAGCGGACACTGAAAGAACTGCCGCGTTTTGTGATATATGCCATACGTTTGCCTCCTTATCAAGCTGCCCAGAGCCAAGCATCGAAGCTGTCCTTCAGGATGCGGATGTTCCCGCCTGCGCGAAGGACACGGAAGTCGGTGGTGCTGTTGCACAGGTTGTAGGCGGAGCGCAGGCTGATGGCCAGCATCTGCGAGATCTCCTCCACCGTGTACACTACCTTCGGGGCTTTTGGGCTGTCAGTCGGAGACTTGACGGCATTGGTTTGAGTGACCAACTCCATTGTAGCCGGATTCGAGTCTGTCTGCAAGGACTTTTTCGTATAATCCAAAGATTTCACATTCTCGTTCTGCTTCATAACATCACACATACGCTTTCTCCTTATTCTTTATCGCGCACCACAGGCTCCTGTGTGCGGTTCTCGTAGAATTTGATGACTTCGGGCGGGATGCTGTCCAGCGTTTTGAGGGCGGCTTCATAGTCCTGCCGTAGCTTGGCATCCTCCAGACGCTTCAAGACGCTCCCTTCCTTTGCTTTGTCCAGTGAGGCCGAGAGCGTCTTGTTCGTCTGTTTCAATTTTTCGTTTTCAGCGGTAGTCTTGATAAAGGCCACATTGTACTTGTGCAACTGGTCTTTCATCCGTGCCACATTGGGGATATAGCTGTCCAGCACCTTGCTGATCTCCGCTGCCCGGCTCTTGCCGTTGAACGGATTGATGCCGACCAGCAACGAATCCAGCTGTTCCTTTTGTTTGGTCAACTGGGTCATTTCCTTGAACAGCCGTGGCGGGATGTGCTCTCGCCCGGTCTGGCTGGCACTTTCACCGCGCTCCAACTCCGGGTAGCGGCTGACCATGTGCTGCCAGAAATCATCCTGCCACTTGACGAGGTTCTTTCGGTTCCCGATGATCTCTTTCGCGCTCAACCGTCCGTCAGAGGTCAACGGTACAAAGCAGAGGTGCAGGTGGGGCGTTTTCTCGTCCATGTGGACAACGGCAGAGAGAAAGGAGTCCGGGTTCTGCTTGCTCTCCAAAAATTTCAAGGCGTACTCAAAGTACGCCTTGATTTCGCTGCGCGTCTTGCCTTTGAAAAATTCCGGGCTGGCGGTGACGAGTGCTTCCACCACACGAACGCTGTCCTTGCGGACACGGCAATTAGAAGCCGTAATCATGCGGTCAGCTTCTTCCCGATACTTGCCCTGCGGCTGCACCAGATGGAAGTTGTAGCGGCTCCGGCTCGTATCAATATCCGGGTTGCTGGCGTACTGCTCCTTGGTGCGCTCATTGTGGGCTTCAATAGGGCTTATGGCAGGCCCCTTGTACTTCTTGAATCGTAAAATGCCGTATTGGGCTTTCATAGATCACGCTCCTTCATGGGGTGTACGAAAAAACTGTACGGACTTCAAATAACCTGTACGGTTCGTACGGCGTACGGATAAGCGAAATATAAACGATAACACGATTTAATTTTCCGCAATCTGCCGTACAAGTGCGTACAAGTACAGACCGTACAGGTTGTACGAACTTCTTCCGTGAAAAAATGCACTTTTTACGGACAGGGGTGGACAAGCGGCTCGATGCCTACAAAACCACGAACCCTGCGGCCACCGGGCAGGTAGATGTTGTTGGTGGATTCGAGGTTATAGCGGCGGTCATTCTGGCGCAGTTCTGCACTGAAACGAATCGCCGATACGCTGTGACAGGCGTTATCTTCGCACCACAGTTTGTATATTTCATAGAAGTCTTTGGAACTGATGGAGTAGTCCGCCTTGAAGCGGAAATAGCCCTCGGATTCCATGAAGTCAATGACATTGTTGCTGCTGCGCTTGATGGTGTCCACGTTGGCGGCGGCTCGTTCGCTGACCGTGAAGCGGAAGTCGTTCTGCACCAGCCGCTGCAAGCCCTCCAGACACCACAGCAGGATACCCTCCAACTCGGCACACATCTTCTCGACAAGGAAGGGGTCATCCACGCGGTCAGTGGGCTTGTCCTTGGTGGTCAAGATAAGCTGGCGGCGGAAGAAACCATCCGAATGGTCATACAGCGAAGTCAGCGCACCGTTGCCGAAACAGAGGAAGCGGGCGTAAATGTCGCGCTGGTAGCTCTGGACACCCTTGCGCTCCAAGTCCAGCTTGGCCTCGGCGGTCACAATGGTCTTGAAATAATGCCCTTTTGCAAAGGGCATTTGGCCGTTGAGAGCCAAATATGGCTCTCAATTTGGTAGTCAAATAAAATGACGAGCATTTTATTTGAAATCGGCATAGTTGGTCTTGGGCAGGGCGTTCATGTCCATGTCGTCATCGATCATAAGCAGACGGCGTTCCAGATCGGCGCGGGCAAAGCGGTTGTTCTCGACTTTCTGGACGCTGCCGTTGCTGGCGGCATCTCCCATGAGCCGCTTGAGCACCAGCCCGATGCGGGATTTGCCCTCACCGCCCTTGCCGACAATGAGCATCATCTTCTGCCCTTTGGTGCTGGGGATAAGGCAGTAGCCCAGATATTCCTGCAAGGTCGGGATGTCGGCATCGTCCAGCAGGTCGTGCAGGAACGTCAGCCAGCGGTCAGGACTGGCAGCTTTCGGGTCATACTTCACAGGTAATCGGTTCTGGCAGAATAGCCGGGTCTCCTGAAAGGTTCCATCCGCAAGGTGATAGACACCGTTCTGGAGATGGATGCAGTCCTGCTCAATGGGAAACGGGTCGGAAAAAGCCAGCAGCTTGATGGTCTCCAGAATGTTGGTGACCTTTTTGGACAGGCCGGAGGTGACATATTCCTCGATGTTCTCCAAAATCTGCTGCTTGACCTCGCTCTCGTCCTCAATGGGGCCATCCAGCGTGTACAATGTGCCGTTGACGCATTTGAGCGGACGCTGTTCGAGAAAGGCGCGGCCAAACTGGACTTCATCGATTTTCTTGCCGTTGTACCAGTCCGGCCATAAGGGATTGCGGGCAATGTTTTTCTTCATACGGTGTTCCTCCTTTAGAAAGGTAAAGTGGTAGGACTCACAATGAGAACCACCACTTTAGGTGAATAAATCATCAGGCGCACTTTGCTGTGGCAAAGCGGTTCGTGCGTTCTTCCAGCATCAGCAGGAACGACCCGGACAGAAGCCGTGCAGCGGCATCGGTTTTTTGCGGGGGTGTTCCATAGGTGATGTGGTCGGTCAGATGTTCGATCAGGTCGGTCATGTGGAGAGCTTCCACAAACCGTTCGTCCTGCGGTTCTTCTGGGTTGGTGGGCTTATAACGCTCCCGCCAGTCATACAGCAGGTCAAGATAATCGGTCAGCACCCGCAGGCAGTAAACGATGTCTGCCCGCTGTTCGTCCGTCAGGTCGCGTTTGGGCAGCGGCAGGGCGATAGCATTAGTGGGTGGCTTGTCCGGGTCAAGTCCGAAGTCGTGTGCGAGCTTCTCGGCGGCTTGCAGGGGATTCAGGTCGAATAGCTTGGCGGTGAGGTCTACCACATCCCCTGTGGCTCCGCAGCCGAAGCAGTAATAATAGTTATCGTTCAGTTTCATGCTGGGGGTGTTGTCGGAGTGGAACGGACAGCACACCATGCCATGGCGGTCAGGCTCCATGCCGTACATCTCCCCGGCTTGCTGAACAGTGATCGCGGATTTGATTTTTTGGTATAAACTCAAATTGTCTCCTTTGGTCAAAGGTTCTGGCACGGATCAATTTGATCCCTGCCACTTTCAAAATCACCGGAGTTCCCCAAATAGGAAATTCGGTGAAGCCGTTCTCCCTTACTGCTTCCCGGCAGGCATTCGTTTTGGAACGCTGTGTCGGCCCTATGCAGGGCGCTCGCTCCCTCGGTGGGAGGTCTTGGCGGTTTGGGCAGTTAGGACGGTCATTCTGTTCTCAAGGTTCTGTTATGAAAGAATTTCAGAGGGCTTTCGCGGGAAGCCCTTAATATGTGTTTTGCTGGGGGAGTTGATATGTTCTCTTTCTGTCCATAGGATAGCACGGAATGAAGGCGTGTGCGGTATGTCCATAATGTTGGAAATTGGGTGCAAAATCTGCAAAATTCCACGCTCATGGACAAGAACTGCCGGAAGTGGTATACTGTGCAAAAAACATCGGAGGTGCGACTATGAATGTTAAGCTGACACTGGGAGAACGGCTCAAAGACCTGCGTGTAGAGCATCATCTGAAGCTGGAAGTACTTGCAGAGCAGACAGGTCTGTCCAAATCAGCACTGTCGAAATACGAGAGTGACGATGTGACCGACATCAGCATTTACGCCGTGACAACGCTGGCTGGGTTCTATGGTGTGACCACGGACTACCTGCTGGGCGTGACGGAAAACAAAAAACGCCCAGATGCAGCCCTTTCGGACTTGCATCTGAGCGATGGTGCGGTGGATGTATTAAGGAATGGAAAGTTCAATCATCGGCTGCTGTGCGAACTGATGGAACATCCCGGATTTTCCCGGTTGATGACCGATTTTGAAATCCATGTAGATGGTTTGGTCAGTGACCGCATACGGGATATGAATGTGCTGATGGAAGCCACCAGACAGGAATTGGAAGAACGGTATCATGCTGACGCGGAAGATTTGACGATGCGTACCTTAAAAGCAGCACAGATCAACGAGGATGAGTATTTTGGCCGGGTGCTGTATGATGAATTGGCAGCTATCTTAAGAGAAATCAAGGCGGCACATAGAACGGATAAGACTACATCGGACGGCGCAGCAATTGAGCAAGCCAAGAAGCAGCTTCAAAATGCGCAGAAGTTTGAGGGTTCTCCGCTGGAAAAGAAAATAAGTGCGCTGATGGGGCAAATCGGGATAGACTACGCCAAACTAACAAAAGAAGAACAAATGACCCTGCTGCGGGTGTTCAATAAATCTGCCATGCTGAAACACCGCACGAAAGCAGGTATGAGGGGCAAGCACCGCCGATAATCAAGGTCAGGCATACTCTGAAAAGTTGGAGAAACGCTGTTGCGGCAGGGTAGGAGAACGTACACCATTGGTTCCTCTGAGAGTATGAGCTGGGCGGTCGAGAACCGTAAGCAACCATACCCATCCGCTCATCCTTCTGCCACAGAACAGGTGTTTGCCGTACCCACTCGCAGCCCCTTTTCCGCGTCAGCCGGAACCAAGGTGTAACACACTAGACTTTGCAAGCAAAGTCGTGTGCCAACGAGCGTTCCGCCGCTCTTTGGAATCTTCCCGGCAGGGCACTGGGAAATGGGGTGCCCTGATGGAAACGGTTGATGGTAAACATTCACAAACCTTAAAAGGTGTGTTATTATAATACCATCAACAAATTGAAGGGAGGGTGGCGAATGTTCAGCATTGCAGGAATTGACCTGCTGGAGCAGGAACTTTTGGATTATGAACACACCCTCCTTGAGATTTTGCTTCAGGACAAGACCACCAAGAAAAACATCATATGGGCAACGGATGATTATGCGGAATTGGGAGAGCAATACAGCTTCAAAAAAGAAATTCTGCCAGAACTTGTCACAGGAAATCAAGACAGCTTGATTCAGCCCCGTGTAGAAAAAGCACTGGAGCATCAGACAAATCGCACTCGTGATAAGGCCGAAGTGTTCACGCCAAGCTGGATTTGCAATGCGCAGAACAATCTGGTGGATGAGCAGTGGTTTGGCCGAAAGGATGTTTTCAACATCCAGAAAGACATGAAGTGGAAAGCGACCACCAACAAAATCTGCTTTCCTAGTGACCGCCAACACACATGGCAGAAATATGTGGATGCGCAGCGGCTGGAAATCTCCTGCGGCGAAGCTCCCTATCTGGTGAGCCGTTATGACACTGTGACAGGTGAAACCATTCCCATCGCACAGCGAATTGGCTTGCTCGACCGCAAGCTGCGTGTTGTGAGCGAAAATACGGATACCGAGGAGGAATGGTTCGCATGGGCGAAGCGGGCATTCCAGAGCATCTATGGATTTGAGTATCAGGGGGACAGCCTGCTGCTGGCGCGGGAAAACCTGTTTGTGACCTTCATCGAGTACTACCGGGAGCGGTTCGACAAGCTGCCGAATTTGCGGCAGATGAAAGTGATCGCCAACATCATCGCGTGGAATCTCTGGCAGATGGATGGTACAAAATATGTAGTTCCGGGCAGTTGCAAGGAAACCAGAATCGAAATCTTCAGTATGTTTGGAACCGAAGAACAAATTGACCTCTGCCCCGGATGCAAAAGCGGAAATATCCGGGCGCATAATGGAATTTACAGCGTAATAAAGGATTGGCGTTCCAATCAAACGATGACTTTTCTTTCAATGGTGAGAGGAGGAAAAGCAGATGGCAGCGTATAAGCCAACCATGACGTATCGGCTGATTTACATTTTCACGATTCACGATGCCCAGCATGAGGGTTACTGGAAAATAGGAAAGACCAATTTCGACAGTGTGAACAGCTACAAGCAGCTTCCGCCGAATTGCGAGGAGTTGAATCGCGCTGCCCGTGACCGCATTGACCAGTATACCAAGACGGCGATGGTTGAATACGACCTGCAATATACAGAACTGGCGCGCAGAACCGTTACCTTCCCGGACGGCACGACCGATACAGAATTGTTTGACGATGACGATGTTCATAATGTGCTGTACAATTCTGGCTTTTCGGCCCGGAAGTTCTCCAATTCCAATCAGGACAGCGAATGGTTTGAGGTATCGCTGCCCATAGCGATCCGTGCGATTCAAGCGGTCAAGGAAGGCCGCACGGCGCTGACTGCCGCCGAAAAGAGCGAGGGGCAGACCAGTTTTCTCCCACAGGCTGCTCCTGCTGCACCGAAAAAGAAATCCATCACGCTGCGTGACGAACAGGTGGATTGCGTTAACCAAACGCTGCGGGTGTTCCGTAAGGAAAACTCGATGCTCTGGAACTGCAAGATGCGTTTCGGCAAGACGGTTACGGCCTATGCGCTCATCAAAAAAGCAGGCTATCAGAAAGTGATTGTTGTCACCCATCGCCCGGTGGTGGAAGATGGCTGGCGCAATGACTTTGATTTGATTTTCGGAGAAGGCGATGAGCGCGCCTTTCTGAAAAAAGACCGCTTCGATACGGATTCGTCCGTTTACGATGCTGCAATGGATGCACGCAACGATGCCAGCCTGATGGCCTACAAAAATTCGGGCAAGGCATTTGTTTACTTTGCATCTATGCAGGACTTGCGCGGCTCGAAGCGAGCAGACGGCAAGTTTGATAAGAATAACGCTGTTTTTGATATGGACTGGGATCTTGTGATTTACGATGAAGCCCACGAGGGTACCCAGACCGAGCGCGGCCAGAAGGTACAGGCATTGCTGGAAGCTGAAAAGAATGGCAAAACGCCCAAGGTTCTGCAGCTGTCCGGCACTCCGTACAACCTGATGCAGAAGTATGAGGATAACGTCTACACTTGGGATTACGTCATGGAGCAGAAGCGTAAGCGCGAGTGGGATACCTTGCACCCCGGCGACCACAATCCCTATGCCGACCTGCCGGAACTGCGTATCCTGACTTTTGACCTTGGGAAAAGTCTGCCTACCTCTTACCGTTATGAAACGATGGAAACGGCTTTCAATTTTACCGAGTTCTTCCGGGTGTGGACAGGCGACCCGACACGGGATTTCCGCCCACTGCCTGCTGGTGCAAAAGTGGGCGATTTTGTCCACGAAGCCGATGTGCGCAGTTTCCTGAACCTGATCTCGTTGGATAACCCGGAGAGCAACTATCCTTATTCCACACCAGAGTACCGTGAGATGTTCCGGCATACCCTCTGGATGGTTCCGGGCGTGAAAGAAGCCAGTGCCTTGAGCAAGCTGCTCAAAGAGCATCCTGTGTTTGGTGCGTATAAAATCGCCAATGTCGCGGGTGAAGGCGATGCGGAAATGCCCTACGATAATGCCCTGACACTGGTAAAGCAGGTCATCAAGGAGAATCGCTATACCATTACCATTTCCTGCGGCAAGCTGACCACCGGTGTTACCGTGCCGGAATGGACTGCCGTGATGATGCTGACAGGTTCTTCTACTGCAACAGCCTCCAGCTATATGCAGACCATCTTTCGTGTGCAGTCGGCAGGTGTGCTGGACGGCAAGCAGAAAGAACGCTGCTATGTCTTTGATTTTGCTCCTGACCGTGCGCTGAATGTTATTTCTGAGGTCAACCGCATCACCAAGCGCGGCAGAACCAATGAGGAGCAGAACCGCATTGCGCTGGGTGAGTTCCTGAATTTCTGCCCGGTGATTGCGGTGGACGGCACCCAGATGGCCGAGTACAATGTGCCGAAGATGATGCGCCAGATTAAGCGGCTGACGGTGGATAAAGCTATTAAGAGCGGCTTTGACGATGAATCGGTCTACAAACAGGATACCGGCATTGTGATGGATGAGGACGATGTGCAGTTGTTCCATACCCTGTCGGACAAGCTGAGCGAGCAGAAAGCCGCCAAGAAAGAAACCAAAGTCCACATCAACAATCAGGGCTTGACCAACGAGGAATACGACAAGGCTGGCAAAATCTCCAACAAACCCAAGCGAGAGCGCACCAAAGAGGACGATGACCTGCTCAAGAAGCTGCAAGAGCAGAAGAAAGAGCGGGATAAGGTCATCCGCTTGCTGCGGAATGTGTCCATTCGGCTACCCCTGCTGATTTATGGTGCCAAGGTCGATCTGACCGAGAGCATCAAGATGGCCGACTTCATCACGCTGGTGGACGATGAATCATGGCAGGAGTTCATGCCCAAAACGGTAGATAAGCCGCTGTTCCGCAAGCTGCTGAAATATTACGATGAAGATGTTGTCATTGGGGCAGGTATGCGCATCCGCCGCATGGCAAAGGCCGCGGACGAACTGCCGCCCACCAAGCGTGTCCAGCGCATTGCCGAGATTTTTAGTCACTTCCGCAATCCCGACAAGGAAACTGTTTTGACCCCGTGGCGTGTGGTAAATCTTCACCTGAGCAATATGGTCGGCGGCTACTGCTTCCTCAACGAGCAGTTTGACGCACAGGAGGTTCTGGATGAACCACGTCTGGTCGAGCAGAGCAATGTGACCGAGGATATTTTCCTCAACCCGGATGCACGGATTCTGGAAATGAACTCCAAATCCGGCCTGTATCCGCTGTATATGGCGTACAGCCTGTATGCCATGAAACTGTCCGGTGAAGAAGATAAACTGCCGCTGGAACAAACGCAGGTTCTCTGGCGGGAAACCGTTGAACAGCAGATTTTCGTTCTGTGCAAAACCAAGATGGCGCAGAGCATTACGCGCCGGACGCTGGTGGGCTATCAGGATTGGACGGTCAATACCACCTATATTCCGCATCTGCTGGAACGGATGGAGAAGGACCCGCAGCGGTTGGCGAAGAAGCTGCAACGAACCGATACATGGGGAAAGGAGGGCGAGCCTATGAAATTTGATGCGATTGTGGGCATTATCTTAACCCATCTATTGGTGAGTATTCTAAGTTCAAAGAATGTTCGAAAGG
>CAVEID010000007.1:0-132104 GCA_963615785.1 Oxalobacter sp. | reverse complement strand
AGACCGTTCAGATTGCTTGATTCTTATTTTTGTCTAACTTTTGGGGTTCACTTCATTTGAGTCACAGCGGCTTTTCTGCGCGTTCTGTGACCCGGTCACGGAAAAAGGGGCCGGTTTGGGGTATACTGATGCTGTCATCACAAATGAAGTTCACCTGTTTCAGGAGGTAATCAATATGGCAGTCATCACCATCACGAAAGAAAACTTTGAGCAGGAAGTTCTGCACAGCGCAAAGCCCGTTCTGCTGGACTTCTGGGCCAGCTGGTGCGGCCCCTGCCGCATGCTCAGCCCCATCGTGGACGAGGTGGCCGAAGAGCGCACGGACGTCAAGGTGGGCAAGGTGAATGTGGACGAGCAGCCGGAACTGGCCGGTGAGTTCGGCGTCATGAGCATCCCCACTCTGCTGGTGTTCCGGGACGGCAAGCTGGTAAATCAGGCCGTGGGTGCCCGCCCGAAGGCAAGTGTTCTGGCGCTGCTGGGCTGAAAAAACAAGATCAAAGGGGCTTCTGCACACAAACGAGGTGCGGAAGCCTCTTTTTTGCGTGCAGAGGGAAAATATGGCTTGACGGCAGGGGCTGCGCTGGGGTATGCTTGGGCTGTAAGGGCGGGGCTTGCCCGCCGGAGCTTGCGAAAAAAGGAGAAACCAGATGATTGCGGAACGAAAAAAGAACCCTTTGCGGCTGCTTGCGGCACTGCTTGTGGTGCTCATGCTGTTCACAGGCTGTGAATCCAAGAGCAAAAAAGCCATGAAACAGCTGCAGCTGGGCCAGAAGTATCTGACCGAGCAGAACTACACCGAGGCTGTGGCGTCCTTCACGGAGGTCATCCAGCTGGCCCCGGACAACATCCCGGCGTATATGGGCCGTGCGGAAGCATATATCGGACTGGAACAGTACGATGAAGCCAAAGCGGACTACACCACCGTCATTGAGAAGACGGAGGAGAGCCCCTACACGCAGGCGCAGGCTTATATGGGCCGCGCCGAGGTGAACGAGACGACCACGGACAATGAAGACGCGCTGAGCGACTACAAGTCGGCTTCCACAGCGCTGGACAAGGTGGATGTGGAAAAGATCACCGACCTCACGGAACAGGCACTGGAAGCTTTGAAAATCAAAGTTTACAACGCCTGTGCCCGCCTGAGCGCATTCTTCGGCCAGAACGAAGCTGCTGCAGCGGAATACACCAACGCGCTGAACAGCCTTGCAAAGCTGCCGGACGATACGGATGTGCTGGACGTGACGGAAAACAAGATCAATGCCTACACCGGCCGCGCCGACGCAAACAGTAAGCTGGAAAACTATGATGCGGTTCTGCCGGACTACGACGCCCTCATTGAGCTGGGCAGCGATAAGACCGCAGAGCGCGACGCTCTGCTGGCAGCCATGAGCCTTGCCAAGAGCAAGGCCGGCGACCTGAACGCTTCGGACAGCTGGCTGGACGAGGTGAACCATGCCGACTACGCGGAAGACATTCAGCTGACCGAAGCACAGAACGTGCTGGGGCAGGCCGCCGTCGCCGCACAGGCCGACGGCACCAAGGCATACGACAAGGTGAAGGAGCTGCTGACCACCGACGCCGCAAAGACCGCCATGCAGAACCTGCTGGCCCGCGGCTATCAGCTGCGCTATTATGATGCAGACGGCAAGATGCTGGCCGTTTATGCGGGCGATACGGCATGGCCCGACGTGAACGCGGAAGAAAACGGCACCGTCACCGCCGACGCTCTGGAAGCCGTGGCACAGCCCACTGCTGAGGATGTGAGCGGTGTTTCCCTCTCCAAGCTGTATGTCTATTATGGTGCCTGTGAGGGCCGCAGCCGTGAGGGCGAGGGCGTGTGGTTCATCCTGAACCCTGCCAAGACCGACCTGACCGCCGAGACTTACACCTGGAAAAACGACAAGCCTGAAAACGGCTTCAAGCAGAAGGAAGAGCCGAAGCCTGCGGCAACAGCTCCGGCTCAGACGACGGCCCCGGCGGCAGGGCCCAAAACGAAAACTATAAATTATCGAATTGAAGAGTATGGTTATAGCGCAACCCGGACGCAGGTTGTTTCGTACACGATTGGTGGAACGAAAATTACGATAAATGGCTACTCTGTTGAAGATGGCACAAACATCAAAGAAGTGGAAACGAGTGTGACATTTACACTTTCTGAGCCGCTGAAAGAAGCTAAGACCGGTGTGGGTGGTGTAGCCTTTGTTGTGCCTGCAAATACAAAGATAACAGCTACCTATCTCAATCGTGACGAACAGTGGCAGACGGGAAATTCTGTTGACTGGGGAAATGGCTTCCTCTGGGATGGAAAAATTGAAACAACGCGTAATTATGGATATACTGATGTGGATAGAGGACAATTTTTCTATATCGTGAAATTCTTTGCGGGATAAGGAGAAATCATATGATTGCGGAACGAAAAAAGACTCCTCTGCGGTTCCTTGCGGTGCTGCTTGTGGTGCTCATGCTGCTCACGGGCTGCAGCTCCAAGAGCAAAAAGGCCCTGCAGCAGATAAAGCTGGGCCAGAAGTATCTGACCGAGCAGAACTACACCGAAGCCGTGGCGTCCTTCACGGAGGCCATCCGGCTGGCCCCGGAAAATATCCAGGCATACCAGTACCGTGCAGCGGCATACCAGTGCCTGAACCAGTATGACGAAGCCAAAGCGGACTATACGGTCATCATTGAAAAGACGGAAAAGCGCCCCTATGTGCAGGCGCAGGCCTATGCGAACCGCGGTGTTGTGTGGATCGCCCTCGGCGACCAGACGGCGGCGCGGGCGGACTATACGCAGGCGGTCAAGGTGCTGGGCGGCATGGACCTCAGCGGCGTCAGCGACACGGTGCGGCAGGATGTGAAAACGATGCTTGAGCAGCTTCAGGCCACGCTGGATTCGCTGGGCGGCGCGGCGGACATCGGCGATGAAAACGGCGCAGATGATGGCGCGGAAAACACTGCGCCGAACCGCTTCCAGCAGATCATGGATTCCATCGAGGTGCCCAGCGAATACGCTTCCTGCAAGCGCTATGTGCTGGTGAACGATTATGACGGTGACGGCAGAGAGGAAGCCTTTGGCTATTTCGGCCTGCTGGACAGCGACGGCACCGGGCCGGTGTGGAACAAGCTCTACATCTACTTCATCTCGGCAGAGGGGCAGGTCACCTGCGTGTACGACCCCCGCACCGAAACGGAGGAAAAATATCTGCTGTGCGGCAGACCTGTGGGCACCACCAGCTCTGATCCGACGAGCTTTTCCGGGTGCTATGTCACCGGCGGAGGGCAGACCTTTGCGCTGATGGAGATAAAGTTCTTAGGATTTGAAGGCAGCTTTTTCCAGGCGCTGACGGTGACCGGCGGCAAGCCTGCAATGCTGAACGCACCTTTTGACCTGCGTCAGGCAACGGACGGCTTCTTTGTGGGTGGCGACTTTGACGATTATGGCGTTTATGTCTTCAGAAACGGTGATTTTGAACAGGTAGGCCAGGTGGCATGTGCAGAGATGGATGCACAGAACGGTGCCTTTACCGACAAAAACACCCCGGAAGCTGCCTGGAAAAAGTATGAGAGCAGTGTCCGCAAGTGGGAGGAAGATACCGAAGGCTACGACACCAGCACGGTGACCAGCCGTGTGATCACCGCCGATTACGACGGCGACGGACGTCAGGAGGCCTACGCCATCCTTCAGGAACCTGCGGACGAATGGGGCACAAACTGGGCCCATGTCTACTACATCAGCCCCAATGGCTACATCGTCTACATGCGCGGTTATACGGATGCGGGTGCAATGTACGGCGTCCTGCGGGACAGTGACAAAGCCGACCCGCTGCTCAGTGCAGGAAACCAGAAATTCCTGCTGTGGGATCTGTATGCAGGCAGCGCGATGCCGACCCTGCTTTTTGGTGTGAAGGACGGTGTGCCTTATGAGCCGGAAGTGTCGGGAGGATATGATACCTTCCGGCAGAAGGATGGCGGCGGATACGCAGGCGACAGCATCGATTTCTCGAAGGGTTATCGTGACTACATCGAGCACAATTTCACCTTTGATGCTGCTTCCGGCCAGTTCAAGAAAAAGTAACCGAATACAGAAAAACGGAGCTGCTGCTCCCGGCCAGACCGGGGGCGGCGGCTCTTTTTGTAGCCGAGAGAAAAACACATTGAACAGCAGCGGCGTTTCTCTGTACAAACGCACAGAAAAATTGTATCATTGAACTGAAAACATTGTCACTTTCCTGCTTTACAACTTTATCAAGATAAAGTAAAATAGAGACGGAACCATGAAACGAAAAAGCGGTGCGGAGTGTGCCGCACACAAAGCCGGGCAGTGCGGCCCGGCCCGAGAATAGAGGAGCCGAAAAGTACGCGAGTGTAAGAAACAGGGGGAACTGACATGGAATTCAGTCTGGAAAGTCTGCAGCCCAAGGAGCGCGCATCCTTTGCGCTGCGTGCACTGTATGAAGCCGCGGGGTGCCGCAAGTACCACATGGGCCGCTTTGAAGAGTACGGCCTGTATCAGGAAAACCGCAGCTTCCTTTCGTCGGAGCAGGTCATCACCTTCACCGACCTGGATGGCCGTCTGCTGGCCCTCAAGCCGGACGTGACCCTCTCCATTGCAAAGACCGCTCAGCCTGCCCCCGGCGAGACGCTGCGCTACTACTACCACGAAAACGTCTACCGCCCTTCCGCCGAGAGCCACACCTTCAAAGAGATCTCCCAGATGGGCCTTGAGGTGCTGGGCAGGGTCGGTGAGCCGGAAGTGCAGCAGGCCGTGTGTCTGGCGGCGCAGTCGCTGGATGCGCTGGGGGCTGAATGGGTGCTGGAAGTCAGCCACATGGGCTACCTGTTCGGCCTGTTCGATGCGCTGGGTGTGCCGGACGCCGCCCGGGCGGAGCTGCTGAACAAGCTGCGCGAAAAGAACGCCCACGAGCTGCGGGCGGCAGCAAAAGCCGCCGGGCTGAGCGATGCTTCCGCCGACACTCTGTGCAGTGTGCTGAACCTTTCCGGCAGCTATGCAGACACCCTTGCAAAGGCCGGGGCCCTCTGCAAAAACGACGCCATGCGCGCCGCCGCGGCCGAACTGAAAGCGCTGGCCGGGCCGCTGGAAAAGCTGGGCGGCGTCATCCGGCTGGACATGACGCTGGCCGGTGAAATGGAATACTACAACGGCCTTGTGTTTCAGGGCTATCTCAAGGCCCTGCCCCGCCCCCTGCTCAAGGGCGGACGCTACGACCTGCTGATGCAGAAGTTCACCCCCGGGGCCGGGGCCATCGGCTTTGCGGTTTATCTGGACGAGCTGGACCGCCTGAGCGCTCCCCTGCCGCCGGTGCAGAAGAACAGCACCGACAAGGTGATGCTGAATGTGGCGCTGCCGAAGGGCCGTCTGGGCGACAAGGTGTACAACCTGCTGGCGGGCATCGGCTACGGATGCCCGGAGGACTACAACGCCACACGCAAGCTGGTGGTGGAGAACCCGGAAGCGGGCATCCGCTACTTCCTCGTCAAGCCCAGCGACGTGGCCATCTATGTGGAGCACGGCGCGGCAGATGTGGGCATCGTGGGCAAGGATATCCTCACCGAAGCTTCTGCTGACGTGTACGAACTGCTGGACACCGGCCTTGGCAAATGCCGCATGTGCGTTGCCGCCCCGGCGGACTACAGGGACGACCCCAGCCGCCCGGTGCGTGTGGCTACCAAGTTCGTCAACATCGCAAAGAGCTATTACGCATCCATGGGCCGGGATATCGACATCATCAAGCTGAACGGCTCCATTGAGCTGGCCCCGATTCTGGGCCTGTCGGACGTCATCGTGGACATCGTGGAGACCGGCACCACCCTGCGGGAGAACGGCCTGAAGGTGGTCACCGAGTTCATGCCCATCTCGGCCCGGTTCATCGCCAACAAGGCCAGCTATCAGTTCAAGCATGAGGAAATGGACACCATGCTGGAAAAGCTGCGCGGCGCACTGAAAAACAAGGAGGAAGCAAAATGATCAAGCTGTATAACTTCGACGAGCTCAAGCCCGAAGAGATTCTGAACCGCGACATCCGCGCCGAAAAAAACGTGGAAGACGTGGTGGACGGCATCATCGCGGATGTCCGCGCCCGGGGCGACGAAGCGCTGAAAGAATACGCCCTCAAGTTCGATGGCGCAAAGATCGACAACCTGCAGGTGACGCAGGAAGAGATCGACGAAGCTTTTGCCAACATGGACCCCTATTTCCTCGAGACTCTGCGCGAAGCTGCCGCCAACATTGAGGGCTTCCACCGCCAGCAGGTGCACAAGAATTTTGTCGTGAACGACAAGCCCGGCATCGTGCTGGGCCAGAAATACACCCCCATTGAAAAAGCCGGTGTGTATGTGCCCGGCGGCACGGCGGCGTATCCTTCCACCGTGCTGATGGATGTGATCCCCGCCAAGGTGGCAGGCGTGTCTGAGATCGTCATGACCACCCCCGCCGGCAAGGACGGCAAGGTGAACCCGGTCATCCTTGCAGCTGCCGCCACCGCAGGCGTGACCAAAATCTTCAAGACCGGCGGCGCACAGGCTGTGGCCGCGCTGGCCTACGGCACCCAGAGCATCCCCGCCGTGGATAAGATCGTCGGCCCCGGCAACATCTACGTCGCCACTGCCAAGCGCAAGGTGTTCGGCAAGGTGGGCATCGATATGATCGCAGGCCCCAGCGAAATTCTGGTGCTGGCAGACGGCGGCTGCAACCCCGCATGGGTGGCCGCTGACCTGCTGAGCCAGGCCGAGCACGACAAGCTGGCAAGCCCCGTCCTCGTCACTGACAGCCCGGAGCTTGCCAAGGCTGTGCAGGCCGAGCTGGAAGTGCAGATCCCCCAGCTGCCCCGCGCCGCCATTGCCCGCGCCAGCGTGGACGACAACGGCAAGATCATCGTCTGCACCGACCTGCACAAGGCCATTGAAGCCTGCAACATCATTGCCCCGGAACACTTGGAAGTGTGTGTGGAAGACCCCTTCGGCGTGCTGAATGAGATTCGCAACGCGGGCAGCATCTTCCTGGGCCGCAATGTGCCGGAAGCTCTGGGCGACTACTTTGCAGGCCCCAACCACACCCTGCCCACCAGCGGCACCGCCCGCTTTTCCAGCCCTCTGGGCGTGGACGACTTTGTGAAGAAGTCCAGCTTCATCTACTACACCCGCGAAGCACTGGGCGAGGTGGCCCCCCGCATCGCAGACTTCGCCGAGCGCGAGGGCCTGCACGCCCATGCAAAGAGCGTGACCATAAGATACGAGAAATAAGAGCGAAAGCCTTCCCCCTCGGGGGAAGGTGCTGAACGAAGTGAAGCGGATGAGGGGCAGCTGTAGTTAGATTCCGTCCTCAAAAACGAAATCAAAAGATAACTTCCCCTCATCAGTCGCTTGCGCGACAGCTTCCCCCCGAGGGGGAAGCCTGAGTTGAGAGGATTTATAGTATGAGCCGTTTTCTTTCCCCCACGCTGTCCTCTGTCACCCCCTACACCCCGGGTGAACAGCCGCAGGATCAGCAATACATCAAACTGAACACCAACGAAAGCCCCTATCTGCCCAGCCCGGCAGTGGTGGCAGCGGTGAGCGAGCACGAGGTGGAAAAGCTCCGCCTTTACTCCGACCCTGCCTGCGCCGATCTGCTCAAGGCCGCAGCGGCACACTTCAATTTGCAGCCCGACCAGATCATGCCCGGCAACGGCAGCGACGAGAACCTCTTCTTTGCCCTGCGGGCTTTCTGCGACGAGAACCACCCGCTGGCCTACGCGGACATCACCTACGGCTGCTACGGTGTGTGGTGTGGGCTCATGCACATCCCCAGCCACATCATCCCGCTGAAAGAGGATTTCACCCTTGACCCGAAGGACTACTACGGCCTGAACCAGACCATCGTCATTGCCAACCCCAATGCCCCTACCGGCATTGCTCTGCCCCGGGGGGAGATCGAGGGCATCCTCAAGGCGAACCCGGGCAATGTGGTCATCGTGGACGAAGCCTATGTGGACTTTGGCGGCGAGAGCTGCGTGCCCCTTATCGACCAGTATGAGAATCTGCTGGTGGTGCAGACCTTCTCCAAGTCCCGCCAGCTGGCCGGCGCACGCCTTGGCCTCGCCATGGGCAATGCAAAGCTCATTGCTGACCTGAACCGGGTCAAGTTCAGCCTGAACCCCTACAACATCAACCGTCTGACTTTGAAAGCCGGGCAGGCCGCACTGGAAGACACCGCTTATTTCGACAAGACCCGCGCTGCCATCGTGGAGACCCGCGCATGGACAAAACAGCAGCTGGAACAGCGGGGCTTCACTGTGCTGGACAGCCGCTCCAACTTCCTGTTTGCAAGTACCAGCCGGAAAGACGGCGGGACACTCTACAAAAAGTTGAAAGAAAACGGCATTCTGGTGCGTCATTTCGACGCGCCCCGCATCGAAAACTGGCTGCGCATCACCATCGGCACGCCGGAGCAGATGCAGACATTCGTGAACACACTGGACAAGATCATGGAGGAATGAACCATGCCGAACCGTATGATCTCGCTGGAACGCAACACCAATGAGACCCAGATCGACCTCACCCTCGATCTGGACGGCACCGGCCGCTATGAGGTGGACACCGGGTGCGGTTTTCTGAACCACATGCTGGAGCTGTTTGCCCGTCATGGCCGGTTTGACCTGGTGCTCACCTGCCACGGCGACGTGGAGGTGGACTACCACCACACCACCGAGGATGTGGGCATCGCGCTGGGGCAGGCCTTTGCCCGGGCACTGGGCGATATGCGCGGCATCCAGCGCTACGGCAGCTTCTATCTGCCCATGGACGAAGCGCTGATCCTGTGCGCCGTTGATCTGTCCGGCCGCTGCACCCTGAACTGGGACATCCACTGCCAGACCGAAAAGGTGGGCGACTTTGACGTGGAATGTGCCAAGGAATTCTGGCTGGGCTTTGCCCGCAGCGTGCCCGCCACTGTCCACTTTGTACAGTTTGCGGGTGAAAATACGCACCACATCCTCGAAGCCTGCTTCAAAGGCGCAGGCCATGCGCTGGGCATCGCCGTAAAGATCGACGAAGCCCACAAGGACGAAATTCCCTCCACGAAAGGACTGCTGGTATGATCGCGATCATCGATTACGGCGTGGGCAACCTGTTCAGCCTGAAGTCCAGCCTGAAGCAGCTGGGGCTGGAAGCCGTTGTCACCGCCGATGCGGATACCATCCGCAGGGCTGACCGGCTCATCCTGCCGGGAGTGGGCGCCTTTGCCGACGCCATGGCAAAGCTGGAAGCCACGGGCTTAGTTCCTGTTATCAAGGAAGAAGCCGAAAAGAAGCCGCTGCTGGGCATCTGCCTTGGCATGCAGCTGCTGTTTGAAAAGAGCTACGAGTACGGCGAACATGCAGGTCTGGGCTTTGTCAAAGGTGAGGTCTGCCCGCTGGAACCCGACCTTGCAGACAAAACGCTCAAGGTGCCGCAGATCGGCTGGAACGCCCTGCACCTCGTGAAGGATGACCCGCTGTTCAAGTACATCCGCGAGGGCGAGTACGTTTATTACGTCCACAGCTACTACGGCAAGAACTGTACCGAGAGTACACTGGCAACCAGCGATTATTCCATCCCTGTCACCGGTGCGGTGCGGGCGGGTAAGGTGTACGGCACCCAGTTCCACCCGGAAAAGAGCGGCGACACGGGGCTGCGCATTCTGAAAGCGTTCAGTGAATTGTAAGGCGGCTCGCCCTCTCAGGCGCTATCGCGCCAGCTCTCCCAGAGGGAGAGCCTTTGGCAAAACCAGAAACTTTGTGAGGACGACTAAAGCTTTCCGCATTAGTGTAGGGAACGCATTCATGCGTTCCGTTCGTTTTCCGGCAGATAATGTTTTCCTGCGGAACGGATAAATCCGTTCCCTACAGTAGAACCGTCGGCTTTTTGGTCCTGCCAAGGCCTCTCCCTTTGGGAGAGGTGGATTTGCGAAGCAAAGACGGAGAGGGCGAGGACGTTAAAGGAGAATATCATGCAATTATTTCCAGCCATTGACCTGCGGGGCGGCAAGGTGGTGCGCCTGACCCAGGGCGACTACGACCGCATGACCGTCTACGGTGAGGACCCCTGTGCTCAGGCGCGGGAGTTCCTCGCGGCGGGTGCAAAGAACCTTCATGTTGTCGATCTGGACGGCGCAAAGGACGGCACCCTTTCCAACTATGACACCATTGCCGCGCTGGCAAAGCAGGGCGGCTTGTACATTGAGGTGGGCGGCGGCATCCGCACGGAGGAGCGCATTGAAAAATACCTCTCCCTCGGCGTGGGCCGCTGCATCCTCGGCAGCGTGGCCGTGACAGATTTCGACTTCACGGCCCGGATGCTGAAAAAGTATGGCGATAAAATCGCTGTGGGTGTGGACGCCAAGGACGGCTATGTGGCCATCCATGGATGGAAAGAAGTGAGCGCCGAGCCGGGCGTGGACTTCTGCAGGCGCTTGGCCGACGCCGGATGCACCGCCATCATCTACACCGACATTGCCTGCGATGGTGCCATGAAGGGCACCAATCTGGGCCTGTACCGCCAGCTGGCGGCAGAGGTGCCCGGCGTGGCCTTTACGGCCAGCGGCGGCATCTCGTCCGAAAAAGAGCTGCTGGAGCTCAAGGAGATGGGCACCGCCGCCGCCATTCTGGGCAAGAGCCTGTACACCGGCGCGCTGGATCTGAAACGCTGCGTACAGCTGGTGCAGGACTGAAAACGGAGGGGAAACGACATGATAACCAAACGCATTATCCCCTGTCTTGATGTGCGCAACGGGCGCGTGGTCAAGGGCACGAACTTTGAGGGCATCAAGGATGTGGCCGACCCGGTGGAAATGGCCCGCATGTACAACGCGGCCGGTGCGGATGAACTGGTGTTCTACGATATCACCGCAAGCTTTGAGGGCCGGGCGCTGTTCACGGACATCCTGACCCGGGTGGCAAGTGAAATTTTCATCCCGCTGACCGTGGGCGGCGGCATCAACACGCTGGAAGATTTTGACCGCGTGCTCAAGTGCGGCGCGGACAAGGTGAGCGTCAACTCGGGCGCGCTGAAAAATCCGGACCTCATCCCGGCGGCAGCCCAGCGCTACGGCAACCAGTGTGTGGTGCTCTCCGCTGACGTGAAGCGTGTGGATGGCCAGTTCCGGGTGTTCGCCAAGGGCGGGCGCGAGGACACCGGCCGGGATGCGCTGGACTGGATCAGCTGGTGCGTAGACCACGGCGCGGGCGAGATCTGCCTGAACAGCATCGACACCGACGGCGTGCGCAACGGCTTCGACCTCGAAATGCTGGACGCCGTGGCGGCCCGGGTGAATGTGCCCATCATCGCCAGCGGCGGTGCAGGCAAAAAGGAAGATTTTCTGGAGCTGTTCCACCACAAGGGCATCGATGCAGGCCTTGCGGCGGGCATCTTCCACCAGAAGCTGCTGAGCATCCATGACCTGAAAGAATATCTGAACGAAAACGGCGTGGAGATGCGGCTGTAAAAATAAACCGCAAACCCTTGCGTTTGCGCACCGAATACGCTAAACTAATGGTATCCCCATCTGGGGAGGGAGAACTGTTATGAATCTGAAATTTGATGAAAAGGGCCTGATCCCTGCCATCGTGCAGGATCACTACACCAAAGAGGTGCTCACCCTCGCTTACATGAACGCTGAGACTCTGGCGCTGACCATTGCCGAGGGCCGCACCGTGTTCTGGAGCCGCAGCCGTCAGGAAATCTGGCGCAAGGGCGAGACCAGCGGCAATGTGCAGCGGGTGGTGTCCATCACTGCCGACTGCGACGCGGATGCTCTGGTGGTGGAAGTGGTCAAGTCCGGCCCTGCCTGCCACACCGGCGCGGAGAGCTGCTTCTTCAACGAAGTGTATGTCTCCCCCGAGCTGAAGCAGTTCAGCTGGCAGGGCCTGTATGAGCTCATCAAGGGCCGCAAGACCAGCCCCAAGGAAGGCAGCTACACCACCTACCTGTTCGAAAAGGGCAAGGAGAAGATCCTGAAAAAGGTGGGCGAAGAGTGCACCGAGGTCATCATTGCGGGCGAAAAAGAGGACAAGGAAGAGACCGTTTACGAGATCAGCGATCTTGCCTACCATGTTCTGGTGCTGATGGTCAGCGCCGGCATCACGGTGGAAGATGTGACCCGTGAACTGGAAAAACGTCACGTCATTGACCACAAGGTCAAACAGGAAAGGATGCAGTGAGTTAATTATGGCTGATTATAAGAAGTCCAGTGTCCATTGCCACTCCACCATGTGCGATGGCAAAAATACCTTGCAGGATATGGCGAGTGCTGCGTGTGCGCAGGGCCTGACCACGCTGGGCTTCACCGGCCATAGCTACACCCAGCGCGACCGCGAATACTGCATGAGCCCCAGCCGCACCGCCCAGTACAAGGCCACCATTGCAAAGCTCAAGACCGAGTACAAAGGCAAGGTGGACATCCTGTGCGGCATCGAGTGGGACATCCTGAGCGAAGATAAGCGCACCGGCTACGATTACTGGATCGGCAGCGCACACCACCTGTACGGCAAGAACACCGGCAAGTATTATGAGATCGACTTCCGCCCGCAGGATCTGTGGGACTGCATCAACGATGACTTTGACGCAGACCCCCTGGCCGCCGTGGAAGCCTACTTCGCCGAGGTGGAGAAGGTGGCTGCCCTCAAGCCGGACATTCTGGCCCACATCGACCTCATCAAGAAGCTGAACGCAAACGGCGAGTTCTTCGACGAAGAGTCTCCCCGCTACAAGGCTGCTGCCCTCAAGGCTTTGCAGGCCGCAAAGGACAACAACTGCCTGCTGGAAGTGAACACCGGCGGCGTTTACCGCGGCTACCGCAAGGACTTCTACCCCGGCGCATGGCTGCTGGGCGAGTGGCAGAAGATGGGCGGCAAGGTCATCATCACTTCCGACTCGCATGATATCAACAGCCTGACCTTCGGCTTCGACGAAGCCGCCGCCGCCATCAAGGCTGCAGGCTTCACCAGCGTGGAAGTGCTCACCGGCAACGGGTTTGAGACGCAGGAGCTGTAAAAGCAAAAGGCTTCCCCCTCGGGGGAAGCTGTCATTGAACGAACGTGAAATGACTGATGAGGGGAAGCAGTGTGAGTGCACTCTTCGTTAGAGCGATTTTGCACAACTACCCCTCATTCGTCATGGCTGCGCCATGCCACCTTCCCCCAAGGGGGAAGGCTTCAGGACGGCGCGGCCTTTTTATTGTGTAATAAAGAAAGGACCCCTATGACCCAAGCGCAACCCCAAAAGAAAAGCTTCTTCAACATGAACGTTGACCTGATGCACGGCCCCATCCTGAGCAGCCTTCTGCTCTTCATGCTGCCCATTCTCGTCTCAAATCTTTTCCAGCAGCTCTACAACACGGTGGACACCATGATCGTGGGCAATGTGCTGGGCGACACGGCTCTTGCCGCCATTGGCGCCTGCGGCTCGATCTACGAGCTTCTGGTGGGCTTTGGCATTGGCATCGGCAACGGCCTCGCCATCGTTGCAGCGCGTTCCTACGGCGCGCAGGACGACGATCTGCTCAAGCGCACTGTGGTGGGCTCGGTGGTGATCGGCCTGCTGTCATCGCTGGTCATCACGACGGCGGGCTTTTTCGGCCTGCGTCCCCTGCTGCACCTGCTGGACACCCCGGCGGAAATTCTCGAGGATGCCTACAGCTACATCATTGTGATCGACCTTGGTGTCATCGTCATGTTCATGTACAACCTCTGCGCGGGCCTGCTGCGGGCCATCGGCAACAGCGTGATGCCGCTGGTGTTCCTGCTCATCAGTTCAGTGCTGAACGTGGGGCTGGACCTGTGGTTCATCGCGGGCATCGGCATGGGCGTGCGGGGCGCAGCAGTGGCCACGGTGATCGCACAGGGCATCTCGGTGGTGCTGTGCATCCTGTATGTGCTGGCAAAGGTGCGCATCCTCATCCCGGAGAAAAAGCACCTTGCCGTGGGCTCGCACCTCTATTGGGAGCTGTTCAGCCAGAGCATTTCCATGGGCCTGATGAGCAGCATCGTTTCCGCCGGTTCGGTGGTGCTGCAGTACGGCATCAACGGCCTGGGCACCCTGACCATCGCGGGCCACACGGCCGCCCGCAAGCTGTTTGCCTTCACGGATATGCCGCTCATCTCCATGGCGAATGCAGGCTCCACCTTTGTCTCGCAGAACCGCGGCGCGGGCCAGCCCGACCGCGTGCGCAAGGGCATGCGGGAGATGTATCTGTACTCCGTGGTGGTGATGGTCATCACGGTGCTGATGATGAACTTTGGTGCCCAGTGGATGGTGAAGCTCATCTCCGGCTCCTCGGAGCCCATCGTGCTGGAAAACGGCGCACGGTATCTGATCTGGAACGCGCCGTTCTATGCAGTGCTGGGTGTGCTGCTGTGCACCCGCTACGCCTTGCAGAGCCTTGGCCAGAAGGTTCTGCCGCTGTTCTCCAGTGTCATTGAGCTGGTGGGCAAGGTGATCTTCGTGCTGGTGTTCATCCCGAAGTTTGAGTACAACGCAGTCATCCTGTGCGAGCCCATCATCTGGTGCTTCATGGCGCTGTATCTGGTGATCGTGTACCTGCACGAGCCGTTCGTGTTCCCGAAAAAGAAGAAGTAAGATGAAGCGCAAAAGCCTTCCCCCTCGGGGGAAGGTGGCACGAAGTGCCGGATGAGGGGAAGCAGAGGCCAGAAGCTGTGAATCAGACAAAGAATGAAAATCTGACAGGAAATGCCCAAAAACTTCGAAGAGAAATGACAAAGGAAGAGCGGCACTTGTGGTATGATTTTCTGAAACAACGCCCGGAAACATTTAACCGTCAAAAGGTGATCGGCAGATATATTGTGGATTTTTATTGTGCTGAAAAAAGATTGGTCGTTGAGTTGGATGGTTCCCAGCATTATGAGACGAACGGAATTTGTGAGGATATGGGACGAGATGAATATTTGCAGAACAAGGGATTGACGGTTTTGAGATATTCGAATCTTGAAGTTAACAAAAATTTTCAAGGTGTCTGTACGGACATTCTGAATCATTTGAATGGATGATTTTATTTAACGGAATCTGAAGGCGGCTACCCCTCATCAGTCACCTTCGGTGACAGCTTCCCCCCAAGGGGGAAGCCTTTCGCTCCGGCGGCTTGAAGCATTAAAAAAGCATCTGCAGTCTTTTAGAGAATGCAGATGCTTTTTTGTTGTCTATTAAGGTTTACAGCGCCGAGTAACCGAAGCTGTTCACCAGAGCGTCGATGTGCTGGCCCGCCTTGCACATGGGGCAGTCGCGGCTGTCGAAGCTGGCGTAGTCCGGCAGGCTGGCGGGGTCAAAGATGGAAACGACCGGGTAGCCCAGGCACTCGTGGGTGGTGGCGAAGATGGCGGAAAGGCCCGCCACGGTGCCGCCGTAATAGTTCACGGCTTCAATGGCCGCCTGCACGGTGTAGCCGGTGGTGATGGACGCGGCAAGGATGAGCACATGCTTGCCCTTGACCATGGGGGCCAGATTGTCGCGCAGGATGATCTGGCTGCCGGTGGTGTATTCCGGGGTGATGACGTAGATGGTCTGGTGGGCGTTCATGTTGGCAAAGCCGTCCTTGGTCAGCTCATTGGCCAGGCAGGTGCCGATGACCTGCGTGCCGTCCAGGCAGAGCACGGTGTCCACGATGGTGCTGTGCTGATAGGCCGCCACCAGTTCCTTTGCCACGGCCTTGGCCTCGGAAAGGCGGGACTTCTGAGTGGTGACGTCGATGTAATAGTTGATATGGCTGTGGCTGGTGGCGAAATGGCCCTTTGCCACGCGCAGGAACAAGTTGCTCTTCTTGGTGGGAAGCTTTACCATGTTGATCATCGAAACAGCACTCCTTTTCAGGTTTTTCGGGGGTTCCCTCAAAATACAAAACATCGCGGCGGATCTGCGGCCGCGATGCTCCTGCACTTTTTTATATCCTTATTGTAACGGAAAACCACACTGTGCACAAGAAACAAATCCACTAAAAAATCTTGCTGTTTCTGCGTGATAACGCCCAAAACTGGGATACAAAAAAGCCCGCACCTTGCGGTGCGGGCCCTTGAAAAGCAAATCAGTTCAATACGCTGTTATTCAGCAAACAGGCTGGTGATATCCCAGCTTGCATAGACATCCGAGTAGGTGTCCTTCTCGTTGCCCAGAGCGTTATAACGGGGGAAGTAACGGACATAGACTTCCGTTGCACCATCCACCAGATCAGCGATGCCGCTGATGGTCAGCACATTGGTGATCTCTTCGTTCTTCTTGATGGAACCGGCACCATTGCTGCAGCTGAAGGTGACACCGGCAGTCTTGGCGGTAACATACTGAGTGCCGTCAGCGGTCACGATGCGCAGATCGTAGTGGCCATCGGAGCAGCCAGTGCCCTCGGAAATGGGCTTGTGAGTGAAGGTGCAGGTCAGAGTGCCAGCAGCATAGGAAGTGCCATCGGCAGACAGAGTGTGCTTGTCAGAAGAGCCGCCGATACCGAGGAAGCTGCTGGAACCGCCGAAGCTCAGGGTAGAGCCGATCTTGCCGGAAGGCTGATTGGGGTTGGAGCAGGCGGTCAGGGAGCCGGAGACAGCCACTGCGGCAGCAGCCAGAGCAGTGTACTTCATGAAATTGCGGCGGGAAAAGGTATAGGACATAGGTCGTTCCTCCTTTAAGTGCAAATACATTCAGAGCCTTGCGGCGCTGCTTATACAATAGGCGAAACCAGAGCGAAAGTCAATGCTTTTTTCAAAAATCACCCGAAAAAATTCAGGATGATTCGTGCATTTCAGACGAAATTTCGTCCCGTCAGACAGGGCTTTAAGCGCGGGTCACGTCGGCAGAGGTCATGTTGAAGGTGATGGTCTTGTCTTCCACAAAGGTGGGCATGAAGGTCACCTGCAGGTTCTGCCAGCCTTTGGGCACCATCAGCATCAGCTGCAGGTAGCCGCTGCCCTGCGGGGGCAGGTTGGTGGAATCGGAGAAGCTCTGAGAGTTGGCGTTGTACAGCGAAATGTTTGCGCCGCACTCCACGCTCTGGCCGTCGCAGGAAGCGGCAAAGTCGGTGGAAGCTGCTGCCAGAGCGTGGAAGTTTGCGTCCACGTTGCTCGTGGGGGGCACAGGATAAGCTGCGTTGATCTCGGCCAGATTCTGTGCGCCGATGGCAAAGGTCTTGTCCTTGGTGCGGTTGACCATGGTGACCAGAACGGCAATGTACTCATAACCTGCCTGTGCAGGTGCAGTGTCGATGTTGAACAGGCTGGTCAGCTGGACACCCAGACCGTTCCAGTTGCTGACCTTGTCGCCCACCTTGACGTCCACAATGGTGTCGCCGCCGTTCTGCTTGCAGCCGCCCAGCAGGCTGGCTGCGCCCACAGCGGCCACAGATGCGCCGGCGCCCTTCAGGAAGGTGCGGCGGGAAATGGAGTTGGACATAGTAAAATCCTCCTTAAAAGTTATGGAAAACACTTTTCCAGAATCTTCTATTCTGTTTATACCCTTTTCAAAGAAAAAGTGCAAGCCTTTTTTTCAGAATCAGCGCGGATTTCACAGGAATATCACCCTTCCGGGGTCAGGCCTTTCACATGGGTCTCGCTGGTTTTGACCAGATTTAAGAGGCTGGGCGTATACAGCGGGAACTCCCGAGTCAGGCTTTCGGTGGTCATGGCAAGGCAGGCGGGGTCTTTCACGCCCTCGCCGCCGTTCACGTCCTGCCCGGCCAGCAGGGCTTCCACGTTGGCCTCCGACATGCGCATCACGGCGTCGGAGCAGCCGCGCCAGCGGATGGGGTCGATGCTGAACATGCTGGCGGCGTTGTGGGGCTCGGCAGAATACAGCAGGCGGAACATCTTGGCCACGGCCATCATCAGGTAAGAGCTCACCTCGGTGGTCAGGGCCTTGCTGTGGCACTGGCCGATCTTGGCGTAGAGCACGTTCAAGCTGTTGGAGATGAGCTTTTTGTTCATGGTGGGCAGCACGCTGCCGTGATAGACGTTGTCCTTCATCTTGTCGGGGTTGGGCAGGTCTTCGGCCGAGAGCATCATGCCGTTGCGCTCTGCGCTGCGGCCCAGCAGATAATCGCAGGAAACATTATAATAATCGGCCACCCGCACCACGAAGTCCAGGCCGCACTCGCGGATGCCTTTTTCGTAGTGGGACAGCAGGGCCTGCGACACGCCGAGATCCTCGGCGGCCTGCTTCTGGGTGATGCCGCGCTCTTTGCGCAGCAGCTTGATGATACGGTTGAATTCCATGATATTGACTCCTCGGTGCATCGGATGATTGGGGGACATCCTTGATTTTTGGTTTACAACAGGTTGATTATACACAGCGGAAAACGACTTGTAAAGCAAGAAAAATGACGATATTTTTCATCAAATTTCGTCATTTTTGTCAAAAGACTTGCACCGAATACCATATCTATGCTAAACTGAGGGTATTAACGCATACATTTTGTGGCCCGTGCCGGGGCGGAAAAGGAGAAAATTTCTCAAAAACTGGCAGACAAAGCGGTCTTGTGCCAGTTTTGGGCCAGCAGGCGGGGGCTTTTGGGGCAAAACAGCGAGGAATCAGCCATGGAAGCGGAATATTATAAAAAGTATGAGCCATTTTTCGGCGGGTGGTACATCAAGGCCCTGCTGGGTGAGGGCGGCTACGGCAAGGTGTTCCAGATCGAGCGCCGGGACACCTTTGGCACCGTGTTTGAAAGTGCGCTGAAGGTCATCACCATCCCGCCCAACAAAAGCGGCATTGAAGACGCCATGGCAGACGGCATGGACCAGAACAGCGCCGCCATCTATTTTCAGGACTGCGTGAAGGAGCTGAACCGCGAGATCGTGCTCATGAGCAGGCTCAAGGGCCACAGCAACATCGTGAGCTATGAGGACCACAGTATCATCCAGCACGAGGACGGCATCGGCTGGGATATCCTCATCCGCATGGAGCTGCTCACCCCGATCACCCGTTTTCTGAAGGACAACCGCTTTTTCTCCCGCCGCCGGGTGGTGCAGATGGGCATCGACCTGTGCCGGGCGCTGGAGCTGTGCCAGAAATACGACATCATTCACCGGGACATCAAGCCCGCCAATATCTTTCTCTCGGAAGCCGGTGACTTCAAGCTGGGTGACTTTGGCGTGGCCCGCGTCACCAGCGCCGCCACGGCGGCCTACACCCGGGTGGGCACTATGAACTATATGGCTCCGGAGGTCTTTGCGGGCAAAGAATACTCCCGCAATGTGGACATCTATTCGCTGGGCCTTGTGATGTATCAGCTGCTCAACGGCAACCGGATGCCCTTCTATCCGCCTTACCCCCAGCCCATCACCTTTGCAGAGCAGGAGCGCGCCCACGCACGGCGCTTGGGCGGCGAAAAGCTGCCCGCCCCCGCCAACGCCCCCGAAAAGCTGGCGAAGATCGTGCTCAAGGCCTGCGCCCCGGACCCCGCCAAGCGCTACAGCGACCCGGCCCAGATGCGCCGGGAACTGGAAGCCGTTCTGCCCATGTTCAAAGAGACTGCGCAGGAGACGGTGCAGCCGCCCATGAGCGACAGCACCACCCTGCCCCTGCAGCAGCCGGTGAGCATGGCCCGGGATGAGATGACCACCGCGTGGAGCCAGAGCGGCACTGCCCCGGCCCAGAGCACTGCCGCACAGACCCAGAAACCGCACAGCACTGCTTCCCGCCCGGCGGCGGTTCCCGTTCCGGTGAAAAAGCAGGGCGGCGCAAAGCTGCCCATTCTGCTGGGCACGGCGGCTGTTGTGGCCGTTGTGGCTGTGGCAGGCGGTCTGGCCCTGACCACCGGGAGCAGCGGCCATGCCCTGCCCACGGCAGAGCCCGCCGAAGTTGTAACATCCAGCAGCGAAGCCGCAAGCAAGGAACTCCCGGCTTCCAGCGAGGAAGCCGATTCGGCTGCATCGGCCAGCACCGCCGCAGCTTCCGAAGCCGAAAATGGTCTGCTCACCGCGCAGCAGGCTCAGGCGCTGCTCGATGACCCCCGCATGGTGCTGGTGAACCGCACCAACAAAATGCCGGATGATTACACTTTCACAACCAAAGAATGCGGCTCGTCCACGGCCATCAACAAGACCCTGCAGACCGAAGCCGCCGATGCATTCCTTGCCATGCAGGCTGCTGCTGCAAAGGATGGCGTGACCATCTGGATGCAGAGCGGCTACCGCAGCGTGGAATATCAGGAGAACCTTTACAACAAAAAGACCCAGTATTATCGGAATAAGGGGCTCAGCGAGGCCGACGCCCGCCAGCAGGCCGCAACCATTGTCGACCCGCCGGGCTACTCTGAGCACAACTGCGGCCTTGCCGCAGACCTGAACAGCCCGGAGTATACGACGCTGGACGAGGGCTTCGAGAACACAGAGGCGTTCCGCTGGCTGTGTGCCCACGCGGTGGAGTACGGCTTTATCCTGCGCTATCCGAAGGATGCCGAGCTGGTCACCGAGATCACCTATGAGCCCTGGCACTGGCGCTATGTGGGGCCGGAGAATGCCGCCCTCATTGACCAGAGCGGGCTGTGTTTGGAGGACATCGTGGCCGTGCTGCGGCAAGCGGTGGAAAGGCAGAGCATCACCGGTTAAAAATCCGTAAAACTCCCGGTCCAGATCAACTACTACGACTGACCCCGGTTTTCAAAAACAATTTTTTATGCTATAATAAAAATTCAGCGCCCGTCCGCGTTTTGCCGGGCGGGTTTTGATTCTCAGACAGATACGAGGTGTTTTCATGAAAACCTTTAAGCTTCATCTCATCCGCCACGGCGTGACCGCCGGCAACCTGCAGGGCCTTTACATCGGCAGCGGCACGGACATCCCCCTGTGCGACGAGGGCCGCGCCCAGCTCAATGAGCTGAAAGAGCGGTTCGAGTATCCGCAGGTGGACACGGTGTTCTCCTCTCCTCTGCTGCGTGCCGTGGAGACCGCCAACATCCTGTTCCCGGATGCAAAGCACACCTTCACCGTCCACGACCTGCGGGAAGCAGGCTTCGGCAAGTTTGAGAACAAGCCCGTGAAGGAGCTGGTGCACGATGAGGATTTCAAAAAGTGGATCACCCCCGGCTCCGGCTATGTGCCGGAGGGCGCTGAGCCCACCGAGCAGTTCCACGCCCGCTGCGCCGAGAGCCTGATGAAGCTGTTTGAGTATATGATCCGCATGGATGTCACCGAAGCCGCCTGCGTCACCCACGGCGGCGTCATCATGAGCATGCTCAGCCAGCGCGCTGTGCCCACCCGCCGCCCCGAGCAGTGGATGGCAGACCCGGGCTGCGGCTACACGGTGCAGACCGATGTGCAGCTGTGGATGCGCGACCGTCTGGTGGAAGCCATCGACATCGTGCCCTTCGGCTATGCCGACACCCTGCGCGGCCAGGCCGAAACCGAGGAAAACGAAGCCTTTGAGTAAAGGTTAAGTTACAAACGTTCCATATCCCTTGACAGAAGCGGCGCGAACCTTTATTGTATAAGGGAACGATCATATCTAGGAGGAAGTCCCCATGTCTCAGTCCATTTCCCGCCGGTCATTCCTGAAATGTGCCGGCTCCGGTGCGGTCAGCCTTGCGGCAGCGCTGCTCACCGGTGTTTCTGCTGCAGCGCAGCAGCCGCGTCTTGCGGGCGAACCTGCCCTGCTGGACGGCAAGGCGGCTGTGGAGCTGCTGGGCTATGCCCCTGCGCAGGAAATGGGCAATGTGCTGGTATATCTCTCGGTGGAGAATCTGTCTGCGTCCTCCCTGCCCGTGGACGCCAGCTATCTGCAGAGCCGCGAGGTGCGCACGCTCAGTGATCTGTACAGCATGGGCACAGGCTTCACCGCTGTGTGCGACGGACAGACCGTGCGCTGCGGCAGTTTTGCCGCGCCGCTCTACGGCGAGAATGCAGCGGATGCGTCGGTGTTCACCCTGAACCTGGCCGCAGGTAAGGGGGCGCTGGTGCACTGCTTCTGCGCTGTGCCGGAAGATTGGCAGACGCTGGAGCTGACCTGGCACCCGGACTTTGCTGCAGGCCGCAGCGAGACCTTCACCGTGCACCGCGGCACCGATGAAGTCGCTCTCGGCCCCGTGCCTTCCTGCCCTGCCGAAGCAGGCAGCGTGGTGGACTTGTAACGCCTTCCGTCATCGCTGACGCGATGCCACCTCCCTCGATGAGGGAGGCTTTGGCAGTGCGGCAAAGTTTTCCTCTTCGCCAGAGGCTCCCTCCATGAGAAAGACTTCCCCCGGCCGGGGGAAGATGTCACCGCAAGGTGACAAAAGGGGGGACGGCTGTCGAGCGAATGCGAGACTGAAAGAGTTCCCGAACGTAATAAAAGATAAAAGCCATCTGTGACCTTAACATCACAGATGGCTTTTTGCATTGTTATGAGACGGTGTGCGCGATCAGCTCTTCCCCGGCAGCGCTCTGCACCGCAAGCTCTTCGCCGGTGACGCTGGACACCAGCGCAATGTAGCTGCGCCCGGCGCAGATGGTCAGGGGCCTGCCGTCCGAGTCATAGAACGCGAAGGTAGAATCCGTGCCCTGCGTCCATGTGATGCTCCACATCTGCCCGCCGTGCAGCCATGCGCCGCCGCCGAGGGTCAGGTCGTAGTCCAGTGTGCGGCCGTCGTCCCGCAGGCTGGAGCCGCTGAACAGGATGAGCAGGTTGTCGAAAGACGCCTGCGTGCCGGTGTTGGCGTCCAGCTGAGCGGTGTCGTCGGCGTGAAGCATCCCGTAGGTGCCGCTGGCAGCGTCGTAGGCGAAGCCGGTGGAGCTGGCCGGGAAATGCACCTGCACCTGCGCGGCGTCCTCAAAGTCTGCCTCCGGCAGGTGGGGTGAAGCGGCCTGCGGCAGCAGCGCGGGCAGAGCGGGAACCTCAGCCGCACTGTCCGTTGCGTCAGAGTTGGACGCTGCAGAAGATGCGGCCATCTCGTCCAGCTGGCTGGAAATGGTCAGGCTGCTCAGCACCCGGCGCACGGCTTTGCCGTTGGTGCGCCAGAGCGGGGTGCTGCTCCACGCGGTGTCGCAGGTGAAAACGTTGCGGCCCACCTCCAGCGCATCCACAGCCCGAAGATTGAAATAGTCCAGATAATTGCGGGTGAACTGGCCGCAGCCCCGCTGCACCGGGATCACTTCCTGGCCGCTGAGCAGCCGCCAATAGAGATCTTGCCCCAGAGTCACGGGCCCGACTGTGGGCATCGCTGCCACGGACGGATAGGCCAGGCACAGGGTGGTGGCCGTGTTGTTCTCGGTCTGTGCCTCCAGCACCACCGAAGCACTGCCAAGGCCCCACTGGGCGGCAGTGCCGGGAGCATTGTCTATGACCACCGCGGCAGTCCGCTCACCGGGATATGCAAGCTCCTGCCCGGTCAGCGGGTCGGCAGGAGCAGCGCTGTCCGAAGGAAGCACGGCGGCGCAGCCGCTCAGCAGCACGGCACACAGCGCGGCGGCAGCTGCCGCCCGGGTCCAGATGCGTTTCATGGCGTTTCCTCGTTTACTGATAGCTGAAGCGGGACCACTCATCGTCGTCCACCATGGCGAGGTAGGTCTTGCCGCGGTTGAAGATCATCTCGGTGCCGTTCTTGTCCAGTACGCGCAGCGGATGCTCGGGAGAAGCTTTCTCCCAGCGGCCCACCTGCACACCGCCGCGGCTGAAGAGATAGGCTTCGCCGCCGGAAATGTAGCTCACCTGCTGCACATCGCCGGAATCGCCGGGGTAAGCCGCGATGGGCGCGAAGCAGATGATGAGGTTGGTGAAGCTCAGCTGTTTGTTGTTCAGCTCGTCCACAGTGTTCTCAAACTTGCCTGCAAGGCGGCTGTACATCTGCATCTTATAGGTGGAGTCCCAGCGGTTGTAGGTGAAGCTGGTCTTGTAGCTGTCCGAGTGGGTGATGCTCACCGATTTGCCGGAAGCAGCACCTTTCATGATATTCTCTTCGTTTGTGCGGTAGTCTGCAAAACGGAAGAAAGTGGTGTCGTAGTCATATTTCAGGCTGATGCCGGCATTGGCGGCGGCCTGCTTGATCTCAGTGCCGGAGGTGAATTCAGTATGCTCATAGGCCACATCTTTGCCGCGGTTGTTGCGGTGGGCCACATGGGGATGGGTGGGCGTGTTGAAGTAGCTCTTGCCGCCGATGTTCAGGCCGGAATAGTTGTACACGTTGATGAACTTGGTGCAGGCGGCGCTTTCGCCGTCGTGATAGTACAGCGCCTGATAGGGCATCAGCAGCTGCAGGAACTGGTCGCGGCCGGAGCGCAGGGGGCCCACCTCGGGTACGGCGTCAGCGTTGTGGTATACGGCACAGAAGCGGGTGATGCCGCCTTCCACTTTGCACTCAATGAGCAGATCAGCAGAAGAAAGGCCGCGCTGCGGGCGGGCATTCTGGCGGGCAGTGTTGGAGATGTTGTTCACCATCACGCCCACAAGACGGCCGCTGCTGCGCTTGGCTTCGCCGGTGAGTGGGTCGGCGTCATAAGCCGGCATCACGCCGAAGCCGGGGTCCAGCTGTTCTCCTGCCGGGAGCGAGGAAACGACCATGTCTTCCGATGCGGCAGAGGAAGCAGCAGCTTCACTGGAAGCGGCACTGGATGCAGCCCCGCCCAAGCCCAGAGTTTTCTGGAGCCAGCCGGAAAATCCGCTGCCAATGGCGGAACTGAAGCTGGCACGGCAGCCGGAGAGCGCCAGCGACGCGGCGGCAGCACCGGTGAGACGGAGAACGGCACGGCGAGTGATCTTCATACGAAAAACCTCCTGCACAAAAATCGGAGCGGCCCGGCGGATACAGCCGTGGCCGGAAAAGTCAAACGGATTTGATTTGATTGTAACGATTCTTCCCTGTTTTGTAAAGAGGAACTTGGAGGGGCTTGGCCTCTGCCGCGGCCATGATGCAGGATGGCTGATCGGCCCAAAGCTCCGCTGAGATTTTCACTGCTTCGCGGCGTTCCACAAATGTGAACCTGTCAGAGCAGGGCTCATTCGTCCCGAACTCGCGCGTCTGCACAGGACTTTTGCGGCTTTTTCCCCGGAACCCTTGCTTTTTTGCGCAAGTTGTGGTAATATTATTCGGCAGTATTGTTTTATTGCAGAATATGCGCTCGTAGCTCAGCCGGTAGAGCATCTGACTTTTAATCAGAGGGCCAGGGATTCGAGTTCCCTCGAGCGCACCAAAAGGACGATAAATCGTTGAAGGAAACGGTTTGTCGTCTTTTTTGTTTTATGCGGACATTTTGGACTTGTACCTATGATTTTTTCAAAAAATTTAGAGGTCAGAGGTACAGAAAATGAAGAAGATTCAGAAGAATGCAGCCCGGTTTGATAATCTAAAGCAAGATTTTTTGGATGATAAGAAGTATTCTGGCACAGCGGAAGCCACGTTGAACGGCTATCAGTATGACATTACACGGTTCTTGAAGTTCCTGTCAGATGAGCAGTTAGCCGTGAATGAAGCAGGATTCAAGCGATATGTTATCCACTTGACGGATAGCGGAATGTCAGCAAATAGCATTAACCACTATATCCGTTCGGTGAAAGTGTTCCTTTACTGGTGCATGGAGCAGGACGAACTAGCACCGTTCAAAATCAAGATGGTAAAGGCACAAGAAACCATCAAGGACGTTTACACGCAGGAAGAACTTTGTGCGCTGATTCAGCCGCCGAAACGTGAGAACAGCTTTGTTGTCTGGCGCAGTTGGGCTATCATCAACTTTATTTTGGGAACAGCAGCACGAGAAGCAACGGTCTGTGAAATGCAGATGCAGGACGTATCTTTTGACGACAGAACGATTACATTTCGGCATCTAAAGAATAAACACGTTCAACTGCTGCCCATGTCGGAAGCACTGGCAAGCTGTTTGAAGAAGTACATCTCCCTTTGGCGGCAGGACGCAGACGAAACGGCGTATCTGTTCCCCTCTTTCTATGATGAGCAGTTATCCACAAACGCACTGAAACACAGTCAAGCGCGCTACAATCGCAGTCGTGGCGTTGAAAAGACCAGTGTCCACTTGTTGCGGCACTCCTTTGTAAAGAACTGGTGTATGTCTGGCGGCAATGTGTTTAAGCTGCAAAAGGTGTTAGGACATAGCACCTTGACGATGACACAGCACTATGCTAACCTGTATTCAAACGACTTGCGAGAAGGGTTTGATAGCTATGCTGCACTGGATGGATTGCAGAAAAAGCGGCGTACTGCTATCACAAAGACAGCAAAGCGGAGGTAAGCCAGATGCACAGCAGCTACTTTGTCTTAAAGAACAAGGAAGGGAAACAGGCGGAACAGCTTGTAAAGGACTATCTGACAGGCCGGGGCTATACTGTGCAGGACGTGAGCGAAGAACAGGATAATTACCAAAATGACGTTGATTTTGTTGTGCAGAAAGACGGACGCACAAGCAAGATTGAAGTCAAGTTAGATACCCGATTAGCCGAAACACAGAACATTGCCTTTGAAGATGCGTTCTATCTAAAAGATAAGAAAACAGGACAGACAGAAACACGAGAGGGCTACTATCATTATTCACGATGCGACTTCCTGATTTTTGTGAGTCCGGCTGATAATAGCTTGTACATGGTTCACTTTGCTAAATTGAAAGAGCAGGAAAAAGCCCTGCAACAGGAATTTAAGTCGAAGAAGTTCTATTCTTATACGGATAAGTGTCAAAAGACAATGAAGATAATTTCAGTGGAAGCATTAAAGGAAAAGGGGCTGTTAAGCGTTATAAAGCTATCATAAACAACGGATTATAGACACAAATAGAGGGCAGTAGTACACGGCAGGACACCGGTACTACTGCCCTTCTTCTTTTAAATTTAACAGAGAGTTGGTCAATCCTCTTTGATTTCCATGTTTTCCAAACCGAACTCAACACACATTTGAATCAGCTCGTTACGGCTGTGTCCGGTGCGGGTGGTGATGGCATCCAGACGCTTGATAGTATCTTCTGAAAGGCGCACAGAGACAACGGCAGTCTTACCCAATGCAGCCCGGCGGGGACGGATTATCAACTTTTTGTTTGAATAGTTCTCCATAGTGCACCTCTTTCCACTACAAGTGTAGCTAAAAAAGAAAATGATTTGTAGACTACAATTATAAGAATTGCACTATAAGTGTATACATTTGTAGTTTAATGATGTATAATGAAGAAAACTGGAAGGAGGACGAGCATTAAAAAGACCGAATTAACGATAAATCAAAGAAGTGCGAGGAGGAAATAGTGGAAACTCAGAAGAAAAGTCCCGGAAAAGGATGCCTGATTGTAATTGCTGTTATCATCTTTTTGGCGCTTATTGTTCCTACTGATTGGGTACACACCGGGAGTGAGTGCAAAATCTGTCACCGTACTTATACAGATGCAAGTAACATGAATTACATTTTTCACACAAAAATGTGTAAGAAATGCTATCTTGTTTTCTGCGTAGAATCTGGTATGACTCCAAAGAACTATGATAAGTGAGGATTTAACAGAAAGGAATCATTGAAATGAAAAGACTTGGAGTGATAGTTTTAACGGCGGCTCTTGCGGTCTGTTTGACTGCCTGTGGGGGTGTTTCTAAATCTGTTGATTTGAAGTACGGTGAAACGTATAAAATTGAAGATGAAAAACTTGCAGGAAAAGAAAATTTAACTTGGGAAAGTGAAGACAGCAACATTGTTTCTGTTTCAGATGATGGAACTGTGACAGCGAATGCCCCCGGAAAAGCGAAAGTGGCTATCAAGGAAGGCGAAAAGTCCGTAGGCACATATACCTTTGACGTGACGACTGTTCCTATTGAACAGATTATCTTTTCCTCTGATACTATTGAGGTTACGAACGGCGACACTTCGGTTTTGAAGTATACCCTACTTCCTCAAGATGCAAGTGATTACGGGATTACTTGGACTTGTACAGATGAATCTGTTTTAAAAATACGCGACGTTGATAAAGTTAAGCTAATCGGGCAGTCAGAGGGAAAAGCTACTATTATTGCAACAACAGAAAATGGTATTACAGCACAGTGTGCGGTTGAAGTTACTCCTAAAAGTGCCTATGACCAGCTCAACAGCAGCGAAAAGCAGTTTGTTACTGACATTCTCCCGATTATGAGCGGATTTAAAAATCCATCGTCTGTTAGATTTAACACTGTGAAGAAAATGCTTACAGGCCCTTATATTTTTGAGGTATCTGCGCAGAACGGCTTTGGTGGCAACACTGTTACAACATATTTTTATGATAAATCGGATGGCACGTTTATGGAGTGGCCTACTGGAATGATTGGTGATGCCATGCGTGCAGACCTTATAACTCTAGCAGTCCATGAAAAACTTGGGTATTAAAGTTTTTGAATCGGAGGAACGTTTAATGAGAAAATTTTTGACGATTGCTATAACAGCTTTCTTATGCTGTTTACTTGCAGTTCCATGCTTTGCAGCAAGTACTCCCGCCGTTCAGGTCTATTACACTTATTCACACATGAACTCCGTTGGTGGCGTTGAGCCTACAATCGGCTGGCGTAATACCTCAGGCAAAACAATAAAGTACGTAGATTGGTATTTAACCGCCTATAATCCAGTTGGCGACCCTGTTAAATGTGATATTTCCAGAAAGTCAACTATTATTGCACAGAGCATTGGCCCAGTTGAACCTTATGTTCCGGTTAACGGTTTTGTCGCAGCTTATTATTTTGGCTCTAACTTTATCTTTGGATTGAGTGACAACAATGGTAATTATAAATATCTTGTATATTATGATTATGATTTTTACACAAAGGAAGAAAAACGTGATAGTGGATTCCTTTTAACCGATGATGAAGTTCAAAATGCCGTTTATGACCACAAAACTGAATTTGGGCCTTGCTGGTATAACTACGCTATCAGCACTTTTAAAATTACAAAAGCTGTCGTGACATTTATGGATGGTTCAAAGACCACTGTTTCGGGAAACACAATTTACTCTCCATACTATAAACACATTCATACCAATAAAGATTATGGTCAATTGCGTAAGCAGTATGAGAGCGTGTATAATCTTCAAGATTATTTGAACTATAACCCAGATGTTCGAGAAGCTGTTGGTACATCTCAGTATCTCGTTATAGACCACTTCATTAACTTTGGCATGAAAGAAGGCCGTCAAGGCAGCAGTGAATTTAATCTTGATGCCTACAAAGCAAATAATCCTGACCTTGTTGCAGCCTTTGGTGATGATAATGTAAAGTACTATGAGCACTACATTGCTAGTGGAAAAGCCGAAGGACGTAAAGCAACCTGATTTGAAGTATATCCGATAAAAGCGCTTCCTGCCCTGTGAAAATGGGGCAGGATTTTTTGTATAACTGAATTACTATCAAATCTGAATTTTGTCTAATTACCCCGCTGCAACTATTGAATTATAACGTTAGATTTGATATAATGAGACCGTCAGAATTGTGGTTCGTTAGATTCAGTTGATAGATTGCAGAGGTAAAGGCTATGACATACGGGTATTGTAGAATTAGCACGAAGCAGCAGAGCATTGCGCGGCAAATCAGAAATATCAAGGCGGCATATCCTGACGCTGAGATTGTAGAGGAAGCCTTTACCGGAACGAAGATAGAACGCCCTGCCTTTGATGATATGATTAAATCCGCCAAAGAGCTGAAGGATAGCGGTGAGGATGTGACCATTGTTTTTGATAGTGTTAGCAGAATGAGCCGTAACGCAGAGGATGGATATAATCTTTATCAAGACCTTTATAGTAGAGGTATCAATTTGGTTTTCTTGAAAGAGCACCACATTGACACAGATACTTATAAAGGAGCGATGCGCAATCAGCTTGCAATGACGGGAGAAGATACAGACCTCATCTTTCAAGGCATCAATGCTTATCTGCTGAGATTGGCGGCAAAACAAATCAAACTTGCGTTTGAACAGGCACAGAAAGAAGTGGATGACCTTCACCAGCGCACAAAAGAAGGCATTCAGACCGCTAAATTGAACGGAAAACAGATTGGGCAGAAGCAGGGCGCAAAGCTCACAACACAAAAGTCTGTCACGGCTAAACGGTTCATCCTCAAGAACAGTAGGACATTTAACGGTAGTCTGGATGATAAAGAGTGCATCGAGTTCTTAAAGATTGCACCGAACACCTTCTATAAGTATAAGAAAGAGCTCAGAGCAGAACAGCAGTAAGCAGATATGGACACTTCTCACATCGGGGAGTGTCCTTTTCTTTTAGCTGAATTTACAAATATTAAGGATTGATTTTCTAGATTAACAGTATAGCCTATCAATTCACAGGCTAGAAGAATAAAAAGACCACACCTTTTATATGGCAGAAAACTGTCATATGGGCAATGACATAACAATAAGTAATGAAAATAAACGTATCAGTGAATATAAAATTTCGATTTTGTGAAGTTTCCCAATAATTTGAAGTAGGCATACAAGGCAGCAAATATTTTGATGTGATTTTTTTGAACATATACACGAAAGAAAATTGACATTAACAACAGCTAGCGTTACAATCATCATTATAAAGACGAAAGGAGTGGCTGCGATATCGAACGCATTAATTTAACAGAAAAAGATTTTGATGGTCTGAACAACGGTATTTACACAATTTATAGCGATACAGGAACGGGCAAGAGCGAGTGTATAATGAGTACGCTCTATTCTGTAGCGAAGGCGCAGGGTGAAAAAATCCTACTCTTTTCAAATAGAGTAGCTGTGAAAGGGCAGCAAGCAATTGGGATTCAGGGGAAAGAAGATACCATCGACCTTGTTACATATCAAAAAATTGAATATCGTAAAAAAGGCAGTGAAGACTTTTTGGTTTTGCTTGGATACGGCGATTGCTTTAAAAGAGCAGAGGTGTATATTTCAACTTTCAAATATATCGTTTGTGACGAAGCACACTATTTTGTTTCAGACACTGATTTTAATTCTTATACGGATACTTTGATTGAAGTCATTAAAAAAATCAAGCAAGACCACATTGTTATTATGGCAACTGCAACACCGGAATGCTTACAGCCATACTTGGAAGATGTATTTGGAAAAAATGAAATTGTGCCACTTTATCAAGGAACTGTAGATTATTCCAGAATTGACAAAGCATACTGGTATGACCAAATTTATAGTTCCTTGGATTGCTTGCCTGAGAATGACCCGGTTCTTAATATTATAGACAGCATTCCTCAAAATGAAAAAATCGTTTGTTTCATGTCGTCAAAGGATAGAATGAAAAAGCTGTGTCGTTGGTACAATGAAAAACGTCTAGGTGGAGCAGCATATATTTCTTCTGACGAGAAAAATACAAAACAATTTAAGAATATTCTGGAAAGCTGTAAATTTGAAGAATGTATCCTTATTAGTACCAAGGTGGTTGATAATGGTGTGAATTTAATAGATAAGAACATCAAACATATTATTTTGGAACAGCCAGATTGGATTGAATTTAAGCAATGCTTAGGAAGAAGACGCTTTGATTATTCAGATGAAGAGGATAAAGTGACGCTTTACTTCTCTAATATGAGAAAAACAATCTCTACAAAAATGGCAGAGCTAGGAAAGGCATTAAATGTCTATGACGAGTTTTTGAATTGTAAAATTGAGATTGATGGGCATATCCTTTTTGATAAAGAGGATTTTTGGTATAAATATCGGCGCAAAACCCTTCCTAAGTTTATAGAAAATGGAACTGGAAAAGTTATTGAACCTAAGACTCAATATGATTATAAGTTCTATTCTCAATTTAAAAAAGGAAATAATAAACAGTTCCAAGATTTTATTGCAGAAAAGACCGGATTAAAAGTAAAACATTGGTACTCTCCTACTTTAATTGAAAGAATGGAAATATTCTTAAAAAACAACTGTGAAAAGAAGTTTTATGGTGAAATAGAAAAAAGCTCTATTGCTCATGTACTCGGTCTTTCTGAAAAAGCACAGCCCAAAACTATAAATAGTTATCTAAATGATTTGGGATTGCCCTATGTAATCGAGAATGAAAGAGACACTACAAGAACTGACAGAAAAAGATATTGGATGATTAAAAAGAACGTGGACAAATAATTTTACTCCTTATATAAGAAACCAAATTATCCGTCCACAGAACAAAATAAGGTGGTTATCAAACATAATTCGTGTTATAGAATCGACACCACATATATAATTTTGCGTTAAATCGGACAGCTAAAAGAGATGCTGATATAGTGAATTACTTAAAAGAGTTTTTTCGTCTGTAATCTGAAACTGAAAAGCATAAGAAGACTTTGGAGAGAACTTCTAAAACATTAGGATTAGTTCTATCAACAATCATGCCTGACGATAAACAGATTCAGGATGATGTTTACAGCGTTATTGAATCCTGTGTAGAAGACTTTTGCGAAGAAAGCCATGCTATCGGTTATAATGACTGCTTAATTGAAATGGCAAAGCATGGAACAGCCAACGAACCTGTTATTTACTCTGAAGCATAATCAACAATAACATTTTCTTGTTAAATTAAAGCAAAAAGAACTCCCGGCGGATGTAATATGCCCGCCGGGAGTATTCTATAATATTGAATCATTAAATTGAATGAAAGCTTGACTTATTTACGATATAACGTTATACTGTATATATCGAATCACAGGTACAAGGTACTAAAAAATCAGATGCTCTAAAAATTATAAAACGTATTATCGTTCTAAAATAAAAGAACTCGTAGCTCAGCCGGTATTTTGCGACTTTTAATCAGAGGGCCAGGGATTCGAGTTCCCTCGAGCGCACCAAAAACCCACGAAGAATCGAAAGATTCTTCGTGGTTTTTTCCTTTTTCTGGAGGGGCGCACACCTTTGCACACCGGCGGGAAAGCCGTGTTTTTCGTTGCACTGTCTGCATCGTGAACCCGGCAGGATTTACGATAGGGAGCATCATGGATTGCGGAGCACCTCAAGATGGCTTTGCAAAATTTATTAAGGAAATGCGGTGATAGTGGGATTTATGCGCGAACCACAGCCTGCACGGGGCAGCTTTCCACACAGCGTCCACAGTGCAGGCAATGATGTTGGTCGATCACAGCGGGGGTCTGGCCAATATCAATGCACTTCTGCGGGCAGACGGCAAGGCAGGTGCCGCACCCGATGCAGCCAGGCCCAATTACAAAACCGGAAGCCGTGCGCGCAGCATGTCCAATCACGATGCTGTCACGCAGAATATGCGCCGGGTCGCTGATGTCAAAGTATTCACCCTCAGCTTCATACAGACAGAACACTTCCAGCGCGCTTCGGGTGTCACCCGGATAGATGGACTGCATATAGGTGTTCTTTTCAAAAATCTCGTCCAGCTTTTCGGCTCCGATGTTTTTGATTTTGCCGCGAAGGGAAATGGAGATTTTGTCTTTCGTGGCAGACAGAGCGATGTACTGCTGCTCCATCAGCTGCGCATAGAATGCCTTGCCTTTGGCAGTGAGAAAGTAAACACCTTTTTCATCCCACAGCATCATATCGATCACGCGGGTCTGCGGGTGGCCATCGCTGGCGATGGTGGCAATGGTCGTGGAATGGATATCTTCCACAAGTTGTTTCAGGTAATTATGTGTTTCCAAAATAGTGCTCCTTTTTGCTTTTAACGCAACGCTTGGTTTCCTTTATGCCGAATCGCGCCTGCCGGACAATTCAGAAAACAATTGCCGCATTCATCACACCGAGTTCCGTTGATGGAATATTTTGTCCCGGTTTTGTAAGGTGCGGAAAACGAGCAGATTTTTGCGCACTTGCCGCAGCCGATACATTTGTCGCTGTCGATCACCAGACCTGCTTTTTCAACCGGCACTCCACCGTAGGAAAAACGGGTGCGCTCCAGCTTGTGGTCGCGGTGTTCTTTTTCAAAGTCGTAGTCATATATTTCGCCCTTTGCGCGATAAACCACAAAAGCAGTCATAGCAGGATACCGGGCGTTGTCCTCGATGCAGTAGGCAAAGCGTGGGTCGTTTTTGGCTTTGATCTCGTCAATGGGAACCTCTCGCACATCGCCAGTAAGCCGGATGGAATATCCCGGCTGGAACACCAGTCCTTTTTCGGTTTCACCCTGAATCTGCGAATTGGCGTACAGCCCGCAGACGGAAACACGTCCGGTTTCTTTTAACTGACGATAGAAGGGCTTGGTGTTCATCGTCATGAAATAGATACCTTCCTCGTCCCACACCAGAAAATGTGCAATGCGGGTTTCGGGATAGCCGTTGCCGATCGTTGCAAAGGTGCAGCAGCCGATTTTTTCAAAGGATTCAAAAATCTCCTGAATCGTCATCTTATAGCCTCCTTGGAAGTGCCTTTTAACACGAAAATCCCAAAATGAGATATCCGGCCAATGCAATGCCCCATGCAGCCAGCGTATACGGCATCTGGGTGCGGACATGATTCATGATGGGAACACCCGTAACGCTGGAAGTCAGGATCACGCTGTCCGAGATCGGCGAGTTCTGGTCTCCGAACACAGCACCCGAAATGATCGCGCCGAGCGTATAGGCGGCAGGGACACCAAGCGGTGCGAGAATCGGAATCAGAACCGGAACAAGCACCGCAGCGGTGCCGCCGCTGGTGCCGGTAGCATAAGCGGTAACGGTGGCAATCAGGAAACCAGCCGCCAGCATAATGCCTTTTGGCATCAGACTTGCGTACTGTGCAAGATACGATGCAGTTCCCAATACAGAAAGCAGACTGCCAAATGCGTAAGCAAGGATCAGGATCACGACCAGTTCAAACATATTTTTCATGCCGTCCATGCACCATGCGATGTATTTTTCGATGGTCACGATCTTCTGCGCCGCATACCACAGTCCGGTCAGAAGCAGGGTGAGCAGGCCGGACACAAATACGGCGGTCCCGCTGTCGCCTGCCGCCAGTTCACCGTGGCCAGTCGCAAGGATGATGCCAAAAATAGAGCAGACCATAAACAGGATCGGAACAATGATATTGCGTGCCAGAACCTTGTCCGGGTCGCTCACATCGGTTTCATACTGGTAGTCCTCCGAAGAATTTTCGGTATGCGAAAAGAGATTTTTCATCGGGCCGATGTCAAACCGGAACAGGATGGAGAGAAGGATCAGAAGAAGCAGCGCAATGGTATAGAACTGAAACACGACCGAGGACATCACAACCGAGGACATCACAACGGAAAAAGGGTCCTGCGTGATGCCAAGGTCTTTTGCGACCGGCGCAAAAAAGGTCGTCAGGACCGCACAGGCGCAGCCAAACGGAACGATCCATGCCACCGCCGAACCGGTAGAATTGGAGATCAATGCCAGCTTTTCTTCCGGAAGGTTATACTTTTTGAAAAAAGGTTTTCCTACGAGTGCAGTAACGGCAATTGAACTGGTGCCATCCACGAAAAGCAGGATGCCAAGGAAAAACGAGATCAGCTGTGCGCCGACTGCAGATTTTACAAGTTTGCGCTTTTCGGTGCAGTAGCGCACCAGTCCTTCCACGCCGCCGGAACGGCTTACCACACACATGATTGCACCGGTCATCAAAATAAAAAGGGTCGTCTTGGTGGTGGAAAGGCCAGTCAGTACCGCAGGAATCGAGGTGAGCCCGGCCAGAAAATCGCCCGTCGAAACGCCAATGATGGCAGTAGAAACGAGAATACCCAGAAGAAGTGCCAGAAACACGTTTTTTCGGTAAAAGGCTACCGCCAAAGTCAGGATGATAGGCAAAATAGATAACACACCATAGTTCATTCAGATATCCTCCTCTGATAAGTTTAATACCTCATTGCGTAGTTATGGAATACGAATCTCTGGATTTTAATTTTCCTTCAGCGCGTACCTTTCAGGATCGGAGAAATTCGTTTATAGACCAGCATCGTGACAAGACCGATCACAAGCCCCTTCAGCAGATTAAAAGGCAGCGCGTTGAACAACACAATGTCGAGCTTGGTGTGGATGAACGGCATGAAGCTGCCAAATGCCGCAATCAGTTCGTTCAGCGGCAGGAAGGTTTCAAACAGCGGCAGCAGAATAAAATAATTGGCAAATGCAGCCGTGATGCCCATCGCAATGCTGCCGACAACACAGGCGATGAGCGCAGTCCGCTTTGTTTTGCGTTTTTGATAAATCAGACCGGCAGCGGCAGCATAAGCTCCGCCCATCAGGAAGTTGGCAAATTCGCCAACGCCGCCTGTACTGGTGGAAAAAAGCTGCAAGGTGTTTTTGATCAGCTCCACCAGAATGCCGCAGACCGGGCCAAAGGCAAACGCGCCGATGAGTGCAGGAAAATCAGAAAAGTCCATCCGCGCGAAAGACGGTGACAGCGGCACCGGAAATTCCAGAAAGGCCAGAATGTAGGCAAGCGCTGCCAGCAGAGCAGTCATGGTCAAGGCTCTGGTGTTCAGGCGGGTGTGCAGACGTACAGCAGTTGTGTGGTTCATAGTTCTCCTAACCGAGATATGCGTGAAATTAGAAACCGCTCCACAGAATTTTTCTGCGGAGCGGTTTCTGTCATATCTTCTTTCATCCAGACTTTAACTGTCGGTCACGGAATTGCACCGTGTCAGCCGCTTGCGCGGGTCGCAGACTGTCGCTGCCGGTAAGGATTTTCACCTTGCCCCGAAGATGTTATTCGATTTTTGCAAGCTCACAAGTCAGGAATGGCTTATCCCTGTGCTAAAAGCATAGCACATCTGTTCCGGCTTGGAAAGTACGCACTTTGGCGTAACTCGGTTACCGCAAGGTAACCATCCGGTTTAGCGCGCGGTTCTATGCTCTTCTGTGCCAGGCTCGTACAGCAGTTCCAGATAAGGCCGCTTTTTGATGGCGGCGACCACTTCACCCAGAAAGAGGGTGCACAGGTCATTGATCCACGGTTTGGGGTACTTATAAAGTAAAAGGTAAGCAGTGCGCTCTGGTGGCGGGTCTTCGGTGATGGGACAACAGCGTAAATCAGTGTTTTGCAGCAACATCATCTCCGCTGTTTCCTGTGTGGTGATCGTCCATGTCTGGGGGTCACGCAAAAACTCTGGCAACATGGAATTCGTACCGATGGAAATTTTGCGTAAGGTCGATTTCGGAAATCTTCTTTGATGCCACAAATCGTAGGCGGTGCCCATGGTCAGGTAAATCTCATTTTGCGGAAGCAAATCGGAGAAATCACGGCTGAACTCAAATTTACTGCCTGCATGATAAAGCAGCACGGTCTTTTCGCGGAACAGCGGGCGCGCAATAACATTTGGGAACTTGTGCAGAGTGCAGACAAAGCCGATGTCGATCTGCTGATTCTCAATAAGCTGGTGAATCTCGGTCGAGTGTTCCGTTTGCAAATAAAACTGAATGTCCGGGTTATTCTCCATAAAGTTGCAGTAGCTTTCAGAGAGGAAATAGCGGTTCAGCGTGTCGATGGATGCAATGCGCAGCTCCCGAAAAATCAGGCGATTTTTGATTTGCTGTGCCTGCTGCCAAAGAGAAAGCATCTGCTGGGCAATGGGCAGAAAATACTCACCCTCCGGGGTGAGCACCACATTGCGCATTCCTTTTTGCCGTACAAAGAGTTGAATGCCCAACTCTTCCTCCAGACGGAGGATGCGGGAGCTGGCCGTGCCCTGCCCAATATACAGCTGATCGGCGGCGCGGGCGATGTTGGAGCACTCTGCCACCGCCAAAAATGTGTTTATTTCGTCAAAACCCACAAAACAGCCTCCTTAAATAATTTGATTTGCAAATATTATAATGCTGAATTGTTCGTTTTACAAGATGGCATTCCTGCGTTATAATCATGTCAGAAAGAGCAAACAGGCCTGCTTGCAACGGATAATAAACGACAGGAGGTTTCTTTTATGGATTACAAACAGTTCGGCGATGATGTCGTGCGGCTGGTTGGCGGCAAAGAGAACGTGATTGGGTTGGAGCACTGCGTCACTCGTCTGCGCTTTACCCTGAAGGATAAGTCGCTGGCCGATATTGATGCTATCAAGTCGCTCAAGGGAGTTATGGGTGTCGTGAATGGCAAGCAGGTACAGGTGGTTGTGGGTGGCGAAGTTGTTCCTGCTTACAATGAGATCATGAAAAACTATGCCTTCGGTGGTGGTGCAGTGGATGCGCCGAAGCAGAAGGAAAAGCTGACCGCAAAGGGTGTATGGGATGCGCTGCTGGATTACCTGTCCGGTACCATGGTTCAGATCATCCCGCTGTTCATTGGCTGCGGCCTGATCAACTGCATTCTCTCGGTCGCAAAAATCGTGTTTGGTGTGGACGCGTCCACACCCACCTATCAGGTGCTGAACGCTATCGCAAATTCGCCGTTTTATTTCCTGCCCATTCTGGTTGGTTTTGCCGGTGCGAAAAAGCTGGGCGCAAATCCCTTCCTTGGCGCAATGCTGGGTATGTTCCTCATTCACCCCTCTTTCATGGGATTGATTGGTGCTGAAGGCAATAACCTGTTTGGTATTCCGTTCTCTGCGGTTACTTACACCTCTTCGGTTTTCCCCTCTCTGATTGGTGCATGGGTGCTGAGCTATCTGGAACCGTTCATTTATAATCGTCTGCCCAAGATTCTCAAAACCATTATGGGTCCGTTCCTCTGCATTCTTATCATGAGCCCGCTCATGCTGTTCGTTATCGGTCCTGCCGGTTACTACTTCGGTCAGGGACTGGCCAATATTGTCATCAGCCTGATGAAGCTGCCCTTTGGTCTGGGTTGCGGCATTCTGTCCATGATTCAGCCGATTCTGGTCATCTTTGGAGCTCATACTGTTCTTGCTCCCATCATGATTGAATCCATTAGCACGGTTGGCTACGATGCTCTGGTTCGTCCTGCTTTCATCATGGCTTCCTTTGCTTCCTTCGGTGCGGTTGCGGCTGTCACCCTCAAGTGCAAGGACAAGGAGTTCAAAGGCATCTGCGCTGGTGCAACGCTGACTTCTTTCCTTGGCACGAACGAGCCCGCTGCATTTGCGGTGGAGATTCCGCTGGTTACTCCGTTTATCACGACCCTGATCGGTGCGTTCTGCGGCGGTGTTGTGTCCTCGTTGCTGGGTGCAAGAGCTTATGCAATGGGCAAGAATGGCGTGTTCGGCTGGTTGGTATTTGAAGACACTTTCCTCAAGATTGTGCTGGCTTCCGCTGTGGCTACTGCAGTTGCATTTGCCCTGACTTGGATCATCGGTTTTGATGAATCCCGTGTTACCGGCAAAAAGTAAAAGAAAAATGTCTTCCCCTACATGACAGCTATCGTCAGGCAGGGGAAGGCTTCTATGTAGCAATCAATAAGGAGAAATTTCAGATGAACAATCATTATGTAGATACCTTCCCTGATAATTTTCTCTGGGGCGGCGCAGTAGCGGCAAACCAGTGTGAGGGTGCTTGGGATGTTGGTGGTAAGGGCATGGACTATGTTTCCTGCTGCCACACTGGTCTGGGTGATCTGCTTCCGTATCCGACCCCGGCAGACATGTATCATCCTGCACGGGAAGCCATTGATTTTTATCACCGCTACCCGGAGGACATCAAGCTGTTTGCGGAGATGGGCTTCAAAGTGTTCCGTACCTCTATCTCGTGGACGCGCATTTTCCCCACCGGCGATGAATTGGAACCCAATGAAGAAGGTCTGGCATTCTACGACCGTCTGTTCGATGAACTGCACAAGTACGGCATCGAGCCGCTGATCACCATCTCCCACTATGAAATGCCGTGGAACTTCGTGGTCAAATACGGCGCATGGCGGAACCGTCACCTCATTGACTGCTTTGAGCGGTACTGCAAGGTACTGTTTGAGCGGTACAGGGGCAAGGTGAAATACTGGCTGACCTTCAACGAGATCAACAATATGCGCCGCAACCCCAGCTATGTGGGCGGCATTCTGCTCCAGCCCGGCGAGAACAAGATGCAGGCCATCTTCCAGGCCAGCCACAATATGTTCGTGGCAAACGCCAAGGCGGTCAAGCTCTGCCATGAGATGCTGCCGGATGCCAAGATCGGCGTGATGTGCTCTTTGAGCAACATCTACCCCAACAACTGCGACCCGGTGTGCGTGTTTGAAACGCAGGATGTGCGCCGCCGCTCGCTGTTCTACCCGGATGTGATGCTGCGCGGCTACTACCCCACCTACGTTTACCGCCTGTGGGAAGAAAACGATGTGCATGTGCAGATGGAGGACGGCGACCTTGACCTCATCCGCCAGAACACCAACGATTTCCTCGCATTTAGCTACTACCGCACCACGACCCACGAAAAGGGTCAGCCCTACTTCGGTGACACCGGCGGTGATGTCGGTACGCCGAACCCCTATCTGGAAACCAGCGCATGGGGCTGGCAGATCGACCCGATGGGCTTCCGTTTCACCCTCAATGAGCTGTGGGACCGCTATCAGGTGCCCCTGTTCCCGGTGGAGAATGGTCTGGGTGCTCATGATGTAGTAGAAGGCGGAAAGATTCACGACCCCTACCGCATCGACTATCTGCGCCGTCATCTGGAAGCCATGAAGGAAGCCATCCGCGATGGCGTGGATATCATGGGCTATGCCTACTGGGGCCCCATCGACATCGTGTCGGCAGGAAGCTTTGAGATGGAAAAGCGGTACGGCTTTATCTATGTGGATAAGGACAATCAGGGCAACGGCACCCTCAAGCGCATCAAGAAGGATTCGTTCGAGTATTACAAGAACGTCATCCATACCAACGGCAGAGAACTGTAATTACAAGACGCGGAGCAGTAGAAGGAGAAATACTATGGTGCAGTTTCACAGTGAGATGGTCACCGATCATATCCGCCGTATCCGGTCGATGCCTGCGGTTTGTATGTATCTCGTAGAGGGCAGCGAAAAAGCCCTGCTGATCGACACCGGCTGCGGCGAAGCCGGTCTGCGAGAATATGTTGAGCAGCTTCTGCGGGGAAAGCCGTATGAAGTCCTGCTGACGCATGGGCATGTCGATCACGCGTCCGGCGCAGGAGAATTCGAGCGCGTATGGCTGCACCCGGCGGACTGGACACTGGTGAAGCGGCACTGTACGCTGGAGAACCGGCTGGCCTACTGGGAGCATTGCAGGCCGATTCTGGCCGATGCCGCAGTCCCGGCGGAAAGCGAATTCGTTCCCCTGCGGACAGAACCGTTTCTGCCGCTGGAAGACGGTCAGCAGTTTGAGCTGGGCGGTATCACGGTGCAGGTGGCGCATGTCCCCAGCCATACCCACGGCATGATGGTGCCATTTGTGCTGGAAGAAGGTGTGGCGCTTTTTGGCGACGCCTGCGGAACAGGAACGCTTCTGGTCGGCGAGGAGAGCACGACCGTGGAAAACTATCATGCGGCACTGCTGCACCTCAAAGAAACGGCACCGAAGTTTGACCGGGTGCTGCGCCAGCACGGCAGCTGCGAATCCAGGGTTTCGATCCTGGACGAAAACATCGAGGTGTGCGAGCGCATTCTGGCCGGAACGGACGACGCTGTGCCGCAGAAGTTTATGGGGCAGCCCTGCCGCCGCGCAATGCGGATCGACCCGGAAACGCGGCTGCGCGTGGACGGAAAAGAAGGCAATGTTGTGTACTGCCCGGAAAAAATCCGGTAAAAGAAGGTAAATGAAAAAGATCCCGATCATGAAAGGAAGGGAATGATACAATGGCAAACGTAATTTCACGCCGTCAGTTTCTTCAGGCAACGGCAGCTGTCGGTGCCATGAGCGCTGTCACTGTGGGCACGGCGATCTCTGCAAATGCTGCTGAAGTGAAAGAGTATTCCGGCACACAAACCGCGATCATGGAAGTCATGGACTGGGGTGCAACGGTGACTGGTACGATCCTTACACTGAAGCATCTGGTCTGCCCGAGCAGCGTTTCTGCCGATTGCTTTGAAACCGTCACGGAGATCCGGGAGACCCCGGATACGGCCAACCCGGGAGGCCCCAATCTGCGCAGCGCGGCACAGCGCACGGTTCTGGACGCATATACCTGTGACAAAAACGGTAAGCGTACGCAGATGCCTTCGAATCGTATCCGGCTGGACATCGCATTCGAGGCAAGGTCAGCAGTTCCCTGCTTCTTTGACCGCAGAACATGGCTGAGCGACTGGTGCCCTTCGTATGAATTGGAGATCAGCCTGAAGCCGGGCTGTGCACTCACCTGTTTGTTGGGAGAAAAACTCACTGCTGTTTCGCCGGACCCCGTTGTGGATCATGACACGGCTCTTATTCCGCAGATCGACTCCTTCGTACTGGACGAGCGTTACACTGGTTCGGATGGACGCGCACTGTCCTATGCGTATTATGCACCCAAAAGCAGCCGTAAAAAGATCCCGCTGGTCATCTGGCTGCATGGTGCCGGTGAGGGCGGGACGGATACCCGCATTCCGCTGATCGGCTGCAAGAGCTGCGTATTGGCCGATACCGAATTCCAGAACGCAATGGGCGGCGCAGCGTATGTGCTGGCCCCGCAGGCCAATGGATTCTGGCTGCAGTATAATGAAAAAGACTCCTGGATGGGGAATCCGGGCGTGCCGTCCATCTATACGCGTACGCTGAAAGAGCTGATCGACGATTTTGTGGCAGCGCATCCTGACATTGATACCGACCGCATCCTGATCGGCGGCTGCTCGAACGGCGGTTATATGACGGTGAATATGGTGCTGCAGTATCCGGATTATTTTGCCGCAGCCTATCCCATCTGCGAAGCGTACAAAGACAGCGGCATTACCGATGAACAGCTGGCCGCGATCAAGAATGTGCCGATGTGGTTTGTTTATGCACAAAATGACCCGACGGTCATCCCGGAGCAGAACGAGATCCCGACGATCGCTCGCCTGCAGGCGATGAACGCCAATGTACACACCAGTGTTTATGCGGATGTGCATGATACTACTGGCCGATATAAAGGTGCGGACGGAAAACCGTATCAGTATTCCGGGCATTGGAGCTGGGTGTATTTCTTAAATAACGAGTGCACGGATGATGCCACCGGCGAAAATCTCTGGGACTGGCTGGGGAGCCAGAGCAAATAATATTTATCCGGTCAAGTTTTAGTGGGAGTCAGACCGTGGGTTAGGCGGTAACCACGAGCCGAATAGATTCACTCGAATCGAACAAAAACGCAAAATGCCCGCTCACCATGGAGATTCAGCTCCACAGGTGGGCGGGCATTTTTTGCGTCCTGATGATTGGAGGGCTTGATCTTCCAGTCTGCCGCGGTCACAGCCCAGCGATAAATCGTTGAAACAAACAGTTTGCTGTCTTTTTTGTTTGTGCAGGCTTTTGGGGCTTCCACCGATGATTTTTTCAAAAAATTATAGAGGCCAGAGGGACAGAAAAATCATGCAGATTATGAAAGGCAGTGGCTATGGGAGTTGAAATATATTTGCGCTCAAAACCGAAAAGCCAGTTGAAAAACGGATGAACGCACTGTGCGAACATGATGGGATTTTTCCGATAGATATCTACTTGCCATTGTACGAGCGTGATGCTATACTTTTATTATAAATATTGACTGGAGGTGTCCCATATGCCCCGTCCCAAAGGAAGCAAGAACAAACCCAAAACCGCGAAAGCAACGGTTGATTTCGCCGCACAGATCGCTGAAAAGCAGGCCGCAAAAGAATCCGTCACTGCTGAAATTGCGTCCATCACTGCAAATATTGACGCATTGAAAGCTGATCTGAAAACCAAAAAGGCTGAACTGAAAGCTGTCGATAAGGAAATTGCTAAGATCGAAGCGAAAAAGGTCAAGGCCGAGACCAAGGCTGCAGAATCTGCCAAGAAAGCGGAAGCAGAGGATGTGCTGAAAAAGCTGCTGGCCAGCGGTATGAGCGCGGACGAGATCCTTGCAAAGCTGAAATAATTATTTTAAAGAATCTCAATGGAAAACCGTGCAGATGCTTGTCATTCACAAAAGCATCTGCACGGTTTTTTCATGGCTTGATCGTTTTGTATCGGACGAAAAATATCATGTGTGTCTGCCCCGGCCAAAATCAATTCGAATGCGGAACGAGGTTCTCTGCAGGTGAAAATGCATTCATAAGCCGCAGGGAATATTCGTACAGGAAAAGCAGGTTCTGGTCGTTCATAAAGGGCCCCACCAGCTTTTCCATCCGTTCAAAGCGGTAGAACAGGGTCGTTTTATGGATGAACAATGCTTTGCTGGCGTTGGTCATGTTGCGGCCGGAAGCAAAATAGGCGGACAGCGTAGCAAGATACTGCGTGTTGTGTTCCCGGTCATGTGCGGCAAACTGCACGATATGCGGGTGGATGTGGTCGAAGAGCGTTTCCTTCCCGTAGGCAGACAGATAAGCGCACACCGGCAGATGGTCTTCATAGTAGAGGATCTCCGGCAGAGGATGCTCAGTGTCTGCAAGCATTCGAACGGCATTCACCAGTTCCAGCGCCTGTCGATAAGCGGCCGCAGCACTGCGGAACTCAGAAAAAGGTGCACTGGCGGCGATCTTAAAATGGTGATATTTCAGCCAGTGCCGCAGACGGATGCGGGTGTCTTTGCTGGGGCTCTGATCCAGATTTCCGGGGCCCAGCAGAATGAGATGATCCTGATAACAGCAGCAGATGCATCCCGGCAGAGTGTTCCGCAGCTGAGCGGAAAGCTGCTCTGGCCGGAGCGCAGAAAACAGAGAGATCTCATTGGTGAACAGGCAGCCGACCCGATACGCTGCACAGGCCGTCCAGCCGGATTGTGCCAGCCTTGCCTGCGCTAGTTCGGGGTCTGTCAGCTGCCCAAGAGCCAGCTGCAGCAGAACCGTTTCCTGCATCTGCTGGCCGGCGTCCGGCTCAATGCTGCCGCTGCGCTGCAGCAGAATGGCGACGCTTTGCGAGAGAGCTGTCCAGCAGGAAAGATCTTCCTCCGTGGGCGGCTGCATTGGCCGCTGAAACAGATAACCCAGCAGCTGCCCGCTGTAGATCACGGAGCAGAACAGTTCCAACTGGCCCAGCGTGTCGTTGTAAAACCAGAACGGACGTGCTGATTTTTTCAGCTTCCGCGAAATGCCTTTGCGCTGCATATCGGCTACGATCTCCGGCCGCATGACAAAGGTGCTGGAACCCTGCAGCGCGAACACATTGTCCTTGCGCATTGGGTGGGAGGAAGCCAGCAGGCTGTAAGCGGAATCACAGAGAGATATATCCGGCAGGCCGCAATGGGCGGCTTCTGCCAGCAGATCTTCCAGCGTGCAGGCTTCAGCCAGCTTTTGCAGCAGCTGGCGTGTAAATACAGCAGCGGTTGGCATCAGTTCATTCCCCTCTTTTCTCACTATACTACGAATGTAGCATAAAGCGGCCCCAAAGTCCAGAAAAATCTCCGCGTATATACGATGAACTTTTGAAAAATATTTGTTAGAATTGTAACGAACGAGCGGCGCGGAGGAACACCGCAGAAAGAGAAAGGAAAAGAAAGATGAAAAAGATCTCTCGCAAAGGCTTTTTGAAGCTGGCTTCTGCTGCGGCCATGAGCGGCATCACGGCGGGCGCACTGACTGCCTGCAATTCGGGCAAGGAAACGGCCTCGTCTTCTGCTGCAGTGTCTGAGGGACAGGCGCTGTACACGGCAGGCACCTACAACGCCACGGCACAGGGCATCAACGGCGACGTGACCGTCAGCATGACCTTTGATGCTTCCAGCATCACCGAGGTGGTCATCGATGCTTCCGGCGAGACTGAGTCCATTGGCGGTGCCGCTGCCGAAACGCTGACTCAGAGCATTCTGGACGCCCAGAGCAGCGAAGTGGATGCTGTGGCCGGTGCCACCATCACCTCCAACGCCATCAAGGAAGCTGCGGCCAAGTGCATTGCACAAGCCAAGGGCGTGGACCCGGATTCCATGAACGTGCAGACCGAAAAGATCAGCTGGCGCACCGCACCGGAAGCCATCCCGGAAGCAGATATCACCGGCACCGAGACCGCTGATGTGGTGGTCATCGGTTTTGGCCAGGCAGGTCTGGCCTGTGCCCGTGCTGCCATGGAGGGCGGCGCATCCGTTATCGTCGTGGAGAAAATGCCCGAAGAGAGCCATGCATGGATCGGCTGCGACTTCGGCCACATCAATTCCCAGTGGCTCAAGGAGCAGGGCATCCCGGAAGTCGATCCGGTTGAGGTGCTGAACGACTGGCAGCTGCGCGGCTGCAACATGTCCAACCCCACGCTGGTGATGCAGTTCCTCAAAAATTGCGGCGATACCTTTGACTGGTTCATCAGCCTGGCCAGCGAGGAAAACAAGGCCCAGCTGCGTGCCTTCCACAATCCATACCCGAAGAACTTCAAGGGCCAGATGGCCGGTCAGAAGTTCTGGAACGGCACGGCCCAGTTCCCCGGCATCTTCTTTGAGGGCAGCTACACCGTCACCGAGCACAGCAAGGTGGTGGCAAAGTACATTCAGGACAAGGGCGTGCAGGTATTCTACGGCAATGACGCCCAGTATCTGGAAAAGGATGCTTCCGGCCGCGTGACCGGCGTCGTCGCCAAGGGCGAGAACGGCTATGTGCGCTATAACGGCACCAAGGGCGTTGTGCTGGCAGCCGGCGACTTCTCTGCCGATGCCGAGATGGTGGACGAGCTGTGCCCGAACATCAACGCGCTGAACTACACCGGCGACGGCAAGAAGATCACCGGCATGGACCGCGACGGCAAGGGCATCAAGATGGGTGTCTGGGCTGGCGGCAAGCTGGAGCCGGGCCCCCTGTCCACCATGGGCGGCACCTTCTTCTTCCCCAGCGGACTGCTGGGCTCCTGCGGCAACCTGTGGCTGGACGACAACTGCCAGCGCTTCTGCAACGAAGCCTTCGGAGACCCCGTCTTTGCCGGTGCCGAAGCTGCCCGCCACAAGGGTATCATTTACAGTGTGTTCGACGCTGATATCTACGAGCAGCTGCAGTCCTTCCCTGCCGGCCATGGTTCTGCCTTTGTCAACGACCCGACCTACAAGGCAAATCTGGAGCAGGCTCTGGCCGATGCCTACGCAGCTGGTAACGATGGTGTGGACGAGAACCTGACCATGACCGGCGGTACCATCCGTCTGTTTGCCGCCGACACGCTGGATGAGCTGGCCGACCGTCTGGGCCTGACCGGCGACAAGAAGGCAAACTTCCTGGCTTCCATCGAAAACTACAACGCAAAGTGCACTGCCGGTTATGACGATGACTTCGGCAAGGACCCCAGCGTGCTGTTTGCCCTGCAGAAGGCTCCCTACTACGGCTTCGCCAAGGATATTTACGCAGGCTATGAGTTCCTGTGCACCACCGGCGGCCTGTGGACAGACAATGACCAGAACGTCTATGACGAGCACCTGGACGTGATCCCCGGCCTGTATGCTACCGGCAACTGCTGCGGCCGCCGCTTCGGTGTGCAGTACAGCACGCCCATCGCCGGCGTCAGCGTCGGCATGGCTCAGACTCTGGGCCGCATCCTGGGCACCCATCTGGCTCAGCTGTAATAAACGTTCCCTTCTTTCTTCTTTTTTCTGAAAACAAAACCGGAAGCTTTAAAAAAGGCTTCCGGTTTTGTCGTATCTGCGGCTTATGCATTTGCGTCTCTCTTGTGCGGCAGCACCCATGCCGGCAGCCAGAAAAGGCGGCTGGCCCAAAAGGCTCCGCAGCGGCCGGCGCACCCGGCGTGCCCCGCACATTCCTGGGGCCCGATCGAATAAAGACGCCAATGAAACAGGCTGACCTGCAAAGATGGGCCAGCCTGTTTTTCTGCACAAAAAACGTATGGATTTTTGGCCGGATTGCCGGATTTCAAAGGCAGAACCACGGGGGTATAATATAAGGTAAAGTAACCATCCAAAGGAGGACACCGCTATGGCTTTGTTTGAACCGCAGCAGCTCAAAGATCTGAATGAGCTTGAGATGCTCGTTTACCGCTATATCATGGAGCACCCAAACACGGTGCCGTTCATGCGCATCCGGGAACTGGCGGCGGAAGCCCATGTTTCCACCACCACGGTGCTGCACTTCTGCAAGAAGATGGGCTGCGACGGCTACGCGCAGTTCAAATGGAAGCTGAAAGAGCAGGCCGGCAGCGGGAATGAGACCCGCCTGCCGGATACCCTGAACGAATTGCAGAACTTCCTGTGGCGGGTGGGCACGCCGGAATACGACGCGGCGCTGGACGAAGCCGCCGGAATGATCGCCCGGGCAGAGCGGGTGTTCCTTGTGGGCATCGGCAACTCGGGCAGCATGGCCGAGTACGGCGCACGGTATCTTTCCAATCTGGGCAAGTTCGCCCTCAGTGTGGCCGACCCGTTCTACCCGGTCACGGTGACGCCCAATGTGACCATGACGGCGGTGCTGCTGTCGGTGTCCGGCGAGACGAGCCAGATTTTGCGGCTGGCCCAGCAGTTCAAATCCCGGGGCTGCGGGCTGATCGCCATCACCAGTTCGCCACAGAGCAGTCTGGCAAAGCTTGCAGACATCACTCTGCCCTATTATGCCACGGCGCACCGGGTGGGTGCGGAAAAATATGACCTGACCAGCCAGATGCCGGCGCTCTACCTGCTGGAAGCGCTGTCCCACCGGGTGTATAACCGCCTGCTGGAGTGACATTGCTGTTTTGTTGTCAAATTTGCACATTACTTTGTGTACAAGTAGAGAAAAAACAGGCTGTTTTTTCTTCGCCCGGCCTGTTTTTTGCGACAGAAAACGCCTGACAAAGCCCGGCCCTCTCCGCTATAATGAAGCCGTAAAGATTCCCTGTTTGCTGGGGGAATAAAAGAAGCTGCTTCTATAGAGCAGCTCCAATGACGAAAAGGAGAGAATACCATGGCAACCAAGATTCGCGACTACGCAAAGCTTGCCGCCGACATTTGCGACGCCGTCGGCAAGGACAACATCATCAGCGCGGCCCATTGCGCCACCCGCCTGCGCCTGGTGCTGAAGGAGACCCCTTCCGAAGAAGTGACCAAGCAGATCTCTGAGATGCCCGCTGTCATCAAGGTGATGGAGAGCGGCGGCCAGTATCAGGTGGTCATCGGCACCCACGCCAAGGACGTCTACGAGGCTCTGGCTCAGCTGCTGGATCTGGACGCCAACGCCGCCGAGGCCCCTGAGAGCAAGCAGGGCATCGGCAGCCGCATCATCGCCACCATGTCCGCCGTGTTTGCACCCTTCGTGTACATTCTGGCTGCTGCCGGTCTGGTGCAGGGCGCACTGATCATCATCACCCACTTCTTCCCTGCTTTTGCGGAAACCGGTACATATTCTGTGTTCAGCTTCATCAGCTGGACGCCCTTCACTTTCCTGCCGGTCATGATCGCCGTCACGGCCTCCAAGCACTTCAAGTGCAACACCTTCATTGCCATGTGGTGCTGCCTGGCGCTGGTCAACCCTGACTGGGGTTCCATGGCCGCACGCATTGCTTCCGGCGAGACCATCAAGTTCCTGGCCTTCCCCATGAGCCAGACCACCTACACCTCCACCGTTCTGCCCCCGCTGTTCCTCGTGCTGGTGCTGAGCTATCTGGAGCGCTGGCTGGACAAGCACCTGCCCGATATCATCAAGGCTCTGGCAGTGCCCTTCATCTCCACCATCATCATGGTTCCCTTGACCATTCTGGTCATCGGCCCTGTGTCCGACATGCTGGCCGGCGGCATTGCTGATGCCTACAACTTCCTCGTCAACAGCGTTCCCGCTCTGGCTGCCATTCTGGTGGGCGGCATCTGGCAGGTGTTCGTCATCTTCGGCGTGCACTGGGGCGTCACCCCGATGTGTCTGGCAAACTTCGCAAACTACGGCTGCGATTCCTTCCAGGCATTCCAGACCTGCGCCGTCATCGCTCAGGCCGCTGCCTGCTTCGGCGTGTTCCTCAAGACCAAGAAGGCTGACATCAAGAATGTTTCCCTGTCCGCTGGCCTGACCGGCATCTTCGGCATCACCGAGCCTGCTATCTATGGCGTCACCCTGCGCCTGAAGAAACCCTTTGTCTGCGGCTGCGTGGGCGGTGCCATTGGTGCCCTCATCATCAGCTTCTTCAACACCAAGTATTATGTCTACGCCGGTCTGCCCGGCCTGCTGACCACCGTCAACGCCATGAGCGACGCCAATCCCTCTTCCTTCACCGGCATGATGATCGGTGTGGCTGCCACCATCATCGTCACCATCATTCTGGTGCAGATCGTGGGCTGCGACGAAAAAGAAACCAAAAACAACTGATCCTGCGTAAAAAGGAGAAAAAACATGCTTCCTGAGAACTTTTTGTGGGGCGGCGCTGTGGCTGCCCATCAGCTGGAAGGCGGCTGGAATGCCGATGGCCGCGGCCCGTCCGTCAGCGACGTGATGACCGCCGGTGCCCACGGTGTGGCCCGCCGCATCACCGACGGCGTTGTGCCGGGTGAGAGCTACCCCAACCATGAGGGCATCGACTTCTATCACACCTACAAAGAGGACGTGAAGCTGTTCGCGGAACTGGGCTTCAAGTGCTTCCGCACCTCCATCTCCTGGAGCCGCATCTTCCCCCGGGGCGACGAGCAGCAGGCCAACGAAGCGGGCCTGAAGTTCTACGATGACCTGTTTGACGAACTGCTCAAGTACGGCATCCAGCCGGTCATCACCCTGAGCCATTTTGAAATGCCCTATGCCCTCGCCAAGGAGTACGGCGGATGGATGAACCGCAAGTGCATCGATTTCTTCGTGCACTACGCCGTCACTGTGATGGAGCGCTACAAGAACAAGGTCAAGTACTGGATGACCTTCAACGAGATCAACAACCAGTGCAACACTGCCAACGACATCTTTGGCTGGACCAACTCCGGCGTGCGGTTCTCCCAGTTCGAGAACAAGAAAAAGGCACTGTATCAGGTGGTGCACCATGAACTGGTGGCGTCCGCTCTGGTGGTGAAGAAGGGCCATGAGATCAACCCTGATTTCAAGATCGGCTGCATGTGCTCCTTCGTGCCCTATTATCCCTATTCCTGCAATCCGGATGATGTGATGATGGCGCTGGAATCCATGCACGAGCGCTTCTATTTCAGCGACGTGCACTGCCGCGGCCACTACCCCGCCTATGCGAAAAAGGAATGGGAGCGGGAGGGCACTGCCCCGGTCATGGAGCCGGGCGACGAAGCCATCCTCGCCGAGGGCAAGGTGGACTATCTGGGCTTCAGCTACTACATGTCCAACGCAGTCCGTTCGGATGTGGAAGTGGAGAGCGACGGCGTCAGTGGCGGCAACGTCCACACCGTGCCGAACCCCTATGTCAAGGCCAGCGACTGGGGCTGGCAGATCGACCCGGTGGGCCTGCGCTATGCACTGGCTACTCTCTATGAGCGGTATGAGCTGCCGCTGTTCATCGTGGAGAACGGCTTCGGTGCCATTGATCAGCTGAAACCGGACAACACCTGCGACGACAGTTACCGCATCGACTATCTGCGCGCCCACATCGAAGAGATGAAAAAGGCCGTGGAGCTGGACGGCGTAGACCTGATGGGCTACACCCCCTGGGGCTGCATCGACGTGGTGTCCTTCACAACTGGCGAGCTGCGCAAGCGCTACGGTTTTATTTATGTGGACCGCAACGACGACGGCACCGGCACCGGCAACCGCTACAAGAAGAAGTCCTTCGACTGGTATAAGAAGGTCGTCGCCACCAATGGCGAAGATCTGGGCTGATAAAGAAAATGATGCGCCTGCGGCATGATGTGCGGAACGCAATGATGTTTTGCTGCGCAAAATGATGTGCGCTGCGGCGCATAAAGGGCTTTGGCAGCCTATCCGTCTTGCTGTAGGGAACGGATTTATCCGTTCCGCAGGCAAAATGCATCTGCCGGGAGACGAGCGGAACGCATGAATGCGTTCCCTACGGGAACACCGGGATGTTCTTTCCATGAAAAAAGGAGTCAGGAAATCGATCGATTTCCTGACTCCTTTTGTTATTTGCGCTTCTTTTTATTGGCGGGCTTTGCCGGTCTTGCGGGCCGGGCCGCACACCGGGCGGCATTCTGCCCGGCAATGATGCCGCTGCCAAAGGCCCAGTGCAGGTTGAACCCGCCGCAGGTGCCGGTGCAGTCCAGCGTTTCGCCCACGAAATAGAGCCCCGGGCAGCCCCGGAACTGGAAGTGCTCGTCCACTTCCCGCAGCGAAAGCCCGCCGCCCGTCACCTGCGCCTGCTTCCAGCCGCAGGGGGTCAGCCCTTCAAAGCGCCAGTGCTTGGCGGTGTGGGCCAGCTTCTGCCACTGCCCAGCCGAAAGGGCGGCGGGGGCGGTCTGCGCCAGCCCGGCGGCAGACCACAGCGCCCGGCCCAGCTTCGCATTCAGCAGACCCACCCAGAAATCGGCGGGGGTATCCCCGGCGGTCTGGGCGGCGTGGCTGGCCAAGAGCCCGGCAAGGGCGGCTTCGTCCAACGCCGGAAACAGGTCAAGTTCCACAGCGGGGTGCTTCGGCCCCCGCCCCGGGGCCATCAGGCCGGACAGCTGCATGATGCAGATGCCGGAAAGGCCATAGTCCGTGAACTGCACCTCGCCGGATTCTGCGGCGAGAACGCGTTCGCCGTCCAGCAGGGACGCCGCTGCCTTGGCCCGGATGCCGGCCAGCGACTTGTCCGGCTTTGCACACTGCAGAGCGGTCAGGCAGGGGTAGAGCGGCTCCACCCTGCCGCCGCACTGGGCCGCAAACCGGGTGCCGAAGCCGTCCGTGCCGAACTGCGGCCCGGCTTCGCCGCCCATGGCGCAGACCACAGCGTCTGCGCGGAGCGTTTCCGAGCTGCCCTCAGCGGTATCGAACTGCACTGCATAGCCGCCCCGGCTCTGGCTCAGGGTGCGCACCATGCAGCCGGTGCGCATCTGCACATGGTGCCGAAGAAGCTGAAGCTCCAGCAGGGCCAGAACATCTGCCGCCTGATTGGAATAAGGATACACGCGCCCGGCTTCATCAATGCGGGTGTACAGGCCGTGGGCCTGCATCCAGCCCAGCGGGTCGGCAGCATCCACAGCTGCCAGCAGGGGCCGCAGGGCTGAGGGGTCGGCAGTGAAATACATTTCCGGGGAAATGCCGGTGTTGTCCAGATTGCAGCGGCCGTTGCCGGTGGCCAGCAGCTTTTTGCCCAGTTTCAGGTTGCGCTCCAGAATGGTCACCTGTGCGGCGGGAGCGGCTTCGGCGGCGGCGAGGGCTGCTGCCAGCCCGGCGGCACCGCCACCCAGAATGAGGATCTGCTGCATGGAAAAACACCAGCCTTTCAAAATGTTGGAACAGCAGGAAAAGCCCGGATGGGGCCTTTTGGTCGTAGACTCATTGTAGCAGAACTTGCGCTCTGGTGCAACGAAAAAGCCATGACGCGGAGTGCGGTGTCATGGCTTTTTATGGTTTCAGAAAGTGGTCGGCGGGCTCCGGCCTGCCGTAGAGATAGCCCTGAGCGTGGCCGCAGCCCAGGCTGCGCAGAAGCTCGGCCTGCTGCGGCGTCTCCACGCCCTCGGCGATGATATCGATGTTCAGTTTTTCGGCCAGCTGGATGATGCAGCGGATGACTTCGATGTGGGAGGGGTTCTGCTCCGCGGTGAGCAGGAACTGACGATCCAGCTTGATGATGTCGATGGGCATGTCCGCCAGCATGGCCAGCGAGGATTCGCCCACGCCGAAATCGTCCATCTCAATGACGAAGCCGTGCCGCCGCAGGTCGGTGAGCACCTGACACAGGTGGGCGGAGTCCTGCACATAGGCCCGCTCCAGAACTTCCAGATGCAGCTGTTCGGGGGCAAGGCCGTAGGTCAGCAGCAGGCCTTTCAGGAAGTCCAGCAGATCGGGCTGGTAAAAATCGCTGCGGGCCATGTTCACCGAGACGGAAAGCGTGCTCAGGCCCTGCTCCCTGCGCTTTTGCAGAAAGCGGCAGGTCTGTTCCCAGATGTATTTGTCCACGGCGTAGACGCCGCCCTCTTTTTCCAGCAGAGGGATGAACTGCATGGGCGGCACGAAACCCAGCTCCGGGTGCTGCCAGCGCACCAGAGCCTCGGCCCCGATGACGGAACCGTCTTCCAGCCGCACCTTTGGCTGCAGATAGAGCAAAATTTCGTGCCGGGCCAGTGCTGTGGGGATGTTGTCCATCAGCTTGTGGCGCAGAAGGAGCTGATGGTGCATCTCTTCGGTGTAAAAAGCCAGAGGTTCGCCCGGCTTCTGCTTCAGGGTGTCCAGTGCAAGGCGGGCACGGTCGTAGAGCGCCTCGGCGGCAGTGCTGCGGTCGGAAGAGGTGCACACACCGATGCGCACACGCAGCTGAAGCGGCAGCGGATAGCGGCTGAGCCATGTGTCGGCATTCTGCCGCAACTGCGCATAGAAATGCAGCTCAGACGGCAGAAACAGCAGAAAAACACTGCCTGCCGCGTGGGCAAGAAGGCCCTGCTCTGCATGTTCCTGCCCGGCGAGGAAGAGGGCGAAATCTTTGAGCAGGCGGTCGCCGGTCTCCCGCCCGAACAGCTCGTTCACCGCCCGGATGGAATGAAGGTTCACGGCGATCATGTCAAAGGCCCGGCCCGGTTCCGCTTCCATGATCTGCTGAGCCCTGCGGTACAGGGCAGGAAGACGCAGCAGGCCGGTCAGCTCGTCCTGCTCCAGCACCGAGATCAGGTCATTGGCTTCGTGCACCTGCTGCAGAAGACGGCGGTACTGCTGGTTCGCCTTGGTCAGAGCCCGCTGGGAGTTGATGAGCTGGTTGTTCATCTGGGAGATCTGATAGTATTCGTCGTGGTAGTCCTGCAAAGCCTCCTCGGCCCAGACCGTGCAGCGGGAATAGATGCTGGAAAAAGCGACGAACTCTTCTTCGCTGTGGATGCGCACGAAAAAGACCAGATTGCACCGCGGATAGGCGCGCAGAATGGCCGGGACGGATGAAGGCCCCGTTTTGAAATCCAGCACCAGAAAGCGCTGCTTCTGGCCGTCAAACAGCTCCGCGTCGGTCAGCATACCGGGGTCTGTCAGCCAGTCGGTCAGGCAGGCACCCTGCGGGAGCTGCTGCCCTGGCGGCAGGCGCAGGGCTTTTTGGATGTGCCACTGCTTATCGCAGAGAAAAATCGCGTAGTTCATGTCTTTTATGCAAACAATGCGTCAGCCTCGCGGACAAAGTCCCGTGCGTCCCGGGTGTAGAGATCCACCGGCCAATGCCTCCAGATCTCGTGGGTGCTTTCAAAGGCCTTGCCGCCCACAGCGATCTTGACGGACGGGAATTCCCGGCGGATGGCCTGCGCCAGCTGCTGACAGGTCAGCAGGTGCTGCGGCATCGTGACCGAGAGGGCCACGAGGTCGGGCTGGTTTTCCCGCACGGCGTCCAGCATGGCGTCTTCCGGCACGGCGGCACCCAAATAGATGCTGTCCCAGCCGTCGTGCTCAAACAGGTCTGCCACCATGCGGGCACCCATCTCGTGCAGCTCGGTGCCCGGGCAGGCGCACAGGATGGTGCGGCCGCAGCGCTGGGCGTCGAACAGCTCCGGATACAGCTGGGCCATGGCCATCTGCGTGACCGAGGTGCAATAGTGCTCTGTGTCCACGGTGATGCGGGCCGTGTGCCACAGCTCGCCCACCCGGCGCATGCTCTCGGCCAGGATCTCGGCGTAGATGTCGCTCAGGGAGATGCCCTTTTCCAGATAGCTCTGGATCAGGAACAGCGCATGTTTGCTGTCCTTGGCCAGCAGGCAGTCCATGTATTCTTTGATCTGGGCTTCAAAGCGGCTGGGGCGGCCGATGGGAGCCGCAGGCCGTGCGGCGGTGTCGCGCACGCGCTGCTTGGCAGTCTCCAGCAGGGCCAGCATCTGGGGACGTTTTTCCGCAGAAGCCACGGTCTTTACGCCGTGGGCCAGTGCCGTGAAGTTGTCGATGGTGTATTCAGCCGTCTGCTCCCGTGTCTGGCGGTCTTTCAGGACGGAGGCCAACAGCTCGAACAGCCATGCAGCGTAATCGGACATGATCTTGTCGTCGTTCAGCAGATAGGCCGTGTAGAGATAATCGGCGTTGTAGCGGGTATCACGGTAGATGATGCGCTCCACCTTTGGGCTGATGCGGGCATAGTAATCCGGGTGAGCTGTGCATTCATATTGGAATGCAGCGTCCACAACATTCTGAAATTCACTTTCATACTCTGTCCACAATAAACTCATAAAGGGCACGTCTCCTCTCAGGTAAAAATGTTTATTCATGTAAAATTATAACATAAGGACAGAAAGGTTTCCACTGTGAAAGTGCCATTTTTTGACACTGTGTTTGAACTGGAGAAAATGAGAGGTATAAATTTCCCGGGATGACAGATACTAGGGGAAAGAACCAATTGCAAGGAAACCAGATTGGAGGAACACAGCATGAAAGCAACAGGCATTGTCCGCCGCATCGACGAGCTTGGCCGGGTGGTGATCCCCAAAGAGATCCGCCGCACCCAGCGCATCCGCCGGGGCGACCCGCTGGAGATCTTCACCACCGGGGACGGTGAGGTGATCTTTAAAAAGTATTCGCCCATCGGAGAGATGAGCGGCGTCGCGGCCCAGTACACTGAGGTGCTGAACCGCAGTTTTGCGCTCACGGCTTTTGTGTCCGACCGGGACCGCATTCTGACCGTCAGCGGCAGCGGGCGGCGGGAACTGGCTGACCGCAGCATCAGCCAGCCGCTGGAGCGGCTGATGGATGGCCGAAGGCCTTACCAGAGCGAAGGCGTGCCGGAAAAATGCATCCTGCCCTGTGAGGGTTCACCCCGGGTGCTGCTGTGTGCGGTGCCCATCATCGCGGCAGGCGATGTGACCGGCGCGGTGGGCCTGCTGACCGAGGACCGGACTGCTGTGCCGGATGACGCACAGATGAAGGCCATCAGCGTGGCAGCGGCGTTTCTGGCAAAGCAGATGGAAGAGTAAAAAATGAGCGGCGCTCTCCTTTTATATAAGGAGGGCGCTTTTTTAGGCTTCCCCCTCGGGGACAGATTTCCCCCGGCCGGGGGAAAATGGCAAAGCCAAAAGGGGGAATGCTGTCAGGACGCGAAGCGGCATGACGGATGAGGGAAAGGTTTGGCTGGATGCTCTTTATGACAGAATTATGAATCTTTTAAAACATTTCGTGCAAACTCTTGACAGCATCAGAAAATTGGCTATAATGGTCTTAGCACTCAGGAACAAGGAGTGCTAAAGAGATGAGCGAAAGCAAAAAGGAGGCAGGCGCTATGACGATGGATGCACGCAAGCAGCGAGTCTTGCAGGCGATCGTGGCGCTGTATGGTCTCGAAGGTGAGCCCGTTGGCAGCAGCGTGCTGGCAAACTACTTTGACATGGCGGTTTCCAGTGCGACGCTTCGCAATGAGATGGCGGCGCTGACAAAGCTGGGCCTGCTGGAGCAGCCCCACACCAGCGCGGGCCGCGTGCCCAGTGCCAAGGGCTACCGTTATTATCTTGATAATCTTCTGACCGACGATCAGCCGCTGGATCGTGTGAGCCGTGCCCGCGTGGATGCGGTGTTCGCAAGCCTCGACCACGAGCCGGAAAAGCTGGCTGCGGGCGCTGCCAAGGCGCTGGCCGCCATCAGCGGCTGCACCGCCGCCATCAGCACCCCGTGCGCTGAGGATCTGTGCATCGCCCACTATGAGGTCGTTCAGGTGGGCCGCAGTGCAGCGGCTGTGCTGGCCGTCACCACGGCTGGTTACGTCCGCACCCGGGTGGCGCGGGTGCGCACCGGTCTTTCCCGCGAGAATGCAGCAGCCCTTGCCGCGCTGCTGAACCGCAATCTGACCTTCGTGGCACCGGTGGATCTTTCCAGCCGACTGCTGGCAGAGCTGTGCAGTCAGATCGACCCGGAGCTGGTGCCCGTCATCAGCGCAGCGGCCGCCATCCTGCAGGATTCCGTCAAGCCCCATGTGTTTCTGGGCGGTGAGCAGTACCTGCTGGACTGGCCTCAGCTGGACGGCAAGGTGGGCGACATCCTCACCCTGCTGAATGATGAGGAACAGGCCGCCGGCCTGATCGCTCCCCCCGCAGAGCGCAGCGAAAGCGTGCTGCTGGGCGAGGATCTGGAGCCTCAGATCCCGGGCCTGTGCATCGTGAGCGACCGGTATCTGGTGGGCGGAGGCCTGTGGGGCTCCATCGCACTGATCGGTCCCACCCGGATGCCCTTCCAGAAGCTGATGCCGCTGCTGCACTATTTTGCAGACCAGCTTGGTGAAGGAATGAGCGGCAAACGAAAAGACACCCCGCAGGCTGCCGTGCCCCGGCGGACTGTGATCTATAAGGAGGATCTGGAATGAGCGAAGAAGCAAAGAAGACGGCCCCGGCTCAGGAAACTGAGCAGCAGCCCGCCGCTCCCGAGGAAAAGGCAGAACAGGCCGCACCTGAAAAGGAGCCCGCCGAAGAAGCTGCTGAACCGAAGGATGAGAAGAAGAAGGACGGCGGCTGGTTCAACAAGAAGGCCCGTGAGATGGAAGCCGTCAAGGCAAAGCTGGACGCTGCTGAGCAGAACGCCGCACAGGCCAAAGACCAGCTGCTGCGCATGGCTGCGGAGTACGAGAACTACCGCAAGCGTTCCACCCGCGAAGCTGACCAGAAGTTCAACGACGGCGTGTCTTTCGCCGTGAACCAGATCATCCCCATTCTGGATACGCTGGAGATGGCAGCAAATGCTCCCACCACCGACGAGAACTACAAGAAGGGCGTGACCATGACGCTGGACAAAGCCGCCAAGGCACTAGATGCCCTTCATGTGGAGGAGATCGAAGCGCTGGGCAAGCCCTTTGACCCCAACTTCATGAACGCTGTGCAGCAGATCCCCGCCCCTGACGGACAGGAGAGCGGCACGGTGATCACGGTCTACCAGAAGGGTTACAAGCTGGGCGACAAGATCGTCCGCCATGCGACCGTTGTGGTGGCTGAATAACAGTGCAGAAACCCGAAAGGGTTTTGAATATAACATCCGCTTAGCAACATTTGAGCATCACATAAACAACAAGATTTGTTCTTTCGAGAGGAGATTTCATTATGAGCAAGATCATTGGTATCGACCTTGGCACTACCAACAGCTGCGTGGCTGTTATGGAGGGCGGCGAGCCCGTTGTCATCGCAAACTCTGAGGGTGCACGCACCACCCCGTCTGTGGTCGGCTTCACCAAGACCGGCGACCGTCTGGTCGGCCAGGTCGCAAAGCGTCAGGCCATCACCAACCCTGAAAACACGGTCGCTTCCATCAAGCGCTTCATGGGCACCGACCACAAGGTGACCCTGAACGGCAAGGAGTATACTCCCCAGCAGGTCAGCGCTATGATCCTGCAGAAGCTGAAGGCTGATGCCGAGGCTTATCTGGGCGAGACCGTCACCGAGGCTGTCATCACCGTCCCCGCATACTTCAACGACAGCCAGCGTCAGGCAACCAAGGACGCAGGCACCATCGCCGGCCTGAACGTCAAGCGAATCATCAACGAGCCCACCGCTGCTTCTCTGGCATACGGTATCGATAAGGAAGAAGACCAGAAGATCATGGTCTACGACCTGGGCGGCGGCACCTTCGATGTCTCCATCATTGAGATGGGCGACGGCGTGACCGAAGTTCTGGCCACCAACGGTGATACCCACCTGGGCGGCGACGACTTCGATGAGCGCATCATCAACTGGATGGCAGACGCTTTCCAGACTGAAAACGGCATCGACCTGCGCAAGGACAAGATGGCTGCTCAGCGCCTGAAGGAAGCTGCTGAAAAAGCAAAGATCGAGCTGTCCAGCGCAATGAGCAGCCAGATCAACCTGCCCTTCATCACCGCTGACGCCACCGGCCCCAAGCACCTGGATATGACCCTGACCCGCGCAAAGTTCAATGAACTGACCGCTGATCTGGTTGACCGCACCATGGGCCCCGTCCGCAAGGCTCTGCAGGATGCAGGCCTGCGTCCCTCTGACCTGAAGAAGGTCCTGATGGTCGGCGGTTCCACCCGTATCCCCGCTGTCTACGATGCAGTCAAGAAGGAACTGAACTGCGAGCCCTTCAAGGGCATCAACCCCGATGAGTGCGTGGCCGTCGGTGCAGCTATCCAGGGCGGTGTCCTGCAGGGCGACGTCAAGGGCCTGCTGCTGCTGGATGTCACCCCGCTGAGCCTGGGCATTGAGACCCTGGGCGGCGTGTGCACCAAGATCATCGACCGCAACACCACCATCCCCACCCACAAGAGTCAGGTGTTCTCCACCGCTGCAGACAACCAGCCCTCTGTTGAGGTCAACGTCCTGCAGGGCGAGCGTGAGTTCGCACGCGACAACAAGAGCCTGGGTGTCTTCCACCTGGACGGCATTGCTCCGGCTCCCCGTGGTGTGCCTCAGATCGAAGTCACCTTCGATATCGATGCAAACGGCATCGTGAAGGTCAGCGCTAAGGATCTGGGCACCGGCAAGGAGCAGAACATCACCATCACCGCTTCCACCAACATGTCCAAGGAAGACATCGACAAGGCTGTGAAGGAAGCTGAGCAGTTCGCTGCCGACGATAAGAAGAAGCGTGAAGAGGTCGATATCCGCAACGGTGCTGACCAGATGGTGTTCCAGACCGAGAAGATGCTGAAGGAGAACGGCGACAAGCTGCCCGCTGACGTGAAGACCGAGGCTGAGAGCAAGCTGGCCGACCTGAAGACCGCTGTGCAGTCCGGCTCCATCGACGACATCAAGGCAAAGCAGGAAGCTCTGAGTCAGGTGTTCGAGAAGATGTATCAGGCAGCCGCTGCCGCACAGCAGGCTGCAGGCGCACAGCCCGGCCCCGACGCAGGCGCAAACAACAACCAGAAGCCCAATGATGACGGCGTTGTGGACGCTGACTTCAAGGAAGTCTGATAAACGGAAACTGAGCGGTGCATGTCCGGCCAAACCGGCGGAGATGCACGCATGAAATAGCAAAAGCCGCTCCGGTTTTGGCCGGGGCGGCTCTTGCTGGTTATAGAGAGAGGAACCGACCGGGGCGTTTCCCGGATAGAACGTTCCCGGAGAGGTGAGTGGATATGGCACAGGAAAAGCGTGATTACTACGAAGTGCTGGGTGTGTCCAAGACTGCGACCGATGCCGAGATCAAAAAGGCATACCGCAAGCTTGCAATGAAGTACCACCCGGACTATAACCCCGGCGACAAGGAAGCCGAGGAAAAGTTCAAGGAAGTCAATGAGGCCAACGAGGTGCTTTCCGATGAGAAGAAGCGCCAGCTGTACGATCAGTACGGCTTTGCCGGTGTTGACCCCTCTTATGCTGCACAGAATGGCGGCGGCCCCGGCGCAGGCGGCTTCGGCGGTTTCGGCGGCGACGGTGTGGATCTGGGCGACATCTTTGGTGATATCTTTGGCGGCGGCTTCGGCGGCTTTGGCGGCTCGTCCCGCCAGCAGGCAAACCCCAACGCACCCACAAAGGGCCAGAACATCCGCGTGCGCATCACCCTGACCTTTGACGAGGCTGTGCACGGCTGCAAGAAGAACATCACCATCACCCGCCAGCAGGAGTGCACCGAGTGCCACGGCACCGGCTGTGCTGCAGGCACCAGCCCCGAGACCTGCCCGGACTGCGGCGGCCGCGGCTTCGTGATCCGCCAGACGCGCACCCCCTTCGGTGTGATGCAGACCCAGCAGCCCTGTTCCCGCTGCGGCGGCAAGGGCAAGCTGGTGAAGAACCCCTGCAAGGCCTGCCATGGCAGCGGCAAAGTGTCCGGCAAGAAGACTCTGGATGTGAATATCCCCATGGGCATCGATGACGATCAGAGCATCGCACTGCGCGGCATGGGCGACGCGGGCACCAATGGCGGCCCCGCAGGCGACGTGCTGCTGACCGTGACTGTGAAGCCCAGTGAGGTGTTCCAGCGCGACGGCTATGATGTGTGGGTCACGGTGCCCATCACCTTCAGCCAGGCAGTGCTGGGCGACACCATTCAGGTGCCTTCCATTGACGGCAAGGTGGAGTACACCGTGCCCGAAGGCACCCAGAGCGGCACCACATTCCGCCTGCGCGGCAAGGGCATCCAGTACCTGAATGGCCGTGGACGCGGCGACATGTACGTCAAGTGCGAGGTGGAGATCCCCAAGAAGCTGAACAAGACCCAGCGCGAGGCCCTGAAGAAATTTGAGGGCACCTTGAAAGAGGAAAACTATGAAAAGCGCAAGGGCTTCTTCAAAAAGCTGAAGGATATGTTCAACGCATAACATAAAATAACGGCGTAAATCCCCCGGTATCACAGGATACCGGGGGATTTTTTGCATCAGAATGTAACGAATGGGCCGTTCGGGTCACTCCACAATGGACTTATAATGATTTCCGAATGTGGCAAGCGCGTCAATGATCGGCAGCATTTCCCTTCCCAACTCGGTCAGACCGTATTCGACACGAGGGGGCATTTCCTGATAATCATGACGGTAGGCAAGGCCGTCGTCGATCATCTGCCGCAGGCTGTCAGTCAGCACCTTCTGAGAGATGCCGTCTAGATCACGCTGGAGCTCGTTGAACCGCCATGGCCGCGTTTTCAGGTTGCGCAGGATCAGAAGCTTCCACTTTCCTCCGATCAGAGACACTGCGGTTGCGACCGGGCATTCCGGGAGCTCGTCCTTTGTTTTCATTGTCATGCACCTCCGCAAAAAGTATAACACATTTAATTTTGAATGTACAGTTATAAAAAAGTGCGTACTTGTTTTTGAGTGTGTAGACCCGTAAACTAAAGACAAGCAAGAAACTTGCGAGCAAACTATGGAGGACAGAAAAATGAAAAACTATACAAAGATCAATATTGGAAACGAGGCCCGTGTGGAACTCCACGATAAGCTGGGACTGACTGGTGCAGAAGTCAGCGTCAACCAGCTTCCCGCCGGTGCAGGTGTACCGTTTGTGCATTCCCACAAGAATAACGAAGAAATTTACGGCATTCTGGCGGGAAAAGGCAGGGCTGTGATCGATGGCGAAGAAATCGCCCTTGAGGCCGGTGACTGGCTGAAAGTTGCACCTGACGCAAAGCGCCAGTTCTCTGCGGCTGCGGACGAAGGCATCACCTATGTCTGCATTCAGGTCAGGGAAAATTCTCTCGGCGGATTTACCGCAGAGGATGCTGTTGTGTACTGATCCTGTTAAAACAAAAACGCGGCACGGCCGGAATACTCCGGCTGCGCCGCGTTTTTATACAGTCAGGGGAAATGCTGCTCAGCAGCCTTCTTTTTCGGCCAGTTTGCGGCCCATGAGCACGCCCATGACCGAAGCCATCATCAGGCCGCGGGTCCAGCCGGAGGAGTCGCCCAGGCAGTGCAGGCCCTTGATGTTGGTGTCGAGGTTCTCGTCCATCTTGACCTTGTTGGAGTAGAACTTCAGCTCAGGGCTGTACAGCAGGGTCTCGGTGGCGGCAAAGCCGGGCACCACCATATCCAGCATCTTGATGAACTCAATGATGTTGGTCATGGCACGGTAAGGCATGGCGGCGGTGATGTCGCCCGCCACGGCGTCCTTCAGGGTGGGCTTCACGTTGGACTGTGCCAACTCCTTCTGCCAGGTGCGCTTGCCGTCCAGAATATCGCCGTAGCGCTGCACCATGATGTGGCCCGCGCCCAGCATGTTGGTCAGCTCACCCACCTTCTGAGCGTAAGCGATGGGCTGGTTGAAGGGCTCGGTGAAGTTGTGGGAGACGAGGATGGCGAGGTTGGTGTTCTCGCTCTTCTTCTCCTTGAAGCTGTGGCCGTTGACCACAGCCAGGTCGTTGTCGTAGTTCTCCTGTGCCACGAAGCCGCCGGGGTTCTGGCAGAAGGTGCGCACCTTGTTCTTCCAGGGCTTGGGGTAGCCGATGAGCTTGGACTCATACAGCACCTTGTTCACCTTTTCCATAACTTCGTTGCGGCACTCCACGCGCACGCCGATGTCAACGGTGCCGGGTTTGTGGGCGATGTGGTGCTCGGCACAAATTTTCTCCAGCCAGTCTGCGCCGCGGCGGCCGGTGCCGATGACCACGGTGTCCGCATACACGGGCTTGAGCTGGTCGCCGTCCTTCAGCAGAACACCCTTGCACTCCTCATTTTCGAGGATGATGTTCTCGCACTCGGTGTTGAACAGCATCTCCACGCCGTTGTCGGCCAGATAGTTCTGGATGGCCAGATACAGCTCCTGGGCTTTCTCGGTGCCCAGATGGCGGATGGGGCAGTCCACCAGCTTCAGGCCGGCGTGAATGGCGTTCTTGCGGATCTCCTTGATGTCCTCACCGGTGTAGATGCCCTCCACATGGGGGTCTGCGCCGAACTCGAGGTAGATCTTGTCGGTGTAGTTGATGAGCTCCTGTGCGAACTCTTCACCGATCAGGCTGGGCAGGTCGCCGCCCACCTCATAGGACAGGCTCAGTTTGCCGTCCGAGAACGCGCCTGCACCGGAGAAGCCGGTGGTGATGGCGCAGGTGGGGCGGCAGTTGACGCAGTGACCGACCTCGGCCTTGGGGCAGTGACGCTTTTCCACCGGCTTGCCTTTTTCCACCAGCAGGATCTTCTTCTTGCTGCCGTGGCGCAGCAGCTCCACAGCGGTAAAGATGCCGGCAGGGCCGGCGCCAACGATGATCAGATCGTACTTTTCCATTTTCTCTTTTTTCCTTTATCAATTTGATTGCGAACTCCTTCAGTCAAACCCTTCGGGTTTGCCAGCTCCCTCTAAGAGGGAGCCCTTGGCAGTCCGGAAAGTTTTTTCTAAAAGCGAAAAAGCTTCCGTTTTCGCCAGAGGCCCCATCCCAGAGGGGGCTGTCTGCGAAGCAGACTGGGGGAGTTTTTTTCGTTGCTTAGTTATCCTCGTTCTCCTGCTCCACCACGGCGCTTTCGTCCACTTCATCCAGCTCCACGGCGGTGCCTTCGGCGTCGACATGGGCCACCTCCGGGGCGATCACGCCGTCACCGTTCAGGTCCTGGCCGGTCAGGGCTTCCAGCACAGACTGCGTCTCCGGGTGCAGCTTTGCAAAGCGGCGCACGGCCAGAACGGTGTACAGAGCGCTCAGCAGGTTGATGGCACCCTCCACGATCAGGATAATGCCAATGGCCATCACCAACGTCTCCATGGTGCCGAAGGGGTTCAGGATCATCACCACGCCCAGCACCACGCTGAGCACCGGCAGCAGCAGGAAGCCTTTCCAGCTGGAGTAGCCGCAGCGGCGCAGGTCGAGGGCGTTCTGCACCCGGCTGATGCTGTCAAAGATCACGAACAGGCCGAACACGATGGGCAGGATGCTCACCACGATGTCGCTGCGCAGGATCAGGAAAGCGCCCAGCGCCAGACAGATGATGCCGGAGATCAGAGTGAGCTGGCTCTGGAACACGCCGCGCTCCACCACAAAATAGCGGATCAGCTGCACGGCTGCGCAGGCCAGCACCACAGCGCCCAAAGCATAGCACACGATGTTCAGTGCTGTGGTGGGTTTCATCAGCAGGAAGATGCCCAGACCCAGATACAGCGCACTCATGAGGACCAGATTCCACTTCAGCTTTTTTACCATAGAGATCACGTTCCTTTCGTTTGCAGGGGCTTTCGCGTCACGCGCCGTTATTCGGCAGGGCCGTACATGGGCGCAATGATGGTTTTGTTGATGCGGGCGAAAAACGCCAGACTCAGCAGCAGGCTGACCACCTCAGCAATGAGGAAAGCCCACCATACATTATTGACGTTGCCAGTCTGTGCCAGCAGGTACGCTGCGGGCAGCAGCACTGCCAGCTGGCGGCACATCGAGACGATCAGACTGAACACGCCGTTGCCCAGCGCCTGGAACACCGACCCCATCACGATGCCGATGCCTGCCAGCAGGAAATGCGGGCAGATGATGCGCAGGGCCGGGATGCCGATGGCCAGCATGGCGTCGCTGGCCGCGAAGATGCTCAGCACCTTGTCCGGGAAGAACTGGAAGATGCAGAAGCCGACGAGCATGATGCACTCGGCATAGCACACGGCCAGCTTGATGGTCTTTTTTACGCGGTCAGGTTTGCGGGCGCCGTAGTTGTAGCTGATGATGGGCACCATGCCGTTGTTCAGGCCGAAGATGGGCATGAACACGAAGCTCTGCAGCTTGAAGTAGACGCCGAACACCGCCACAGCCGTGGCCGAGAAGGTCATGAGGATCAGGTTCATGCCAAAGGTCATCAGGCTGCCCACACACTGCATGGCAATGCTGGGCAGGCCCACAGTGTAGATGCGGCCAATGGCCTTGGCGCTGGGGCGGAAGCCCTTGAAGCTGATCTGGATGTCCGGGTTCTTGTTCAGGTTGAAGAACAGGGTCATGCCTGCGCCGCAGAACTGGCCGATGACCGTTGCCACTGCCGCGCCGGTGGTGCCGGACAGAGCTTCGCCGCAGTAGCCGAAGATGAAGATGGGGTCCAGCACGATGTTCACGATGGCGCCGGTCAGCTGGCTGATCATGCTCAGGTGAGTGCGGCCGGTGGCGGCCAGCAGCTTTTCGCCCATGGTCTGTGTGAAGAGGCCCAGACTGAAAATGCAGCACACCGACAGGTATTGGATGCCCTGCCGGGCAATGGCCGCATCACTGGTCTGTGCATAGAAATAGGGCTTCATGCAGGTCAGGCCGATTACCAGAAAGACTACGAAGCTGCACAGCGACAGGAAGATGCCGTTTTCGGCGGTGGCATTGGCCCGGCGCTGGTTCTTTTCGCCCAGGCTCTTGCTCAGCAGGGCGTTGACGCCCACGCCGGTGCCCACGCCCACGGCGATCATCACGTTCTGCAGTGAGAAGGCCAGCGACACGGCGGTGAGGGCGCTTTCGCTGACATGGGACACGAACACCGAGTCCACCACGTTGTACAGCGCCTGCACCAGCATGGAGATCATCATGGGCACGCTGAGCTTGACCAGCAGCGGGTTGATGTCCATGGTGCCCATGATATTTTCCCGCGCTTGGGCGGGAGAGGTTTGGGGTTGCTTTGTTTCCACGTTTGCTCCTTTTGACTTGGGATTACAGGGGATTTTACGACAAGGCAGCGATTGCATAACTCCTTCCGTCATCGCTGCGCGATGCCACCTCCCTCAATGAGGGAGGCCTTGGCAAAACCAGAAACTTCATCATACTGCCAAAGGCTCCCTCGGAGAGGGAGCTGGCACGGCGGAAGCCGTGGCTGAAGGAGTAAAATCGTCGCCGTTGCCCGAAACGTGGGCAGGGCACCGAAGCACCCTACCCACGTTACAGCGTTGTTTTGTTTTGGAAGAGCCCAGGCGATCAGCCGAGGGTCTTCTCCTTGGCAGCGGCTGCGTCCAGGATCATCTTCACGCAGGTCTCGCGGCCCAGAGCGGCGTTGATGGCCAGATCGTAGTTGTGGGCGTCGCCCCAGCGGTTCTGGGTGTAGTAGTTGTAGTAGGCCGAGCGGTTGCGGTCGGTCTTTTCAACCTCTTCCTTGATGCCCTTTTCGTCTTTGGCCTTGACCAGAGGGTTGGTCTTTGCGTATTCCAGACGCCACTCCTTGGGTGCATAGACGAACACGCGCAGCACATCCTTGCGCTCGCGCAGCACATAATCGCCGCAGCGGCCCAGGATCACGCAGGGGCCTTCCTCGGCCAGCTGCTTGATGATGCGGCTCTGCAGAATGAACACCTGATCGCCCAGCGGCAGCTCATTGCCCATGGTGTACAGGCTGTACAGCAGGCTGTGCGTATGCCGTTTCTCGCTGGCGGCAACAGCTTCTTCCGACAGACCGGAGTGCTTTGCTGCCATGGTGATCAGCTCTTTGTCGTAAAGCTTGATGCCCAGTGCATTTGCCACGTCTTCAGCGATGTAGCGGCCGCCTGTGCAGTATTCACGTCCCAAAGTGATGATCGTCTTTGCCATAATGTGTTCCTCCTATGTCTTGATCTATTTGGTTCAGCCGGTCATTGTTCCGGCTGTTCCGATGCTTGAGAAACTGCCGTTTCCGGCGCGGGGCGCGGCGTGGGCAGCCGGACCTCGGCCACCCGCATGGTGCCGGTCTGGTCCACAGCGTACACGCTGCAGCGCCCGCCCTCAGCCATCTGCGCTTCCGGGAAGCGGACGCCGCCGTCCTGGGTGCGCTCCATGCGGTGAAAACTGCGGTGTGCGGTGGTGGCGTGGGCCACACCGTCGTGCAGCGCGTAAGCGATCCAGCCGGAAAAATCCTCCGGCAGAAGATCCGGCGCGCCGCGCCGCTCAAAGCAGTAAACGCCCGCTTCTTTTCCGGACACCAGCTCACAGCGCAGCCGCCGGGGACGGTTGGCGGAGATATCCCGGGGCTTGGCCCGCAGAGCGATGGCCCGCCCGGTGAAGTAACGCATGAAATCCACCAGCGCCATGGTGCAGTTCACCGACCCGTTGGAATCGGCGGTGGGGTCATTCAGCAATACATAATCGGCCATCACAGCGTCATCGTGGCCGAAGCCCCGCAGGCCCATCCAGATGCGGACGGGATCCCGCTGGCCGCGGATGCGCCGTTCCACCTGAACGGCCACGCAGCAGTCGTCGTGGATCTGTGCCCGCAGGTCGGCAAGATCCATCCACGCCTGCCAGCAGGGATAGCCGCAGCAGCCTGCAGCCGCAGCCGCAAAAGCCGCATTGGCGGTGGTGCTGTGGGCCATGTCCTCCATGACGTAGGCCACTTCTTCGGGCAGAATGTCCTCGCCCCAGCAGTTCATCAGCGCAGCCATCACCAGCGGCAGATCCATGGTGCGGCCAAAACTGGGGTCGTGGGCGGAAAGGCAGTATTCCGGCAGATAGAGCCGCCGGTTCAGCGGGCGGCCGCTGCGCTTTTCCCAGGTCAGGGGCCGCACTGCTGCGGCCAGCAGCCGCACCGCAGGGGAAACTTTGTCGTCGTTGGTGGACAGGTTCACCTGCAGCTGCACGCCGGTGCCGCCGCCGGGGGTGGCCACCGTGACGGTGTCCCCCATCAGGAAGACCATGCCGTCGTCGCTCTGAGAGGTGCAGCTGCACCGGGGATAGCCCGGGGCCCACTTGCCAAAGCTCATCCAGCCGGTCCAGTTTCCGCCGGCATACACCCGGCACCGCACCTCCACCATGGTGTTGTGGGGGGCGTAGGCATTCCAGCTCACGTTCAGGTTGCAGAACGCCGGCATGGCAAACTCCGGGGTGGTGTAGCTGCCGTACTGCAGGCTGCGCCCGGCCACACTGTCCAGCACAAGTGCGCCGTTTTCCAGCGCGAGGTTGTCCAGCTGCCCGCGGGAGAAAGTCTCGGTGCCCTGAAGGACGAGGTTATTCCGTTGTTCCATGGGGCACATCTCCTTTCGGGCGGGGAAAATTATTCTTCGGTGTCGTCTTCGTCAGAAGCGTAGTCTGCTTTGAGGGCTTCTGCCAGCTCGGCGTCCTTCATCTTGCGGATGCTCTCTTCAATGTGGAACACCTTTTCGATGTCACCGTAGATGATCTGGCAGGACACCTCGGTGACGAACCAGAAGCCGAAAATGATCATCAGCAGCAGGCCCAGCGGCATGCACAGGATCACCACGCCCCAGAACAGGATCTGAACGATGGAAGCGGCCAGTGCGTGGGGCAGGAATGCGATCATGCAGTTGATGCTGTTTTTCAGGGTCTGGCCCAGCGGCTGGTCCAGCAGCACGATCTGTGGCCACATGTAGGCGAAGAGCATCTGGAAGATGACCAGATTCAGCACCGTGGCCACCCACAGCGGCACGCCCACATTGGTGCCCCTGCTCAGCATGTTGAAGCAGAAATACACGAGGAAGATCTGCATCGTGACCACAACACAATAAAAGATGCCCGGGGCGATGCTGGCCTTGAAATTGCGCTTGAAAGCCTTGCGGTAGGTCACCCACCAGTAGCCGGCTTCGTCGCGCAGGGCGCGCAGCACGGTGTCATACATGCCGGAGAGAGCGGGGCCGGCAAAGATGCCGCCCACCACGGCGCTGATGAGCATGACCGGCAGGCTGTTTGCCAGAAAGCCGATGTACACCAGGCAGATCACCGGCAGAAAGCCGATGCAGGTGAGCAGATTGGCCAGGAACATGCTGTTCATGTCGCGGCCCACCAGCTCGAAGAAGCGGCCTACACCGGTCTTGCGGGGGGCGTCTTTTTCCACGCCTTTGCCCGCCTTGAAATCATTTGCAGAAGGAAACAGACCCATTTTTATGTGGTACCTTTCTCTTTATCCTTTCAGCCCGCAGAAAGCATTTCACGCAGAAAGTGCCATTGTGCTGACTTTACAACTATAAATATACCCGTATTTTGTCAATTTTGCAAGAGCGGCGGGCCGCTGAAATGTAAAAAAATTATATTTTCTCCCCATTTTAAAAAAAGTGTGATACAATGACAATGGCATATTTTGCCGGAGGGAGGAAACCGCAATGAGCATTTTTCGCACGATTGCGATGTTTATTTACTTATTTGGTTATATGATCGTCCACTACGGCGTTCTGCGCCGGGGCGAGCGTGCCCTGGCCGCAGGCGACCTGCAGCTGGTGGAAGAGATCGTCAACAAGCACATTCCGCACTGGAGCCGGGGCATCCTGAAAGTGACCGGTGTGTCCCTGAGCGTGGAGGGCCTTGAGAATATCCCTCAGGACGTCCCCTGCGTGTTTGTGGGCAATCACCGCAGCTACTACGACATCCCGTTGCTGCTGGCCAGCCTTGACAAGCCCCACGGCATCCTTGCAAAAGAGGAACTGGAAAAGATCCCCCTGCTGAACCGCTGGATGAAGCTGCTGGGCTGCGTGTTCGTCCAGCGTGACGACCTGCGGGCATCTGTCCGCGCCCTGAACGACGCCACGGCCATCGTGGAGAGCGGCAAGAGCTTCGTCATCTTCCCGGAGGGCACCCGTTACAAAGGCGAAGAAGGCGGCGCAGGCGAGTTCAAGGCCGGTGCATTCCGTATCGCTGTCAAGACCGGCGCCCCGGTGGTGCCGGTGGCCATCTCCGGCGCACGGGCTCTGTTTGAAAATAACGGAAACCTGTGCCATTCGGGCAGCGTGCACATCAGGGTGCTGCCGCCCATCCAGACCGCAGGCATGAGCAAGGCTGAGCAGAAGCAGCTGCCTGACGCCGTGCGCCAGACCATTCTGGCACAGCTGTAAATAAAATTTTGGAGGAAACTGCCCCATGGCAAGCTACCGCTACGAACGAGACATCGACCCCAAAGAGATCAAGCCCCGCAGGGAACGCCAGTACACCCGGAAGGAGCGCTGGGCCAACTGGTGGGACTATAACCTCAAGTGGGTCATCATCATTGGCATCATCGTGGCATTCTTTGGCTACAACTTCATCGGGCAGTATTTCTTCACCGTCCGTGCAGACTACAATGTGGCGGTGGTGGCCCCTCACTACCTGCCGGAAGCCACCCAGACCGCCCTGCAGGACGCGCTTGCTGCCTACGGCGAAGACCGGAACGGCGACGGCAAAGTGGTGGTGAAGCTGAATGTCTACACCATGGACTTTGGCAGCGAGGATTCGGACGCCTACCTTGACATGGCGGGCACCACCAAGCTGTCCACTGATATTCAGGGTGCGCTGAGCTCCATCTTTATCCTGTACGACCCCGAGGGCTTCCAGCAGACCACCGGCACTCTGCGCTATCTGGACGGCAGCCTGCCCCAGTCTGACGCGGACAGTGACTGGTGGAACATGGTCTACCACTGGGACGACTGCCCGGTTCTGGCCGGGCTCGATCTGGGCGACTACACTTCCGACGCTGTGCAGAACGGCAGCGGCAGCAGCCAGGAGCTGATGAGCCATTACTACATCGGCATCCGGGGTGCGTGGAACAAGGACTCCGCTGACCTGCTGGCGGGCGGCGAAGAGCTGTGGAACGCCCTGACTGCCGGGGCGGTGTCCACCGTCACCGAAGAGGGCTGAGATGCGGTTCCGGGTGAAGAAGGGCGGGCCCGCAGGGCGGTTCCGCTTTGACCGGACGCTGAAGCCTGTGCCGGAGCCGGAAAGGCCGGTCTCCCTTGCACAAGAGCTGGACAACCCCTATGGACGGTATTACGGCAAGGCCCGCAGCCGGGAAGAGTTGCTGAAAAACAGATAATACGCAAAAAACTCCCCCAGTCGCCTTTGGCGACAGCCCCCTCGGAGATGGGGCCTTTGGCAGAGCCGGAGACGTTTCCGCTTCGCCAGAGGCTCCCTCATTGAGGGAGCTGGCAGACCCGCAAGGGTTTGACTGGGGGAGTTTTGTTTTCTATTTTGCTCTTTTTACAGGGGGCTGATTTGAAATATTCTCCACCCTGAAACGCAGGGCCTTTTGTTGTTTCTCCGTCCCAGTTATGGTATACTTACTGGGTATCTATTATTTTGATGGTATCTATCATACATACAAAAGGATGTGAACCCATGGACGCACTGGAACAGGCACGCGCCGAGATCGACACGGTGGACGCCCAGCTGGCTGCGCTGTTTGAGCGGCGGATGGCCGCTGTGCTGCAGGTGGCAGAGCACAAGCGTGCCCACGGTCTGCCCATTTACGACGCTGCCCGCGAGACGGCCGTGCTGGAAAAGGCTGCGGCCCGCATTGAAGATCCGGCCCTGCGGCCTTACTATAAAGACCATGTGCAGAACCTGATGGACGTGGCCAAGCAGTACGAAGCTGTGGTGCTGGGCCAGAACCGCGCCGCCTATCAGGGCGTGGAGGGCGCGTTCGCCCACATTGCCCTCAAGGCGCTGTTCCCCCACGCCGAGGCCGTCAGCTACCCCACATGGGATGAAGTGTTCCACGCGGTGGAGACCGGCGACGCGGCCCGCGGCGTGGTGCCCTTTGAGAACAGCCACGCAGGCGACGTGTCCGCCGTGCTGGACCTGTGCTATAACCACCCGGACCTTTGGGTGGTGGATGTCTACGACCTGCCCATCTCCCAGAACCTTCTGGTGCTGCCGGGCACGCAGCTTGACCAGATCAAGAGCGTCTACAGCCACCAGCAGGCCATCGCCCAGAGTGAGACTTTTTTGAAGCAGTTCGGCCTGCCCGCCACAGCCATGCCCAACACCGCCATGGCGGCAAAGTTTGTGGCTGAGAGCGGCGACCGCTCCAAGGCGGCCATTGCCAGCGTGGAGACGGCGGCGCTGTATGGGCTGGAAGTGCTGGTGCCCAGCATCAACACCGACGGCGACAACACCACCCGCTTTATTGTGCTCAGCCGCGAAAAACCCACGGGCGGCAACCGGTTCTCGCTGCTGTTTACCGTGGACAACAAGCCCGGCAAGCTGGGCGAGGTGATCCAGATCATCGGTGCCAGCGGCTTCAACATGGAGTCCATCAAGAGCCGCCCCATGCCCCATGTTCCCTTTGAATATTATTTTTACGCCGAGCTGGTGGGCGACCCCACTGCCGACGAGACTGCCGCGCTGCTGCGCGAGCTTGACCGCACCTGCCGTACTGTGCGTCTGTTAGGAGTGTATACGAAATGAGCGAATTTATCGGAACCAAGCTGACCATGAATCTGGGTGAGCGCAGCTACGACATCATCGTCAAGAGCGGCTCGCTGGAAAACCTGTATCAGTTCGCCCGGCTGGACCGCCGTGTGGCGGTGGTCACCGACAGCGGTGTGCCTGCCCAGTATGCCCAGATGGTGGCCGACCAGTGCCGCGATGCACGCATCATCACGGTGCCCCAGGGTGAAGCCAGCAAGAGCTTCAAAATTCTGGAATCTGTGCTCAAGCAGATGCTGGAGTTCGGCATGGGCCGCGGCGACCTCGTGGTGGCTGTGGGCGGCGGTGTTGTGGGCGACCTGGCCGGCTTTGCCGCTTCCATCTATATGCGCGGCATCGACTTCATCAACTGCCCCACCACCACCCTTTCCATGATCGATTCCTCCATCGGCGGCAAGACCGCTGTGGACTTGGGCGATACCAAGAACATCGTGGGTGCGTTCTGGCAGCCGAAGCTGGTCATCGTGGACCCGGACACCCTGTCCACCCTGCCCCGCCGCCACTTTATCAATGGCCTGGCAGAAGCCGTCAAGGCCAGTCTGCTGGCCGACCCGGAGCTGTTCGCCATTTTTGAGAGCGGCGACGTAGACGTCCAGATCGGCGAGATCATCTGCCGCAGCCTGCGCTTCAAGAAGAACATCGTCGAGCAGGACGAGACGGAGCAGGGCATGCGCAAGGCCCTGAACTTCGGCCACACCATCGGCCACGGCATCGAGGCCGTCAAGGGCATCAAGGGCCGCCGCACTGTGGGCCTGTTCCACGGCGAGTGCGTGGCGCTGGGCATGCTGCCCATGATTGAATCCAAGGCGCTGCAGAAGCGGGTGCGCGCGGTGTACCGCCGTCTGGGCCTGCCCACCCGCACCACCTACGACAAGGAAAAGGTGCTGGCAGAGATGCTGCACGACAAAAAGGCACAGGGCGGGCAGATCACCATTATCAAGGTGCCGGGCCTGGGCTGCTGGCGTGCAGAGACCATCCCGGTGGAGGGCCTGCGTCCGCTGCTGGGCATTGAGGAGTAAGCTATGAAAAATACATTTGGCAGCGACCTTTCGCTGACCATTTTCGGCGAGAGCCACGGCAGAGCCATTGGCGCTGTGCTGGACGGCATGGCCGCAGGCGTGCCGGTGGGCGAAGAATTTCTCGCTGCCTGCATGGACAAGCGCCGCGCTCGGGGCGACGGCCTGTCTACCCCCCGTGTGGAAGCGGACAAGGTGCAGTTTTTGTCCGGCGTGGCGGGCGGCCATACCACTGGAACCGCCATCGCCCTGATGATCGAGAACACCAACACCCGCAGCGGCGACTATGCAAAAACGGCCGACCTGCTGCGCCCCGGCCATGCGGACTACACTGCCTATGCCAAGTACCATGGCTTTCAGGATGCCCGGGGCGGCGGGCACTTTTCCGGCCGCGTGACGGCGGCTCTCGTGGCGGGCGGAGCCATCGTGCTCAGCGCCCTGAACCGTGCGGGCATCGACATCACCACTCATATTGCGGAGTGCGCCGGCATTGCCGACACCCGCTTTTCGCTGGACGACCCCGCCGCGCTGGCCGCACAGGTGGAAGCCCTTGCCAGCAAGGAAGAGGGCTTCGCGGTGCTGGATGCATCGGTGGAAGAGCCCATGAAGAATGCCATCCGCGCCGCCGGTGCCGACGGTGACAGCGTGGGCGGCCTGCTGGAAACGGCCATCCTCGGCCTACCTGCGGGCATCGGCGAGCCCTATTTTGACAGTGTGGAAAGCGAGATCGCCCATCTGGCCTTCTCTGTCCCGGCGGTCAAGGGCATTGAGTTCGGCACCGGCTTCGGCTTTGCAGGGATGCGCGGCTCGGAAGCAAATGATGCGTTCCGCATGACGCCGGAAGGTGCGGTGGTGACCGCCACCAACCACAACGCGGGCGTCAACGGCGGCATTGCCAACGGAATGCCGGTGGTGTTCCGAACGGTCATCAAGCCCACACCCAGCATCTATAAAAAGCAGGACACCGTGGACTATATCGCCAAAAAGGACGCGGAACTCTCCATTCAGGGCCGTCATGACCCCTGCATCGTGCCCCGTGCGGCTATCGTGCAGACCTGCGCCGCCGCCCTCGCGGTGGGCGACCTGCTGACGGCCCGTTACGGCGAAAGCTGGATGACCCGTCCCACAAGCTTCCGGAAGGAGGACGACTGAATGGAATACGGACTCATTGGCGGCAGACTCGGCCACTCTTACTCCAAGATCATCCATGAAATGCTCTGCGGCTACCATTACGACCTGTGCCCCCTGCCCACCGAGGAAGAAGCCCGGGCGTTTTTGACAAAGCGTCCGTTCAAGGCCATCAACGTCACCATCCCCTATAAAAAGCTGGTGATGGAGTACTGCTCTTACATCGACCCACGGGCCAAGGCCATCGGGGCCGTGAACACCGTGGTGAACAAAAACGGTCTGCTCTACGGCTACAACACCGATTACATGGGCTTTGCCCATCTGTGCGACGACCACAAGGTGGACTTTGCAGGACGTACGGTGCTGATTCTGGGCACCGGTGGTACGCATAATACGACCAGCGCCGTTGCCCGGGACAAGGGCGCGGCAAAAATTCTGACGGTCAGCCGCAATCCCGACCCGGAAAAGGGCGAACTGAGCTATGCGGAAGCGGTGCACAGCGGTGCGCAGATCGTCATCAACACCACCCCGGCGGGCATGTACCCCAATGTGGGCGTGTGCAATCTGGACGTTGCCGCCATGCCCGGGCTGGAAGCCGTGCTGGACGTGGTGTACAACCCGGACAAGACAGAGCTGATCCTTCGCGCTGAAGAAGCCGGTGTGCCGGTGGCCGCAGGCGGCCTTGAAATGCTGGTGGCACAGGCGGTGTATGCCGCTGAATACTTCCTCGACCGCAAATTCGAGGATGCCCCTGGCGAGATCCGGCGCATCACCGCCGCTCTGCGCCGGGACACGCTGAACATCGCCCTCATCGGGATGCCCTCTTCCGGCAAGACCACTCTCGGCAAAATGCTGGCGAAACAGCTGGGCCGGACTTTCGTGGACCTTGATGAGGAGATCGTCAAAGCCGATGGCCGCAGCATTCCGGACATCTTCGCCGCCGAGGGCGAGGACGGCTTCCGCACAAAGGAGACCGAGCAGACCCGGCGCTTTGGCAAGGAGAACCGCCAGCTTCTTTCCTGCGGCGGCGGCGCGGTGAAGCGGCCCGAAAACCTGCGGGCCCTGCACCAGAACGGCGTGGTGCTGTTTATTGACCGGCCGGTGGAAGCGCTGGCCGTGGGCGGCGGCAGACCGCTTTCTTCCAGCATGGACGCTCTGCGCCAGATGGAAGCCCAGCGCCGCCCGCTGTATCTCGCGGCGGCGGACGCCGTCGTCCCCAACACCGGCACGCTGGAGGATGCTCTGCGCGCCGCCATGGAGGCACTGGATGAAATTTTTGATTCTTAACGGCCCGAATGTCAACATCATGCGCTGGTCGGAGCCGGGCGTGCCCGGAGAGCTGGACTACAACGCCATGATGGATTATGTGCAGGCGGGCTGCGACCAGCTGGGCATCGAGACTGACTGCTGCCAGTCCAACCATGAGGGCGACCTCGTGGATGAGATACAGGCGGCGGCAGGCCGCGTGGACGGCATCGTGCTGAACCCCGGGGCCTATGCCCATTACAGCGTGGCCATTCTGGACGCACTGCGGCTGTCCGGCGTGCCCGCCGTGGAAGTGATGCTCAACGCCCCCGACGAGCGGGAGCCCTTCCGCAAGACGGACGTGGTGTCCTTTGGCTGTCAGGGCCACTTCATCGGCGAGGGCCCGCAGGGCTACCTCCACGCCTGCATCTATCTGGCCCAGCTGCTGCGGGCCGATGGGACCGGCAAGGCACATATTGTGATGTGAAAGGTTAGCGGGCTCGCCCTCTCAGTCACCTGCGGTGACAGCTCTCCCAGAGGGAGAGCCAAGAATGTAGCGGTCAGGTCCTTGCCTCTCCCCTTGGGAGAGGTGGCATTGCGAAAGCAATGACGGAGAGGGCGAGCCCGTTCCCCACGAGGAAGCTTTCCATGAAACATACGACTGTAAACAAAAATTACAAACTGCTTGGGACAGCCCGTATGCTGCGGCGAGACTTGACAGCACAGGAACGAAAACTCTGGTATTTGTTTCTGCGAAGCTATCCCGTAAAAATCTACAAGCAGCGAATCGTAGAGTCGTATATCGTGGATTTCTACTGTGCCAAAGCCCGGCTTGTGATAGAATTGGATGGCTCGCAGCATTTTACAGAGCATGGAAAGCAATATGATGACGAGCGAAGCCGAACTTTACAGCAATACGGCTTGCTGGTGCTTCGTTTTGCGAATAATGACGTAGACAATCACTTTGACGCAGTTTGTGAACAGATCCACAACACGATTCAAAGCAGAATTTGAAAGGAAGAAAGGAAACTCCCATGATCATCTCCACCAAAAAAGGAACCCCGAAGCCCGAACTGGAAAAGATCGTTGACAAATTCGAAAAGCAGGGGCTGGATGTTACCCTCATCACCGGCAAGGACTACAACGTCTTTGGTCTGGTGGGCGACACCACCAAGATCGACGAGCGCGACGTGCTGGCAAACCCCTGGATCGACAACGTGACCCGCGTGTCCGCCCCCTATAAGCGTGCAAACCGACTGTTCCATCCGGCGGATTCCGTCATCGACTGCGGCGGCGTGAAGATCGGCGGCAAGGAAAAGATCGCCGTTATGGCCGGCCCCTGCAGCATCGAGGGCGAAGAGCAGGCTCTGCGCATTGCTCAGGGCGTCAAGGCTGGCGGTGCCACCCTGTTCCGCGGCGGTGCCTACAAGCCCCGCACCTCCCCCTACTCTTTCCAGGGCCTTGAGACGGAGGGCATTCTGGACATGGTGAAGGCCCGCGAGGCCACCGACCTGCCCATCGTCTCCGAGCTGATGAGCGAAGACCGCATCCCCGAGTTTGAGGAGTATGTGGATGTGGTGCAGATCGGTGCCCGCAACATGCAGAACTTCCAGCTGCTGAAGGCTGTGGGCAAGATGCACAAGCCGGTTCTGCTCAAGCGCGGCCTGTGCAACACCATCGAGGAGTGGATCATGAGCGCCGAGTACATCATGGCCGGCGGCAACGAGCAGGTCATCCTGTGCGAGCGCGGCATCCGCACCTTTGAGAAGTATACCCGCAACACCCTCGACCTGTCTGCAGTGCCCATCATCCACGAGAAGACTCACCTGCCCGTCATCGTGGACCCCAGCCACGCCACCGGCAAGGCAAATCTCGTGGAGCCCATGATGATCGCCGCTGTGGCCGCCGGTGCCGACGGTCTGGAAGTGGAAGTCCACTACGACCCGCAGCACGCATGGAGCGACGGTGCACAGTGCCTGACCCCGGACGGCTTCGCACAGGCCATGGCAAAGTGCCGTCAGGTGGCATGGGCTATCGGCCGGGATATGTAAAAGGTAAACGGGCTCGCCCTCTCCTGTTGTGCTGTAGAGTCCTTTTTGTAGGGAGCGGATTTATCCGCTCCGCGGGGAAAACGCCTGCTTTCGAGAAGGCGGCGGAACGCATGAATGCGTTCCCTACACTGCACTTGGAGAGGTCCGCTAAAGGATAAACTTTATGTTTGCAACGATCAAACGCAACTCCGATAAAATTTCCGGCACCATCACCGCACCGCCCAGCAAGAGCATGGCCCACCGGGCGGTGCTCTGCGCGGCGCTGGCCGAAGGAAAAAGCCATATCACCAATCTGGAATTCAGCAAGGACATCTCCGCCACGCTGGGTGCGGCGGGCCAGCTTTGTGCTCGCGTGCAGACCGGCACGGACGACGCTGTGGTGGAAGGCCTGGGGCATTTTGTGCCTCTTGCCGCCCCGGTGGACTGCTGCGAGAGCGGCAGCACCCTGCGGTTCCTCATTCCCATTGCCAGCCTGACCGGGCAGGAAGTTTCCTTCACCGGGCGCGGGCGGCTCATGGAACGGCCTCAGTCGGTGTATGAGACGCTTTATAAAGAGCAGGGCCTGCGGTTCGAGCAGGGCTCTTCCGGCCTGACTGTGGAGGGCGCACTGACCCCCGGTGAATACCGCCTTGCGGGCAATGTGTCCAGCCAGTTCATCAGCGGGCTGCTGTTTGCCCTGCCGCTGCTGGCCGGGGACAGCACCCTGCACCTCATTCCGCCGGTGGAGAGCCGCAGCTACATCGACATGACCCGTTCGGTGCAGGCGGCGTTCGGCGTGGAAAGCAGCTGGCTGGACGAAAACACCCTCGCTATCCCGGGTGGGCAGAAGTATCACCCCTGCGATTACACCGTGGAGGGCGATTACAGCCAGGCCGCATTCCCGGCGGTGCTGGGCGCCGTGTGCGGCGGCGTGACCATCACGGGTCTTGCGATGGAAACCTTGCAGGGCGACGCCGTGATTCTGGACATCCTGCGCCGCTGCGGGGCAAGGTTCGCCCGCACAGAAGGCGGTGTCGCCTTTGAAAAAGCTCCGCTTCACGGCGTGGATATCGACCTCGCCGACTGTCCTGACCTCGGCCCTGTGCTGATGGTGCTGGGCCTGCTGTGCGAGGGAACCACGGTCATCCGCAACGCAGAGCGCCTGCGCCTGAAGGAGAGCGACCGCATCGCGGCCATGGAAGCCGAACTGCGGGCCTGCGGCGGTGAAGTGGAGAGCGAGGGCGGCACTATCACGGTGCACGGCTGCGCGGGCAAGCTGCACGCCCCGGCGGGGGCCCTGCATGGCCATAACGACCACCGTGTGGTCATGAGCCTTGCGGTGCTGGCCCTGAGCACAGGCATTCCATTGACCGTGGACGACGCCGAAGCCATCACGAAGAGCTGGCCGAATTTCTTTGAAGCCATCAAGCCATTGGGCGCGGAGGTGGAATATGTTGGATAAAACAAAACGTTATCTCGTGGTGGGCCTTGGCCTGCTGGGCGGCAAATACGCGCTGGAGCTGACGAAAGCCGGCTTCCATGTGGACGGCATCAACCGCAGCGAAGGCCACCTGCAGTATGCCCTCGACCACGGCTACATCGCCAGCGGCAAGACCCACGATTTTGAGGACCTCGTCAGCAGCGCCGACCACATCATCTTTGGCCTGTACCCCACCGCCCTCATCGAGTGGTTCAAGGCCTACGGCCATCTCATCAAGCCCGGCTGCATCTTCACCGATGTGTCCGGCGTCAAGACCGGCCTTGTGGAGCCGGTGCAGGCCATGTGCCCGGCGGGCGTGGAGTTCATTGCCAGCCACCCCATGGCGGGCCGTGAGACTTCCAGCGTGGAGCACGCCGCTGAGGTGAATTTTGCCCCGGCCAACTTCATCATCACCCCCACCGACAAAAACACCCCCGAGGCCATCCAGTGGGCCAGAGAACTGGCCGAGGTGCTGGGCTTCCACCACATCTGCACCCTGACCGTGCAGGAGCACGACAAGATGATCGGCTATGTGAGCCAGCTGTGCCATGCCATCGCCGTGAGCCTGATGTGCGCCAATGACAATTCGTCGCTGTGTGAGTACACCGGCGACTCTTTCCGTGATCTGACCCGCATTGCACGCATCAACGACAAAATGTGGGCGGAACTGTTCCTCTGGAACAAGGAAAACCTCATCAGCGAGATCGACCAGTTCGATGCGGCTTTACAGGAGATGCGCAGTGCCCTTGTGGCCGATGACAGGGCCAAGCTGGAAGAGATGTTCCGCCTGTCCACCCAGCGCCGTGCGGCATTTGACAAGAAGCTGCCGGAATGAAAGAAAATTTCACTCGTGCGCGCTTCTGAACCCAAACTCTACGATCTGTAAAATTACAGAACGTAAAATAAAAAGACGGGACGACCCGCTCACATTGTCTGGAGGTGCTCCCCATGCCCAAGCAGGAAGGCCAGAAATCCAAGCTTCTGACGCTTTTGCGCATCTTTGAGCAGAAGACCGACGAAGAACATCTGCTCAATGTGCCGCAGCTGGTGCAGCTGCTGGAACAGCAGGGCATTTTTGCCGAGCGCAAGAGCATTTACAGTGACATTGAAACGCTGCGCAGCCTTGGCTACGATATCCAGCTGCAGCGGGGGCGCGGCGGCGGTTACTGGCTGGCCAGCCGCACCTTTGAGCTCTCAGAGCTCAAGCTGCTGGTGGACGCTGTGCAGTCCAGCAAGGTGGTCTCGGCGCGCACCAGCAACAGGCTTATCCACAAGCTGGAAGCTCTCTGTTCAGACTACGAAGCCACCCAGCTGCAGCGTCAGGTCTATGTGGACGGCCGCCCCAAAAGCGACAGCCACGCTCTGCTGTACAGCATCGACGCCCTGCACAGCGCCATCAATGCCGGGCGGATGGTGAGCTTCCGCTATAATAAGGATGGCGGCACCCGCACGGTGAGCCCGTGGCAGCTGGCGTGGGACGGCGGCTGCTATTACCTCATCGCCTATCAGGACGAAAAGGACCCGGCAGGCATCCGCAACTACCGGGTGGACCGCATGTCCGGCGTCACCGTGTTGGAACAGGCCCGCAGGGGCCGGGCGGAGTTCCGCAGGTTCGACCTGCCCAGCTATCTGCGCAAGCATTTCAACATGTTCGGCGGGCCGGAACACCGGGTCACCCTGCGCTGTTCGGCAGACCTCGAAAGCGCCATGAAAGACCGCTTCGGCAAGACCATCCTGCTGGTGCCGGAAGAAGACGGCTGGTTCCACTTCGATGTGCCGGTGTGCGTCAGCCCCCAGTTTTATGGCTGGGTGTGCGGTTTCGGCGGCAAGGTGGAAGTCACCGCTCCGGCAGAAGTCCGGCAGGGCCTGCGGGAAATGACCGAAAAATTGACGGAAATACATGCATAAAAAACTCCTCCTGACAATTCATGTCAGGAGGAGTTTTCAGTTCAGCTCATTCTGTTGTCTCAGCCGCGGGCGATCACCAGATGGCTGGCCAGCGGCGGCTCATTGAAATCCCAGCCAAAGTTGTAGATGTAAAGGCTGTAGGTTCCCTGCAGAGCGCGATTGCCGGTGCTCAGATATTGCTCCCAACGCTGGTCGCTTACCGGGGTCTGCGTTTTAACGCGGTCGTATTCTTTTACCAGATAAATACCGTTGCCGTCGAGGTAATATTCGTGCAGCACGATATTGCCGCTGCCCTGATACAGCGTGCCGTCTTCGCTGATCAGGTTGTAATACCCGTTGCCGACCGGGCGGATCACCCAGGAAAACTGTCCGCCGCCGGAATGGACTGTGGCGTTATGCTTGGTCGCGACCCATACCACTCTGCCGGACTGGTAGGTGTAAATATAGCCGTACGTCGTATAATCCGGGTCTTCCTCATGCGACTTGTCGATCACGATCAGGTCGTCCACGCCGTCATGGGTCACATCGGCTTTGAAGGCGATGTAGTCATGCGAAAAGTTCTGCTTCACAAATTCCTGATAGGTCTGGGTCAGCGGGTCTGCGCTGGAACCACCGCAGCCGGTCAGGCCGATGGTCAGGCACAGCACCATGGCCAGTGCCAGCAGTGCACTGAACCACTTCTTTGCAAGATGTTTCATGTTGATTCCTCCTGTTGTGTTTTATTCCTCAAATTCCAGATCACTGGGCAGAATCAGGTCCAGCTCTGCGGCGGGCTCTGCCACAAGACGGCGGCTCTGGTTGAAGATGGCCTTTTCCAGCGTGTTGCGGGCCAGGCGGCCGTTGCCGGCGGTGCGGCTGTCCAGCGCCTGACGGCGCTTGTAGTAGCCCAGAAGCGGGAAGGTGCAGCTTTCGGCAAGGCGGTAGCCCTTGCTTTTTGCCAGAACGCCGGTGATGTCCAGCAGTTCATCTGCCGTGTAATCCGGGAATTCGATCTTGTTGGGGAAGCGGCTGGCAAGGCCGCTGTTGGCGGTGAGGAAGGTCTCCATTTCCTTCGTGTAGCCTGCCAGAATGACCACCAGCTCGTCGCGATGGTCTTCCATGCCTTTCACGAGGGTGTCGATGGCCTCCAGCCCAAAGCTGTCCTGCTCACCTCGGTAGAGGCTGTAGGCTTCATCGATGAACAGCACACCGCCGAGGGCGCTTTCAATGACGCTGTTGGTCAGCGGGGCAGTGTGGCCGGTGTAGCGGCCCACAAGGTCGCCGCGGCTCACCTCCACCAGCTGGCCGCCTTTCAGTGCGCCGATGGCCTTGAGATACTTCGCCACAAGGCGGGCGATGGTGGTCTTGCCGGTGCCGGGGTTGCCGGTGAAGATCATGTGCATGGACAGGCTGGCGGTCTTGAAGCCCGCCGCAGCCCGGCGCTGCTGCACCTGCAGGTTGTCCGCAAGGCCGAAGACATATTCCTTGACCGGGGCAAGGCCAACAAGGTCGTTGAGCTCTGCGCGGATCTCATCCACGGCACCGGTGTATTCAGCGGGCAGCAGGGCGAACAGCTCGCTCTCTTCGCTGTCGTTCAGCCTGAACCGGATGCCGTCCGGCTGGGCGGTCAGGGCCGCGGTGCCGGTGAGCTTGGCATCGGTCTGCAGGCAGTATTCGCTCAGAGCACGGAAAATCTTGTCGCAGGCTTCCGAAAGCCCTGCTGCGCCCTTTTCTTTGGAGCACTGGGCGGCGACATAGTCCCGCACGTCCGCCCCGGCGGAGAGAGTCAGGCCCAGACGGGCGCTCACCTTCTGGGCGAGGGCGTTCAGCTGCTGCGCGGCCAGCGCGGCAAGGTCTTCCCGGGCGAAGGGGGAGGTCTCGCACACGTCGCCCACCGCCGAGACGAAGGGTGCACCGAACTTGTCCGCCAGTGCGTCCCGGCCCTTGCGGGAGAAGAAGATGAGGTATTTGCCGCAGGGGTCGATGCGGCTCACAGCACCCGGGGCCAGCGCAGTGCCGGCGTCCACGAGGATGCCTTCTTTGTTCACAAGGTAGCGGCTGGAAAGCGGTGCGCTGCCCCTGACCGCCAGATCAGAGAGAGTCTTGAGGAAGCCCGGATAGCAGTTCTCATAGTGCTCAAAGATGACGATCTCCCCGGGGGCGTGGAGGGCGGCATAGAGATCTTGCAGGAAGAGCTTTTCCGTGCCGGAGTTGGGATAAAGGGCAAGATCTACGACTGCCATTTTATCATTCTGCAAAAGGCCCCGCGCTGCCATGATGCGGGCAGTCTCTTCCAGTGCGAAGTGCCGCCCGGTGCCGGCACCGCCGCAGATGAGGATGACGTTGCGGGCGGCGGGGCGCTCCGTGCCCAGCACGAAGGGGCGGCGCATGGCCCGCACCACGCTGTCCACAAAGGCGTCCTGCCCAAGAACAGTCTTTTTCACTTCAGCGGTAAGGCCCTCAAAGCTGCCCAAATGCTCCGCGGGCACATCTGCGGTGCCTTTGGCCAGCAGGCCGTCGGCTTCCATGTCCCGCAGCATCTGGCGGGAATCGTTCAGGGCAGACTGCACGTCTGTGTCCTGTGCCTTCATCTGCGCGTTCTGCTTTTTCAGCAGGGCGTCCAGCTGCTTCTGGTTTTCCAGCAGCGCGGCGTTCAGGTCTGGCAGGCCGGAAGCTTTCGGCTTTGCTTCCGGCTGGGCGCTCGTGCCCCCGAAGCGGGGCTTGCCGCCCGCGCCGAACACGCCGTTCATAAGGGTTTCCCAATCGTCGGTATATGCCATGGCTTTGCCCTCCGTCTAGTCGTTTTCTTTCAGTATAGAGCACCCGGCAGGGTTTTGCAATTCCCTCTTGAAAAATACTCTGCAGTTGTTTACACTTAATCTGTATGAGACTATAAGAAGGAATGAAGGAACATGAGTGCAAAAACACCCGCTGAATGGAAAGCGCTGTTTGAAAGCGATGCGTTTGCGCGCAGCACCCTTTACGCCGGCCCGCTGGGGCAGGACTATGCGCCTTCGGGCACCCGGCTGCGCCTGTGGGCTCCCACAGCCCAGAGCGTGGCCGTGAACCTTTACCGCAAGGGCGACGGCAGCGCCCGCATGGGCTCCCTGCCCATGGAGCGCGGGAATCAGGGCGTGTGGAGCATCTATCTGCCTGGCGACCAGCACGGACGCTATTATACCTACACGGTCACGACGGACGGCGTGAGCCGCGAGACCGGCGACCCTTATGCCCGGGCGGCAGGCGTCAACGGCGTGCGCAGCATGATCGTGGATCTTGCCCGCACGAACCCGGATCGCTGGGAGCGGGATGTGCGGCCGGTGATCCCCCCTGCCCGGCGGGCGGTGTGGGAGGTCAGCGTGCGGGACTTTTCGCAGGACGCTGCCAGCGGCGTGCGCCCGGCCTGGCGGGGCAAATTCATGGCCTTTACCCAGAAGGGCACCACCCTGCACGGGGACGGCATCCACCCCACCTGCCTGAACTATCTGAAGCGTCTGGGCGTGAAATACGTCCAGCTGATGCCCATCTTCGACTTTGGCAGCGTGGACGAAGCCAGACCCCTGATGCGGCAGTATAACTGGGGCTACGACCCCACCAACTACAACGTGCCTGAGGGCAGCTACTCCACCGACCCCACCCGGGGCGAGGTGCGCATCCGGGAGTGCAAGGAGATGATCTCGGCCCTGCACGGGGCGGGCATCGGCGTGGTGATGGATGTGGTCTATAACCACATGTACCGCAACGAGAACCCGCTGAACAGCACCATGCCCTATTACTTCTTCCGCCAGAACGAGGACGGCAGTTTTTCCAACGGCAGCGGCTGCGGCAACGAGTTTGCCAGTGAGCGGCTGATGGCCCGGCGGTATATGATCGACTCCATCCTTTACTGGGCGCAGGAATATCACATCGACGGCTTCCGGTTCGATCTGATGGGCCTTTATGACGTGGAGACCATCAACGCGGTGCGGGCGGCGCTGGACCGTCTGCCTGGCGGGCGGGATATCCTGATGTACGGCGAGCCGTGGCAGGGCGGCGGAAGCCAGCTGCACCGCTACGAAGCCAATAAGGCCAATCTCGCCATGCTGGACGAGCGCATCGGCATCTTCTGCGACGACACCCGTGACGCCATCAAGGGCGGCTGCTTTGACGCCCGGGAGCCGGGCTATGTGGAGGGCAGGCCCGGCAGCTTCTGGGACATTGGCGCGGCAGTGGCAGCGTGGTGCCGCAGCGACAGGCTGCCGCCCCATGCTCCGGGCCAGATCGTGAGCTATGTCTCTGCCCACGACAATTTCACCCTGTGGGACAAGCTGCTCATGGTGCGGTACGAAAAGCCGGAGTTCACAGCGGCGGACAGCGCCGCGCTGGCCCAGAACCGCCTTGCGGCGGGCATTTATCTCACCAGCTTCGGTCTGCCCTTCATGCAGGCGGGCGAAGAGTTTGCCCGCACTAAAAAGGGCGTGGGCAACAGCTACCGCTCTTCCCCGGCGCTGAACCGGCTGGACTGGAACCGTGCTGAACAATACCACCATCTGGTGGATTACTACCGGGGCCTGCTGGCTCTGCGTGCTGCATTCCCGCGCCTGGGCGGGGCCGACCGCAACGCTCCGGGGGCACTGCAATTCTTCTCGCTGGAACAGCCCCTTGTGGGCTGGACACTGCCTGCCCAGTGGGGCGACGGCGCGGCGTGGGGGGCACTGTGCGTGTTCTACAACCCCACAGAGACGAGCCGGACGGTGCCCCTGCCCGGCGGGCGGTGGCAGCTGCTGAGCGACGGCACATCCTCCAGCCTGTGGCGCGGCCCGGCGCGGGTGTATGAGCACGAGGCAGTGCTGATGCCGGTGAGCGCGACCATCTTCGGCCTGCTGTAAAAAAGCATAAAGCGTTTTTTGAGCAGACGCAAAAAAAGCCCTTGCACGAGGCCGTGCAAGGGCTTTTAAAATGCGGTTATGCCAGATCTTCGCCGTTCGTAGCGATGACCTTCTTGTACCAGTAGAAGGAATCCTTCTTTTCGCGGCTCAAATCGCCGGTGCCGTCGTCAAACTTGTTGACGTAGATGAAGCCATAGCGCTTTGCCATCTCGCCGGTGGAAGCGGAAACCAGATCGATGCAGCCCCAGGGGGTGTAACCCATCAGGTCCACGCCGTCCTTGACGGCCTCAGCCATCTGCTCGATGTGCTGGCGCAGGTAGTCGATACGGTAGTCGTCGTGCACCTTGCCGTCCTCGCCCTTCACGTCGTAAGCGCCCAGGCCGTTCTCCACAACCATCAGAGGGATGTGGTAACGGTCGTAGATCTCATTCAGGCTGTAGCGCAGGCCCACCGGGTCGATCTGCCAGCCCCAGTCGGAAGACTTGAGGTAGGGGTTCCTCTTGCCGGCCACGATGTTGCCGCCCACGTCCTCGGCATCCTTGTGAGTGGTGATGCAGTTGGACATGTAATAGCTGAAGGTGTAGAAGTCCACGGTGCCTTCTTTCAGAATAGCGGCGTCCTCAGGCTCCTGCTTGATGGTGATGTTGTTCTCGGCAAACCAGCGTTTCATGTAGCTGGGGTACTCGCCGCGCACCTGCACATCGGAGCAGAACCAGTTGGTGATCTGCATTTTCTGCTGGTTGGCCACCACGTCGGCCGGGTCGCAGGTCAGCGGATAGCTGGTGATGAAGCAGATCATGTTGCCCATCTTGAACTGCGGGTAGTTGTCGTGGGCGTACTTGACCGCATTGGCGCTGGCCACGAACTGGTGGTGCAGAGCCTGAAAACGTTCCTGCTTGTTGTCGGGAACGTCGGCGGTGGAGCCCTCAAAGCCCTTGATGGTGCCGGTCTCGAGGATGGCACCCATGGGCATGGTGCCGCAGTTGATCTCGTTGAAGGTCAGCCAATACTTGACCTTGTCCTTGTAGCGCTCGAAGATGGCCTTGCAGTAGTTCATGTAGAACTCGATCAGCTCGCGGCTCTCCCAGCCGTTGTACTTCTCCACCAGAGCGTAGGGCAGCTCATAGTGGCTGATGGTGACGAGGGGCTCGATGCCGTGCTTCTTGCAGCAGTCGAACACGCGGTCGTAGAACTCCAGACCTTTTTCGTTGGGCTCGGTCTCCATGCCGGTGGGGAAGATGCGGGTCCAGTTGATGGAGGTGCGGAAGGTCTTGAAGCCCATCTCTGCGAAGAGGGCGATGTCCTCCTCATAGTGGTGGTAGAAATCAATGGCCTCGTGGCTGGGGTACAGGCGGTCGGGGTGGATGCTGGTCGTCACCCATTTGGGGCTGGTGTGGGAGCCGTTGGTGCACATATCGGGCACGCTGGGGCCTTTGCCGTCCACGTCCCATGCGCCTTCAAACTGGTTGGCAGCGCAGGCACCGCCCCACAGGAAATCGTCACGAAAAACGCTCATGTCTTTTCTCCTTCATTTACTCTTATCTCGGGATAATGCTCTCAAAAATGCGGGGCCGTCTTTTTTCGTCATAGCACAGACCCTGCACGGTCTGCAAGGACGGGCCCCGCAGGGCATTTCAGGGTTGGGAAAATTACTTCTTTGCCTTTGCGGGCTCGTCGCTGTAGGTCATATAGGTGACGGCGAAAGCAGCAACGGTGCACAGCAGGCTGACGACGATGGCCACGATCATGCCGGAAGCATTGTTGTCATTGGAAATGAACTGGGGCCATGCAAAGACGCCCATGCCGGCCATGCGGTAAGCCATGGTATTGGTGACCATCAGAGCAGCACCGCCGATGGCAGCGATCACGCAGGTGATGACGAAGGGCTTCTTCTTGGGCAGGGTGATGCCGTAGATGGCAGGCTCAGTAACACCGGCAATTGCAGAGATGAAAGCCGGAGGGCACAGGCCCTTGAGCTTCTGGTTTTTGGTCTTGATCCAGATAGCGGCCACAGCGCCGGTCTGGGCGAAGGTGGTGCCCAGCATAGCGGCCAGAATAGCGTCCTGACCGGACATCTGGATGTTGTTCAGCATCATGGGAACCAGTGCCCAGTGCAGGCCGAACATGACCAGAACCTGCCACAGACCGCCGACCAGAGCGCCGAACAGGATGCTGTTGAAAGCTGCCAGCCAGGTGAAGAAGCTGCTCAGAACATTTGCAGCGGCAGAAGTGATAGGTCCGATGATCCACAGGGTCAGGCAGAAGGTGACGCCGCAGGTGATGAGCGGCACAACGAAAGATTTGACGGTGGCGGGAATGTGATCCTTGAACTTCTTCTCAAACCATGCGGCAAAAGCCACAGCGCAGATGATGGGGATCATGCTGGAAGAATAGTCGCCGGAAGCGGGCATGATGACAGGGATGCCGAACAGGCTGTCGTGTGCAACGGTGGAGGAGCTGACCATGTAGGGATACAGCATACCGGCACCGATGATCATGCCTTCCATCTCAGGCAGGCCAAACTTCTTGGCGGCGGCGTAGCCCAGCAGGATGGGCATGAAGTAGAAGAAGCCGTCGCCCAGAGAGTACAGGATATTGTAGGTGGAGCTTGCATCACTCAGGATGCCGAAGGCCACGAACATGGCCAGGAAGCCTTTCAGGATGCCGCAGGCACACAGGACGCCCAGGCAGGGGGAGAACACGCCGGTGATGATGCTGATGAATGCATTCAGCGGGTTCATTTTTTCCTTCGGGCCGTCCTGCTGAGCGGCGGCAGAGCCGTCCTCGTTGACAGCGCCGCCCGGCTGGATGTGGCCCACGGCGCACACAGCGTCGTAGACATCTGCCACCTGGTTGCCGATGACGACCATGTACTGGCCGCCGGAGCGGATGACCTTGATGACGCCGTCGGTCTCTTCCAGAACCTCGGTGTTTGCCTTGCTCTCGTCCTTCAGCTTGAAGCGCAGGCGGGTGACGCAGTGGGTGAGCGAGTTGATGTTCTCCTTGCCGCCCACATTCTGGATGATAATGCGCGCAAGGCCGTCGTATTTGCTAGCCATAAGCCAATTCTCCTTTTCACGTTTTTCGTATGCCTGTTCGGTCAGCTCAAGGCGCAGCCGCCCATTGCGCAGACTGACGGAGGCCGCAAACGGCAGAGCCGTCAGCGCCGCAGGGTCCGCAAGGCCTTCGTCCTTGAGCGTCATGGAAATGCGGCTGCCCCGCCGGGTGGTGGAGACCACGTTCGCCTCGCCGCCCACAAGGGGGAGCAGCTGTTCCAGCAATGCCTGCTGTTCATTTTCCTGCACGAGCCGCACTTCCTTTCCGTTCGGGCACACAAAAGGTGTCCTTCATCGATATACAGCAAAATATTTATATACGCGCCGCCCTCGCGCGCCGGGCGGCGGATATACCGTGAAAAACAAAAATCACCCAATTCGCAAAAGACCGCAGTACGGCCCAAAGCCATTCTGTGTTCTTTTTCGAGCTGGGTGACGCCCCGTGAGCTTTGCACGGGTAACGATCCGAATTCTCGGGATATTCAGTTGTCGGTGAAATTCATTCCTCCGCCGTGCGTTCGCAGCACACGCGGTGGATATGCATGATGAGGTAAAGCTGCTCTTCCCTGCTGCAGGGCCAGCCGTAGGTGGCGGTGAGAAAGTCGTTGATCTGCTGCACACAGGCGTAGATCTTCGGATATTCCCGGCTCACGGTGCGGAACATGGAGTCCATGCCGGTGTCGCCGCTCAGCGGCTTGCCGTGCATCATCCGCTGCACGAGGTAGCGCAGGTGCATGGCGAAGCGGGAAAAGCTGAAGCTGTCCTTGTCCAGCTTCACGGAGAGGTTCTTTTCCACCAGCGCCGAAATTTCGGACACGACCTTTGCGGTCAGGATGGTGGAGTGCATGTCGCCCACCTCGGACTCCGCCGTGATGAAGTGCATCGCAATGCTCACGGCTTCTTCGTCGGGCAGATCAACATGCAGGGTATCCCGGATCTGGTGCAGGGCCTGCTTTGCAAGGCTGTATTCCTGCGGGTACAGATGCCGGATATCATAGGCAAGCGGTGTCTGGAGGGCGATGCCCTCCCGGCAGCGCTGAATGGCAAAATTCAGGTGGTCGGCCAGTGCGTAGGTCAGGTTCGGGCTCAGGGAACAGTCCAGCTCGTCCTGTGCGTTGGCGGCAATGTCGTCCGCAACGAGGAACACCTCGCCGGGAATATCGCGCAGCAGCTCGAAATACTTCTCGTTCACATCGTAGAAGGTGCGCTGCACGCTGGAAAGGTCGTTCAGCTCATAGGGCATGGCGGGGAAGCCGATGCCTTTGCCGAACACCACAAGTTCGCGGCCTTTTGCGTCCCGGGCCAGAGCAACGTTGTTGTTGATCTTTTTGAAAATCTGCATCTCCGGCACGCTCCATCCGCAAAATTTACAAAGAAAAAACTCCCCCTGTGGTTATACTTACACCACACCCCATAAGCCACTTAAAAACAGCTTTTCAGGATCAGTGTGCAAGTAATGCCTCATGGAGAGTAACAATCTTGTGAATCTATGTTACCGCAGGAATGCAAAATTGTCCAGATGGCGATATTCACAAAATTTTTCTAATGGATTTGTAGAGCTTGACCAAGAATCTTGCCGGACACAAAAAAGACGGCGGCAGACCGCCTGCAAGGGTCTGCCGCCGCGAGAGTAAACTTATTCAGCTGTTGGATGCGGTTTTTTCGCCCAGCGTCACGCTGACCGTCTGCATCTGGCCGTCGCGGGCCACAGTGATGGAGAGGGTGTCGCCTGCGGAGTGCTGCTGCATCAGGGTGCCCAGATCATCCTTGGCGGCGATCTCGGTGCCGTCCACGCTGATGATGCGGTCGCCGGCCTTCAGGCCGGCCTTGTCAGCGGGGCCGCCCTTGGTCACGTCCACGATGTAGACGCCATAAGCGTTCACGCCCAGCTGGGCTGCGGTCTGAGAGTCCTCAACGGCCAGATAGGTGATGCCCAGATAGGGGCGTCCGGTCACATAGCCGTTTTCCAGCAGCTGCTGCGCCACCTTGATGGCGTCGTTGATGGGGATGGCAAAGCCAAGGCCCTCAGCGTCGCTGGAAGAAGACTTGGCGTTCACGATGCCGATCAGCTCGCCGTTCATGTTGAACAGGCCGCCGCCGGAGTTGCCGGGGCTGACGGATGCATCCATCTGGATCAGGGACATGGTGTTGGTGGAGCTGGAGCCCTGAATGGTCACGCTGCGGTTCAGAGCACTGATCATGCCGCCGGTGACGGTGCCGCCCAGCTCACCCAGCGGGTTGCCCACGGCCATGACGCTCTGGCCCACCTTCAGGCTGTCGCTGTCGCCCACAGTGGCGGGGGTCAGGCCGTCAGCGTCGATCTTGATGACGGCAATGTCACTGGTGGTGTCTTCGCCCACCAGCGTTGCAACATAGTCCTTGTCATCGATGGTGACGGTGATGGTGGAAGCGCCGTCCACGACGTGAGCACAGGTCAGGATGTAGCCATCCGAGCTGATGATAACGCCGCTGCCTGCGCCGCTTTCCACCTGATTCTGGCCGTACCACGACCACTGGGAGTAGACCACCTGCTCGGTGGTGATGACCACCACGCTGGGGCTGACCATGTCAGCCACCTGCTCGGTGCTCAGGGAACTGCCGGTGCTGGATGCTGCGGTGATGGAGCTGTCCGAGCCGGATGTGCTGCTGGCGGTGGAAGAAGGAGCCGCCTGCTGAATGACCACCCGGTTGCTGCTGCCGCCCACGCGTGCGCCCACAAAGCCGCCGCCGAAGCCCATGGCTGCGGCCAGAGCCAGTGCCACGGCACTGCGTGCGACCTTTTTGCCGGTGCCCTTCTTCTTTTTCTTCGGAGGCTGCTGGGGAGCCTCCGGCTCCACCGGCGTCCAGCCCGGCTGCGCGGGGGGAGGCGTTGCGCCGCCTGCATTGCCGGCGGTGTAGGCAGGCTCCTGCGTCCGCTCATCTTGGTCGTACTGGTTGGCGGTGTTCATGCCGCTGCTGCCCACGTTGGGGTAGCCGGTGCCGCCTGCGTTCGTATTCTGAGAGGAATAATCATATTCCCATTTGTTCTCGTTGCTCATATTGATACTTCCTTTCCGAAGGGGATGTGCCCGCGGGAACCTCTGTTCCTTTGAACTGCCCCTATTGTAACCGCCAATTGTGAAAATCAATCGCTGGCGCAGTGAAGAAAATGTGAAATAAAGACGCACTTTCCGGCCTTGACAGCGGCCCTGCAAACCGTTATTGTAGGAGCAGAAAATCTGGGAGGGATGCTGCATGGAACTGCGCCGCACACAAGAGGGCTTTGCCCTTTATAAGGAAAAAGATAAAATCGGAAGCTGTGCGTTGCAGCCTGCCCCAAAAGGCGCAGACATCACGGCATTGTGGGTCGAACCTCAGTGGCGGCGCAAGGGCTACGGCTCCTATCTGTTAAAAGAAGTATTGCGTGCTTTTGGCGGATATGACAGGGAGAACGCAACGGTGTTCACGGCTCCCCTGCCTGCCGACGCGGGCGAAGGGGCGTTCTGGGCAAAATTCGGCTTCGCGGAGGAAAACGGCCTGCTGTTCCGCCGCCGCACGCCGGATCTGACCGCTGTGAAGTTCGTGCAGGATCTGCTGACCCTGCGGCTGAGCAGCCCGCGCCTTTGCATCGACGCGACCTGCGGCAACGGCGGAGACACGGCGTTCCTGTGCGGCATCACGGCCCCGGAAGGAAAGGTGCTGGGCTTTGACATCCAGCCCGAAGCCATTGCATCCACCCGGAAGCACTTGGAAGAAAAGGGCATCCCCGCCGGAAAATGTGAGCTGCACTGTGACAGCCACGCGAACCTTCTGCAGTATGTGCAGCCCGGCACGGCGGATGCGGTGATGTTCAACTTCGGCTGGCTGCCCGGGGCTGACCACAATGTGTTCTCCACGGCGGACAGCAGCATCCCGGCGCTGAAGGCGGCGCTGGAAGCGGTGCGTCCCGGCGGCGTGGTGAGCGCCATCCTTTACAGCGGGCAGGTGATCGGCACGGAGGAAAAGCAGACCGTGCTGGAATTTCTCCGGGCACTTCCGCTGAAAAGTTTCACCGTTCTGGTGTGTGATTTTGCCAACTGGGCCGAAACAGCCCCTCTGCCCTGCATCATCCTGAAAAAATGACGAAAACTCTTGCATTATGATGTGTTTTCGGATAGAATATGATTCGTATGTGTCAAAACGAATTCCTTCCGTCATCGCTGCGCGATGCCACCTCCCTCCAGGAGGGAGGCTTTGGCAAAACCGGAAGCTTTCCCTCTTCGCCAGAGGCTCCCTCCGTGAGGGAGCTGTCGAGCGAATGCGAGACTGAAGGAGTTTTATCCGTATAGGAGAATCTACTATTTATGACAAATCGTGAAGAAATCGAGCGCCGCCGGACGTTTGCGATCATCAGCCATCCCGACGCCGGTAAGACCACTCTGACCGAAAAACTGCTGCTGTACGGCGGAGCCATCAACCAGGCCGGTTCCGTCAAGGGCAAGCAGAGCGCAAAGCACGCTGTGTCCGACTGGATGGATATCGAAAAGCAGCGCGGCATCTCTGTCACCTCTTCTGTCCTGCAGTTCAACTACGCGGGCAAGTGCGTGAACATTCTGGACACCCCGGGCCATCAGGACTTCTCGGAAGATACCTACCGCACCCTGATGGCGGCGGACTCTGCCGTCATGGTCATCGACGCGGCAAAGGGCGTCGAGGCACAGACCATCAAGCTGTTCAAAGTCTGTACCCTGCGCCACATCCCCATTTTCACCTTCGTCAACAAGATGGACCGCGAAGCCCGCGACCCCTTTGAGCTGATGGAGAACATTGAGGAAATTCTGGGCATCAAGACCTACCCCATGAACTGGCCCATCGGCTGCGGCAAGGAGTTCAAGGGCGTGTTCGACCGCAACACCCGCAAGGTGCTGGCATTCTCCAGCGACGGCCGCGCCAACGGCGTCAAGAAGGTCGATGAGACCGAGGCAGAGCTGGGTGATCCCGCACTGGACGAGCTGCTGACGCCTTATCTGCATCAGCAGCTGGTGGATGAGATCGAGCTGCTGGACGGTGCCGCTGAGGAATTCGACCTCGACAAGGTGCTGCGCGGTGAGCTGAGCCCGGTGTTCTTCGGTTCCGCTCTGACCAACTTCGGCGTGGAGCCTTTCCTGGAGAACTTCCTGCGGCTCACCCCCACCCCGCTGGCCCGTGTGGACAGCCTGACCGGCGAAGCCGTTGACCCCTGCCGCGACGAGTTCTCGGCTTTCATCTTCAAAATTCAGGCCAACATGAACAAGGCCCACCGTGACCGCATCGCTTTCATGCGTATCTGCTCCGGCAAGTTTGAGCGCGGCATGGAGGCATTCCATGTGCAGGAGGGCAAGAACATCAAGCTGGCCACCGGCACGCAGCTGATGGCGCAGGACCGCGCCATCGTGGACGAGGCTTACGCCGGTGACATCATCGGTCTGTTCGACCCGGGCATCTTCTCCATCGGCGACACTCTGTGCACCGGCAAGAAGAAGGTGCAGTTCGCAGGCATCCCCACCTTCTCTCCCGAGCACTTTGCACGCATTGAGCAGAAGGACACCATGAAGCGCAAGCAGTTCGTGAAGGGTATGGAGCAGATCGCCCAGGAGGGCGCAATCCAGATCTTCCGCGAAGTGGGCGGCGGCATGGAAGAAGTGGTGGTCGGCGTGGTCGGCGTGCTGCAGCTGGAAGTGCTGGAATACCGCCTGAATACCGAGTACAACGTGGAGATCCGGATGCAGCAGCTGCCCTTCGAGCAGCTGCGCTGGGTGCAGAATGACCCGGACACCTACAACCTTCGTGATCTCGACCTGACCAGCGACACCAAGGCTGTGGAGGACATGAAGGGCAACCGCCTGCTGCTGTTCACCTCCGACTGGGCCGTGCGCTGGGCTGAGACCCACAACGAAGAGCTGAAACTCAGCGAGTTCGGCAATATTTAAGTTTGAAAAAAGAGCTGCTGTGCGGGTGTCCCCGGCGCGGCGGCTCTTTTTATAAAAAGTATCTGAAACACAACAAAGAATGCCAGCCTTTGAATGAGGTGCTCCCGCTTTGGGGAACACTGCTGGCATGGAGGGTAAGGATATGCAGAACATCAATATCGGCAAGAGCGGCATCTCGGTGCCTTTCCTTGGCATGGGCACCTGGGCCATCGGCGGCGGTGCATGGTGGGGCGACAACGACGACAGCCTGTCGGTCAAGGCCATCCAGACCGCTGTGGAGCAGGGCATCCAGTGGATCGACACCGCGCCCATCTACGGCCTGTATCACAGCGAGGAAGTCGTGGGCGAAGCCATGAAGCACATCGACCGCGACAAGATCGTGCTGTCCACCAAGTGCGGCCTGGAATGGCGGCATGAGACGCCTGTCCTGCACAAGGTGGTGGATGGTGTGCAGGTCTACCGCGACCTGTCCGCCAAGGGCATCATTGAGGATGTGGAGGACAGCCTGCGCCGCCTGAACACCGACCATCTGGACGTGCTGTACACCCACTGGCAGACCACCGACTTCGGCGTTTACCCGCTGGAAGAGACCATGGAAGCCCTGATGAAGCTGAAAGAGCAGGGTAAGATCCGCGCCATCGGTGCATCCAATGTGAACGCCGACATCATCCGCGGCTACTGCAAGTATGGCCAGCTGGACATCATTCAGGAAAAGTACAGCCTGCTGACCCGCCGCGTGGAAAAGCAGCTGCTGCCCACCTGCAAGGAGCTGGGCGTGTCGCTGCAGGCTTATTCCCCGCTGGAGCAGGGCCTGCTCACCGGCAAGGTGACCATGGACACCACCTACCCTGAGGGCAGCACCCGCAACTCGAACCCCAGCTTCCAGCTGGAGCGCCGCTCTCAGGCGCTGGACATGCTGGCTAAGTGGAGCGACCTGACCGAGAAGTATAACTGCTCTCTGGCTCAGCTGGTCATTGCCCTGACCGCCCGCATGATCCCGGGCCTGTTCGTGCTGTGCGGTGCCCGCACCCCGCAGCAGGCCATCGACAACGCCGGTGCCATGAACATCAAGCTGGATGGCGCAGATGCCGTGCGCATGAAGTGGGACGTGGATTCCATTTCCTGATTTATAATTTTGCAAAAGAATGACCGGGACCGTCAGCGAAAATGCCTGACGGTTCCGGTCGTTTTTTGTTTACGGGAAATTGGCAAACTGGAAGTTGATGATATTATCCCAACGCCTGTATCCAATAACTCAACACGATAATTAAGCATACTACACTCGGAATAAAATACAAAAAAGCCACAAACTTCTGCTTTGTTTTTGCAACTACAAAGCAAAGAATATTTGCAATCAAAAGTGGAATAAATCCCCATGTTAATGCCATTCCTGCACTATCCCATGCTTCCGCTGGCAACATTGCATCAGGATTTGTTATTGTAACATTATGAGTAAAATATGGAATGGCAAAATAAATCAGGCATACAACTCCAACAATATTTAATGCAATTATTAACCATGATAAAATATTCTTTGTTTGTTTCATTTTCTTCACTTCTCCAAATCCCGATTTGTCTTTCACTCATTTTCCTTCCAGAACAACCCGCCGGAAGTCTGGAACAGCAGCCACGGGTTCACGCTCTTGCTGCCGAGTTTATAGTCCATGGTCAGTTCTTCGCCCAGAACACCCACAGCCTGCCCTTTTTCCACGTTCTGCCCGGCAGAGACGGAGAGAGCCTGCAGACCGTAAAGATAGCTGCGCATCCCACAGCCGTGGTCGATGACCACTGTATTGCCGGTGAGGGCCAGTTCCTTCGCCAGAACCACCACTCCGGAAGCCGGGGCCCGGCAGGGCTCCCCGGGGATGGTGTAGAGCTGAGTGGAGTTGGAGCGGCTGCCCTGCTGGCCCTTTGTCACCTTGACCTGGCCGAAGTCCACAAGGGTGGTGTAGCTTTCCACGGGATTTACGAACCCGCCCTGCCAGAGCTTTTCCCGGGCGGGCTGCTCATACAAGGGCCAGACGCTGTTCTTGAACTCGGTGTTGGCGGCGTCAGACGCAGCGGGCTCCGGCTCCACGTCTGCAGTGCCGAAGTCCTTCGGCAACACGATGATGCTGCGGGTGATGGTTTCGCCGTTGAGGGTGATGCTGATCTCGTGCCCGCCGGAGGACGCATTGTAGGCCGCGGGAATGTAGGCCCGCCAACCCTCCGGGGCCCGGACGCACTGGATGCTGCCGAGGTCGGTCTCTACGGTGGGCGCGGTATCGCCGGTCATGCCGGAGATGCGCAGGCCCACGATGCCGCCCTGCTCCACACGCTCGGCGGAGAGCTCTACGTTGGCGCTGGCCTGCAGGGTGAACCGGAAGGAATAGCGGTACCAGCCGGTGGGGCGTGCGGGGCGCTCCAGGCCGAGATTTTTCCGCACAGCGCCGGTGCTGCCGCCCTCAAACTGTGCGATGGTGCCGCCTCTGGGCACCCGCCACACGGCCAGCTCAGCCCGGTATTCGCCGTTGGCCGGGAACAGAAAGCCCTCATAGTCGCTGGCAGTGCCCTCGAACACAGTGCTGCCGCCTTCGGTCTGGATGGTCAGGGTGGAGTAAACGGCCCAGTCCGGCAGAACGAGTGCCGGGTGGGCGTCATACAGGGTGCCGAGTTTCTGCACGGTCAGAGTGGCGGGGCTGGAAAACACCCGGTCCAGTTTTCCGCCAATGAGCGGCACCTGCCAGCAGCTGCCGTTGACGTCCAGAACTTCCGTGCCGAACTGCGTGGTGCTTTCCGGGCAGCTGCCCTCAGTGGTGAAAGCATAGCTTACCCCCATCACTGCCGCGAGCATGAGGACGACGCCCAGCGCCACGCCCACGATCCAAAGCAAAAAACGCTTCATGATTCTCTCCTTTATGTACAAAAAAGGCGCACCGAAACAGTCTTGTGCAGACTGCCGGTGCGCCCGAAAGATCTTTTTGCAGTTCAGGAATTATTCTGCGGCGTCCTCGGCAGGGGCAGAATCCTCAGCGGGAGCAGCGGGCTCGACGGTCTCAGCATCGTCCTCGCCGAACAGCAGACGCTCATATTCGTCCAGTTCCTTCTCGCGGCGGTGCAGGTAGACAGCAACAGCAGCAAGTGCGCCGGCAACAGCGGCCAGAACGGTGATCACAGCGACCAGACAAGATTTCTTCATAGGTTCAGTACACTCCTTTTTTCGGTCGAAACGATGTTTCAGCTTATTTTTCCAGCGGGAGACCCGCAGACAGATCTCAGCCGTCTTCCAGAGGAAGGACAGCATGTGAAGCGAGAGTTTTACCAGAAAGATCATCCGCAGCACCTTCCGTTTGCAGAACAGCAGAAACTCTGCTGCCCCTCTCGAGTGCGGCCAGCGGCGGAGCCGACAGCCTTCTTGTGGCTTTTATTATACCCGTTTCGGTCAAAAATTACAACCATTCCGGTCAAAAAGCCCGAAATTTTATCGCATCAGCTTCCGGTAGGCCTTGAATGCGCCGGGCAGGGTGTACTCGTTCTGCAGAGCCTCGCGGCTGGCCCACACGCAGCCCGGCGGGGCAGGCTGGGCGGGCACGGCCTGCCGGATGCCGTTCATGTGCCATTCAATGTGGCTGAAGATGTGCTTTGCGGCGGGCAGGGTTTCCGGTGCAGAACTTCCGGTGTCCAGCCCTGCAGCCCGCAGACGGACAAGAATTTCATCGGAAGAAAGAGCTTCCTCTTCCCACAGCACAGGCTGCCACAACCCGGCCAGCAGGCCCTTTTCCGGCCGCTGCTGCAGCAGGAAGCCAGCAGGGCTTTCCACCAGCGCCACTGTCACGGGCACCAGCTTCCGGGGCTTGGGCGCGGCTTTGCGGGGCAGCTCCAGCGCGGTGCCTGCGGCCCGGGCAAGGCACAGGCGGGCAAGCGGGCATTTCTCGCACAGGGGCGCGCCGTTGGGCACGCAGACCAGCGCGCCCAGTTCCATGAGGGCCTGATTGTAGTCCCCGGCCTTCTCCGGCGGCTGGTGCTCCATGACCCGGGCCGTGAATGCCTTCTTTGCTGCCGGTTCGGTGACGACGGAGGGGTCGTTGTACAGGCGGGCGAACACCCGCAGCACGTTCCCGTCCACGGCGGGCACCGGGATACCGAAGCTGATGGAAGCGATGGCCCCGGCGGTGTAGTCTCCGATGCCGGGCAGGGCCCGCAGGGCGTCGTAGTCGGCGGGCAGCTGCCCGCCGTGCTGTTCGCAGACGATCTTTGCGGCCTTCTGCAGGTTGCGCACCCGGCTGTAGTAGCCCAGGCCCTCCCACAGCTTGTGCAGCTTTTCTTCCTCGCACCCGGCGAGAGCCGGGATGTCCGGCAGCGCGGCGAGAAAACGTTCGTAGTAGGGCAGCGCAGCGGAGACCCGGGTCTGCTGCAGCATGATCTCGCTGAGCCATACATGGTAAGGGCTGGGGTCGGTGCGGAAGGGCAGGATGCGCTGATTCTCATAGAACCAGTCCAGCAGAGCGGGAGAGATGTTTTCCACTTGTTTTGTGCTCCTTGTTGAAAAGGTAAGGCGGCTCGCCCTCTCCGTCTGCTCCCGTTGGTCGCATCCACCTCTCCCAGAGGGAGAGGCAAGGCCCTAACGGTTACGTTCTTGGCTCTCCCTTTGGGAGAGCTGTCGAGCAGCGCGAGACTGAGAGGGCGAGGCCGTTAATCAAAAAAGCCGCCGCCATGGGCGACGACTTTTCTTAGGTTATGCTGTTATCAGAAGCCGTATGCAGTGCGGGGGAACGGCAGCACGTCACGGATGTTCTGGATGCCCGTGAGGTACATGATCATGCGCTCGAAGCCCAAACCGTAGCCGGAATGCTCCACGCCGCCGAACTTGCGCAGGTTGAGGTACCAGTCGTAGGTGGCCTTGTCCATGCCCAGCTCGTCCATGCGGGCCACCAGCTTGTCGTAGTCCTCTTCACGCTGGCTGCCGCCGATCAGCTCGCCGATGCCGGGCACCAGCATATCCGCTGCGGCCACGGTCTTGCCGTCCGGGTTCTGCTTCATGTAGAAGCTCTTGATCTCCTTCGGGTAGTCGGTGACGAACACGGGCTTCTTGAACACCACCTCGGTCAGGTAGCGCTCGTGCTCGGTCTGGATGTCCACGCCCCATTCCACAGGGTACTGGAACTTCTTGTTGTTCTTCTTCAGGATCTCGATGGCGTCGGTGTAGGTGATGCGGCCGAACTCGCTGTTTGCCACCAGCTCCAGACGCTCGATCAGGCCCTTGTCGATGAACTGATTGAAGAAAGCCATCTCATCGGGGCAGTTATCCAGCACATAGCGGATGACGTACTTGGTCATAGCCTCGGCGGTGTCCATGTAACCGGACAGGTCGCAGAAAGCCATCTCGGGCTCGATCATCCAGAACTCGGCGGCGTGGCGGGTGGTGAAGCTCTTCTCAGCGCGGAAGGTGGGGCCGAAGGTGTACACCTTGCCGAATGCCATAGCCATGGCCTCGGCCTCCAGCTGGCCGGAAACGGTCAGGTTGACCGGCTTCTCGAAGAAGTCCTTGGTGTAGTCCACGGTGCCGTCCTCGTTCTTGGGCACGTTCTCGAGGTCGAGGGTGGTCACACGGAACATCTCGCCTGCGCCCTCACAGTCGGAGGCAGTCAGCAGCGGAGAGTGAGAGTAGACGAAGCCGTTCTCCTGGAAGAACTTGTGGATGGCGTAAGCAGCGGCGCTGCGCACGCGGAAAGCGGCGTTGAAGGTGTTGGTGCGGGGGCGCAGGGTGGGCATGGTGCGCAGATACTCCATGCTCATCTTCTTTTTCTGCAGGGGGTACTCGTCGGCGGGGCAGTCGCCCAGGATCTCCACGCTGTCGGCGTTCAGCTCAAAGGGCTGCTTTGCCTGCGGGGTGAGCACCAGTTTGCCCTTGATGCGCAGGCTGCTGTACAGGCCGGTGTGGATGACTTCGTCATAGTTGGCCAGCTTGCCAGCTTCCAGCACGACCTGCAGGGTCTTGAAGCAGCCGCCGTCCGACAGGGCGATGAAGCCGATGTTCTTGGAGTCGCGGATGTTCTTAGCCCAGCCGCAGACGGTGATCTCAGTGCCGTCGGCGGGGGTGTTCTTGAACAGCGAAACGATCTCAGTGCGTTCCATAGTTTGTTTTCCTCCCGAAAATGATATAAACGAAAAAGACAGCTTTGTTCTCCCTGAAAGTTCAGGGCGAACAAGCTGTCTTGTAATGTCCGCGGTGCCACCTGAATTACCGGAAGTGTCCGGTCGCTCACGCGCTCAATGAAAAGCGCTGCCCCCGTAACGCAGGGCCTGCGGCGCACCTACTGGCGGCCCGATTTCAAAGGGCCGTGTTCAGTTTGCTGCTCCCGGGTGTTCGTTCACGCGGCGTGCGGGCGCGGCTCTCAGCTGTGCCGCACTCTCTGGGCCGGACGGCCCGCGCTACTTTTCCCGATCTTCGCATTTGACCTTTAAAAAATAGCACTTTGGCGGTGTTTTGTCAAGCATTCCCGCCCAGCAGGGCCGCGGCAAGGCCCTTTGCGGCCAGCTGCCCGGCATAGAGGGCTTCGTTCAGGTTGCTGCCGTGGCCGCCGATCTCGATCAGCAGGCTGCCGGTGGTCAGATCCTGATTGTAAAACCGGTAGCTGAACAGCACCGGCCGGGTGAACCCGGGGTACATGCCCTCCATGCTGCGCTCCCACGCGGCGGCGAAGCGGAGGTTCTGCCGCCAGTTGGGCAGCTGGACGGTGGTGCCGTTGTCACACCCGCAGATGATCATCACCTGCGCCGCCTGCCGCCCGTCCACGGTGCACACCGGCGCGTAGCGGGAGCCGGATTCTGACTCGATGGCGTCCCGGTGGACGTCCAGCACCACCTTGATACTGGGGTACTGGGCCAGATACTGCTGCACCACGGCCCGGCTGTTGGCATAGCTGCCGGTGTAGCTGGGGTAGTCGTTCAGGGTCTCGTCGTGCAGGGTGTTGATGCCTGCGGCGTTCAGTGTGTCGGCCACCACCCGCCCTACGGCGCACATGTTGATGCTGCGGTCGGTGCTGCGGGCCCCGTCGCCGGGGGAAAACCACAGCCCTTCCGAAAGCCGGTAGTCCTCGGTGGCGTGGGTGTGCATCACCAAAACCTGCGGGTCAGGGCTGTTGGGCTCGATGGCAAAGGGCAGCGGGTTCTCGATCTCGGCGGCAATGTCCGCCGCTGACTGCCGGGTGTTGTTCTTGATGCTGCCCGCCCCGCAGGGAATGTACTTTTCGCCGCTGCCCTGCGGATAATTTTTTTCAATAATAGTACCTGCATCGGCCGGGCGGGCGTCCTCGCCCAGCAGCGGCACGAGATAGTCCTCGATGCTGCCGGTCAGGGCCTGCACGGCTTCCGGCAGGGCGGAGGAAGCCGGAGCTTCTGCTTCGGGGGCCGGTGCGGGCTCCGAAACAGCCTGCTGTTCCAGCGCCGCCTGCTGCCCCAGCCACACAGCCGTCTGCACGGCGGGCACCGGTGCGGCGATGAACGCTGCCAGCACCAGCACAGCACTGCGTGCGAAAACGCACAGCGCTGCGAACAGGGCTGCGGCTTCTGCAAAGGGCAGAAGATGCCCCGGCTCCCGGGCAGGCAGCGGCGTTCTGCTGCGCATGTCTCCGGCCTCCTTTCAACGATCGTTCTTACTATAGATATGTTTGGCCTGACTGTTTAGAATGCATAAAGTTGTTTGCGCGGCATTCCGTAACCGCCAGATGCCGCTTCCCCGGCATCGGTGCCGACTGCTTTGGCAGGATGATGCGACGCCATGTCTGAAGGTCGGGCTGGTACTAAAATCGACGATGATTTCTCCCAGGGAGTGCGAGGGCTGACCTGCGCTGGTGGTCTGGCGAGCATCAGCAGGACGGAGCGGGCGGTGCCAATGCCAACCTGATGCGGCTTTCCTCCACGACCCGAATCCGTGAAAAGGCAATTCCAAATCGAAATATCACCCCGCCAGCCAGCACAATTGCGCCACGCTGAGCCTTGGCTGCAATGCCCGGTTGATGGCCCCGGCCAGCAGCGCCGCCCCGTGGGCGATCACGCTGTCCAGAGCCCGTGGCGTCACCACAAGGTCGGCCCCCTCGTCCGAGTCCATCAGGGTGGGGATGCCTGCTGCGATCACCGGCACGCCCAGCCCGGCGGCGTCCAGATGCTTTGCGTGATCGGCCTGTGCCGGATAAAGCCCGGTGTCCGAGAACTGTATGCTCCGGCCAAGCCGGGCCCCTTCGCTGCTGCACAGGCTGTCCACGCAGATGAGGGCCGCAGGCCGCACCGTGCTCACCAGTGCTTCTGCCAGCTGGCGCAGGGTCAGCCCGGTGGACGCCGACACGCCCGGCGCAATGGCTGCGACGGGCCGGATGCCTTTTACCGGCAGGGCGTGGTGCGGCCCCATGGTGACCAGAATCTTCTGCGCCGTGCGGGGGCCGAGGGCGTCCGCCGTGACATGTCGGTTCCCGATGCCCAGCACCAGCACCGGTCCTTCCGGCGGCAGCAGGGCCCGCAGCTCTGCTGCGCAGGTCTCGATGACGGCGGCGTCCCGTTCATCCAGCACGCTGACGCTGGGCATTTCCAGCGTGACATACCGGCCCCGGGGACGCGCCAGCCCTTCCCGCGCGATCTCCACCCGTGTCACGGTGACGCCGCCCCGCTTCGCTGTGGCCAGCCGCACCCCGGCGGGCAGAGCCTCAGAGCCGCCAAACAGTTCATCCGCCATATCGGTAGAACGCATTTTTTACCCCTCCTGCCTGTTCCGGGGGCCGAAATCCCCCTTCTGCACGCAGAAAGTATGGGAAAATTAAAACTTTTCCAAACAAAAATCAAAAAAACGCTTGCGCTGGTACGCGAAATATGGTATCATAGGGTGCGCTGTTATAGGTAGCCAAGGAGGTGGAACGAATGCCTAACATCAAATCTCAGAAGGACCGCGTCGTGCAGGCTGCTGCAGAGCAGGCTCACAACAAGGCCATTAAGACCAACCTGAAAACAGTCGTCAAGAAGGCAGACGCTGCCATCGATGCGAATGCCGCTGACAAGGACGCAACCGTCCTGGCTGCTGTTTCCGCGATCGACAAGGCTCGCGCTAAGGGTGTCATCAAGAAGAACACCGCCAGCCGCAAGATCAGCCGTATGGCAAAGCGTGCTAACAAGAACGCTTGATCGCTTTCTGATTGACGAACAAAACCTCTGTGCCGTTTTCCGGTGCAGGGGTTTTTGTTTTGCCCGGAACTTCACGGCACGGCAGCGGGCTCAAAGTCGCACAGAGAGGAAAAGTCGAACCCGGGCCGCTGCTCCAGAAGCTGTTCCGGCGGCAGCGGCGCGGGCGGCTCGGCCAGCAGCGCCCATGCAGCCCATGCGGCGGGCACGGCTGCGGCCAGCGCCAGCCCCGGCAGGGCAAGAGCCGGGCAGGTGCCAAAGCGGCTCCCCGGCAAAAGGGCCGCAGCGGCACACATGGCCTGCGCCGCCCACAGCTCCCATAAAAGGGTCGTCCAACGGTGTTTCACACGCATCACCTCTTCTTGTTTTCCACATTTTAGCGCTGCTTTGGTGAAAAACAGGGCGAACCGTGCCCGGCTTGACATTTGGCGCAAAGCCGGTACAATAAAAAGCAATGATACCGATACACCCACCCGTATGGAGGTTTTTGCTATGAAGCAATGCATGGACGCGGACAACCTGCACCGCCGCCTGAAAAAGATCATCGGTCAGGTGCAGGCCATCGACCGCATGGTGGACGAGGATGTGCCCTGTGAGGACATTCTTTCTCAGATCAACGCCGCAAAATCGGCCCTGCACAAGTGCGGCCAGATCGTGCTGGAAGGCCATATCCAGCACTGCGTGAAAGACGGCATCGAGCACGGCGACGCGGATAAGACTATTCAGGAGTTCACCAAGGCAGTGGAGCGCTTCGCCAACATGGGCTGAAAACAGAATTTTATGAAACCGCGAAGGACAGCTGATTTTTCGGCTGTCTTTTTTTATTTGCCCTCTTGACAACCTATACCCCTATTGGTATAATGCAGACGTTGGATATACATATACCCCTATAGGTACAATGAACGGAAAATTCTGACCCGGCCCGCGCCGGACAGCACTTTCCGTTCCCAATGCGTGGAAAAGAGGGAGTTTTCGTGAAAAAGCTCATGGAAAAGCTGGAACACCTGCTGGAACTGGGCGGCATCAAAAAGGATGTCACCCTGCTGGTGCTCTCCGGCGTTGCAGTCGTGCTCAGTCTGGCAGGCGTCCAGCCCCTGCCCTTTGATATCGCATGGGTGGCCATCATCCTGTGCGGTGTGCCCATCATTCTGGAAGCAGTCATCGGCCTTGTGACGGCCTTTGACATCAAGGCGGACGTGCTGGTGTCGCTGGCGCTGATCGCGTCGGTGTGCATCGGTGAGACCTTTGCCGCCGGTGAGGTGGCCTTCATCATGCAGCTGGGCGGCCTGCTGGAAGAGCTGACCGTCGCCAAGGCCCGGGCGGGCATTGAAAAGCTGGTGCACCTGACCCCGCAGACCGCCCGCGTGCTGAAAAGCGGCGCAGAATCGGTGATCCCGGCGGAAAAAGTTCAGGTGGGCGATGTGCTGCGCGTCCTGCCCGGCGAGACGGTGCCGGTGGACGGCATCATCACCTCGGGCCAGACCTCCATCAATCAGGCGGTCATGACCGGCGAAAGCCTGCCCGTGGACAAGACCGTGGGCGACGAAGTATCCAGCGGCACGGTGAACCAGTTCGGTGCCTTTGAGATGCGGGCATCTAAGGTGGGCGAGGACAGCTCCATTCAGCGGATGATCCGTCTGGTGCAGTCCGCTGACGCGGGCAAGGCCAAGATCGTGGGCCTTGCTGACCGGTGGGCCACTTGGATCGTAGTCATCGCGCTGACCGCTGCCGCCGTCACCTGGCTGGTCACCGGCCAGATCATCCGCGCCGTGACCATTCTGGTCGTGTTCTGCCCCTGTGCACTGGTGCTGGCGACGCCCACAGCCATCATGGCTGCTATCGGCAACGCCACCAAGCACGGCTTCCTTGTCCGTGAAGGCGACGCGCTGGAACGTCTGGCCCGGGTGAAGGTGCTTGCCTTCGACAAGACCGGCACCCTGACCTGCGGCACGCCCGAGGTGGTGGCTGTGGAAAGCGTGTCCGCCTACACCAACACCGACCTGTACCGCTTTGCCGCCTGCGCAGAGCAGCTCTCCGAGCATCCGCTGGGCCGGGCCATCGTCCGGTGCTGCAAGAAAGATCTGAAAGCAGAGCTGACTGCTGTGCAGGATTTCCAGATGATCCCGGGCCGGGGCGTCTCCGCCGAGGTGGAGGGTGTCCGCCTGCTGGCAGGCAACCCGGAACTGCTGCGGGAGCAGGGCGCAGAATTTGAAGTTCCGGCCAGCGCCGAACGCTGGCTCAAGCAAGGTGCGACCATCACTTACCTGGCCGTGAACGGTGTGTTTGCAGGCTTCATTGCCCTGTCCGACACTCTGCGCGCGGAGAGCGCGGACACCATCCGGGCGCTGAGCGCACTGGATGTGAAGCCTGTTCTGCTCACCGGCGACCACGAGAGCGCGGCCAACGCCATTGCAGGCCAGCTGGGCATCCGCGAGGTGCGCGCCAACTGCCTGCCGCAGGATAAGCTGCGCTATATCGATGAGTTCCAGCAGGGCGGCGAACTGGTGTGCATGATCGGCGACGGCATCAACGATGCACCTGCCCTGAAAAAAGCCGAAGTCGGCATCGCCATGGGCGGCACCGGAAGCGACATCGCTGTGGATGCGGCAGACATCGCCCTTGTGGATGACGAAGTGAAGGAACTGCCCCACCTGATGGCCCTGTCCAAGCGGATGATGACCACCATCAAGCTGAACCTGACCTTCTCAATGACCCTGAATTTCATCGCCATCACACTGGCCATCACCGGCATTCTGAACCCTGTCGTGGGCGCACTGGTGCATAATGCAGGCAGTGTGCTTGTCATTATCAACTCGGCATTGCTGTTGAACTGGAGGAAAAAAGCATGATCACAATCTTTGGTCTTATCATTGGCATTCTGGTGTTCGGTGCAGGCGTCTACTACCTGACCCAGAACAAAAACGACGCGGAATCCCGCAAAATTTACGGCATCGCTGCCGCTGTGGGTGCGGCTGTCGCCGTTGTCTGTGCGGTGATGCTTCTGCTGTAAAAACATGTACACAAAAAAGGGAAGGACAGTCGTCCTTCCCCTTTTTAGTTTTGGTCGTGGCTCTTACCCACCAGTGAGCACACCACACCGCAGACAAGGCTGGTGGTGATGCCGGCCGCGGCGGCGGTCAGCCCGCCGGTGAGGATGCCCACGGCCCCTTCTTCCAGCAAAGCGGTGCGCACGCCTTTGGCCAGTAGATGCCCGAAGCCCAGCAGGGGCACGGTGGCCCCGCATCCGGCAAATTCCGCCAGCGGCGCGTACCAGCCGATGGCGGAAAGCACCACTCCCGCCACCACATAGCCGGTGAGGATGCGGGCAGGGGTCAGGCCGGTCAGGTCGATGAGCAGCTGCCCGATGACGCAGATGGCCCCGCCCACGCAGAATGCCCAGAAATAGTTCATGCCGTTTCTCCTTTCTGCCCTGCCCGCAGTTCCACCAGATGGGCCACTGCCGGGATGCTCTCCTTCTGCAAAAAGGTGGTCTGGCTCATCAGAGCACCCGTTGCCACGAACAGCACCCGCTTCTGGCTGCCGCGGCGCAGGCGGGGCAGGATATGCCCGCAGAGCACCGCCGCGCAGCAGCCCGGGCCGCTGCCGCCGCTTTTCACACTCTGCTCATTGGTGTCAAAGAGGATGCACCCGCAGTCCACATGATTTTTCAGCAGAAACCCCTCTGCGGCCAGCAGCTCCCGCAGCAGCTGGCTGCCCACCTGCCCGAGGTCGCCGGTGTAAATGCAGTCGAAGTCCTGGGGCTCGGCGTGGGTGTCCTCAAAGTAGTGCAGCAGCGTGGAAGCTGCTGCCGGGGCCATGGCGGCACCCATGTTGTTGATGTCCCTGACCTGATAATCCTGCACCCGCCCGAAGGTGGCGGCGGCAATGGCGGGGCCTGCGCCGTTTGGCTGCAAAAGACAGCACCCGGCGGCGGTGGCTGTCCACTGGGCGGTGGGAGTGCGCACGGCTCCGTAGCTCAGCGGAGTGCGGAACTGACGTTCTGCCGCGCAGAAATGGCTGGATGTCATGGCCAGAAGATTCCGTGCCGCGCCGGAAGCGCACAGCGCAGCTCCCAGCCCCAGGGCTTCCGCCATGGTGCTGCAGGCCCCGAACAGCCCTGCGAAGGGCACACCAAGTTCCCGCATGGCATAGCTGGATGCGGTGCACTGTGCCTGCAGGTCTCCGGCAAGGGCCAGCTGGACTTTCTCCTGCGGGAGCCCGGCTTTTTTCAGGCACAGGCGTGCTGCCCGCAGCTGCAGATGCTTTTCGGCTGCTTCCCAGCCGGACTGGCCGAAACCGTTGTCGCCGGAGAGCTCGTCGAACTCTGCCGCCAGCGGGCCCTCACTCTCCTTTTTGCCGCCCACCGCCGCCCCGGCGGCGATCACCGGGGGCGTCTCAAACAGCAGGGTATCCCCGCATCGGTTCACCATCGGCAAAATTTCTCCTTTCTGACAACAAACGCAGTGTTTTATGGTACAATAACAAAGCACAGCAATTTTTCGGGGCCCTGTTTCGTTTTATTTTAAGAGAGAACAGCCAGCCCCAGCGCGTTCAGTGCCCATAGCACTGCGCCGTAGATCACCGCTGCCAGCGTGCCGTAAACGATCACCGGCCCGGCAATGGTGAACATTTTGGCTCCGGTGCCCAGCACCCGGCCCTCTGTTTTGAACTCGATGGCCGCGCTGACCACCGCATTGGCAAAGCCCGTGATGGGCACCAGCGACCCGGCCCCGGCCTTCGCAGCCAGCTTCTGGTACCAGCCCAGCGTGGTCAGAACTGCCGAAAGGGCGATGAGCGAACAGCTGGTCAGGGTGCCGGCGAGGTCGGGCTCTGCCCCCATGGCCAGAAACCGCTGGCGCAGCACCTCGCCCAGCAGGCAGATGCCGCCGCCTACGCCGAACGCCCACAGGCAGTCTATGCCCAGCGGCGACCGGGGCCCGATGCGCCGCACACGGCGCGCATATTCCTGTGCAGTCATCTTCATGTCATTTCCCCTCCGGGCATAGTCTGCCCACTGGGAGGGAATGCTATACATGGATCAGGAGGGAACATTTTATGCGTCAGTCTGTCCATCACCGCCGCCGTCTGCGCCCGGCCGTGCGCCGGTTGTTTATTGCCACAGCTGTGGTCTGCATCGCTGCGGGCGGCATTTCCTTTGCGCTCAGCCGCAAAACCGCTGTGCCTGCCGCATCGGCTGCATCGGCCAGCGCCGCCGCTTCCGAAGCAGAAAACGGCCTGCTTTCTGCTCAGCAGGCGCAGTCGATGCTCAATGACCCGCGCATGGTGCTGGTGAATCACACAAACAAAATGCCGGACGATTACACTTTCACCACCAAGGAGTGCGGCTCGTCCACGGCCATCAACAAGACCCTGCAGACCGAAGCCGCCGATGCATTCCTTACGATGCAGGCTGCGGCCGCAAAGGACGGCGTGACCATCTGGATGCAGAGCGGCTACCGCAGTGTGGAATATCAGGAGAACCTTTACAACAAAAAGACCCAGTATTATCTGGACAAGGGCCTTAGTCGGGACGAAGCGCTCCAGAAAGCCGCGACCATCGTCAATCCGCCGGGCTACTCTGAGCACAACTGCGGCCTTGCCGCCGACCTGAACAGTCCGGAGCACACGACGCTGGACGAGGGCTTCGAGAACACCGAGGCATTCCGCTGGCTGTGTGCCCACGCGGTGGAGTACGGCTTCATCCTGCGCTATCCGAAGGCCGCCGAGCCGGTCACCGAGATTACCTATGAGCCCTGGCACTGGCGCTATGTGGGGCCGGAGAATGCTGCCCTCATTGACCAGAGCGGGCTATGCCTGGAAGACGCCGTGGCCCTGCTGCGGAAGGTGGCTGCGGGGCAGAGCATCACCGGTTAAAAATCCGTAAAACTCCCGGTCTGCGCGTTGCATTTTCTGCGCCGATATGGTAAGATAACAGAGGTCTGCCCTGCTGCAGAAACGCTTTTGGCAGGGTGGTGAATGTTTTGAACAAAAGAAGGAATTTTTTATGATAAACCGCAAGAATCTGATCGCTTTCGCTGCTGCTGCCGCCCTGTCTGCTGCTGTGCTGACCGGCTGCGGCTCCGGCAGTTCTTCCGCACCTTCTTCCGTCTCCACGGCAGAAGTGACTTCCCCGGCTTCCAGCGCCGCCGCTTCCTCTGTGGTGGACAATGCCGCTGAGAACGGCACCGATGCACTGGACGGCATCTACAACGCTCTGCTGGAGCAGAATCCCATCTCCAACCAGTTTGAGATCGCGGCCATGAACATTGAGTATGACTTCGGCCTGCCCGCTGACGATGTGGTGAGCTACAAGGGCGTGAAGAGCAATGACAACGGCGACGCCGGCTTGGTGCTGGTGATCGAAGCCGCTGATGGCAAGGCTCAGGATGTGGCCGACAAGCTGTCCGCTTACCAGCAGGATCAGGTGGCATTCTACGGCAACTACGCTGAGTTCGATCAGGCCCAGACCAACGTGGAGAACGCTGTCATTGCGTTCAAGGACAACACCGTGGTCATGGTGATCGCCTCCAACGAGAGCACCGCTGATCTGGACAGCGCTGTGGACAGCGCCCTCGCAGACTGAATCTGACCCACCCAAAGCCGGTGCCATTTGCGGCATCGGCTTTTTTCGGTAATAAAAGGAGGCTGACGCCTTGGTTTTCAGCACGATCATTTTCCTGTTCCGCTTTCTGCCCATCACGCTGGCGCTGTATTACATCGCGCCTGCAAAGCTCAAGAACACCGTGCTCTTCCTGTGCAGTCTGGTGTTCTATTGCTGGGGCGAGGTGCGCTTTTTCCCGGTGATGCTGGCGCTGATCCTCATCAACTACATCAGCGGCCTGTGCATCGAGCATTTTGATAAGAGCCCGGCTCTGCGCAGAACGTTTCTGCTCATTGCGCTGGCAGGCAGCCTGGGGATGCTGTTCTATTTCAAGTATGCAAACTTCGTGCTCAGCAGCATCAACGCCATCTTCGGCACCGGCTTTGCTCAGATCCAGGGCATCAGCACGCTGCCGCTGGGCATCAGCTTCTACACCTTCCAGACCCTTTCCTACTCCATCGACGTCTATCGCCGGGATGTGAAGGCGGAGCGCAACATCATCGATTTTGGTGCCTATGTGGTCATGTTCCCGCAGCTGATCGCAGGCCCCATCGTGAAATACCGCGATGTGTCGAACCAGCTGCACGTCTACAAGCACCGCTATAATCTTAAACAGATCGAGGACGGCATGACCCTGTTCACTTTCGGTCTGGCAAAGAAAGTACTGCTGGCGGACGCCATCGGTGCGCTGTGGACGGACATCATCGGCGTGGCGGACAGCCCCTCCACCACCTTTGTGGGTCTGGCCAATGCCTCCACTCCGCTGGTGTGGCTGGGCATCATCGCCTACTCTCTGCAGCTCTATTTTGACTTTTCCGGCTACTCCATGATGGGCATCGGCATGGGCAAGATGCTGGGCTTCGACTTCCCGCAGAACTTCAATTACCCGTATATCTCTGCGTCCATCACGGAGTTCTGGCGGCGCTGGCACATGACCCTGTCGGGCTGGTTCCGTGAGTATGTGTATATTCCCCTCGGCGGCAACCGGAAGGGGCTGAAGCGCCAGATCTTCAACCTCTTCGTCGTGGAGCTGCTCACCGGCATCTGGCACGGCGCAAACTGGAACTTCATCTGCTGGGGCCTGTATTACTTCGTGCTGCTGGCCGTGGAAAAGCTGTTCCTGCTCAAGCACCTTGAAAAGGGCAAAATCTGGCCCCACATCTACACCCTGTTTCTCGTGGTGGTGGGCTGGGCCATGTTCGTGGGCAACGACACCGGCGTGAGCTTCGGCCTGCTGTTCCAGAAGCTGTTCATCCCTTCCGGCGGCGTGTCGCCGCTGTATTTCCTGCGCAACTACGGTGTGCTGCTGGCGGTGAGCATCCTCTGCTGCACCCCGCTCATCGAGAAGCTCTGGAACGCGCTGAAAAAGAACGTCGTCACACGCTGCGCAGCCATTCTGGCGCTGCTGGTGGTCTCCACCGCCTATGTGGTGGGCAGCACCAACAGCCCGTTCCTGTACTTTAACTTTTAAGGAGGCGAGAAGATGTCCAAACACAGCAAAAAGCCATCCTCTCTCCTGCACTACCCGGTGCTGATCGTGTTCAGCCTGTTCTTTGTCGGTCTGTTTGCGCTGGACATCATCACGCCGGACCGGGCCTACAGTGAGATGGAAAACACGACCCTGACCCAGCGCCCGGCCCTGACCCAGCTGTCGGCAAAGGGGCTGAACAGCTACTTCACGGCCTACACGAAGTATGTCAAAGATCAGGTGTTCGGCCGCGACAGCTGGATCAGCCTGCAGAGCATGGTGGAGACCACCCTGCTGCAGAAGGAGCAGAACGGCGGCATCCTGCTGGGCAAAGAGCACATGATGTTCCCCCGCACCTTCGGCCTGCTGGACAGCGAGCAGCGCACCCTGCCCAAAAACACCGCAGCTGTGGAGGCGCTGGCGCAGCGCTATCCCGGAAAAGTGAATGTTCTGCTGGCCCCGGCGGCATCGGAGGTCTACCCTGAGAATGTACCGGCCAATGCCCCTCTGCTGGACGAAAACGCATATCTTGACCAGCTTTCCGCTGCTGTTCAGGCGGCAGGAGGACACTTTGTGGATGTGCGGGAAGTGCTTTCCGCCCACAAAGATGAATATATCTACTATCGCACCGACCATCACTGGACGACTCTCGGCGCTTACTACGCCTACAGTCAGCTGTGCAGTGAGCTGGGCCTTACGCCTTTTGATACCACTGCTCACACAGCCCTGACGGCAGACGGCTTCTATGGCACACATTATTCCAAGGCCCGCACCTGGAACGCTGTGCCGGACACCATCACCTATTATGACCTGCCCAACAGCCTGACCATTTACAATGTCACGGCGGCAGGCCAGCCCGCCGACGGCGAGATCACCGGCCTGTACGACACGGACAAGCTCTCGGTCTACGACAAGTACGCCATGTTCCTGCACGGCAACAACGGCCTGAGCCGCATTGAGGGCAGCGGCACCGGGCGCATCCTCGTCATCAAGGACAGCTATGCCAACTGCTTTGCACCGTACCTGACCGCAAACTATGCGCAGATCGACGTGGTAGACTTCCGCAATTACAACTACGGCCTGGATCAGCTCATCGCGGACAACGATTACGACCAGATCCTCGTGCTCTACAGCTTTGACAGCTTCAAAAGCGACCCCTATCTCTACCGGGCAGGCGTGGCCGGGTAAAAGCCTTTTGCCAATGGAAAAGAAATGAAAAAACGAAAAAGGACTGCATTTAACGGCAACGCGTTTTATTGCAGTCCTTTTTCACAAATTTTTCCAGTCCTTTTCGGATGTCTCTCCAGTTTTTGCGCATTCTGCTGAAAGATACTTGAAAAAAACCAACGGCTGTTGTACAATGGCGGTATAGAGAGGGAATCTCTGGAATGGAAATTGCAAACGGTGCGAGAGGCTTTTGGAACATAAGACCGATCACATTTGAAAAGGGTGTGTTACGATGAAAACGAATCTGAATCTTCCCGCTGAATATGCTGTTCTTTCTGAAGAGGAAATGACTTATACCGAGGGCGGCGCGGTCACGATCTTTACCGGTCTGGTGGCGGTGTCTTCGGCCATTGGTTTCGGTGTGCTGGGCTCCAGCTACGTCTGGGGTATCCGGCAGGCAAAGACCTGGCTTGCACAGGATGGCAACCGGGACGGTAATTTCTTCACTGTGCTGGGCCGTGCATTTGATGATATCGGCGCTGACATGCGGCTGTCGCCTTCCAACGCACTGCGTGACGGCGTGTCGGCCACCACAATGATCCTGCTGGCCCCGCTGACGGCTGTGCTGCTGATGGTGAAGTGAGCCCGGAAAGAAAAAATGTTTTTGGTGTGAACAGCGCCGGAGCGGCGCTGTTTGGATAGCTTTGATTCAAAGGAGTGTTATTATGGAAACTGCAATGATGATGCCCGCGAGTTACAATGTCCTGTCCTACGACGAAATGACTTACACCGAAGGCGGTGCGACAGCAACGCAGGCTTTGCTGGCAGCTCTTCTCTATCCGTATGGTTGGTATAAAGCTAACACCGAGATTCGCGATTATCGTAGAAAAAATCCTAATACATGGCTTGATACAGGTCTAGATCATTTTATGGCAAGTGCTGAGAAAAATTTAACGAATGCCATTTATAACTTCTGCTGCGCATATAGCTTTTTAGTCGTCAATATCGCTACTGCGGGTATTGGCCTGATTCCTTCTGCATTGATTATTTTTAGCTGATCAAGTTTGTCGTGAACGGGATTTAAAATGAATAAATGCAGGTGCATGGTATTTAGAAAGTTCTATACTGTTTTCATATACATCAATTAACAAAAGGGAGGCTTTGCTATGGAAGCTACAATGAAGATGCCTGTGTGCTATAATGTCCTTTCCTACGAGGAAATGACCTACACCGAAGGCGGTGCTACGGTCACTACATTGACGGAAGCTGTGCTGAACTGGATTCCTTTCATCGGCTGGTACGAGGGTGTGATGGCTGTCCGCAATTACCGCAAGGCTCACCCCAACACCTGGATCGACAACGGTCTGGATGCGATCAGCCATGATATAAATAAGAGCGCTGAGAATGCGATTCGTGACTTGGGCCGCATCGCTTGGGTTGGTATATCCTGCGCTACCGGCGTCGGTCTGGTCATCAACGCTGCGATCGTCCTGCTCTGACCGTCTCATAACACGGCCTGAGGGCAGACCAAAGAACAAATAAAGCAGGGGCGCTTCCCATTTGGGAAGCGCCCCTGCTGTTTATTTTTCGTGGGCAAGAAGCCATTGAAGCAAAGCTTCGGTCCGAACTTCACTTGCGGCGATTTTCAAGATAACGGTTTCAAGCTCTTCCTGCGTATAGTCCAGTTCAATACCGTTCAGAGCCAGAAATACAAGCATTGTGTGCGTTCCGATACGTTTGTTTCCATCCGCAAAAGGATGATTTTTGATCAGGCCATAGCCAAGGCGTGCAGCCTTTTGTGCTGAATGGATGGATAAAGTTCCTCGCCTCCGAAACTCTGAAAGGGTGCTTCCAGTGCAGATTCCAGCAAGCCTTCATCCCGGAGTCCGGGCAGACCTCCTGTTTCGGAGATCAATTGTTCATGCAATAGAAGCACTTGGCGCTTACTGAGCTTTATCACTTTGCCAGAACCTCATACGCTTTCCGGTTTTTTGCAATCAAACGCGAAGAAACAGCGAGAACGTCTTCATCGTCGGCTTCCTGAAAAGCTTCAACCTGATTAAACTCGATCACCAGATATCGCGGGACATTGTTCTTCAGGATCACAGCAGAACCGCGTTCATCTACGAGCCGCGCAACTTTGGAGAAGTTCTGATTCGCTTCAGTAATAGATACAAGATTGTTTGTGTTGATCATCATGGCTGGTTACCTCCTTTTCTCTAGTATACCACAACGATAGGAGAAATACATCCTATTTTATGCGATTTTTATTCTGGATGCGCCCAATTTAAGAGATAAAACCCGGCGGCACCGTTTTCGATGCCGCCGGGTTTTGGATCAATGGTTCAATTAAGAGCTCAGCCCTCGATGATCTCCACGGTCTTCATCTTGACCGGGGTGGTGGGCTTGTCGTTCCAGTCGGTGCGGACAGCTGCGATCTTGTCCACAACGTCCATGCCGGAGACCACCTTGCCGAAAGCGGCGTACTGGCCGTCCAGATGGGGTGCGTCCTGATGCATGATGAAGAACTGGCTGCCGGCGCTGTTGGGATTCATGGCACGGGCCATGCTGATGACGCCGCGGGTGTGCTTGATGGGGTTATTGACGCCGTTTGCGGCAAACTCACCCTTGATGTTCCAGCCGGGGCCGCCGGTGCCGTTGCCCAGCGGGCAGCCGCCCTGGATCATGAAGCCGGGGATCACGCGGTGAAAGGTCAGGCCGTTGTAAAAACCCTCGCTGACCAGCTTCTTGAAATTCTCACAGGTGATAGGAGCGGCTTCTTCGTTCAGCTCGATGTCGATGATGCCGCCGTCTTCCATAGTAATGCGAACCATAACGCTACAATACTCCTTTTGTGTTGCCCCGCAGCGCGGGTGTGTTCGGCAGACAGTCTGCCGGATATCCCCTATAGTATACCATAGGTTTGGCGGGTTTCAACGGCACAGTTGCAACGTTTTTGTAAAAAATTCGGTTAAAAAGTATTACAGGTCAGCGTCCTCGCCCTCTCAGTCCCGCATTCGCTCGACAGATTCCCCTTTTTGTCGCATGCGCGACATCTTTCCCCGGCCGGGGGAGGTGGCACCGCAGGTGACGGAGAAGGCAAAAATTAAAGCTCGCCCCGCATCTCCACCATATCTGCCCAGAAACGCTTGGGGCAGTGGCTCATGCGGCACTTTTCGTTGTGCCGGGCCTGAATCTCCAGCGTCCGGTAAAACTGCGTCCACAAAGCCTGAAACTGCTGCTCCCGTTTGCTGGGCGGGGGAAGCTCCAGCGGCGCGGCCAGTTCCATGAGCCGGGCCTTGTGGTTTTCCTGCAGGAGCACCGCCTGATGCACCGCGTCGTAGATCATGAAGTTCTCCTCCGGGAACCGCCCGCAGAAGTGAGGACGCAGCAGGGGCAGGATATAGTTTTTCGGATGGATGACTGCGCCCAGCATTCCGTCGTGCTCCTCAAAGCGGACAAAGCCCTGAAACTTGTCCACCTCCCAGTCAAGGCTTTTCTTCATCTCATACAGCGGGGCCACATCCGGGTGCCCCATCCGCTTGACCGCGCCGGGGCCGAGGGCAAAGGCCAGATGCAGAAAGCGGATGAGCAGCAGCTCCTTGTCCTCCCGCCCGGAGAGAAAGTCGCGGCTGACGAGATATTCAGTCTCTGCGCCCAGCTTTCTGCCAAAGCTGGAAAACACCCGCTGCGCCTTTGCGTGGTCGGTGGGGATGTCTCTGACCGGATACAGGGTGGACATCTCCCGCCGGGGTGTCCACACCGCGAACGGGATCTCATGCTCCGCAAAGCTCTCGAACACACAGCACAGGAACCCTTCAAAACTGCCGTCGTAGACATAGACCACGTCTGCGTCGTGGAGCCGGCGCTTTACAGAGCCTTCGCCAGACATTGCACTGCCTCCTCCCGCACCATGCACATTGCCGCCCGGGGCGCGACGCCCTGCCCGATGAGATTGTCCACAGCGGGAGGGGTGAACAGGCTCAGCTGCTCGCAGCTTCCGCTGAATACATTTGGGTCGATGAGCGCCCGGGTGATGTGTTCCCGCCCGGCAGTGCCGCGGCCCGGATGCGCCCCGGAAAAGCCCCGGCAGGTGATGAAATATTGAGCACGCTTGAGCACCACGCCCATGCGTTTGAGCTCATCCAGCCCCAGCGACGCCTGTTTGCGGGCGTGCCAGATGCGCCGGGCACTTTTGGGGCCGATGCCCGGCACCCGCAGCAGCATCTCAAAAGGTGCACGGTTCACGTCCACCGGGAACAGCCCGTAGTGCTGCACGGCCCAGTTGCATTTTGGGTCGAGATAGGGGTTGAAGTTCTGGTTGCTCTCGTCCAGGATCTCGTCTGCCTTGAACTGGTAGAACCGCAGCAGCCAGTCGGCCTGATACAGCCGGTGTTCCCGCAGGAGCGGGGGTTTGGTGTCCGGCGCGGGCAGGCGGGTGTCCTCGGTGACTGGGATATAGGCCGAGTAGAACACCCGCTTCAGGCTGTATTTCTGGTACATGCCCTCCGTGAGCTTGAGGATGTGGTAATCCGTCTCCGGCGAAGCCCCCACGATCATCTGGGTGCTCTGCCCGGCGGGGGCGAATTTGGGCGCATGGCGGTAGACCGTCAGTTCCTTTCTGCTCTGGGCGCCGGACACAGCGATCTGCTTCATGGGGCGGAAAATGGAGTGACGGCCTTTGTCCGGGGCCAGCAGGTTCAGGCTGTGCTCGCTGGGCAGCTCTACGTTGACGCTCAGGCGGTCAGCCAGATATCCCAGCTGCTGCAGCAGTTCCGGGCTGGTGCCGGGGATGGCCTTGGCATGGATGTAGCCCCCGAAGCGGTATTCATTGCGCAGCAGCCGCAGAGTGGCCAGCATCCGCTCCGTGGTGTAGTCCGGGGTGCTCAGCACCGCGCTGGACAGGAACAGCCCTTCGATGTAGTTGCGGCGGTAGAACTCCACGGTCAGCTCGGCCAGCTCCCGGGGCGCAAAGGTTGCCCGGGGGATGTCGTTGGACTTGCGGTTGACGCAGTAGCTGCAGTCAAAGGCGCAGCAGTTGGTCATGAGCACTTTGAGCAGGCTGACGCAGCGGCCGTCGGCGGTAAAAGCGTGGCAGCAGCCCGGCGCGTAGCAGCTGCCGATGGTCCCGGCCCGTGCAGCGCGGGACGCGCCGCTGGAGGTGCAGGCAACATCATATTTGGCGCTGTCGGCCAGGATCGTAAGCTTGTCCATGATGGATTGTTCCATGAAAATGCACCTCCGGGGGCAAAAAGGGTATAAAATAAAAAGCCATGCGCAAAAATGCAGATGGCTTTGATGATTTTGGGGCAGCGGCCTCGCCCTTATAAAATTACCACTTCGCCTTGGTCTCCACCACACGGCCTGCGATGTGCAGGTGGTTCAGGTCTTCGCCCTTGATGACCATCTCGTTGTAGGCCGGGTTGAAGGGCTGCAGAACTACGCAGTTGCCGCGCTGGATGTAACGCTTCAGGGTGCCCTCGCCCTCATCACCATAGATCAGCACACCCAGGTCGCCGTTTTCCAGCGTGTCCTGTTTGTGCACCAGAGCCAGATCGCCGTCCTGGATGCGGGGCTCCATGCTGTCGCCGCGCACCACCAGATAAAAATAGTTGGCGGGGTCCTTCACGCGGGCATACTCCTGCCCATAGTCCTCTTCAAAGGCCAGCGCGCCATAGCCTGCCTTCACGGTGCCGATGACCGGGATCAGGCTCTCGGAATAGCTGCCGAAAAAGCGCTCTTCCGGGGCGGAGACATTGCTCACCGGGCGGTAGAGGCCCAGCAGATAGTCCGCCGTGGTGTTCAGCAGCTCGGCGATGCGGGCCACCGTGGTGGGGTCGGGGGAAGATTTGCCGCTTTCCCATTTGCCGACGGCCTGCTGGGTCACACCCAGTTTGGAAGCCAGCTCAGCCTGGCTGACGCCCTGCTTTTTGCGGCACTGCTTCAAAAGCTCTGAAAACGACATGATGATTCTCCTTTTACCGATGAGTGGGTTTTTGATTGACTTCATTATACAACAAAAAGATGTACTTGTAAATAGCTTGGATGAACTTTGACCCAGAAAGGTTGTGGTAAAAATCGGGAATTTTCTGATTTGAGAAAAAATTTGCGCAAAGGCTTGACAGCGGGCTGTAAATCTGGTAAATTAAATAGGCATTCGACACGGCGTAAGGCGAGTGTCCACAAGGAGAGATGTCCGAGTGGTTTAAGGAAGCAGTCTTGAAAACTGCCGTACGGCAACGTACCGTGGGTTCGAATCCCACTCTCTCCGCCATTTTTTATTGAATAAGTGTAATGCACTTTGCTCTGGAGTAGTACTCAAGAGGTCGAAGAGGCGCCCCTGCTAAGGGCGTAGGTCGTCTAAACAACGGCGCGAGGGTTCAAATCCCTCCTACTCCGCCAAGAAAAAGCTCGTTGATTCGTTGAAATCAATGGGCTTTTTCCTTTATATGCGGTCGTTGAACAAAAAATGGAGGAACCTATGGCGTTTGGGGTGTTGATGGGGCAGATCGCGGTGATCTTCCTCGAAGTGCTGCTGGGGCTGGTGGGGGCAAAGTGCGGCGTCATCACCAGCCGGGACAGCAAATTTCTGTCGAACTTTGTCATGAAGCTTCTGCTTCCCTGCACGATGCTGGCGGGCGCTGCCATCGACGGCGACCCGGAGATCGTGGTGCAGGCGGGCGTGCTGTTCGTGCTGATGCTGGCGCTGTTTGTGGTGACGACCGGCATCTGCCGGGTCATCAGCCGCCTGCGGCACGACACCCCCGGCCAGGCGGCGGTGCTGGTGGGCACAGCGGCCATGCCGAACTGCGGATTCATTGGCCTGCCGCTCTGCGCGGCGCTGCTGGGCAGCGCCCGGGGCACAGTGTTCGCCACGGTGGCCATGGCTGCTTATAATGTATGGTTCTTCACCTATGTGATCTCGCTGTTCCGGCCCGGCGAAAAGCTGGATCTGAAGAGCTTCATCACCCCGGCAAACCTCGCCACCGCAGCCATGTTGATCTTGCTGGTCACGGGCTGGCGTCTGCCCGGCCCGGTGCAGAGCTTCTGCAGTGCGGTGGGCAGCTGCACCACCCCGCTGGCATTGATGATCGTGGGCGTGCTGCTGGCGGAAAGCGACATCGGCGCACTGCTGCGCAAGGGTTTTCTGTACCGGGTCACGATGCTGCGGGGCGTCGTGTTCCCGCTGCTGTTCATGCTGGTGCTGTGGTTCCTGCCGCTGGACAATGTGCTGCGCACCGGCCTTGCGGTGATCGCCTCCTGCCCGGCCGGAAGCCTTGCTGCTGTGGCGGCCAAGCAGACCGGCACCGAAGAGACCCTCGCAAGTCAGGCGGTGGCTCAGTCCACAGTCTTCATGCTGGTGACGGTGCCCGCCATGCTGATGCTGACAGGCGCTCTGTTCCCGCTGTAAAAAGTGCAAAATGAAAGCCGCTGCAAACGCAGCGGCTTTTTTGTGTTCAGCGGTTCCGGTGTTTGTTCTGATACATGTTCTGGTCGGCCAGATGATAGGCCAGCTGCAGGTCGAAGGGGCCTTTTTCGGTGGTGTGATAGCCGAACGCGACATCCAGCTTCAGCTTGTCGTCGCTCCCGGCCTGCAGTGCGGCCTGAAGTTGACGGATCAGGGGCTCTGCCTGGCGGGCTGTGGTCTGGCCGCACAGGATCAGGAATTCATCGCCGCCAATGCGGATGATCGGGCAGCTTGCGGCCAGCGCCGCCCGCAGGACACGGGCAACACGCTTGATGAGCAGGTCGCCGTAATCGTGGCCCAGATTGTCGTTGACTTCCTTGAGATAGTTGCAGTCTCCCATGATGACGGTGATGGGCAGCCGCATCCGGGCAATGAGGTCGTTTCCCCGCACATCCAGATAGGTGCGGTTATACAGGCCGGTCAGGGTGTCCCGGAAGGACAGTTCCTTCAGCTCGTTTTCCATGCGGATGCGGGATGTGATGTCGTCCACAATGCCCACGATGCCGATGATCTTGCCATCCAGATAGACCGGATTTTTGCGGATCTCAAAATAATGTGTGCCTTCTGCCGATGCGACCTCGCTGACATATTTGCTCGGCGTGCCGGTGCGCAGGATCTTCAGGTCGTCTTCATAATAAAACCGCCCGAGGACGCTGCAGGTCTGCACTTCCAGATCAGTCATGCCCAGAATGCTGCGGCCGGGGCCTTCCCGGCATACGCTGGCTACATTGGTGACGAACCGGTAGCGGCATTCGGAGTCTTTGAAAAACAGGTTGATGGGGGCGCTGTGCATGAAAGTCAGTATTTGCTGGCAGATCTGTTCATAGTCCGCGGTCTCTTCGGTGTGCATGGGCACCCCTCCCTCTTCTGGCCGGAGAGGCAAAAAGTCCTCTTTCCGTTTCTTTTCTTTTATTCTAAGGGATTTGCACTGATTTTTCAAGTGTAAATAGCACTTAATTTAATGCGTATATTTTGCGTGTACTTGCCCCTATAATAAAGAGCAGGGGGAAGATACGATTATGCCGTTCAAAATTCCAAAAGAAGAATATATCAACCGCACCTTCCGGCTGCGCAAGGAACTGGTAGACCGCATGGAGTCCATCTGCAACGAGAAGAACATCTCCCTCAACAAACTCACGGTGCTGTGCATTGAGTATGCGCTGGACAATCTGGAAGAAAGCGACGACGAAAAAAAGCCGGACAGTTCTTCCGCAGACAGATAAAAAAGAAACAGGCCGGCTGCGCTCTGCCGTTTGGGGCAGGAGCACGCCGGCCTTGTTTTGTCTGCGGGAGAAGGAGAAAATGCAGGCTCAGAGGATCAGATTCGTGATCGCGGCCAGCAGAGCGATATGTACCGGATAGAACCAGTAGAACACCCTCTGCATCGTCCGGCTGCAGCGGCCGCGCTGGCCGTTATAGAACCAGATGAACACGAAGGCCAGCGGGGCCGTGAGCTCAAAAGCGAACAGCACTGCGCCCACGATGCACTGCCGCTTGCGGTCGGTGCGGGTCAGGTACAAAGCGCAGATAATGATGACGCCGATGGCGTGGTAGTCTGTGCCGGCCAGAAAGGCCAGAACGGCACAGCCGCCCGCGCACAGCAGGCCTTTCCAGCTGGCGGAGCCGTCCGGCTTTTCGAAGTGCCTCAGCCCTGCCATGGCCAGCACGCCCAGCGCCAGCGTCCAGTAGACGTTCTGATTGTCCGGGTCGAAGGGTGTGCGGAAAAACGCAAGGTCAAAGGGCACCTCGCTGATGAGCCCGAACAGAACGAGCCGCCGGATATATTTTTTTAGGTCATGGGTGTGCACGAAGCCTTCCACCAGCAGAAAGCAGAAGATGGGAAAGGCCAGCCGCCCGGTGCAGCGGAGAACGCGGTCCAGCAGAAACAGCGGCGAAGAAGCAAGTGTTTCGGAAGTGAGCACGCCGGACGCCAGCTGCGGCGTCAGGAGCCCGGCCTCAATGCAGGACGCGCCGATGTGGTCGATGAACATGGTGATGCAGGCGATGCATTTGAGCGTGGTGCCACTGAGCCCGCAGCGGGCAGGGGCATGAGAAGTCTCGGTCATAGGGATACCTCACTTGATAAAAAATCTACTTTTTAAATGATACGGCGCAGGGGGATGAGATCCTGCGGCGTCTTTGACAAAATACGCCGGAAAGGCGCATAAATCGGGCAAAAATGCTTGACAGGACGGGCGCGGGATAGTACAATCAAGAAGATAATTGAACTATCTCAAACGAAAGATGAAAAAGATTCACAGAGAATCAGGGCGTCTCCGAACCAGATCAGAAGGAAGGAGGCTTTGGGCATGACGCTTTTTTCCTACGAGATTTTCGATGCAGTGGCACGGCAGGGCAGCTTTAACAAAGCGGCGCAGCAGCTGCATCTGACTCCCTCGGCAATCAGCCACGCCATTGCAGTCATGGAGGAGGAGCTGGGCTTTGCTCTGTTCAACCGCGGCAAAAACGGCGTATCGATGACCAGCTACGGTGCCTCGCTGTATCCCTCTATCCGCGACGTGCTCAACAGCGACGAAGCCCTCAAGCAGAGCATCGCCCGCCTGAACGGCCTGGAAAAAGGCAAGGTGAAGCTGGGTGTGTTCAACTCGGTGTGCGCGTCTCTGCTGCCGGGCCTGCTCAAGAGCTTCATGGCCCACTATCCGCAGATCGAGATCGAGGTCTATCAGGGCACCTACGACGATGTGAAGGAATGGCTGCGCACCGGTCAGGTGGACATTGCATTCCTGTCTTCCACCTGCCGCGAGGAGTTCAACCTCACAGAGCTGTTCCGGGAGCCGCTGCTGTGCATCGTGCCGCAGGACTGGCCTGAGCCCGCTGACGGCGTGATGACCCCGGCCCTGATGAACGGCCAGAGCTTCGTTGTTCAGTGCGACGCCACCGACGCCGAGATGCGCCAGTTCCTCAAGAAATACAAGATCAGCACCGAGCGCCGCTGCCATGTCATTGACGACCAGTCCAACATCGCCATGGTGGAAGCGGGTCTCGGCATCTCCATCATGCCGCAGATGCTGCTGCGGGACTGCAAGGCCGCTGTGAAGATCTACCCCATTGAGCCGGAGGAATACCGTGTGGTGGGCCTGGCTGTTCAGCGCCCCGCCGCCATGGCTCCCGCAGTGGAGCAGATGTTCCACCATATCGTGGACTACTGCAAGCAGATCGAGCTGCAGTGAAAAGTGGGCCCTTCTATTATAACGTAAAACAGCCGGTGCTGAAAACACCGGCTGTTTCTTTTCACAGAAAAAGCACGAATCCGGCAAAACAGCTGTATTTTTGAGAGAAGTGACGCGCTCCTTCTTAAAAAAAGAGAATTGTATCCCATTGTGAAATCCGGTATACTTATCGAAAACAGAGCTCCGCAAAGCGGGGTGCAGAAAGGAGAGGGAGGATCATGAAGAGAAGGACCTTCTGTAAAACGGCGGCGGTGTTTGCAGCGGGAATGCTGGCACCCCGCGCGGCAGCACAGGCGGCGCTGCCGCAGCCGGAACCGGCAGTCGTGGGCAGTGAAGTGCCGGACGAATACTATGCCATTCCCTTCTGCAGCGACCGCGCGGAGGCGGATCTGACCCACGAATTTTACTACAGTGAAAGCTTTTTTGAGCATTCGGCGCTGGAATATGACCACCAGCTGGCGCTGGCGACGCTGGGCCTGACCTGCGCGTCGCTGAACAGCTATGAGAGCCAGAACCGCTACTGGCTGGACGGAGAGCAGGGCCGCGAAGACAACATTGCGGCGGCCTACCGGATGCTGGGCTTTTCCAACCTGAAATTTCTGGGATACGAGCAGAACATGAACACCCTGGAAACGGTGGACGGCTGTGCGCTGGCGCAGAAGACTGTGGAAAAGGACGGTCGGCGCACCACGCTTTTTGCAGCTATGCTGCGCCCGACGGTCTACGGCTCTGAGTGGGCCGGCAACATGAACATCGGCGAAAGCGGCGGCCACGAGGGCTTCGTGACCAGCGCTGACCGTCTGTATGAAAAGATCGTGGATTATCTGGAAGCGGCGGCGAAGCAGACGAAGCTGGGCACGGTCAAGCTCTGGCTGGGCGGTTACAGCCGCGGCGCGGCGGTGGCAAACCTGCTGGCGGCAAAACTGGGGAAGACAGTGCCGATGCTCCACCGCGAGGATCTTTACGCCTACACGTTTGCGGCTCCGGCGTCTCTGGCCGCGGCGGACCGCCCCGACCTCCAGCAGGACTATGACAACAATCACACGACGGATGGCCTGCTGAAAGACACCTGGGCCGAAAGCAACATTTTCAACCTCGTCTGCAGCGGCGACATCGTGCCCCGGGTGATGCCGGTGGAGTGGGGCTATCACCGCAACGGCAACGACCGGTTCCTGCCGTCCTCGGTGCTGGCCGATGACCGCGCCGCACTGGATGAGCGGGGAAAGGACTTTGGCGGCGAGCCGCTGGTCATCAGCCAGCTGGCCGTCAAGGAAGATACAGACTCGGTGATCGCGGCAGTGCTGCGCTTCTGCGTGAACCGGGAAAACTACAACGAAAAATACGAAGCGGCGTTTTCGGATATGATCCAGTGCGGCCTGATGCGCTCGGAAGAGGAGGTCACGCAGGGGGCGATCCTGGACGATGAGGCGGTGATTACCCGGCTGCGTTCGCTGCCGAACATCAAGGAGATGGCCTGGTCGAAGGTTCTGCGCTGCGTGCTGACGGCTTCGGCCATGAGCCGCCCGGTGCTGGAGCGCTTTGGCAGTGCGGTGCCGCTGAAGGCACAGCAGATCATTATCCCGGTGCTGGCAGTGGGCCTGTGCTATGATCTGGAAGTAGACGTGCTGAAAATGGCGGCATACTACATCGTCAGCCTTATCAGCGCGAAGGGCCGTCTGGATAGTGCCCTGCGGGCGGCGTTCTGCCACTTCCCCGAAAACTACATTGCGCTCATGGAATATTATGACCCTGCCGACCACGGCATGGAAGCGTATACCAGAAGATAAATGCAAAAGCCGGTCACATGGTTCCCCCGAAGGAGCGTGTGACCGGCTTTTTTGCAAAATGTGGCCTTGTTGGGACGTGCCTGCCCCAAACCCTGCTGGATACGGGTGCAGTAAATCGGAGAGGATTTTTTATTCCTCTGCCATTGCGTACTGCACAATCATAGGGTCATCGTATTCTGCCCACATGGACTTGTTCTCGTCCAATGTTCGGAGCTGTTCCATCTCTTCTGCCGTTAAAGCAAAATCAAAAATGTCCAAATTCTGCTTCATGCGCTCTATATGTACACTTTTAGGAATCACGACGATGCCGCGCTGAATATGCTGACGAAGTGCCACCTGCGCAGGTGTTTTTCCGTGGGCATCTGCAATTCGCTTTATAATCGGATTTTCGAGTACTTCTTTTAACCTGTGCTGTGCAAGCGGCCCCCATGCTTCGTGCTGGATGCCATACTTCTGCATCCACTCGTGCAGGTCATATTGCTGCCAGAACAGATGTGTTTCCACCTGATTAACGGCTGGAACAATGCGGTTAAAGGTTGCAATATCTGCCATGCGCTCCGCACTAAAATTGGAAATGCCGATGGCTTTGATTTTTCCCTCATCATACAATTCTTCCAGTGCACGGTAAGCTCCGTAGTAATCCGACAGACATTGATGAATCAGCACAAGGTCAAGATAATCGGTCTGGAGCTTACGGAGGGACTCTTCGATTGAAGCCTTGGTTTTTTCATAGCCGAACTCTGTTACCCAAACTTTTGTCGTAATAAAAATGTCCGCTCGCCGGATTCCTAATTCTTTCATGGCACGCTGGATGCCGTCACCGACTTCTTTTTCATTATAGTACGCCTGTGCGGTGTCAATCAAGCGATACCCCGTTTCCAGCGCATTGAATACACATTGAGCGGTCTGCTCTGCTGGAATCTCAAATACGCCGAAGCCGACCATCGGCATCTGAACACCGTTATTCAGGGTCACGTATTCCATTCTAATCGTTCCTTTCAAATCAATCGTGATACAGCGGACGAATGGAACGATTAAAATGGCTTACCCTTGGCGAAAAACTTGTTGAACAGCTCCTGAAAGCTCATGGCGATTTCCCCTATAAATTCGCGTTTGTGGAGCGCAGCGGAACAATGAAAGCCCCAGTGGGGCTTTTAAGCGACCGAACGGTCTTGCGCTAGCAAGATGGAGGGGCCCCGCCCCGACAAGTTCCGATTCGTTGAGCTGAGTATACCATATTTTCCAGTGAAAAAACAGGCTGATATAGCACAAAAGGCAGGATACCACCGCCATGGTGATACCCTGCCTTTGTTCGTTTACTGTTCCGAGTGGTCCTTCCGCAGAACTTGTCGGGGCAAGGCCCCTCCATCTGCTAACGCAGACCGTTCTGTTGCTCAAACACCCCACTGGGGTGTTTGTTGCTATCGCAAACGCAAACCTCCGATAAACAAAAAACGTACCCGAACCCTTTTTCATAAAGAATCGGGTTCCTGCATCCCGGTAGACATTCCTAGCCGTTGGGAACCGCGTAGTATACGGTGAATCTCCACAATTTTGTTTTCATCGTTAACACGGTAAAACACAAGATGTTGATCAACGACCATCCTACGATAAGTCGGATCAAGGCGGTGGATTTCACACATTTTCGGAATATCGCCCAATTTTGAGATTTTTTCCCGCATCTCTTTCAAAACGCGACTGGAAGTTTTGGGGTAGAAACCTGACAGATACCGGGCGATATCGTTCAAGTTCTGCACGGCAAGGGGCAGGTATTTGATTTATACGTCATACTGTTCGCGGAGCGTCTCCCATACACTTTCGTGGTCTGCCCACTGGGTGTTGGGGTCTGCCGCCTGCTGTTTTGCCTTGGCAAGTTTCCTCAGCAACATACCGCTGGTGCATGAACTCCTCGTACTTGGCGTAGTCCTCGATATTGATAAGGACGGACTCTCCCCGGCCATGGTTTGTGATAATCACATGGTCATGTTCTTTGAGCATATCCGAAATTTCGGCATAATGGTTGCGCAAATCACGGGAAGGGCGAACAAATGTCTGCATCATTAGAGACACCTCCTGTCAAAATGATTGCATCACGAAATGACTACATGCGCAAGAGCGATTATTCTCTAATGGAGAGAGCAAGAGCGATTATTCTCTAATGGAGAGAGCAAGAATCGTCCCGTGGCCACAAATTTTCAATTCTTGAAAATTTCCTGTCCATCCGGGACTTCACTTCTTGGGGCGTGCCTGCCCCAAACCCTGCTTCTTTTACTCCAAATACTTAAAGCCCCATTTTGTCATTTCGTAAAAGACCGGCAGTAAATCTTTTCCCTTCTTAGAAAGTGAGTATTCTACATGAGGTGGTATTTCATTGAACTGTACCCGGTCAACCAGCCCATCTTGCTCCAATTCCCGCAGCGAGGAAGTCAGCATTGTATTAGTAATGCCGCCGAGTGCCTTTTTTAGTTCTCCAAAACGGATAGGGCTTTGGATGCACAATTCATAAATGATTTGAAATTTCCAGCGGCCTTGCAGCATTTCAAGAAGCGGCGTCACAGGACAGTTCCCAGCCTGTGTTGTAATACCGTTATGGACAAGTTCAACATAGTCAGCATAAGACATTTCATTGCTCATCGAATGGCTCCTTTGGTATGGTATTTCGTACTTAGTTAAAATAATCTGCGTACTTGATTTGTTTTATGAGCTTAGTATAATAAAACTACCGAAAGAAATCAAGGATTTCGGCCTGAAATCGAAAGGAGACTTTGCTATGAAAGAAATCAACATCGGTCAGGCAACCGCTCTGACTTCCCCCGATCCGCTGGTTCTGGTCTGCACGAAAAAAGAGGATGGCAAACTGAACATGGCACCTGTGTCTTTCTTCATGTACTCGTCTTTTAACCCGCCGATGCTGGCCTTTGCTATGGGCAAAGCAGCCAACAGCGGTGAAAACATCCGTAGAACGGGCAAGGCTGTTCTTGCTGCTCCCGGTGTCAGTCTGAAGGATGCTGTTATGGCTTACGGCAGTTCCAATGGCGGCAAGAAGGACAAGCTGGCCGAAATGCCCATTGCGTTGCAGAGCATCGAGGGCACGGATATTCAGATTCCCGAAGACTGCCGCATTGCCTTTGAGATTACGTTGGAGAAAACCGTGGAGTCTGGTGACCATTATCTGTACCTCTGCAACATCGACAAAATGCTTGCAGACGAGAGCAAGGAAGCCCTGTTTGCATGGGATGGCTATGCAAAAGTTGCCCCTGCACAGGAAGCATAATTACGATTGATACCCTAAACGCACCATATAGTACAAAAGGCAGGATACCACCGCTATGGTGATACCCTGCCTTTGTTCGTTTACTGTTCCGAGTAGTCCTTCCGCAGAACTTGTCGGGGCAAGGCCCCTCCATCTGCTAACGCAGACCGTTCTGTTGCTCAAACACCCCACTGGGGCTTTGATTGCCTTCGCTTCGCTGCGGCCCGCCCTGTTCGAGTCCTGTGCCGTCCACCACAAAAAAATCCCCAGACCTTTTGGTCTGGGGATTCGTGGTGGAGCATTCTTCACAGCACTCGAACCTTTAAGCAGGCATATCATTGCTTCGGTCAGTGCGCTTCAAACCGAGGAATGGAGGGACTTCAGAACGTTTCAGTCCTTGTTCGTGCGCTTTTTTGAGTTGATACTCATGCAGAGCGATACTGTCCAGCAAATCACGTTGATTTTGAGAAGCAGCATAATAGTCCACACCAAATCTCTTACAGACAGCACTGAGCTGGTCAAGCATTTCAATAGCAGTAGGAGACATTCGTTTTACTTCAATATCCACAACAAGACCACCTTTCAGGAAAGATATGTATTGAAGAGTGAAAGAGCCGCGTTATCCGCAATCATCAGCATAATTGGCCCGCCGGATTGTTTGGCGAATACACGGATCGCCCCAAAATCCCGGATATAGTGTCTTGCAAGTTCATCCGTTTTGGCTTCAAAGGTCACAACGCCATTTTTGCCGGAATCAATCGAAAGCTGGATGCCGAATGCGATCATCATACGTCCGATGTCCAGATATTTGCGTTCTGCTGTCAGCGTGGGATTGCTTTCTGGATGGCTTTCAATATACTCGATATAAACGAACATACTGGATTCCGTTTCACGGTAAGCACCCAATGCAACGATTTCACCGCTTTCGGTTTTGGCGGTGTACTTTTCAAGTGAAGGGTCGCCAATAAACTCACTCGTCCAATCCGTCTGCCAGTTTTCTTTTGTTGCTGCGAGATCAGCGGAAGTTGATTTATCAATCTCAACAGGGATTTTGTTGCCTGTATCGGATGCTGTGACGAAATATTGCAAAATCATTGTGCCCACCTTCTTTCAAGTCTATTATAACGAAAGAACGGTGAGTTTTCAAGAAAAGGAAAAGTGCAAAGAGTGCAAAGAGTGCAAACGGTAAGAGCAAGAATCGTCCCGTGGCCACAAATTTTCAATTCTTGAAAATTTCCTGTCCATCCGGGACTTCACTTCTTCAACTCTGCCGAGTTTCCGAAGTGCTCTTGTTGGGGCGTGCCTGCCCCAAACCCTGCTGAATGAAGTTTATTGACAATTAAATATCAAGATGGTATCTTTGAATAAAGGCGACAGCTATTTGCTGAAAGGAGCAATTATCATGGCAAGAGTGTGTATTAACTGCGGAAAGAAAATCGGGATGGCTCTCGCTGTTCCAATGGAGCTTTGTAACGGACAAGTACTTTGTTCCGGGTGTGCTGCAACGCTCCGTCCCCTAATTAGAACTTTATATAGTTCTCGATATAATGACAACTTTGAGGAAGCCTTTACTACAACAAAGGAGAAAATCATTTGCACCTGTACAGAAAAATATAATGAAGTAACTGTGGCCGCTGTTGCAGCAAAAATTGATGAAATATACAACAATGAACTTGCTGCTTCAAATGAAAAGCCCCTCCAATTTGATCAAAATATTACTAATAAAGTCACACAGGAAACACGAACGCGCATTGCCGAAGAGCAAAATGTCTTAAAAGAAACGCAAATGCTTACGACAGGATTTGATTTTAGCGGGTATAAAATTACAAAGTACATTGGTGTAATGAGCGGTGAGGTTGTACTTGGAACAGGCTTTCTGTCGGAATTCTCTGCATCAATATCCGATTTACTTGGTGCAGAATCATCTGCATTTGCGGAAAAGTTGGAATCTGCAAAAGACGCAGCAATTGAAAAGCTCAAGTTAAAATCGGCTCAAAAAGGTGGAAATGCAATTATTGGTATTGACTTTGATTATGTAACGTTTGCAAGCAACATGATAGGCGTTATTGCAAACGGCACAAGTGTTGTAATTGAAAAGATGGAATAAGATTTCACCATTTCGTTGCACACGTATGCAGCGATTGCCCCGAAACGCGCCATATAGCAAACGGCAGGATACCACCATCATGGTGATACCCTGCCTTTGTTCGTTTACTGTTCCGAGTAGTCCTTCCGCAGAAC
>CAVEID010000006.1:0-157456 GCA_963615785.1 Oxalobacter sp. | reverse complement strand
GCTTTCACTTCGTCAGTCCTGTTAAGATTTATCCTACATGGGGCTCTTTTTGTGCATGTCTACTATTTCTGGGGCGGTTCACTCTTGTCCATTCCGGGGGCTTTTACAGATTCTTCTTTATTTTTCTCCGGTGGGCAGACCTTCCGGGTGGTACTTGGCGCAGGTGCACTTTTTCCACTTCAGTCCGCTGCCGCAGGGGCAGGGGTCGTTGCGGCCGATCTTGATGACCCGCACGGGCTGGCCATGAGGTGCGCCCTTGGCGCCGGGAGCACCGTTGCCGGGAACGAAGCCCTCACCGGTGGGGCGTGCCACCTGTTCGCGCTTGGGAGCAGCACCGGCCTGACGAAGCTCGATGTTCAGCAGCATCTTGACGCTGGACTCACGGATGGAATCCACCATCTGGTCGAACATATCAAAGCCCTCGATGCGGTACTCCACAACGGGGTCTTTCTGGCCGTAGCCGCGCAGCGCAATGCCCTGACGCAGCTGATCCATGTTGTCGATGTGGTCCATCCACATGCGGTCCACGCACTTGAGCAGGCAGATGCGCTCCAGCTCACGCATGACGGGGGCACCGTAGCGCTGTTCCTTGTCGGCCAGGATCTTCATGCCGCGGTCATACAGCGTGTCCGCAATGCCCTTGCGGGAGATGTTGTCGAAGTCGGCCACGGTGTAGTGGAAGTCGTCGTCCGTGGTCAGCCAGCCCAGATAGTGGCGGCGCAGGGCACCGAAGTCCCAGTCATCCTTCACGTCACCGGCCAGGAACTGGTCGCAGCTGGAGTCGATGTTCTCCCGCAGCATGTTGTGCATCTCACCGCTGATGTCCTCGCCGTCCAGAACCTTGCGGCGCTGGCCGTAGATGATCTCGCGCTGCTGGTTCATGACGTCGTCGTACTTCAGCACGTTCTTGCGGATTTCGAAGTTGCGGCCTTCCAGCTTCTTCTGGGCGCTTTCCAGCGTGTTGGTGATCATGCGGTTCTCAATGGGGGTGTCCTCGTCGATCTTCAGGGTGTCCATCAGGCTGGACACACGGTCGCCGCCGAACAGACGCATCAGGTCGTCTTCCAGGCTCAGGTAGAAACGGGATGCACCGGGGTCGCCCTGACGGCCTGCACGGCCGCGCAGCTGGTTATCGATGCGGCGGCTCTCGTGGCGCTCGGTGCCGATGATGAACAGACCGCCGGCAGCGCGCACTTCCTCGGCCTCGGCGTCGATGGCCGGCTTGAATTGAGCATACAGCTCATCGAAACGCTTGCGGGCTGCAAGAATGTTGGCGTCTTCGGTGTCGCCGTGGCCGTTGGCTTCGGTCAGCAGCATCTCAATGGCTGCGGGATCAGCATCCTCGGGCTTTTCGGGGTTGAGCAGGTTCTCGCAGAAATGCTCCTTGCGCATCTGGGCCTTGGCCATGAACTCGGCATTGCCGCCCAGCATGATATCGGTGCCGCGGCCTGCCATGTTGGTGGCGATGGTGATGGCACCCTTCTTGCCGGCCTGTGCCACGATCTCAGCTTCGCGCTCATGGTTCTTTGCGTTCAGCACGTTGAAATTGCGGGTGTATTTCTGCAGCATCTTTGCCAGAGTCTCGCTCTTTTCAACGCTGACAGTGCCCACCAGCACGGGCTGGCCCTTCTGGTGGCATTCCAGCACCTGCTGGATCACAGCGTTATATTTGCCGTTGACGGTCTTATAGATCGCATCCGGGTAATCGACACGCTGACGGGGGCGGTTGGTGGGCACGGTGACGATGTTCAGGCCGTAAATCTCAGTGAACTCGGTGGCCTCGGTCTTGGCGGTGCCGGTCATGCCGGACAGCTTCTTATACATGCGGAAGTAGTTCTGGAAGGTGATGGTGGCCAGCGTTTTGCTCTCCGCGGCGATCTTCACGCCCTCCTTGGCCTCAATGGCCTGATGCAAGCCCTCGTTGTAGCGGCGGCCGATCATCAGGCGCCCGGTGAACTCGTCCACGATGATGACCTGACCATCTTTGACCACATAGTCGATATCCCGCTGCATCACGCCGTAAGCTTTGATGGCCTGATCGATGTGGTGGGCCAGAGTCATGTTTTCAGCGGCGGCAAGGTTGTCGATCTTGAAGTAAGCTTCGGCCTTTTTGATGCCGCTGGCGGTCAGGGTGCAGCTCTTGTGCTTTTCATCCACGACATAATCGCCGTCGGCCTGCTCATCGGTGGAGACCTTGTCTTCCAGTTCCACCACCACGCTCTTGTGCAGGGTGCGCACAAAGCGGTCCACCTGAGTGTACAGGCTGGAAGAGTCCTCGCCGCGGCCGGAGATGATCAGCGGAGTGCGGGCTTCATCGATCAGGATGGAGTCCACCTCATCGACGATGGCAAAAGCGTGGCCGCGCTGCACCATGTTGGCCTTATAGGTCACCATGTTGTCGCGCAGGTAGTCGAAGCCGAACTCGTTGTTGGTGCCGTAGGTGATGTCGGCAACGTAAGCGGCACGGCGCGCGTCGCCGTCCATGCCCTGTGCGATCAGGCCCACAGACAGGCCCAGCCAGCGGTAGAGCTTGCCCATCCACTCACTGTCGCGTTTGGCCAGATAATCGTTGACAGTGACAACGTGCACGCCCTCGCCGGTCAGGGCGTTCAGATAGGCAGGCAGGGTGGCCACGAGGGTCTTGCCTTCGCCGGTCTGCATCTCGGCGATGTCGCCGCGGTGCAGGGCGATGCCGCCGATGATCTGCACGGGGAAATGCTTCATGCCCAGCACGCGCCATGCGGCCTCGCGGCAGACGGCGAAGGCATCGGGAAGGATATCGTCAAGGGTCTTGCCGTCGGCGAGCTGCTGCTTCAGCGCAGGGGTCTGCGCCTGCAGCTCGGTGTCGGACAGGGCCTGATATTTCGACTCCAGCGCCAGCACCTGCTTGGCAATGGGGTTGACCTTTTTCAGCTCCCGGTCAGAGAAGCTGCCAAAGAGTTTTTCAACAAGGGACATTGGTTACACCTCAATAAATCAAATTCGGGAAACAGACTTCCCGGAGATAGACATAACAACACAACTATATGATACACCAAAGCAGAAGACACGTCAAACCTGCAGAACTATTTTAGCCGCTTTTTGAATGAACTTTCTGTAAATTTGCGCGGGGGAGGGGAATGAATATAGAAGGAAAGCGGCCTCGCCCTCTCAGTCACCTTCGGTGACAGCTCTCCCAGAGGGAGAGGCGGCATTGCATTAGCAATGACGGAGAGGGCGATGACGCTAAAAATTAAAGTCGAATTGAGGGTTCTCTTTTGGCGAAAAAAGAAGGTCAGAAAAGCCCGCAGGCTTTTCTGACCTTCAAAATGATTTTTCTTCTTTTTTACAATTTCTCCAGTAAATCCGGAAGCTGTGCCAGATCGTCAATGACGTTCGGGCACACAGCTTCCAGCCGGGCGCGGGACTGATGCCCGCCGGTGTAGAGCACACATTTTGCACCAAGGGCCTTTGCCACCTCGGCGTCGTGCTGGGTGTCGCCCACCATGACGCAGGCAGCAGGATCGATGCCGCTTTCGTCCAGCCAGGCTTTACCCACCTGCACTTTGCTGACGCCATAGATGTCTGTAAGGCCGAGCAACTCGGTGAAAAAGCCCTGCAGACCCCGTGCGGCTACCTGCTCGATCAGGTAGTCCCGGCGGGAGGCGGACAGCACGCTCTGCCGCCAGCCCCGGCGCGAAAGCTCGGCCAGGGTCTCAGCGGCATGAGCCGAAGGCGGACAGGCGTCCACTCCGGCGTTGTAATGCTCCATGAACCGTTCGGCAAGCTCTGCGTAGGGATGCTTTGCAAAGTCAAAGCCGGCGCGGATGTAATATTCTTCAATGGGAAAACCGAAAATTTCCCGGTAAGCGGCCAGATCATACCGCTGCGGGTAGCCGTGAGTTTCCAGCATCCAGTTCAGGCATCCATGGGTGAAGTCTACGTCATCCATCAGGGTGCCGTTCCAGTCCCAGAAGATCATTCCGTTCGTCTGCATGGAAACCTCCTGCGGCAAAGCCGCTTATGCTTCAGCAAAAATCTTGTTCAGGGCCCTGCTGCTCTCAATGATCTTCACCAGCAGAACGCCCAGCACGGTGCAGCTGATGAGCTCACCGATGCCCACGGAGATGCCGTTGGTGATGCAGGCCAGCCAGATGGGGGCGCTGGAAGAGGGGTCCGGGAACATCACCGCGATCTCAATGCCGATGATGACGGCATTGAACAGCACCGGCGGCAGGCTGGCCGGGATGGCCAGGCCCTTGATGCGGACGTTCCGCAGCTTGTAGGTGACAAGGCAGGCCAGCAGGGTGGCCAGAGTGCCGAAGATGACATCCACGATGGTGGAGCCCAGAAGGTTCGACAAAAAGCAGCCCAGCACGACGCCTGCAATATACTCAGCGCCGAATACCGGCAGCAGGCACAGGGCCTCGGCCACGCGAACCTGCACAGCGCCATAGGACAGCGGCTGCAGGGCCATGCACAGCACCACATAAATGGCTGCGACTACGCCGCAGCGCACCAGTTTACGGACGGAAGAATTCTGATTCATGATAATACTCCAGCGGGATGATTTTGACCGCACAAGGCCGCCAGCCCCTGTGGGTTTGGCCCGGCATGGTTCGAGACACGCCGGGGAGCCTAAAATCCTAAGTTGCTCTTTAAGGAGCCGCGCAAAAAAGCACGGCAGAAGGGAGTATATCATAATTTCGGGCGGAATGCAATCTTTTTTACAGTGCCTTTTCCCGCAGAATGCCGTGATAGGGGCCGTCGGTGCACTTGCCCCGGGGCAGATACCCGGCGGAAGATGCTGCTCATGATAAACCTCCTGTAAAACCAAAAGCAGGCTGCCGAAACAGCCTGCCTGTGTGAAAATTTTATCCTCTCGGATGTCCGGTGTACACCAGAGCCACCGTATCGGGGCCGGTGTTGGCAGACACCACGCCGCCCAGCTCAAAAACGATCAGCGGCGGCTTGCCGAATGCCTTGCGGCAGGCTTTTTCCAGATCTTCGGCCTGCTTGATGTTGGTGTGGCCGATCATGTAGTCGAAATCCTCCACACCTTCGCTGCGCTTTTTGCACAGCTCCACCATGGCGGGCACAACCTTCTCATCACCGCGCACCTTGCTTTCCACCTTGGTCTTGCCGTCGATCAGGGTGATGATGGGGCGGATGCCCATCAGCTCGCCCATGACAGCAGCAGCGGCGGAGATGCGGCCGCTCTTTTTCATCTGCTTCAGGCTGTAGGGTCCCAGAATGATCTCCATGCAGTTCATCTGCTTTTCAAATTCGCGGATGACGTGGCTGATCTCAGCACCATTCTGCAGCTTGCGGGCCATCTCGCACAGGTACCAGCCAAACACCATAGAATAGGTGTGCGGGTCCAGCAGATGAATCTTCAAGTGATGCTCCGGGCGCTCTTCCCGCAGCATGCCCTGGGCCATGACGGCGTTGTTGTAGGTGGAAGAACCGGACTTGTTGATGGGCACATGGATGACATCGGTGTAGCCCTCGTCCACATACTGGCAGTATTTCTCGCAGAACTGGATGGGAGTGATGGCAGCAGTGGAAGGCACGCCCTTGGCGGCGCGCATCTTGTCATAAAACTCGGTGTTGGTGCAGCCTTCACGCTCCACATAGTCCACATCATCCAGCAGGATGTGGAAGCCCATAATGTCGATGCCGTATTTCTCGGCCATCTCCTGCGGGATATCGCAGGAAGAATCGGTCAGGATCGCGATCTTGCTCATAATGTCCCTCATTTCCATTCGTAATCTCGTAAATGTCCGTGATCCAAAAGCTCCGGAAAATCCCACTGACGCAGGACTTCATACACGCCCACGGCGACGCTGTTGGAGAGGTTCAGGCTGCGGCAGGTGTCCCGCATGGGCATCCGGATGCAGTGCTCCTGATTGGCAGCAAGCAATGCTTCCGGCAGGCCGGCGTCCTCCCGCCCGAACACCAGATAGGCACCGTCCGGGTAGCTTACGTCCGTGTAGCGCTGAGGTGCCTTGGTGGTGAAGTAATAATAGGGGCCGCTGTTTTTGGCGAAAAACTCGTCCAGACCGTCATAATAGCTGATGTCGAGATAGTGCCAGTAATCAAGGCCCGCGTGTTTGAGCTTTTTATCATCGATGGCAAAGCCCATGGGCCCCACCAGATGCAGGCGGCAGGCCGTGCATGCACAGGTGCGGGCCACATTGCCGGTGTTCTGCGGGATGCGCGGCTCCACCAGAACGATGTTCAGGGTCGGCTTTTCACTCATCTGCGCACCTCCTCACTCGTCCCAGCGCACAGGGCACAGGCGGGGCAGCAGCGGCTCGAACCAGACGCCGAACCGGGTGTCCTGCTCAGGCGGAGTGTTCTGGATGGCCAGCGCCACGAACTCGGCAGCGTTGTCTGCAGCGGCGCTCAGGGCGTTGCCCTGCAGCAGCGACCCGATGAGCACGGCTCCGTAAAGGTCGCCCGTGCCGGGGAAGCTGCGGCTGATGTGCAGCTTTTTGATGAGGAAGCGGTCAAGGCCGCTGCCTGCGCAGCCGATGTATTTGCCCAGAGGCAGGCCGGTGACCACGGCACCCGGCGCAATGACGCTGAGCTCGTCGGCCAGTGCCTGCGCGGATTCATCGGTCAGCGGGTCGGTGGCAGGCTCGTGTTCCAGCAGGATCTGCGCCTCAGTGTAGTTGGGCAGGATCAGGTCTGCCGCACGGCACAGGCCGCATATGCGGCCAATGAGAGCCGGAGTGATGGTGGAGTAGGCCTTGCCGTTATCGCCCATCACCGGGTCCACCACTTTTTTGGCTCCGGGCCAATAGGCAAAGGCTTTTTCGGCCAGAGCCACCTGCGCTTCGCCGCCCAGATAGCCGGTGTAGATGCAGTCGAATTCCACGCCCAGTGCGCGGTAATGCTCCAGAGCTTCTTCGCCGTAGGTGCAGCCGTCCAGACGGGCCGGGGTGCCGAAGCCGCCGGTGTGGGTGGAAAGCACCACCGTGGGCAGGGCCACAGGCTGCACGCCCATGACCGACAGCACCGGCAGGATCACCGCAAGACTGCACCGTCCCACGCCGGAGAGGTCGTGGATGCAGAGAACTTTTTTGGGTTCAACAGGATGTATCAAATAAGGGAACCTCCTTATCGGTGTACCGGAGCAGCCGCCCGCAAAAGCCCGGACACACTGCTCCATTCAAACATCATGACACAGTATACCACAAAATCCTCTATAAAAAAAGCGTATACCAGATTCTTTAAAGGAAATAATAGCGCCAGAGCCCTGTTTTGACAGAAAGGAGTTTTCACAATGAAACATGAATCGAACACTTCCTCTTCCGGAATGCTGCTGGGCATGGCGGCGGGCGCGGCACTGGGTGCTGTGGGCGTCATGGCAGCCACCCAGAACCAGCGCCAGCTGCGCCGCACCACCCGCAAGGTGATGAAGGGAGCGGAGAACGCCGTACTGCAGCTGGACAAGATGGTCGGGGACTTTGTGGAAAAGCACATGGAGTGATAATTTAAAACAGCCTTGCCCCACAGTTTCACATGCCGTGACGGAGAGGGCGAACACACAAAAAGGCACCTGCACTCTTTTCGGAATGCAGGTGCCTTTTAAAATAAATTTATTTGTTCCAGATGCACATGCGTGCTGTGGTGTTGATCTCGCCCAGAACGCTCAGATCCATCTGAATGTTGCATGTGACCGTCAGTGCCTTGTTGGCGTCGCTGCCGGTCAGGATGGAAGCAGGCAGGTTCTTGATGGTCAGCACAGCGGTGCCCTTGGACACATCACCGGAGACGGTGCCGGAATAGGTCACGTCGCCGATGGTCAGCCCGGACAGATAGCCGGTGACGCCCATCTTGCTCACCTGCTGGATGGGCAGGGTGAGGGTGTAGGTGCCGTTGGACTGACGGGTAATGGAAGCATCACGGCCAGAGTCGATGCCGGTGTTGGCCATGGATTCCTTGTCGGACTTTTCTTTCCAGAACTTGACGCCCACATTGAGGCTGGCGGCGGCGCTGGCACCAAAGGTGAAGATGCACAGCAGCAGCACCGAAAGCACAGCGGCGCTCATGCGTTTATAGCAAGTGGTCATAGTAATCAGCCTTTCCTGCCGCAGAAGGCGGCCTCGTCCGGCCTTGAAAACGCACCGAAACAGCGTACAAAAACCGGTTTGTCAATGCTAAAATAGCATGGCTGCGGCAGATTGTCAATCTGCTTCGTGAAGCTTTCACAGAAATGTTGCACATTGAAATGAAGGATTGGCAGTTTTGTCCTCTCGGCCATCACTGTGCGATGCCACATTCCCCATTCTGCCGCGAATGCGACATCTCTCCCCCAAGTGGGGGCCTTTGGCAGTCTACGCAAACTTGATTTCTATGCCAAGGCCTCTCTCCCTTTGGGAGAGGTGACACCGGAGGTGACGGAGAGGGCGAGGCCGCTGGCCGCCGATAAAAGTTTAAAATACCGCAAAAAACAAAATGGCAGAGCCTGCAGGCTCTGCCATTTTGTAATTCAATTAAACCGTCAGGACTTAGACCTCAAAGTTGGGGTCGTCCTTCAGCACATGGATGCTGGTCATAAAGGCGCTCTGCTCCGGGTCGGTGAAGGGAGCTTCCTTGATGTACTTATTCAGCTGAACGGCCGTGCGTGCTGGATCGGCAATGGTGCCTGCGCCGCCGATGCAGCCGCCCGGGCAGCCCATGCCTTCCAGCAGGTAGCCGTTGTACTTGCCGGCCTTTGCCAGCATCAGCAGCTTCTTGCACTCGGCCAGACCCTGTGCGGATGCGATCTTCACATCCATGTCGGGGTGCCATTCCTTGATCTTGTCGGCGACAGCCTTTGCCACGCCGCCGGACTGTGCAAAGCCGCGGCCTGCAGCGGAAGCGTGGATCAGATCCTGTTCCTCGGGATCGACTTCCAGATTTGCCACGTCGATGTCCTTGGCCTCGATGATGCCGGCCAGCTCCTCGAAGGTCAGCACAAAGTCCACGTCAGAGCGGACGGTGCGACGGGAAGCTTCCAGCTTCTTTGCGGCGCAGGGTCCGATGAAGCACATACGGGCTTCGGGGTCGGCCTGCTTCATCATGCGGGCGGTGAACACCATGGGGGTCATGGTCATGGAGATGTTCTTGGCCAGATCCGGGAACGCGGTCTTTGCCATCATGCTCCATGCTGGGCAGCAGGAAGTTGCCATGAAGTTCAGCTTGCTGGGCACTTCCTCCAGGAAGTCGTGGGCTTCGTCCACGGTGCACAGGTCAGCGCCAATGGCCACCTCGACCACGTCGCAGAAGCCGACTGCTTTCAGAGCGGCCTTCAGTTTGCCGGTGGAAGCCAGGCCCGGGAACTGGTTGATGAATGCGGGAGCCACCAGAGCATAGATACGGTCGCCGCGGTTGAAGCCCTGGATCAGCTGATAGATCTGGCCCTTGTCGGCGATGGCGCCGAAGGGGCAGTTGACCAGGCACTGGCCGCAGGAAACGCACTTGCTGTAGTCGATCTCAGCACGGCCCAGCTCGTCGGAGTGGATGGCACCCATGCCGCAGGCTGCAGCGCAGGGGCGCTCGGTCTTGACGATGGCGTTGTAGGGGCACACGCCGACGCAGCGGCCGCACTTGATGCACTTGTCCTGATCAATGGTGGAACGGCCGCTCTCCCAGGTGATGGCCTTCTTGGGGCACACTTCCATACAGGGATGAGCCAGACAGCCCTGGCACAGGTCGGAGACCTTGACCAGCTTTTCGGGGCAGCGGTTGCAGGCGAACTTGATCACGTTCACCAGCGGGGGATCATAATACTTATCGGCGATGGATGCATCCTCCAGGCCGGAGACGACGCTGTTGTGCTCGTCCATGCGGCGGGTGGGCAGGCCCATGGCCAGACGCACACGCTCTTCGACGATGGCACGCTCCAGGAAGATGTCCTTGCGGAGCTTGCCTTCCTCACCGGGGATGATGGTGTAGGGGATCTTGCGCATCAGGTGGTTTGCCTGTTCACCCTTGACGTTGGCGTAAGCCATGCGTGCGACTTCGGTGAACACCTGACGGCGGATCTGGATGACCGTGGTGTTGATTCCTCTGAAACTCATTCCAATCTCTCCTTGCTTTGCGAAAAAACGAAGTAAGTGCACCACGCCCCGGCAGCGAGCCTGCCGCGAAAAACATGGTGCATCACGGGCTGCATTGGTAACGCACCGCTGCAAACAGTGCTGCAGCCCGAGTAATCCACTTTCATTTTATCATAAAGAACGCAGCATGAAAAGAGAAAAACGCAAAATTTGTTAAAAATTTGTTGTATTCGTTTCTGTGCTCAGAATAAACAAAAAATAACAAAGTTTTTCAGCACAGTGCTGCACGCACGCGCTCTCCGTCGTACTCGCCCAGCCGGACATGGACGATCTCGCCGCTGGCATGGCCCGGGGCGGAGACCACCACCGGGATATACAGCCGGGTGTAGCCGGTGAACAGGGTGCCGGACAGCGGCGTTTCCAGCAGCACATCGTCTTCGGTGCCCACATGAGCAGCCAGAACTTCCCGGCGGATCTCTTCGGCCTGTGCATTCATCACGCGGCTGCGCTCCTGCTTCTCACGCTCGTGCACCTGCTCCGGAAAGTCGTAGGCCGGGGTGCCGCTGCGGCGGGAATAGGGGAACACATGAACCTTGAGGAAACCGACCTTTTTCAGGAATTCGCAGCTCTCTTCAAAATCAGCCTGCGTCTCGCCGGGGAAACCGCAGATGCAGTCGGTGGTGAAACTCACGGGGCGGCTGCCGTAGGCGGCGCGGATCTGATCCACCACCTGTGCATACTGCTCAGCAGTATAGACCCGGCGCATCCGGCGCAGTGTGGCGGTGCAGCCGCTCTGCAGGCTCAGGTGGAACTGCGGGCAGAGCTTGTCCACGGCGGCAAGGCGGGTGATGAACTCCGGCGTCAGCATGTCGGGGTCCAGGCTGCCCAGACGGATGCGCTCGATGCCCTCCACTTCGGCGCAGTGCTCCACCAGCTCCACCAGATTGGTGCCGGTGTCCAGGCCGTAGCTGGGCAGGGAGATGGCACTGAGCACCACCTCCCGGTAGCCGGAAGCGGCCAGCTGGCGCAATTCAGCCAGAATGCTGGCTTCGTCGCGGCTGCGCACGGGGCCGCGGGCGCGGGGGATGACGCAGTAGGCGCACTGGCGGTTGCAGCCGTCTTCCACTTTAATAAAGGCGCGGGTATGGGTCTCGAACCGCTCCACCGGGAGTTCTTCAAATTTTTCGCCGCGCTGGTGGGGAGCAATGGCCACGATGCGCTCGTGGCCGTCCAGCAACTTGAGCACGTTGTCCAGAATGGCCCTGCGGTCGCCGTTGCCGCACACGAGGTCGGCTTCCATGAACTGAGCGGCTTCCTCCGGGAAGGCCTGCGGGTAGCAGCCGGTGAGCACGGTGACGGCACCGGGGTTCTCGCGTTTTTTGCGGCGCAGCCACTTGCGGCTCTTCTGGTCGCCGAAGTTGGTGACCGTGCAGCTGTTCACGACGAACACATCGGCCGGTTCGCCTTCCTGCGCAATGGTGAAGCCGTTGGTACGGAACATCTGTTCCAGTGCACCGGTCTCGTTCAGATTGACCTTGCAGCCGAGGGTATAAAAACAAACTCGCATGAGGGAAAATTCCTTTCGACAAAAAACGGGGTGATATTGGCACTATCCTTCATTATATAACAGGCAGACACTGCGGCGCAAGAGCGGATTTTCGAAGACAGGCGCTTTTTCATTTCTGGATGGGCAAAACAAAAGGAGACGGGCACGCAGCCCGTCTCCTGCAAAAAACGAATCTTCAGAAGTGCAGATCAGCTTCAGCCTTTAGCGAGGCCTGCGACCTTGACTTCCACATAGGCAGCTTTGTCCTCGGTGGCTTCCACATAAGTGACCGTGGTGAACTCGATCTTGCTGGTGTCGATGCCGTAGAGCTTCATCTGGAACAACAGGTTATCCTTGCACTTTTCGGCGTTCTTGTAAGCGTCGCCGGGCCACAGCTGGACCTTCTTGTTCTCGACAGCAGCGAGGAACGCTTTCACATTTTCATCGAGACTGTCACCGACACTGGCAGCAACGAATTCTACAGGAGTAAAGGTGAAAGCGCTGCAGCCGGTGAACATGGAAGCACCGGCAATGGAAACGGCAGTCAGGCCTGCAACTTTCAGGAACGAACGGCGGGAAAGAGTCATAATGAGATCCTCCTTAACAAATCGCAATTCAGCATTGAAGTGGTCTTCCAGAAAACGGCTGGGTTTGATTTTACTTTACAGGAATTGGATGGATTTGTCAATGGAAAATGTCAAATATGACAAAATATGGCCTGCGGCTGGGTGGAGAAAGGGCGGGTCTATGAAAAGGCCGGCGTGCATACACTTGCACCAAGAGATTTCGCGCGGGGAGGGAAACAGAATGGAGCGGAGAAATCTGGCCCTTTTGTGTGCAGGAGTGGTGTGCTTCTGGCTGTTTGCGCTTGCGTTTGGTTCGGCACAGGGCCGCGGCCTGCGGATGGTCGCGGCAGAGCCGGAAAACGCGGTGCAGGTGACGGCAGAGGTGAACGAGGCTGTTCAGCCCGCTGCGGCACAGCCGGAGCTGACCCTCAACTGCCGTGCGGTCTGCCTGATCGATCAGGATACCGGGACGGTGCTGTATAAAAAGAACGCGGATCAGCAGATGCCCATTGCGTCCATCACCAAGGTGATGACCCTGCTGCTGACTTTCGAGGCTGTGCACGACGGGCGGCTGACGATGGACACGCCGGTGCCGGTGAGTGAGCACGCCTACCACATGGGCGGCAGCCAGATCTGGCTGGAACCCGGGGAGCAGTTCACGCTGGATGAGATGATCAAGGCCATCTGTGTATCCTCGGCCAACGATGCCGCCGTGGCGGTGGCAGAGCTGGTGGGCGGCAGCGAGCAGGGCTTTGTTCAGCGGATGAATGACCGTGCCGCAGAGCTGGGCATGACCAATACCGTCTTTCACAACGCCTGCGGGCTGGACACGGAAGGCCATCTGTCCACTGCCCGGGATGTGGCAGTCATGAGCCGCCAGATCCTGAACACCTGCCCGGAGGTGCTGCATTATACCGGCATCTGGACGGACAGTCTGCGGAACGGTCAGACCCAGCTGGTGAACACCAACAAGCTGCTCAAACGCTACAACGGCATCACCGGGCTCAAGACCGGGACCACAAGCGGAGCCGGGGTGTGCATCAGCGCCAGCGCCAGCCGGGACGGGCTGAACCTGATCGCGGTGGTGCTGGGGGCACCTTCCAGCGCGGACCGGTTTGATGCTGCCACCACCCTGCTGGATTACGGCTTCTCGGCGTGGCGTGCAGTGCCGCTGCCTGCCATGGAAGACCGGCCTCTCCTTATAAAGGTAAAGGGAAGCGCAGAGGAAAATGTGCCGCTGGACTATTCGGCGATGCCCGGCACCCTGCTGATGCCCAAAGAAAGTGCGGCGGAGCTGACCGCGCAGATCGACCTGCCCGAAGAACTGGACGCCCCGGTGCAGCAGGGGCAGGCAGTGGGCACGGTGCGCATCTCGGCAGGGGAGGCGCTGATGGGAGAATATGAGATCACGGCGGCGGCAGATGCCTCGAAACTGGATCTTGGCACTGCATTTGGCCTGCTGTGGGGTGCTTTGACCGGCCAGAATGGGTGAAAGTGCGCTTCACCGTCCAAAAGTGCTGCCGGAAGCCCGGCCCGGAACTGTCTGCATGAACAATTCTGGATGAAGAAACAAAAAAACACTATTAAAATTGTATGAAATCCAAGGATTTTGACCTTGACTTTGCCCGGAGGGAACGGTACACTTATACCAAGATATTTCCTCGCAGGGCAAAGGCCCGGCGGATCGTTTTGGAGGTTATAATACAATGAGTGTTGCACTGAACACCAAGCACCTCTCCAGCTTTATCAGCGAAGAGGAATATGCAGCCATCTATCCTCAGGTGGAAGCAGCCCACAAGCAGCTGGAAGCAAAGTCCGGCCCGGGCAATGATTTCCTGGGATGGATGTATCTGCCCCGCGATTATGATAAGGAAGAGTTCGCCCGCATCAAAGCAGCCGCTGCAAAGATCCGCGAGGATTCCGACGTGCTGGTGGTCGCCGGCATTGGCGGCAGCTATCTGGGCGCACGCGCTGTTGTGGAAGCTGTCAAGGGCATGTACCACAATGAGATCGAGAACGGCCTGAAGATCTACTTCTGCGGCAACAGCATCAGCCCCACCTACCTGAACAACATCATCAGCCTGTGCAAGGGCAAGCGCTTCTCCATCAACGTCATCTCCAAGTCCGGCACCACCACCGAGACCAGCCTGGCTTTCCGCGTCCTGCGTGAGCTGCTGGAGAAGGAAATGGGCGTGGAAGAGGCCAACAAGCGCATCTACGCCACCACCGACCGTGCCAAGGGCACGCTGAAGCAGCTGGCTGACGCACAGGGCTGGCCCACCTTCGTGGTTCCTGACGACGTGGGCGGCCGCTACTCCGTCCTGAGTGCTGTGGGCCTGCTGCCTATCGCAGCCGCCGGCATCGACATCGACGAGCTGATGAAGGGCGCTGCTGACGCAATGGAGCGCTTCTCCGTGCTCAGCCCCGACAACGACGCTTACAAGTATGCAGCCATCCGCAACATTCTGTACCGCAAGGGCAAGAGCGTGGAGATCCTCGAGTGCTACGAGCCGGACTTCACTCTGATGAACGAGTGGTATAAGCAGTTGTTCGGTGAGAGCGAGGGCAAAGACAACAAGGGCCTGTTCCCCGCAAGCTGCATCTTCTCCACTGACCTGCACTCCATGGGCCAGTTCATCCAGGAAGGCTCCCGCATCATGTTCGAGACCATCGTGGACGTGAAGAAGCCCGCACAGGATCTGTTCATCGACCCGCTGGAGGGCAACTTCGACGGTCTGAACTTCCTGGCAAACCAGAATATGAGCGTGGTCAACCGCAAGGCTATGGAAGGCACCATTCTGGCTCACACCGACGGCGGCGTGCCCGAGGTGCTGATCGAGGTGGACGACCTGACCGCCTACAATGTGGGCTATCTGATCTACTTCTTCTGGCGTGCATGTGCATGCAGCGGCTATCTGCTGAGCGTCAACCCCTTCAACCAGCCGGGCGTTGAGAGCTATAAGAAGAACATGTTCGCTCTGCTGGGCAAGCCGGGCTATGAGGGCCTGACCGCTGAGCTGGAAGCAAAGCTGAAGTAAGTTAAAATTGATCTCCCGCCGCAAGGCGTGGAAAATACAGGAGGACTGAACTATGATTAAACTGATTGTTGGTACCAAGGGCTCCGGCAAGACCAAGGCTATGATCGACCAGATCAATGACGCGGTCAAGACCTCCAAGGGCAACGTGGTCGTCGTCGAGAAGGGCATGAAGCTCACCTACGACATCGCTCCTGCTGCACGTCTGATCGATCTGGACGAGTACAAGATCTCCGGCGGCGAAATGCTGTACGGCTTTGTTGCCGGCCTGATGGCAAGCAACTATGATATCACCGACCTGTACATCGACGGCATCCTGAAGGTTCTGGATCACGACATCAACCGTCTGGGTGTTGTGCTGGACGAGATGGCAGCCATCGCAGGCGACAGCGTGAAGGTCACCGTCACCGTCAGCGCTGAAGAGGCCGCCCTGCCCCACGATGTTAAGAAGTATCTGTAATCCGCGAAATTTCGGAATCTGAACGCAAAGAGCAGGCAGGAAACCGGAAAATTTAAATTTTTTCGGTTTTCTGCCTGTTTTGGTGTTGACAAAGGGCTGCTTTGGCGCTATACTAACAAAGCAGCCTTTTAGAGGTGTACTATGCAATTTGACCTGAGAAAGTTTATCGCCACCGGCAGACAACCCTATCATGCAGAGTTTCAGTGTGATTTATCTGCACATGATTATGCCGGGGCAAGGATCCCGCAGCCTGTCACTGCTGTTTTCGATGCAGAGACGGACGGCGACGAGATCCGGATGACACTGCGGGCAAACGCATCGGTGCACGGAGAGTGCGCCCGCTGCCTCGACCCGGTCGTTCGGGAAGAGACGGTCGATACGGAGTGGACGGTGAAGGAACGGGATCTGGATGATCCGGATTTCGACCTTCCGCTGGACGAAAAAGGCCATCTGGATGTGGATGAATGGCTCAATCAGGAGTTCATGTTCCAGATCCCCACTGTGCTGCTGTGCAGCGCGGACTGCGCCGGGCTTTGCCCCGTGTGCGGCAAAAAGAAAGCGGAATGCATCTGTCAGCCGACAGAGCAGACCGAAACTCCTGTAGACACAAGGCTCGCAATCCTGAAATCACTGCTGAACTGATAAACCCATCAAGGAGGTGCAAAAATATGGCAGTACCTAAGAGACATCTTTCCAAGGCCCGCCGCGACAAGCGTCGCAGCAATGTTTGGAAGCTGGAGGCCCCCGCACTGGTCAAGTGCAGCAACTGCGGCTCTCTGAAGCTCCCCCACCAGGCATGTGGCAACTGCGGTTACTACAAGGGCGAGGAAGTCATCAAGAAGGCCTAATTTGCGCGTAATTGGTGGCATAATGGTGTTATGTACAGAAGGGGAGGGCGCATGCCTTCCCCTTCTTGTTCTGTAACAGAGAAAAAGTCCAAAACCCTCTCAGCCGCTTTTGGGGCGGCAGCTCTCCCAAGAGGAGAGCTTTTGTTCGTGGAATCATAAAGGAGGTGGAAGCTGTGGCAATTAAAATTGAGCGTGTGGACCCGGGCAGTGAGGCCGAAGCTTTGGGCCTTGGCCCGGGTGATGAGCTGCTGAGCGTGGACGAAAACGAGCTGAACGACTCGCTGGACTACGATTTTTACACCGACAGCAAAAGCTTCCATCTGAAAGCAAAGGTGGCGGACGGCATCCGCGAGTGGGACGTGCAGCGCGAAGAGCGCGGCCCCTTTGGCTGCGACTTCAAGACCTATCTGGGCGACCAGAAGCACTCCTGCTCCAATCACTGCATGTTCTGCTTCATCGATCAGCTGCCCCCGGGCATGCGTGAGAGCCTCTACTTTAAGGATGACGATGAGCGCCTGTCCTTTTTGTTTGGCAACTATATCACCATGACCAACATGCAGGATCACGAGATCGACCGTATCATCAAGATGCACATCTCGCCCATCAACATCTCGGTCCACACTACCAATCCGCAGCTCCGCATCCGGATGCTGGCGAACAAGCGCGGCGGCGAGGTGCTGAAATACCTGCCCCGTCTGGTGGAGGGCGGCATCGCGGTCAACTGCCAGCTGGTGCTGTGCCGCGGCATCAACGACGGCGACGAGCTGCGCCGCACGCTGAGCGACCTGCTGGAGCTGACCCCCATGGTGCAGAGCATCGCAGCGGTGCCCTGCGGCGTGACGGATTACCGCCAGAATCTGTTCAAACAGACGCCCTATGACGAAAAGACCAGTGCCGAGGTCATCGACATCATGGAAGAATTCGGGGATGAGTGCAAGCGCCGCCACGGCAAGCGCATCATTTATCCCAGTGACGAGTGGTACCTCAAGGCGGGGCGCCCCATCCCGCCGGAAGAGTTCTACGAGGACTTCGACCAGCTGGAAAACGGCGTGGGCATGATGCGGCTGTATGCCAAGGAATTCATGGAGGAGCTGGAAAAGCCCCATCGCATCTACGGAACCAAAAAGATGGATGTCGTCACCGGCGAGATGGCAGCTCCGCTCATCAACAGCATGATGGAAGAGCTGCACCGCCAGTATCCCATGATCGAGGTGACGGTGCACACCATCAAAAATAAATTTTTCGGCGGAAATGTGGGTGTGGCGGGCCTCGTCACGGCCACAGACATCATTGCCCAGTGCGAGGGCAGGCTGACCAGCGGCACGCTGGGTGTGCCGGCTGTGATGCTGCGGGAAGAGAAAGACACCTTCCTGGACGACATCACCACGGATCAGCTGGCCCAGCGGCTGGGGGTCAAGGTGGAAGTGCTCCCCACCGCCGGCGGCGACGAGGCCCGGGCCCTGCTGCGCAGCGGCCTGCATATCGCAAGGAGAAAAAGAATTTAAAAAGGCTTCCCCCCTCGGGGGAAGCCGTCTGCGAAGCAGACTGATGAGGGGAAACTGCAGTTTGAACCCGCTCTTCTGAAGCGTCATCAAGAGATGGCTGCCCCTCATCCGTCGTTGCTGCGCAATGCCACCTTCCCCTAAGGGGGAAGGCCTTCAGAGAAAGGAGGAACCCCCTATGAGCAAACCGATCGTAGCGGTGGTGGGCCGCCCCAATGTGGGCAAGTCCACCCTGTTCAATAAACTGTGCGGCCAGCGCCTTGCCATCGTCGAGGACACCCCGGGCATCACCCGTGACCGCATCTTTGCCAACTGCGAGTGGAACGGCCACGATTTCCTGCTGGTGGACACCGGCGGCATCGAGCCCAAGGCCACCGAGGGCATTCTGGCTCATATGCGTGAGCAGGCCCAGATCGCCATTGACACGGCAGACTGCATCATCATGGTGGTGGATGTCCGCGACGGCCTGACCGCAGCGGACGAGGACGTGGCCCACATGCTGCGCCGCAGCCACAAGCCTATCATTCTGGCCGTCAACAAGTGCGACAAAGTGGGCGACGCACCCATGGAGATGTACGAGTTCTACAATCTGGGCTTTGACGAAGTGCTGCCCATTTCGTCCGTGCACGGCCACGGCACCGGCGACCTGCTGGATGCTGTGTGTGCACATCTCGACTTCAGCGAGACCGTGGTGGAGGAAGACCGCATCCCCGTCGCCATCATCGGCCGCCCCAATGTGGGCAAGTCCAGCCTGACCAACCGCATCCTGGGCGAGAACCGCATGATCGTGGCGAATGAAGCGGGCACCACCCGCGACGCCATCGACACCCCGGTGGACAACGCTTATGGCAAGTTCATCTTCACCGACACTGCCGGCCTGCGTAAGCGCAGCAACATCACCGACGGTCTGGAACGCTACATGGTCGTGCGTGCACTGGCCGCAGTGGAGCGCAGCCGCGTGGCTCTGATCCTTGTGGACGCCACTGTCGGCTTCACCGAGCAGGACAGCAAGGTGGCCGGTTATGCCCACGAGCAGGGCAAAGCCTGCATCATCGTCGTCAACAAGTGGGACGCCGTGGAGGGCAAGGAGACCAACACTATGGAGCTGCAGCGCCGCGGCTATGCCGAGTGCTTCAGCTTCATGGGCTATGCGCCCATCATCTTCATCTCTGCTCAGACCGGCTACAACGTGAACAAGCTGATGCAGCTCATCCGCGACGTGGACAGCCAGAACGGCGCCCGCGTGCCCACCGGTGTGCTGAACGAGATGCTGGCCCGCGCCACTGCCCGGATGCAGCCGCCCAGCGACAAGGGCCGCCGCCTGAAGATCTTCTACCTGACCCAGGCTTCCACCCGTCCTCCGACGTTCGTGGCCTTCGTCAACTCGAAGCAGCTGTTTCATTTCAGCTATCAGCGCTATCTGATCAACCAGATCCGCGAGAACTTCGGCCTGGAACACACCCCCATCCGTCTGGTCATCCGCGAGCGCGGCACCGGCGAAGTGGGTGCAAAGGACGTGTAAGCGCCCGCAGAGGAGGAGATCCTTTATGATGAAAGCGATTCTGATCGCCGTGGCTGCCGCTCTGCAGGCTTATCTGCTGGGCAGTGTGGACACCGGCATCCTGATCAGCAAGTTTGTGTATCACGATGATGTCCGCAATCACGGCAGCGGTGCGGCCGGCATGACCAACATGCTGCGCACCTTTGGCAAAAAGGCCGCTGCCATAACCGCTGTGGGCGATGTGCTCAAGGGCGCTGCAGCGGTGTGCATCGGCCGGTGGCTGTTCCATCTGCTGCCTGCTGATACGGGCGTTTCGCCGTATCTGGGCGTCTATCTGGCAGCGATCTTTGCGGTGCTGGGCCATCTGTACCCGCTGTATTTCGGATTCAAAGGCGGCAAGGGCGTGCTGGTGGCAGGCGGTGCCATTCTGGCCATCCAGCCGGTGCTGCTGCCGTTTCTGGCCATCATCTTTCTGGTGTGTCTGATCCCCACCGGCATGGTGTCGCTGGGCAGCGTGACCATGGCAGCGCTCTACCCGCTGCTGACTATCCTTTACGGTGTCTTCAAGGGTTATGCTTCGAGTGATCTGCTGGTGTGTGCCATCGGCTCGGGCTTCATGTCCGGCATGGTGATCTACATGCACCGCGCTAACATCCAGCGCATCCGGGAGGGCAGGGAATACCGCTTCGGCCATCACGAGAAAAAGTAACTGAAAAATGCAGAACACCCCGCAGCATACCGGTTTTCCGGTGCTGCGGGGTGTTTTTATTGGGGATGAACTCCTTCAGGCATCACTGCATGATGCCGGTGCGCTCCGTGAGAGGGCCCTTGGCGAAGCAGCTTGGGGAAGCTAGTATCACTCTGCTTCCGGCTCTGCGCTTTCAAAGTCGTATTCGTCGAAGTCCTCATTCTCGGTGGGGATGGCTTCGGCCACTTCGGCCTCTGCCCGCTTTTTCAGCCGGGTGAGGAATTCCTCTGCCGGGATGCCGCTTTGCTTGGGGGAAAGGTCCGGTGCTGGGTGGCCGTCCGGCAGGTGAGCGCCGAAGGCCGGGACAAAGAAGAACTTGCGGACGATGAAGATCAGTGCAATGGCACCCACGCTGAGCAGATTTTCCAGTGCGGAATCGTGGCCCACCACCAGATGGCGGGCGATGGCGTAAAGCAGCACTTCCAGGCTGCTGCCGGGGCTGTGCTTGGCCAGCATCTTGATGAACTCAATGCCGATGACGATGTCGAGGCTGCGTTCCAGAAAGCCGCGGATCTCCACTTCGTTGCCGTCAAACAGCAGGCCGGGCATCCACTTGATAAGAGGCACTGCACTGAGCAGCAGGCCGATGAGCACCAGCCCGGAAAGCAGAATTTCCAAAAGGCTGGAAGCCTGAATGATGCTGTTGCGCAGCTGGGTGCGGCGCTGGCTTTCCACATGGCTGACTGTGGGGGAGTGCTCGGCGGGATGTTCCATAAAATGATCTTCCTTTCGACGTGCTGCGTTTTCAACAAGAAAGTGCAGATTTCGTTGAGAACTCAACAAAAATTCTTTACTATTCTTTTGATATTGTAGCAGAAACGCGCAAAAGTGTCAATTCGTGGAATCTCAGTTCCCGGCGCTCTCAGCAGCCTGCGGGCCCACCGCAACATAGCCGGATTTCTGGATGCACTCCTGCCCGGCGTCAGTGTCCAGCCAGTCGTAGAGCCGACGCTCCGGGCTGTCAGCGGCAGCATCCGGGTGAATGACGGCGTAAAACTCGTTGCACAGCGGGTACTTCTCGCTGGCGATGGTGTCGTTGGAGGGCTCCACACCGTCCACGGCCAGAAGCCGCAGGCCGGGCTGAGAGTACATCTGATCAATGTAATAATACACCGAAAATCCGATGGCGTTGGCGCTGTTGTTGTAAGCGGCGATGCTGTCCACCAGTTCGCCCATGGCGGCAGGGGCCAGTTCGGTGGGCGGGTCCATCAGCTCGCCGCCCTGGATCAGCAGCTTTTTGAACAGGGTCTGGCTGCCGGAATCTTCGCCCCGCTGGAAGGCCACGATGTCCAGATCATCGCCGCCAACCTCTTTCCAGTTGGTGATCTTTCCGGCGTAGATGTCTTTCAGCTGCTGCTGAGTCAGGCTCTTGATCGGATTCGACTCATTGACGATGAACACCAGCGCGTCCCGGCCAATGGGCTTCTGCTCCAGTTGGACGTTGGCGTCCTGCAGTTCTTCTTTCACATAGTCCGGTGCCTCGTAGACGACAAGCATCTGCGCACCGTACTCGCTGTCCGGGTACAGGCCGAAGTTCTCCCATGCATAGGCTGTGGTGCTGACCGAAATGGCGCTCTGGGCCACTTCCAGATCAATGCAGGTGGTGTCGGCCATCATCTGGGCCATCAGAGGGATGCAGGCCGTGCTGCCGTCCAGCTTGGGGAATTCTTCCGGGGAGAACAGGCCGATAGGTTCCAGCTCGCTCACCGAGGAAGCGGGGGCCTCGGGCGAGGCGGAAGCGCTGCCGGCAGGGGCGTCAGACCCCTTGCAGGCGGTCAGGATGCCCGCGGCAGAGCAGGCTGCAAGGCCCAGAAGAAAGCTGCGGCGGGAAATTTTAGCGTTTTTCATAAGTTCGTTCCTCCCGATCTGGTTCAATAACCCATTTCGTCGTCGTCACTGAGGGTGGAGAAAATGTTCTGGCAGTAAAGCCAGTTGCCGTCGGTGTCCATCCAGCCGTAATAGAAGCCGCGCTTTGCTGCGAACACATGGTCGGGCAGCTGATTCCAGCTGGTGAAATAGTAGCTGTAGCAGCTGCCGAGGCCGTGGATCACGATATTTCCGTTCTCATCCAGCACATCGACCAGCCCACTGTAATTTCCGGTTCCGGGGTACAAGCCGGTGTACAGCGGCCTGCCCTCCGGAGTGGTGGTGAGGTAGCTCAGATATTCATAAGTGCCCTGCAGGGGAGTCAGGTCGGTGACAAGGCCCTCAGGGCCATAGATGCGGATGGAAAGGAGCTCGAAGCTCTCGGAGTCCTGCAGCTCCAGCCAGACATAACCGTTGTCTTCGCTGTCCATGCGCACGACCTGCCCGTCCTCCACCGGCCCGGCGGTGGTGTCGGTGATGAGCTCTCCGGTGTCGGTGCTGTAAACTTTTAGGCTGCCGTCTTCAGCGTAGAGGGCGATGGTGTTGTAGGAAACGCTGGAAGAGTACAGCGGCGTCACCTCGCCGGTCTCAAGGTCGTGCAGGGTAAAACCATGATTGGCGTCTGTACTCCATGTGACCACATAGCCCGGGAAATAATAGTTGGGCATATCCTCAAAGGTGCTGATGACGCCGCAGTCTTCGGCGGTCAGGTCGCGCAGTTCGTAGCTGCCGTCGTCGGTCTCAAAGCTGGCGGTGCCGCTGCCGCACACCTGACCGAAGCCGGTAAGGGTTTGGCCGGAGGCGGGGTTATAAAGCGTCTGAATGGTATCTCCATGGGGAGAATAGGTGTGCAGCTCTACCCAATCGGTCAGGTTGTCCGCATCATAGGAAAGGAACCGTGCAGAGGTGGAGTCTGCGCGGTAGGTCTGGGCACCGTCTTTCGTCTGGACGATGACCCAGCTGTGGAGATAGGGATCGTCGTCCCACGCGTCCTCGGCGAGGTCCGCCGGGCGGGCATAACAGTTATACACCAGAAAATCTCCGCACACGATGCAGCCGTAAGCGCCGTCCGGGGCGGGCAGCACCTCGCCGGTGGAGAGGTCGATGACCTGACAGGTGCCATAGCTGTCGTAGCCGTCCAGATAGCTGTCACCGAGCATCCGGCTCTCCTGCAGCACCAGAAGGCCGTTCTGCATGGCGGCGCTCTGCTGGCCGTCAAAGGCCATCACTTCACTGCCGTCTTTGTCGTAAAGGGCGCTGCGGCGTCCGCCCCGGCCCTCCGGGTCCGACCAGCTGCGGAACCAGTAATTCGTCTCACCGGTGACGGTGTCCTGCAGCAGATACACGTTTTCACTGCGGGCAGACTGATACAGCACTTTGCCGCCGCAGAGAACAATGGAGCTGTTGCCGGTATTATCGTAGCCGTAGAGCATCCGCAGTTTTCCGTCATCCAGGCGGGAAGCGTCATACAGAGGTTTGCCGTTTGCATCAGTGGGGACAGAAGAGGCGGATGCCGGCTTGCTGGAAGCGGGCGGGAGCACGGCACATCCGCAGCCCAATGCAAGGCTGAGAGAGATGCACACGGCAGCGCAGCCGATGCGTGAAACAGGATGCTTCATAAAAATCACTCCTTCAAAAGCCTGAATGGCTGCACGAAGAGGAACTATTGCACGAAATATTACAATGTGGAAAATAAAAGCAGAGGATCCTGCATTTTCCGGTTCAATTATAATACGAAACAGCCGCGCTTTCCATTGCAGAAAAGCGCGGCTGTTGATTACAGTTTTATGACAGCGATTCAGGACGCAGCTTTGGCGAGTTCGGCATCGTCCATGTCACCCAGCTGCTTGAGGAATGCCAGCAGGAAAGGCAGGGAGACGATGAAGGTGAGGATGTCCGCGATGGGCTGGCAGATCTCCACGCCCAGCAGGCCGTGTGTGGCGGGCAGAATGAGGATCAGCGGGATGAAGAACACGCCCTGACGGCAGCAGGCCAGGAAGGTTGCACGGCCCGCCTTGCCCACGCTCTGGAAGGTCATGTTTGCCACAACAATGATGGGCTGCAGCAGCATGGCAAGGCACTGATAATGGAACGCAGGCAGAGCCACGGCGGTGACTTCCGGGTCGTCGCGGAACAGGCGGATCAGGGCGTCACCATTCACCCAGCACAGGCTTACCAGCACCACCAGCATAAAGAATGCGGCAATCGTTGTAAAAACAGCGGCTTTTTGTACCCGGCGGAATTTGCGTGCACCATAGTTGAAAGCAGCGACCGGCTGCAGGCCCTGGCCCACGCCGATGGCCACCGAGATGATGAACATGAAGATGCGGGAGACGATGCTCATGCCGGCCACGGCGGCATCGCCGTAGCTGCGGGCAGCAATGTTCAGCAGCATGCCGCCGATGCTGTTCAGGCCCTGACGGCCGAAGCTGGGGGCACCGCCCACGAGGATCAGGCCAAACTCCCGGGCCTCCCGGGTCACGGCAGTGATGCGGAACTGACTGACCGTTTTGCCACGCAGGAACATGGACAGCAGGATGCAGAAGCTGATGCCCTGGCTCAGGGCGGTGGCGATGCCTGCACCGGCGGTGCCAAGGCCGAAGCCGAACATGAAGATGGGATCCAGCACGATGTTCAGCAAGCCGCCGGTGACAAGGCCGATCATGGCGAAGTTTGCCTTGCCCTCATAGCGCAGGATGTTGTTCATCACAAGGCTGGAGATCATCAGCGGGGCGGCGATGAAGATGGGCCGCGCGTAGGCGCAGGCGTGGGGCAGAATGGTCTCAGTGCTGCCCAGCAGCATCATGAAGTCCGGCAGGGTGGAAAGGCCGATGACGGCCAGCACTACGCCGAAGGCCAGCGCAGTGAAAAAGCTGGTGGAGGCAAAGCGGGTGGCGGCGTCCGTGTTCCGGCTGCCCAGGCTGCGGCTGATGACCGTGCCCGCGCCGTGGCCCAGCATGAAGCCCAGCGCCTGAATGATGGCCATCAGGCTGGAGACCACTCCCACCGCGCCGGAAGCACTGGTGGAGATCTGGCCCACAAAAAATGTATCGGCCAGATTGTAGATGCTGGTGATGAGCATGCTCAAAATCGTGGGAGCTGCCAGGCCGAGAATCAGCTTGGGAATGGGCGTCTCGGTCATTTTTTTATATTGCTGAATGTTGAGTTCGTCAGATGTCATGGAAAGATCTCCTTCTATCCAATAAGTGAGAAAAACCGCCCTCTGTGACAAGGACGGCTGTAAAATCATGAGGGTGTGCAGCACACACCGACACATAGTATAACGCAGCTGCGGCAAAAAGTCGAGAGGTGCAGCGTTTCAAAAACAGGCTCTCCAACCCGGGCAGGCGGGAGAAAAAACAGGGCGAAAGAGAGATGCTTTTTGTCTGTTTTGCTAAAGGATGGTCGATTTGCTTGTGGAAAATCACGATATGTGGTATCATTTATTGTAAGATGCTGGAAACGAAGCCCGGCGTCGCCATACATGGGAGGGAATTTACATGAAAACTGTTGCACAGACCGTGATCGAAGCAGATCATTTCTACACCATCGCCGCACACACCGGCAATGTCATTCAGGCCGTGGAGGGCGTGAAGGACGGCGGTACCGTCCGGCTGGGCAAGTACGATCACAAGCCTGAGCAGGAGTGGGCCTTCATCCGCGTGGGCGACGGTGTCTACCGCATCCGCAACCGCGCTTCCGGCAAGCTGCTGGATCTGACCATGACCGGCACCGCCAACGGCACCTGGCTGCACCTGTGGGAGGATGTGGGCGGCACATCCCAGATGTGGACGGTTCAGCCCACCCCGGAAGGAACTGTGCGCCTGCGCTCTTCCTGGGCCGGCGGCAAATGCGTGGACACCGTGGGCATGGGTGCTGCTGTGGGCACTGTGCTGCAGATCTGGCAGGAAGTGGCCGGCGCTGAGGATCAGCTGTGGGTCATCTCTGAGGTGAAGGAGCGCGCAAAGCGTGCAGCCAAGAAGGCCGAGGAGCCTGCAGTGGAAGCACCGGCAGAAGAAAAGGCAGCCGAGGAAAAGGCTCCCGCCAAGAAGCCTGCCGCCCGCAAGCCCCGCACCACCAAAAAGGCTGCTGCCGCCAAGACTGAGCCTGCCGAAGCACCTGCGGCTGAAACGGTGGAGCCCGCCGAAAAGCCCGCAAAGCCTGCCCGCAAGACTGCAGCAAAGAAGACCACGAAGACTGCGGCCAAAGCGGCAGAGAAAGTTGAGCCTGCAAAGGCCGAAGCCCCGGCAGAGGAAAAGCCTGCCGCTGAGAAGCCCAAGCGCAAGTGCGCACCCCGCAAGAAGAAAGAGACCGTCTGATCTCTGAAATAAAAGTCAGCGCCCGCCAATGGTCGACCGACCCGGCGGGCGCTGTTTTTGTATTATTCCGGCATCTGCTTCAGGACAAAGCGGTTCTTCTCAAATTCCAGCAGGCCTTCATCCCGCATCCTGCACAGCTCCTTGGAAAGAGCGCTGCGGTCAAGGTTGAGGTAATCGGCCATCTGCTGGCGGTTGAACGGGATCTCAAACTCGAGTCCGCCGGCCTTTGCGGCCTGTGCAGAAAAATAGGTCAGCAGCCGTCCGCGCACCGTTTTGGGCGTGGTGCAGAAGATGCGCTGGGAAAGGCTCAGATTTTTGCGCATGGATACTGCCAGCAGGTTGTGCAGCAGGGTGTTTCGCAGCCCGGCATCGAGCTTGGCATCCGAAAGAGCACGGGTGTGCAGGAACAGCACCTCGCAGTCCTCTGCGGCGACGGCGTCCACCATCAGGGCATCTCCGCAGAAAGCATAGGTCTCGGCGAAGGCCTGCCCGGCAGAAATGCTGCTCAAAATGCTCTTGGTGCCCCAGAGGTCAAGGTTTTCGATGTGAACGGTACCCCGCAGAACTACGCCGATCTCCTGCACACGGTCTCCGGCGCAGAAAATGACCGTGTGCTTTTCAAAGGCTTTCCGGCGCAGCAGCCCGGCAGCGGAAAGGGCGTCCAGATCTTCCTCAGAAAGCCCCCGGAACAGGGGAGAGGGAATGTGTTGCATAAAAATCCTCATTTCGTGGTTATAACAACCGATGATTTGGCCTGATTATAGTATACTCAGACCATCAAAGCAAGGAGGACTTTTCCATGATCCGAAAAATCATTCATATAGATGAAGAAAAATGCAACGGCTGCGGGGCCTGTGTCACCGCCTGCCATGAGGGAGCCATCGGCCTTGTGAACGGCAAGGCAAAGCTCATGAGGGATGACTACTGCGACGGCTTCGGCGACTGCCTGCCCGGCTGCCCCACCGGGGCAATCACCTTTACTGAGAGGGAAGCCGCCGCCTACGACGAGCAGGCCGTGCTGGAAAATAAGCAGAAAAAGGCCGCTGCCCAGAAGCAGGAAAAGCCTGCGTTCCACGGCTGCCCGGGCAGCATGATGAAGCAGTTCCATCGGGAAGCAGCTCCTGCACCCGCTGCCGCTGTGCCTGCACAGTCTCAGCTGGCCCAGTGGCCCTGCCAGATCAAACTGGTGCCCGTGAACGCCCCTTATTTTGATGGGGCCAAGCTGCTGATCGCGGCAGACTGCACCGCCTACGCCTACGCCAACATCCACGAAGAGTTCATGAAGGGGCACATCACCATCATCGGCTGCCCGAAGCTGGATGCGGTGGATTACAGCGAGAAGCTGACCGAGATCATCCGGAACAACAATATCAGGAGCGTGACCGTGCTGCGTATGGAAGTGCCCTGCTGCGGCGGACTGGAGCATGCAGCGGTCACGGCCCTGAAAAACAGCGGCAAGTTCATTCCGTGGAATGTGGTGACATTCTCCACCGATGGCCGGATTCTTGACCGGTAAGATAGTGATTTGAAGTGCCCGCCGCTTCGCTCTGGGCATCAATGGCGGAAAATTTATTTTTGATTGAGCAGCTCCCGGCAGACTGCGGTCTGCCGGGAGCTGCGTTTTCATCGGAAAGGCCCGAGCCGGATACGGCATATAAAATGAAAAATACATTGGACGGGAACGATCTCTTCCGTGAAAATGCAAAGGGGAAAAGCCCGCAGGCTTTTCCCCTTTGCGAATATAAATATCAATTCCGCTGAACATGCCCAGAGCGAAGCGAAGGGCATTTCAAATGTTCACCCTGCAGCCTGCACGCTGTCCGCTGCGGTCTGCACGAACTGCATCACGTTCTCGATGCCCTCACGGATCTGCACGAGGGTCTGGATGTCGTCATCCTTCATGCGGGAAGTTGGGGCCGAAAGAACGACGTTCTGGGCGCTGATGGTGCCTGTGAGCTGAATGCTGACGCCGTGCTCCGGGATGGTCAGCAGGATGTGCACCGGGATTGCATCGGCAAAGAACTGGCTCTTCTCGAAGCCAAAGGTCAGCACCGGGGCATTGGCATCGGTGCCGCTGGTGTTCAGCTGGAAGTAGAGGTAGCCGTCTTTGGCGTTATCCGGCTGGACTTTGTGCAGGGCTTTCAGATCAAGCTGGAAATCGGTGACGTCCTGCAGGCTGGTGGCCCCGGTGTCCACGCCCAGCACACTGGCCAGCTGAGCCTGTGAGATATAGCTGCCAAGGCTCCACTCCGGCAGCAGAAGGCTGGCCAGAGGGGAAGCATCCGTGATGGAAGAACGGATGTTTTTGTAGACCTGCCCCACATCATACAGCGTCTCGCTGCTGCTGACCCATACCCGGGTCAGCGGGTCGGCGGGAATCACAGCACCCGGGGCAGAAAGACTCAGCTGCAGGGCGTCCGGGGCATATTTTCCGGTCACGGTGCCGCTGGCAGCCCCGGCCTGCTGCAGGATGCCGTAGAGCACGGGAGAGTCGGCGGTGGGGGTGATCTCGTAGTCAAAAGTGAAACCGGCCCCGGCCTGCAGGCTTTTCACCCGGCGTGAGATCAGACCAAGGCAGACCGCTGCCGCCACAACAGCGATGAGAAGCAGGCACAGCACCACCACAATGGCGGCGCGGGCTCTGCTTTTTTTCTTGCGGGAAGAAGCCATGAAGAATCCTCCTTCAGTATCAATGCTTTTTCATCAGCATAGCGAAACCGGCCGGAAAAGTCAAGCGAAGAGGAAAAAGACCGGGAAAACAAAAAATCCGAAACCACATGGTTCCGGATTTCTGGCGGAAAGATGGGGATTCGAACCCCAGAACGCTTTTGACACGTTACACGATTTCCAGTCGTGCGCCTTAGACCAACTCAGCCATCTTTCCATATTCAATTCTGCGTTTCAGCGCCCCACTATAATACCTGAAAGAATCACTTTTGTCAAGTGCTTTTTTCAAAAGCGGAAAATGCGCACCGCAAAACAAAAAATCCGAAACCACACGGTTCCGGATTTCTGGCGGAAAGATGGGGATTCGAACCCCAGAACGCTTTTGACACGTTACACGATTTCCAGTCGTGCGCCTTAGACCAACTCAGCCATCTTTCCATATTCAGTTCTGCGTTTCAGCGCTTCATTATAATACCCGAAAGAACCGGTTTTGTCAAGGACTTTTTTCATGAAATTGCAAATTTCGCAAAAACAACGTTCCTGCGTTGGCGGAGAAAAACAAAAAAATTGGGGTTGCGGCAAAAGCTCTTGACGAAGGTGCAAAAGCGGGCTATGATGAGGGCAGAGAGTGCTGCGGCGGGTCGTTTCATGCCGCAGAAATGGAATAAAGGAGGATATTTTATCATGACTTATCCTGAAGTTCTGGCCAATGCACGGGAGTGCATCGGCAAATACTGCAAGGCCTGTCCGGTGTGCAACGGTGTGGCCTGCAAAAATCAGATCCCCGGCCCCGGTGCCAAGGGCGTGGGCGACACGGCCATCCGCAATTATAATAAGTGGGCAGAGATCCGCGTGAACATGGACACCCTGTGCGAGGGCGGCACCCCGGACACCCATGTGGAGCTGTTCGGCAAGAGCTTCCAGTACCCCTTCTTTGCGGGCCCGGTGGGTGCGGTGAACCTGCACTACTCGGAGACCTACACCGATATGACCTACAACGATGTTCTGGTGCGCGCCTGTGCTGAGAACGGCATCGCTGCCTTCACCGGTGACGGCACCAATCCCACCGTGATGGAGATGGCCACCAAGGCCATCGGCGCAGCAGATGGCTGCGGTGTGCCCACCATCAAGCCCTGGAACATCGACACCATCAAGGAAAAGATGGCGCAGGCACAGGCCAGCGGCTGCTTTGCCGTGGCCATGGACGTGGACGCAGCGGGCCTGCCTTTCCTGAAGAACATGACCCCTCCGGCCGGCAGCAAGAGCGTGGCAGAGCTGGCCGAGATCGTCAAGCTGGCCGGACGCCCCTTTATTGTCAAGGGCATCATGACCGTCAAGGGTGCATTGAAGGCGAAAGAAGCAGGTGCTGCAGCCATCGTGGTGTCCAACCACGGCGGCCGTGTGCTGGATCAGTGCCCGGCAACTGCCGAGGTGCTGCCTGAGATCGCAGACGCCCTGAAGGGCAGCGGCGTGAAGGTGCTGGTGGACGGCGGTATCCGCACCGGCGTGGATGTGTTCAAGGCGCTGGCCATGGGCGCAGACGGCGTGCTGATCTGCCGCCCCTTCGTCACGGCTGTTTACGGCGGCGGCGAAGAAGGCGTGAAGTGCTACATTGACAAGCTGGCCGGTGAGCTGGCCGACACCATGCAGATGTGCGGCGCCCACAGCATTGCCGAGATCACCCGGGATATGGTGAGAGTGTAAAAATAGATAATTGGAAAGCGGCCTGTGCCTTTGCGGTGCAGGCCGTTTTTTGTCATCTCCGCAGCTCTGTCCCCGGATAATAATGCGCCAGAATGGCGGCATAATCTGCCCCCTGCTCCGCCATGGCCTTGGCACCCCACTGGCTCATGCCCACTCCGTGGCCGTAGCCCCGGGTGATGAAGCTGAAATTCCCGCTCTGGAACTGGACAGTGAAGCAGGTGCTGCGCAGGCCCAGCGCCCGCCGCAGAGCCGTACCGGAGACTGCCTGCCCGCAGACGGAAAGAGATTTTGTGTACCCGGCGGGGCTCAGCTCCGCCGCATCGAACCAGCTTTCCGGGGCGGCAAGGTCGGCGGTGAGCCCCAGCCCGGAGAGGGCCTGCTGCACCTGCGCAGCGGAGAAGATGGCTGTGTATTCATAATTGTCGGCGGAACGGTCGCTGCTGCTGTCCACCGAGATGAGGTAGGGCAGGGCAGAGCCCCAGACGTTTTCACTGGCTTCGGTCTGCCCGTTGGAGATGGCGAAGTAGCTTGTCCCGGCGGGGGCGTCCTCGTAATAAAGAACATCATCGCTCACGGCATCCACCAGCGCCGTGAGCCGGGCGCGATTCTCTTCGTAAGCAGTGCCCCAGTAGCTGCGCAGGACGGGTTCAGTCAGGCAGCCCTGACGCCGGGCCGGGTCGGCGGTGAGCCAGGCACCGTTCTCGCGGGCGGAATGGTCCCGGCAGTAGAGCGCATAGCTGTGGGCGGCCACGGCCTGTGCCTTGAGGGCTTCATCCGGCCAGCTCACCGGCATCTCAGCGGCGACCGCGCCCAGTACATAATCCCGGCGTGAGATCGTCACCACCCGGCCGGTGGATTGATCTTCAAAATAAAAGGTCTCGGAGTCGGCGGCGGAGGCCTGCTTCGGGGCAGACGAGGGAGAGGTAGCACTCTCAGGCACGGCTGAGGCGGGCCCCTTTCGCCCCAGCACAGCGAGGGCCAGACAATAGGATGCCAGCGGCAGAGAACTGCCCAGCACCAGAAGAACTGCACATAACAGCAGAAAAAACTTTTTCATAACCGAACCCCCTCAGACAGCCGTGTTTTTTAAATCAGAATACCGCGGACAGCCTGCAAAACGGTACGAAAAAGGCGGTGAGCCTTTTGCGGGAAAGGGCGAAAAAACGCGCTTCGGGGTCAAAACAGGGGACGGCAGTGCACTTGGCGCTTGAATTTACTGCACAAAAGCGATATGATAAGATTATGTCCACCAATGAGGGTGGATGGGAAAGTAAGAGAATTAGGATGAAAGGAGAATTCCCCATGAATTTTGCACATTCGGAAGTGGCGACTCTGGACCCCACCACCATGCGTACCCTGTGCGAAGAGTACATGGCAAACAACTACATCGACCCCGAGACCAGCGAGCGGCTTGGCGTCAAGCGCGGCCTGCGCAACCCGGACGGCACCGGTGTGCTGGCGGGCCTGACCAATGTCTGTGATGTTGTGGGCTACAAGAAGGACCAGGAAGGCCACATCATCCCCATCCCCGGCAAGCTGATCTACCGCGGTGTGCCCATCGACGAGATCGTGGAAGAAGCATACCGCAATGACCGCTTCGTTTTTGAAGAAGTGATCTGGCTGCTACTGTTCGGAAGCCTGCCCACGCAGGAGCAGCTGGACGATTTCTGCGAGATCCTGGCTGAGCACCGTGCCCTGCCGGAAGGCTTCATGGACACCATGAACGCCCCCTCGCCCAATGTCATGAACAAAATGCAGCGCTGTGTGCTGGGCCTGTACTCTTATGATGAGCATGCTGAGGACCTGAGCCTGGAAAACATCCTGAACCAGAGCATCAACCTGATCGCCAGCATGCCCACCATGATGGTCAACGCTTATCAGATGAAGCGCCGCTATTACGACAAGCAGAGCATGTTCTTCCACCTGCCCAAGCCCGGCCAGAGCACGGCGGAGCACATCCTGAGCACCTACCGCCCGGATCAGAAGTTCACCCATGAGGAAGCAAAACTGCTGGATATGTGCCTGCTGGTCCATGCAGACCACGGCGGCGGCAACTGCTCAACCTTCACCACCCGTGTGCTGTCCTCTTCGGGCACCGATACCTATTCGGCCATTGCAGCCGCCATCGGCGCATTGAAGGGCCCAAAGCACGGCGGTGCCAACCTGATGGTCAACCGCCAGCTGCAGGACATCCTGAAGCATGTGGAGAACCCCGAGGATGACGACGAGGTGCGCGAGTATCTGCGCCGTATCCTGCGCAAGCAGGCAGGCGACGGCTCCGGCCTGATCTACGGCATGGGCCACGCGGTCTACACCATCAGCGACCCCCGTGAAGTGATCCTGAAGCAGCGTGCCCGTCATCTGGCCTATGACAAGGGCTTTGAGGAAGAGTACAACATGCTGTGCAGCATCGAGCGTCTGGCCCCCGGCATCTTTGCGGAGGAAAAGGGCAGTTCCAAGCCGGTGTGTGCCAATGTGGACCTGTTCAGCGGCCTGATCTATCACATGCTGGGCATCTCCGAGGATATCTACACCCCGCTGTTTGCCATTGCCCGTGTGCCGGGCTGGTGCGCACACCGCGTGGAAGAGGTCGTGTTCGCCAACCGCATCATCCGTCCCGCATACAAGTATCTGGGTGTGCGCCAGAAATATAAGCCGATCGAGGAGCGCTGATGAATCCTTCTGTATTGTTCGTTTTTGTTTTGAGTGCCCTGCTGGGTGTGCTGCGTATGGCAGACCTGCTCTTTGGCACAGACGCTGCCACAGGACTGTGCATCGTTGGCTCGGTGTGGTGGCGCTATCTGGCGCTGGGCATCGTGGTGCTGGCGGCAGTTCTTGCAGGCCGGAAGTCCGGCAAAAAAGCGGATGCGGTGTGCAGCCGTCAGCCGCTGGCCGGTGTGCTGGCATTTGCCGGTGCAGTATGCTTTCTGGCTGCTGCTGGTGTGCAGATCATGCTGGGCACGGCTTCGGTGCTGGGCGGCTCTGTGCGCTGCATTCTGGAGTGCCTGTGCTCCGTGTGGCTCAGCACGATGGGACGCCGCTGGCTGAGCCCCAACGACTGGAAAAAGCCCTTCGGCGGGCTGTATCTGGCCGTGGCGGGCAGTCTGCTGTTCTACTGGAATGTGCTGCTGCGCTTCATGGAGAACAGCTCCAGCTGGCACCGTGTGGCCCCGACGGCAGCGGTGTGGCAGGAGCTGGCAGCACTGGTGTTCCTGGCGGCATTGGCCCGGGCGCTGCATATCCCGCAGGCGGACAACGGCAAAACGCTGTGCGCTGCGGGACTGGCCGCATTTGCACTGTGCCTGTGCTGGCAGCTGCCGCAGACGGTGATCCTGATGACCGGCCTGAGCTGGGCTGCTCCGGCGGTTTGGGCAGAAATTTTGGCCGGATTGGGCCTGTGCTGCGTCGGAGGCATCGGCGGTGTGTGTGCTGTGGCCTGCGCAAACAGTCAGTCCTGACAAAAATGCTGGCACTCTCTTGGCGCAATTGCCTAAAACATGAGAGTGAAAGGAAACAAAATCGTACAAAAGCAAAAAATGATGCGTTTGTCTTGTTAATTTTTTGGCAGACACTTGAAACTTTTTGCGTTTTGGTCTAAAATAAAGATACCGTGATTTACCGATTATGGGTAAAATAATTAGGAGGTACTATTATCATGGCTGTTAGAGTTGCTATTAATGGTTTCGGTCGTATTGGTCGTCTGGCTTTCCGTCAGATGTTTGATGCTGAGGGTTACGAGGTCGTCGCAATCAACGACCTGACCAGCCCCAAGATGCTGGCTCACCTGCTGAAGTACGATACCGCTCAGGGTTCCTTCTGCGGCAAGATCGGCGAGGGCAAGCACACCGTCGAGGCTACCGAGGACTCCATCATCGTTGACGGCAAGGAGATCAAGATCTACGCTGTTAAGGACGCAAAGGATGCTCCCTGGGGCGAACTGAACGTTGACGTCGTTCTGGAGTGCACCGGCTTCTACACCAGCAAGGAGAAGAGCATGGCTCACATCCAGGCTGGCGCAAAGAAGGTCGTTATCTCTGCTCCTGCAGGCAACGATCTGAAGACCATCGTCTTCTCCGTCAATGAGAAGACCCTGACCGCTGAGGATCAGGTCATCTCTGCTGCTTCCTGCACCACCAACTGCCTGGCTCCCATGGCTGACACCCTGAACAAGACCTACCCCATCGTTTCCGGTATCATGACCACTGTTCATGCTTACACCGGCGACCAGATGATCCTGGATGGTCCTCAGCGCAAGGGCGACCTGCGCCGTGCTCGTGCTGGCGCACAGAACATCGTTCCCAACAGCACCGGCGCTGCTAAGGCTATCGGTCTGGTCATCCCCGAGCTGAACGGCAAGCTGATTGGCTCTGCTCAGCGTGTGCCTGTTCCCACCGGCTCCACCACCATTCTGGTTGCTGTTGTCAAGGGCAAGGACGTCACCAAGGAGTCCATCAATGCTGCTATGAAGGCTGCTACCTCTGAGTCCTTCGGCTACAACGAGGATCAGATCGTTTCTTCTGATGTCATCGGCATGCGCTACGGTTCTCTGTTCGATGCAACTCAGACCATGGTCGCTAAGATCGACGACGACACCTATCAGGTTCAGGTCGTGTCTTGGTACGACAACGAGAACTCCTACACCTCTCAGATGGTCCGTACCATTAAGTACTTCGCTGAGAACTGCTAATCACGTTCTTACGCTCAAAAGTGCTTGAGGTGCCGTGCTGAATAACAAGTTGTATCAGCTCTGCTGGTACGAACATGCTGTGACTGGTACGACAACAGGATATTGAGTTCAACACCCTTCCTTTTGCGGGTTTCCGTGAGAGGAAGGGTGTTTTTTTGTTATGCTGCGGAGAGAAACAGAAGATGGATTCTCGGGACCGATGCAGACGAGAAAAGTTAGAGAGATGAAAGTTCAGTATATCAAGTTTGATGAAGCAAAACAGAATTTGAAAATTCAAATACATTTGCATAGATAGAGAAGAATTATCCTTCCGTTTGTGAATTTCCTCTCCGCATTGTGCTATGACAACTCATCCGCTGGAACCGACATTTTGCTGCCCCTGTATGTGCCGCACGTTTTTGAAATTTTGGATTTCAGGTATTCTTAGATACATTGCAAAGAAAAAATAAAATTGTACTGCTCTTTTTCTGCATGTGTTCGCAACTCAAGCGCAACAACGCGTTGTAACTTTTTCCATTTTATGATAAAATAAATGGTATGATACAATGAGAATTTAAACTTGCTGGTATCCTCCGTTATTTCTATGGAAGATACCCCTTGAATTGCGGCTGGGGGTGAGATGCATAGCATTGGAGTTGTTTAAATATAGTTATGCAGATAATAACTGCAATAGAACCAAAGAAATGCTTTGTGCCGCATTGCAATCAAAATGACCTTTGGCGAGACAATTGTTGGGACGGTTTAAGGTCATTTTGATTGCCGAGTGCTGCTTGATCGGCTGGGCGGCATTTGGCTGAGTGGGTATACGACCAGAAAAAACTGCTGGAAAGTGGGTCGGAAAAGTTGAGCGGGAAGCAAAAGGAAAGATTAAAGGAGTTATTGGGGTATTATGTCAAAGTTTCAGCATGATGTGATGTTGCGGGTTGTAAAAATACTGGATGTGTTTCTGATCGAACTGCCGTTTGCGGCCTGCTGGTTTCTGTATTATTCCGATCAGGTGTATGCAAAATTTACCTGGAAGGGAAATCTGGCCATTCTAGCATTGTTTTTTGTTCTGTATATTCTTTTGGGAAGAATTTACGATGCCTTTTGGATGTCGATGCAGCGTGTCTCAGAACTGGTGTATGGACAGATCCTTGGGGCAATGGCGACGGATGGCATTTTGTATATCGTCATCTGCCTGATGGCCGGGCGGCTGTGCAATCTGTGGCCGGGGATCGCCGCAATTGCGGGGCAGCTGCTTATGGCGTCTGTCTGGGCATCGTCTGCGCACAAATGGTATTATAAAACCTTCCCGCCGCAGAGAACGGCTGTTGTTTATGATGTGCGCCATGGCATGGAAAAGCTCATCAACGAGTATGGTCTTAGCCAGAAGTATGATGTGCAAATGACTCTCAGCGTAGATGAGTGCCTTGCAGATCTGGGCCGGCTGGATAACATGCAGACATTGTTTATCAGCGGCGTGCACAGTCACGAGCGCAATATCATTCTGAAATACTGCGTAGGGCAGAATATCAATGTTTTTGTGATCCCGCGTGTGGGCGATGTGATCATGAGCGGAGCCTGGCCGATGCATATGTTCCATCTGCCGATGCTTCGGGTAGGACGCTATATGGCAAGCCCTGAATTTTTGTTTATCAAGCGTGCGATCGATATTGTGCTGTCACTGGTGGCACTGATCGTTCTGAGCCCGGTTTTTCTGATCACGGCTATTGCAGTCAAATCTGACGGAGGTCCGGCGTTCTACAAACAGGTGCGGCTGACCAAGGATGGAAAGCAGTTTGAAATTCTGAAGTTCCGTTCCATGCGCGTGGACGCAGAGAAGGATGGTGTGGCGCGTCTTTCTACGGGTGATAAGGATGATCGCATTACGAAGGTTGGACATGTTATCCGTGCCTGCCGTTTGGACGAACTGCCCCAGTTGTTGAATATCCTCAAGGGTGATTTGTCCATTGTTGGTCCCCGCCCGGAGCGGCCTGAGATCGCGGCTCAGTACTGTGAGGAAATGCCGGAATTCGCGCTGCGGCTGCAGGCGAAGGCTGGTCTGACCGGTTATGCGCAGGTTTATGGCAAGTACAACACGACGCCCTACGATAAGCTGCAGATGGATCTGATGTATATCGCCCATCCAAGCCTGGTTGAGGACCTGAAAATTATCTTTGCAACGGTGAAGATCCTGTTTATGCCGGAAAGCACCGAAGGTGTTGCAGAAGGCGCTACCACCGCAATGAACCGGGAAAACAACGACGAAGCGACGGTCTGATGATACGTTTATTATTAAGAGCTTAAAAAGAAACGGCTCAGACTCTTTGAGATGAGTCTGGGCTGTTTTGATGTGGAGAGAGGAATGTAGGTGCTTATGGGGGTCGGAGAGTACAAAGAATACTCGGTGCTCATGTCAGTTTATCACAAAGAAAAGCCAGAGTATTTGAAGCAAGCGATTGAAAGCATTCAAGCGCAGACACTCCCAACGGATGACTTTGTGCTGGTGTGCGATGGTCCTCTGAATGATGCGCTGGACGAAGTAATCAATGCGAAGCAACAGGAGATGGGGACAACCCTGAATGTTGTTCGCCTCGCAAAGAACGGTGGACTCGGCAATGCATTAAATGAAGGTATCAAGCACTGCAAGAATGAGCTGGTTGCCCGAATGGACAGCGATGATATTGCGTACCAGGATCGTTGTGAAAAACAGATTGCGGTGTTTAATACACGTCCAGAAGTAAGTATCTGTTCTGGAATTATAGAGGAATTTACAACTGATCCGAATACCGTTGATGCAAAGCGGGTGCCGCCGGAGACGAATGCGGAAATCGTAGAGTTTGCGAAGAAGCGCAACCCGTTCAATCACCCCTGTGTGATGTATAAGAAATCCGCAGTCGAGGCGGTGGGCTCTTATCAGGATTTCTATCTGCTGGAGGATTATTACCTTTGGCTCCGGATGCTGATGGCAGGATACCAGGGTTACAACATTCAGGAACCGTTGCTCCACATGAGGGCTGGTTCAGATATGTATTTGCGTCGTGCCGGCTGGAAATATGCTAAGACGCAGGCGAAGTTGTTCAAGTTTATGAAACAGCAAGGCTTTATTGGAAATGGCCAGTACATAAAGAGCTGTGTGATTCGTAGTGGATCGTCGCTGGCTCCGAACTGGTTACGGAAGCTTATGTTTGAGAGGGTATTGAGGAAGTAAAGAGGAGTTTATTACATGAAAATTGGAATTCTTACTTATTATGGTGTGCATAATCACGGTGCGGTTTTGCAGGCTAATGCACTGAAAACTGTGCTGGAACAAAAAGGACATGAGTGCGGCTTTCTTGAGTTTGAGCGTAGCTACTCGAACATTTCTCAGCAGCAAGCTAACAAGTATAAACTTGGCCTAGGCAGTATTGGATTCTATGCCAAGTACCTGATGGAAAAAGGCATAGGGAATATTCTTTATAATGTAAGCAAAAAACGGACACTTGGGAAATTTAGGGCTGCCAATATCCCGATGATGGGTAAGTATGAGGATTTTACAGGGGACTTGGCTGTAATCGGAAGTGATGAAGTTTTTAGCCTTGAAATTGGTGTCAATCCATTTCTGTATGGCAACGGTTTAAAAGCAAAGCACATCATTAGCTATGCAGGGTGTTTTGGCCCTACGACGTATGAAGATGTCGTAAAACAAGGACAGCAAAAGATGATTTCAGATGGACTTCATCGGATGGATGCAATTTCTGTGAGAGATCAAAACTCGATGGACACTGTGAAAGAAACTGCTGGAATTGACGCAACACTTGTATGCGATCCGGTCATTCTCTACGGATATGAGAAAGAGATGAAATCCTTTATGCCTCCGATGAAGGACTATGTTCTAATCTATTCGTATGATAAAAATCTGAATGATGTAACGGAATATGACTATATCAGGAAATATGCGGAGAAGCACAATCTAAAGATTGTTTCGGTTGGCTATTATCATAAATGGTGTAAGTCCATTGATGCTTCGCCATTTGAGTTGCTGGGATGGATCAAAAACGCAGAACTTGTTGTAACGGACACATTCCATGGATCTGTAATGTCGATTATCTGTAACACCCCGGCGGTCGTGAAGCTGCGCGGCAACCAGAATAAACTGCGTTTCCTTTTGTCAGAGTACGGGTTGCTTGACAGAACTATTTCGGATTTCTCCGAAATGGAAAACGTCGCAAACAAAAGTGTTGACTTCAATGCAGTGAATACTGCGATTAAAGAACGCCGGGAAGCATCGATGAAGTTTCTCGATACCGAGCTTTCCATGTTAAATCCTATAAACCCACCTGCCAAAGTATTAACTGAAAAATAATATGCCGTATTAGATTTCATGTGCGGTATGAAAATATCAAAAAATAAAATTGGAGAAAAAGCAAATGATGAATAAAAAGGTATCAGTAATTGTTCCTGTATATAAATCTGAAATGTTTCTCGAAAAATGTGTTCAATCGATTCTTTCTCAAACCTATAAAAATATAGAGTTAATTTTGGTTGACGATGGCTCACCGGATAACAGCGGAAAAATGTGTGATGATTACGCTCAAAAAGATAAAAGAGTTGTTGTTATCCATAAGGAAAATGGAGGTACATGCTCGGCGCGAAATGCAGGACTAGAATGCGTCAAAGGACAATATCTTATGTTTGTAGATGGAGATGATTGGCTAACCTCAGATTGCATTGAGTATTTGATGAAAATCATGCAAGAAAATAATGCAGACATGTCAATGACTGATTGCGTTTTCACAACGAGAAACATGAAGCAGAATGCAGCAGATAAGGTAGTAAAGTTAACACCTGAACAGGCTGCATGTGAAATTTTATATGTAAAAACGCCAGTTGGCCCATGGAATAAATTATATTCAACAGAGATTATCCGCAAAAACAACCTTACCTTCTCTGTGCCATGGTTTGGGGAAGGCTTGTGGTTCTCGGTTATGGCGGCCCAGTATTCAAATTCTATTGCATACGGGCATCGTAAGGTCTATGTGTACCGAAAGAATAATCCTAATAGCGGAACGACTGTTCGCAATGTACAGCATGGTTTGAATTCTCTGAATAATATCGAGTACATAAAAGAACGTCTGGTTATAAAAACAGAAAAAACAAAAAATGCAGCAAATTGGCATATTTGGAAAAACAATTTTAATTTAATTGTTTTTATAATTGGTGCGCATGCTCAAAAAGAATATCAAACTCAATATAAATCTGCACTAAAAAATGTAAAAAGAATGATGCCAAGTGTTTTGAAAAATTCTGACGTCAATATCAAACGTAAGGTTGAGATTATAGGCTTGAGTTTGTTACCCCGAAGCGCAGCAGTATGTGCAATTATATTGAAAAAGATTATGTTCTGGAAAGATAAAAGTCAATAATGAATATCAGGGGCATAATGTACTATTTGAAAAGATAAAATACAGTTGCGATGTATTCTATTATTGAATGAACGAAGAATTCGCCAATCATGTAATATTGGTTGCCAACTTTGTGGACGGAACGGCATCAGTCTTGCAAGTGATTTTGTTCGAATCGTCGAAAACCGAAAATTATTAATTAGAAGCAGACGAAGATGAAAGTATTGTTAATCAGTCATACGGTTTTAAGCAAAACCGGAAACATGGGAAAAACGCTGCGTGGGTATCTCACGGATTATGCGCCAGATGAGGTGGCGCAGTTCTATATTCATTCAGAGGTTCCAACGGATAATTCTGTATGTCAGAATTATTTTCGCTTTACAGATATAGACGCAATTAAATCGATATTTCCTGTAAGTGAAAGAGGCCGTATATTTGACAAAAGCGGAATCGAAGTAGGCAGGGAATCAACAAGAACTGATGAAGGCGCAATTGGAGAGGTATATCAGCTTGGGCGTAAAAGAACTGGGCTGATTTATATACTTCGGAATACTTTGTGGAGACTCGGACATTGGAAAACAAAGAAGTTAAAGGAATGGCTTAATAGCGCAAACCCGGATGTTATTTTATTTGCATCGGGTGACTATGCCTTCATGTATGACATCGCTAGATGGGTCGCCACATATTTAAAGAAACCACTGGTGGTGTCCTGTGTCGATGATTATTATTTGAACAATGCAAACGCAGGAACTTTCTGGGGGGATTTGTATCATAAGCTGTTTATGAAATCGGTTTATGACACAATGAAAAAAGCAAGCTGCATATTCACAATTTGCGATACCATGCAAGCCGAGTATACAAAGCTATTTCATAAAAAGTGTTACACACTTTATACTTCAGCCAAAGGCAAAGAATTGGTACTGAATGAAGAGGCAACTCAGATTTCTTATATTGGAAACTTAGGTTTTGATAGATATAAACAGTTGATTCATCTTGGCAACGCCTTGAATAAGATAGGAAAGCATATCGATATTTATTCGGCAGAAAAACGTCCGGAAGTTCTTTCTGAATTAGAACAAACCCCGGGTATTATTTTTCATGGGGCAATATCTTCTGAAGAAGTGCTAAAGGTTATGGAGAACTCCATAGCAGTGATTCATACCGAGAGCTTTGATCCGAAGATACAAGAAAAAATCAGATTCTCTGTATCCACTAAAATAGCGGAGTCGCTAATGTATGGGCCTTGCCTGGTTGCGTATGGACCAGAAGGTATCGCGTCAATTGACTACTTGAAAGAAAATAATGCTGCGTATGTTATCACTCGGCCAGAAGATTTGGAAAGTGGATTAACTGAAATACTGACAAATAGAGAACTGCGTGAGCAGATCGTAAAAAATGCTAGGGCACTGGCTGTCAAAAACCACAATGCAGAAGTAAACCCGAAGAAAGTCCGAATGTGGCTAGAACAAGCTGCTGATAAACAATAAAGGCTTAGTATAGGCAGAGGAGAGCCGAAATGAAGTATAGCGTAATTATACCGGTATATAACAAAAATGAAACGATTCGGGATGCTGTATCGAGTATTATGGCTCAAACTTCAAAAGATTTTGAAATTCTAATTATCGATGACGGCTCAACGATACCCGTATCATGTGTATTAGAACCGTACAAAAATGATAAACGGGTCAAAGTAATCAGGAAAAAGAATGGAGGAGTTTCATCTGCGAGGAACGCCGGTATCAAAGAAGCAAAGGGAAAGTATCTTTGTTTTCTTGACGCAGATGATCTGTGGCTTCCAAACCATTTGAGTGAGTTGGATCGGCTGATTCAAAAGTATGGTGACGTTCCAATGCTTGTAACTTCACACATTGAACATCTGCCAGACGGTACAGAAAAGCACTGCGGAAATATAATGTCTGATAAGGAGCATGACTTTAAGACAAGCAATTTATTTAAACTCCTCACACAGTATTCCGGCGGAATCATTAACACAAACAGTGTTTGTGTTAATAACACTGTTTGTGTGAATGAAAAGATATTATTTGCTGCAGGAGCTATCAGAGGAGAAGATACAGATGTTTGGTTTAGAGTTGCACTGAGACATGATATTGTTTTCACAAAGGAAGAAACAACAATATATAGACGAGAGTTTAGCACGGCAACAAGAGATACATCATTTATTTATTCATGGGTGTTTGCTGAAAGGTTACCGGATATTATAAGCGACTCTACTATACGCGATGATGTTAAAGAAGCGTGTATAAAGTTTTTAGATAGGTATTGGATGACCTGTGTGAGGGAAAGTCGACTGGATGGAAATAAAAGTGGTGCTAAGCAGTATTTAAAAAGGATTTCCGAACATACAACGAAGCGCTATTTTGTGACTTGGATGTTTGCTTATTTGCCGGATAGCTTATTTAAGAAAGCGTATGCTCTAATTATGAGGAGATAAGACATCAGTGGCTATTTATATTTCGTTTTTCCTTCTTAACATGCTGATGGGCAAATTTATCATGCATGTCAAGTCTAAAGATAGGAACAAAAATAAGAAGGTATATTTAATTCTTACGACTCTGCAGTATGGACTTCTTGCTGGATTCCGTGCAACAGGTATGTCCTACGATACGAGTGCCTATGAAATTGTTTTCAATAGAGTACATGCGGGCTGGAATAATTTGACTGCAAATACTTCATGGGTTGAAAATGGCTACTATGTTCTATGCCTTGCAATAAAGACATTGGGAGGAGATTTTCGCACCTTGTTAATTATCAGCAGTCTCTTTATTGTCGCGAGCACTTCCATTTTTGTCTATCGCCACTCAAAGGACGTCTTGTTAAGTGTGTTCTTTTTGATTTCTTTCCCGTATTTTTATACGTCAATGGATATTATCAGACACTATATAGCTCTATCTTGGTTTTTGCTTGGCTATAAGTATGTAGAAGAACAAAAGTTTATTAAGTACTTAATTTTTATACTGATCGGTGCACAATTCCATGCATTTGCTTACTTGATGCTTCCGATATATTTCTTATACAAATTGAAGTGGACAAAATTGTCAGGTTCAATTTATGTACTAGCAACTGCATTCCTTTATTTCTTCATTAATAATGTAGCTAGCGTGGTCACTGCGTTAATCGGAAAAAGTGTTGAAAACTATAGCTATTGGATTGGCGGTGCTGCTGGAGGAATTAAAACTGCTTTCATGTATGTAGTCCTCGCTGCAATAATTGGAGTTGCATATCATAACATTTTAGAGAAAAGCAGATCAACCGATTTAGCCTTAAATTCAACCATGCTGCTGCTTGCATCTGCTGTTGTATATACTAATGCAAGACTTTTTATCCGAGTTTTGGTAGCAATGCTCCCTATTGTAGCAATTTCTATTCCGGAGTTGCTGTGCAATAAAGGCAACGTAATCAGTGAAAAGAAAAGATTTCTGTCTAAGGCTTCTATTATCCTAATCGGGCTTGCCTATCACATGTATATGCTTCTTATCAATTGGCAAAATGTTGTTCCGTATGTTCCGTATTGGAAATGATAACAAAGGAAAAAGTAGAAGATTTGACAGATGAAAGGAGCAAGATGATGCAGCGAGTAATGTTTTTGCTGGATTATTACATCCCAAATGCAAGTCCTAACGGAGTTTGTGTCGAAAAAGTAGCAAAGTGTTTTGTGCAGAATGGATGGGGCGTGGCTGTTGTCTGCTTCCGAAGCCCACAGCAGCCTGACGTAGAAGTGAGAGATGGCATAGAGATTTACAGAGTATGCGATCCAGGCCCAACACATAAAAACACAAAAATTGATGCAATAAAGTTCTATTCAAAATGGTTGATTCCGTCACAATTTCCGATTACGGAACGAAAACAAGTTACACAGCAGCTTTTTGATGGTGCTGAAAGGCTGCTTCAAACCCAAAAATATGACGTAGTAGTTTGTGTTCATCTTCCTGTTGAAACTTTGATTGCAGGAACGCGTATAAAAGAACGGTATCCGGATATTGTTGTGGTGTCTTACATGCTGGATTCCTTATCAGGCGGTTTTATTCCGCGTTTCCTTCCAGAAGCATTTGCCAGAAAGCGCAAATTAATTTGGGAAAATAACTTGTTTAAAAAGCTTGATAAAGTGATTCTGATGCAATCAAGCAGGAAACACCATGAAGACCATCTATCGATGGAAGAATGGTATGACAACGCAGTATATTTAGATATTCCACTTTTAGAAAAAAATCTGGTATCGATGAGATGTGAAAAAGATGAATCGTATAGGGCAGTAATTACATTTTGTGGCCTGCTTAATGATCCGTATCGCCATGTAAGGCATTTTGTTGAGATTGCAAAGAGATGTAAACAGTATAAATTTGTTTTTGCTGGGTCGAGCAACATTGAAACAGAATTGAAAGAATTTCAAAATGAAGAGGATAGTAACATTGTCTACTTGGGACAAATCCAACATTCGGAGGTTGAGAAACTTCTATCAAAATCAGATGTGTTACTCAATCTTGGTGTGACAGTTCCAAGTGCGATTTCTGGTAAGATTTTTGAGTATATGTCTTATGGTAAGCCAATTGTATCGACCTATTCTATTGACAATGAAGCGTGCATTCCATATCTCAGCAAATACCAATTAGGGTTGCTTATTGATGAGAGAACAGGGAATATCGAGCAGCAGGCAGAACAGCTCTGCCACTTTGTAGAAAAGACAAAAAAACAAAAAATTGATTTTAGTACGATGGAAAAGGTTTTCTACAAAAATACACCGCAGGCTTTTGTAGATTATTTAGAAATGGTAGCACAAGAAAATCTTTGATTTTCAATGGAAGGAAAATAATAGTGAAGATAAGACTATTAAATAAAATGAGCACAACCGAGAAAAGCGGCGCAATCAATATGCTGATCAAGCCTATCAGTATGTTGATTAGTATTGTATACACTCCGTTGCTGCTTGCATTTCTAGGTGATGAAAAATATGGACTATGGGCAACGCTTCTATCTGTCATCAATTGGATCAATTATTTTGATGTAGGAATTGGAAATGGCCTTCGAAACCTGCTGTCTAAAGAAATAGCGGAAGGCGAAAAAAGAGAGGCAAAAAAATCTGTATCTACAGCGTATACGATCATTTCAGCGATTGCATTTGTGGTTTTTGTGGCATTACTCATATCAGTGTTTGCATTAGATTGGAAAGCAATTTTTTCTACAGCAATCAATATGAAATGGCCATTACTTATTTCGTTTGCGTTTATTTGTGTTAATTTTATCCTTGCATTGTCAAACACCTTACTGTATGCATTACAAAAATCAGAACGAGTTTCGATTCGAGCATGCTTGGTACAAGTAATCAATTTGATGGGCGTCCTTCTTCTGGGACATTTGATAGATGGCAGCCTTGTTGCGATGGCTGTTCTATTTGGAATGTCAACATTGGTTGTTTATCTATACAATACGGTTCATATCTTTACAAACTATGATTACTTACGTCCGGCAATCGGATTTTTTGAAAAGGAAAAAATTCGACAGATTTGTAATGTCGGAATTAAGTTTTTTGCGATTCAGATTTCTTGTCTGATGCTCTTTACAGTAGACAATCTTCTGATAACTCATTTTTTTGGCGCTGCGGAAGTAACACCATTTTCGATAGTGAATAAGGTGTTTAATACTGCATATTCACTTTTTGCAGCGTTCTTAGTTCCTTATTGGTCTCGGAGCGCAGTTGCATTTGCAGAAAAAGATTACAGGTGGATCAAGAATGCAATACAAAAGGTGTTTCTCTTTTTCTTGCTGTTTTTTGCAGGTTATGTACTATTGGCGGTTATATTTGATCCGCTTGTAAGTATATGGCTGGGAAGAAAATTACAATATCAATCGAGCTTGGTTCCCGTTATGTGTGCTTTTTATTCATTATATTCCTTGTCTGGATTTATTACTTCTTTTACAAATGGATCTGGGAAAATTAATGTCCAATTGGTTGTGTTTGCGGTTGCCGGTATTTTGAATATTCCTTTTTCAATTTATTTGGGGGTTACAAAACAATTGGGAACTGTAGGAATTAGACTTGCAACAACAATTCTAATGTTTTTTGCAGTAGTTGTTTTGGCGATAGACTTGTATAATATTGTGCGAACTCTGCGAAAAGAAAGTAAGGCTGAGTGATTGGATATAAATAAATTAGATGCTGTAAAGTCTGATGAAATCAGATTTGAAGTTATAAAATAGCTTAGGAGGAAATACTAAAATGTCTACATTTGATAACGCAACCCTTATGATTACTGGTGGTACTGGTTCTTTTGGCTCTACCGTATTGAAGCACTTTCTGGATTCCGATTTAAAGGAGATTCGTATCTTCTCCCGCGATGAAAAAAAGCAGGATGATATGCGCCATGAACTTCAGGCAAAGCACCCGGAGAATGCCAAGAAGGTGAAGTTCTACATCGGCGATGTCCGTAACCCGCAGTCCGTGAAGGATGCAATGCCCGGTGTTGATTACATTTTCCACGCAGCGGCTCTGAAACAGGTGCCTTCCTGCGAGTTCTTCCCGATGCAGGCTGTGCAGACGAATATTATCGGCACGGACAACGTTCTGCACGCCGCTATTGATGCTGGTGTTAAGCGTGTTGTCTGCCTGTCCACCGACAAGGCGGCGTATCCCATCAATGCCATGGGCATCTCTAAGGCCATGATGGAACACGTTATCTACGCAAACGCTCGTGTGGCGGCGGAGCGCGGCGGCACGACCATCTGCTGCACCCGTTATGGCAACGTTATGTGCAGCCGCGGCAGTGTTATCCCACTGTTCATCGACCAGATCAAGGCCGGCAATCCCATCACCATCACTGACCCCAACATGACCCGTTTCCTGATGAATCTTGACGAGGCTGTGGACTTGGTTATGTTTGCTTTCCAGCATGCTAACCCTGGTGATCTGTTTATCCAGAAGGCTGATGCTTCTACCATTGGCGATCTGGCAAAAGCTGTTCAGCAACTCTTCGGAGACACTGGTACGAATATTATCGGTACTCGCCACGGTGAGAAACTGTTCGAGACCCTGATGACCCGCGAGGAGCGTCTGCGCAGCCAGGATATGGGGCACTACTTCCGTGTGGCTGCCGATAACCGTGACCTGAACTATGACAAGTTCGTGGTCAAGGGCGAGGTACATACCATGGCTGACGAGTCCTACACCAGCCACAACACCACTCGTCTGGATGTCGAGGGTACTGTGAAGAAGATTCTGACCACCGAGTATGTCCAGAATGAGCTGAAGGGCATTCCCAATGTCTAAAGAGAAGCTGCTGCTGATTGGTGCCGGTGGTTTTGGACGCATGGTAGCGGAACAGGCAATGCGCCAATACGACTGTGCCTTTGTGGATGATGGACAAACTGTGGGCACTGAAATTTGCGGCATTCCAGTCGTGGGGAAAATCAGCGACTTGCCAAAGCTGCACGCAAGTTATAAACTCTTAGTGGTTGGCATTGGCAACAATCAGTTCCGGGCACAGGTGTACGAGAAAGCAAAAAGCCTCGGATATACTTTTCCGAACATCATTGCACCCAGTGCTTACATCAGCCCCTACGCCAAACTGGGTAATGGCTGTGTGGTATTACAGAATGCCTGTGTCCAGAACGGTGCGGCGGTTGGCAATGGTGTCCTGTTAAATGCTGGCACGGAAGTCCACTGTGATGCGACCGTTGGAGATTATGCGCTGATTTATACCAATAGTGTGATCCGCACAGGTGCAGCCGTGGGAAGCTATGCCCGCATCGGCAGCAATGCAACAGTCTGCAATAATGCAACCGTGCCAGACGGTGCAGATATCCCTGACTGCACGGCAGTCCGTTAAAGAGGTGAAAGGATGAATATTCTAGTCACAGGTGCCAAGGGCATGGTGGGAACCGCCCTGTGTAATAACCTGAAAAATATCCGGGATGGGAAGAATAAGACCCGTCCCAACCTGCATATCGAAGAAATCTACGAGTATGACCTGAATTCCACCCCGGAAGAACTGGACGAGTACTGCCAGAAGGCCGATTTTGTATTCAATCTGGCAGGCGTGAACCGCCCGGAGAACCCGGAAGATTTCATGAAGGGTAACTTCGGTTTTGCTTCTGACCTGCTGAACTGCTTGAAGAAGCACAATAATAAGGCGACCATTATGCTATCCTCTTCCATTCAGGCAACATTGGCTGGACGCTTCGGAAACAGCGAGTATGGCCGCAGCAAGAAGGCTGGTGAGGAACTGTTCTTTGATTACGCTAAAGAGACTGGCGCAAAGGTCGCAGTTTATCGCTTCCCGAATCTGATGGGGCATAGCCGTCCGAAGTACAACAGCGCAGTCAGTACGTTCTGTTGGGCTGTGGCTAACGATGAGCCGTTCACCGTCAATGACCGCAGTACGGAACTGGAATTGCTTTATATTGATGACCTTGTGGAAGGCATGTTTGACCTGCTGGAAGGCAAGGAGCAACACTGTGGGTTCGATGGCGTGGAAACCGTTCTGAAAGAGGATGGTCGCTACTGCTGTGTACCTGTTACCCACAAAGTCACGCTGGGAGAGATCGTGGATTTGCTGCAGAAGTTCAAGCAGCAGCCGACCACGCTCATGATGCCGAAGATGCCGAACGGTTCTTTTGCAAAGAAGCTTTATTCGCTGTATTTGACCTATCTGCCAACGGACAAGTTCAAGTACGCCTTAAAGATGAATGTGGACAACCGTGGTTCCTTTACGGAACTGGTACACACTGCTGACTGTGGGCAGGTGAGCATCAACATCAGCCGTCCCGGTATTACTAAAGGGCAGCACTGGCACAACTCCAAGTGGGAGCTGTTTATCGTAGTGGCGGGACACGGTATGATTCAGGAACGCAACATCAATACCGGTGAAACGGTAGAGTTCGAGGTCTCCGGCGATAAGATCGAGGTTGTTCACATGATTCCCGGTTGGACGCACAACATCATCAACCTGTCCGAAACGGAAAATCTGGTGACGGTGATGACTTGTAACGAAATTTTTGATCCGAATCATCCTGATACCTTCTTCGAGCCGGTGTAAGATAAGAATCCTGGTTGGCAATAGGAGAATTTTATGGAACACAACTTTACATGGAAAAACGATGGCCGCACCAAGGTCATGATCGGCTGTGGCACTCGACCTGAGATCATTCGGCTGGCTGCAGTTATCAAACGCTGCCGTGAATACTTTGACTGCTGCGTAGTTTATTACAATCAGAACTGGGACAGAAACCTTTCCACTGTTTTCTGGGAGGATTTTGAACTCAAAAACACCTTCGGGGAATATGGTCCGGACATTCTGGTTCCAGTGGTGGGCGAGAATCTGGGCGTGACCTGCGGAAATATTCTAGGGCGCAGCTTTGAGCTTTTGTCCGAATTGCAGCCGGAGGGATATCTGGTGCTGGGCGACACCAACTCCTGCCTGTCTGCCATCAGCGCAAAGCGGCTGCACATCCCTCTGTTTCACATGGAGGCCGGCAACCGCTGTAAAGATGAGTGCCTTCCGGAGGAGACCAACCGCCGCGTTGTAGATGTGATTTCCGATGTGAATATGTGTTATTCCGAGTTCGCTCGGAAGTATCTGGCGGACACCGGTCTGCCCAAAGAGCGAACTTACCAGACCGGTTCTCCCATGGCGGAGGTGCTGCACATGAATCTGGATAAGATTCAGAAGAGCGATGTGCTGGAACGTCTTGGACTGGAAAAGGACAAGTACATTTTGCTGTCTGCACACCGGGAGGAAAATATCGACTCTGAAAAGAATTTCCTGAGCCTGTTTACCGCTATCAACGCTCTGGCGGAAAAGTACGACATGCCTATCCTGTACTCCTGCCACCCCAGAAGCAAGCACCGTTTGGAAAAGAGCGGATTCCAATTAGATTCTCGTGTCCGGGTCAATGAGCCTCTGGGCTTCAATGACTACAACAAACTGCAAATGAACGCGCTGGCTATCGTCTCTGATTCCGGCACACTGCCAGAGGAGAGCAGCTTCTACCTGTCCATCGGGCATCCGATCGCCGCTGTGTGCATCCGTACCAGCACCGAGCGTCCCGAAGCACTGGAAGCTGGCGATTTCATCCTGGCCGGAATCACTACTCGTGAGCTCCTCAACGCCACCGATATGGCTATCGAGATGAAGCAGAAGGGTGTTCTGGGCAAGCCCTGCCCTGACTATGTGGACGAGACCGTGTCCATGAAGGTGGTCCGCATCATCCAGGGCTATGTAAATGTAGTCAATAAAATGGTGTGGAGAAAATACTAATTATTCATACAACGGCCATGCGTAAGCATGGCTGTGCTGCTCGAGTATGCTGCCTCTCCGTGGCGAGCAGCAGGCAACAGGATACTATCCCGGCTAAAGCATATTCTATCGTCTATTTACTCTTTGGGATGAGGAAAATTATAATGGGAAAATATTTTGGTACTGACGGCTTCCGTGGTGAAGCTGGCATCAATCTGACCGCCGACCACGCATATAAAGTAGGTCGTTTCCTGGGCTGGTACTACAACATGCTCCGGGAGCGCAATGGCGACACAAACCCGGCTCGTATTGTAATCGGCAAGGACACCCGCCGTTCCAGCTATATGTTTGAATACAGCTTGGTCGCCGGCCTGACCGCTTCGGGTGCAGATGCTTATCTGCTCCATGTGACCACGACTCCGTCTGTGGCCTACATCGCCCGCGTGGATGATTTTGATTGCGGCATCATGATCTCCGCCAGCCACAATCCGTACTACGACAATGGCATCAAGCTGATCGACTGCTACGGCGAGAAGATGCCGGAAGAAACTCTGCTGCTGGTGGAGGACTACATCGATGGCAAACTCCATGTGTTCGATCAGGATTGGCCTGAGCTGCCCTTCGCACACCGGGAGCACATCGGCTGCACCGTGGACTATGTGTCCGGCCGCAACCGCTACATGGGCTACCTCATCAGCCTGGGCATCTACTCCTTCAAGGGCGTCAAGGTAGGTCTGGACTGTGCCAACGGCGCAAGTTGGAACATTGCAAAGAGTGTGTTCGATGCGCTGGGCGCAGACACCTATGTCATTAACAACCAGCCCAACGGCCTGAACATCAACAACAATGCCGGTTCCACTCATATTGAAGGCCTGCAGAAGTTCGTGGTGGAGAAGGGCCTGGACGTGGGCTTCGCCTATGACGGCGACGCTGACCGCTGCCTGTGTGTGGATGAAAAGGGCAACGTCATCACTGGTGACCATATCCTGTACATCTACGGCTGCTACATGAAGGAGCGCGGCAAGCTGCTGACCAATACTGTTGTCACGACTGTCATGTCCAACTTTGGCTTGTACAAGGCCTTTGACGAAAAGGGCATCGGCTATGCCAAGACCGCTGTGGGCGACAAGTACGTCTACGAATACATGGCAAAGAACGGCTGCCGCATTGGCGGTGAGCAGAGCGGCCACATCATCTTCAGCAAGTACGCCAGCACCGGTGACGGTATCCTGACCAGCCTGAAGATGATGGAGGTCATGCTGGCCAAGAAGGTCCCCATGAGCAAGTTGGCCGAGCCGTTGACCATTTACCCGCAGGTGCTGGAAAACGTCCGAGTCACCGACAAGAAGGCAGCGCAGGACGATGAAGCAGTGCAGGCAGCAGTCAAGGCGGTTGCCGAAGCTCTGGGCGATACAGGCCGCATCCTCGTCCGTGAGTCCGGCACAGAGCCGGTTGTGCGTGTTATGGTGGAAGCACCCGACCACGACACCTGCCAGAAGTACGTTTCTCAGGTCGTGGAAACTATTAAGAGCCGGGGTTACACGGTCTAAATATTGAAAGCCATGTGTGTTTAGCTGCATGGTTGCGTCCATCCGAATATGCTGCGTCTACATGGCGGATGGCAGGCAGCGGAGCGTGCCCTTGAAGCACCTTCCGGCTAAAACATGATTACAACATTACTTATAATCACCCGCACTCTCGCCCCATCTTGCCATCACGTCCGTTTTGATTTATAATCAAAAAAACTGCTTGGGAGGATAGGCCTGCGGCAGGCTGCTGCAAGTGAACCCGCTGAGGAAGCTTTTCGGGATCGGAATGTACCTTTAAACATCAAAAGCCGCATGGAGGGATCTGTGCGGCTTTTTGCTGTCTGCAATTGCGAAAACAGCTTCGGTGGGTCGAGTGCGAAGTGAGGAAGAGCAAGATGGAATTGATTTATCTTTGGATGGCTCAGGATGAACATGGATGTTTCCGCAATGCGGAGTTCAACTTTTCACCTTGCTATCATGGGCAGTACGACCCGGAGAGCAAGACGCTGAAAATCGAAAAAACGGGAGCGTTTAACGTGTTCAAGGAGCACCCGGTTGAAAACGTGACAGCGATCATCGGCGAAAACGGAACGGGAAAAACTACCCTGATGCAGTACCTGACCGTTCTGAATGATAAACACTCTGAAAGAAAATATCTGGCGGTATACTGTGAAAGTGGAAGAGAAACGATCAAGGTCAGAAATCACACCGGGGTGAGCGTGACGCTTATAAGTGATACGATTCCGGATGCACAAAAAACATGTCCGAGTTGGGGGCTGCAGAGGGGGCAGGAAGAAATTGATCCCCCTTCCAATATTTATCTCTCGAACAGCGCTTATCTGAACACGGCGAAGATCAGTGAGCGGGACAATGGCATGAATTTCGTGGTGCTGGCCGACTCGACACTTTCGATGTTCCGGGACGAATTCTATAAAGGGCTCTTCGGAATCGCGCCGGAAAGAAATCACGACTTCGACGATAAGTCGAGGTTTAAGAGGCTGCAGTCTTATTGCGCGGCGGGAAAGAATAACAACGATTTTCAGGCGTTTCTGGATACGTTATACTATTTTTATCTTGGCCAGATAGGGCAGGAATTTCTGGGAAAGAAAATCGACAGAATCAGCCTTTCGGTGGCCGAGGCCGGGGAAGATATTCCGTACGATGAAGCATGGGTAAAACAGGATGAAATTCTGGCAGAGGGGAGAAGGAAAGCAAAAGAGATTTCCCGGCGCATGAAAATTGAAAATTTTGCGGATGTGCTGGTTTACGATCTGATCTTCGAGCTTGCAGCGGCGTATGACAATTTCAATAAAATGAACCTTATCCGAAACGGCTGTCCCCAATGGGGGATGCTGGATTCAGGCGAAGTTTTTGAACAGTGCGAAGCATTCATTGGCCGACAGCATGATGATGAAAAAAGAAGATATTACGAGCGATCTGTGGAGGAGATCAAACGGTTTGCATCCATTCTTGCAGATGGAAAAGTGGAAGGAAAGTTCCACTGCGAACAGCTGGGAAAGGAGCGATGCTGCACTGAGGTCGATATCAGAAGTCTGACTCCGTGGATGAACCATCTGAGGAGAAAGCACTCTTTCGTGCTGAAATATCTGCGGTTCTGGAATCTGAGCATGTCTTCGGGCGAACGCGCTCTTTTGAACATGATGTCGCGCATTTACTTTTCTTCCCGGATCACGAACTTTCTGGTGGAAAAAAGCTTTAGCTGGAAAGAGAACGTCCTGCTGATGATCGACGAGATCGACCTGTATCTGCACCCGGAATGGCAGCGGCAGATCCTGAACGAGCTGCTGAAAGCAATCAAGCTGCAGTTTCCGTACAAGCGTTTTCAAATCATGATCACAAGCCATTCGCCTATTGTGCTTTCGGATGTCCCCAAGGAGAACTCCATCTTCCTGCAGCGGGATAAAAAGGGCAAAGTCCGGCAGGTGACGCGCAGCATACAAACGTTTGGCGCGAATATCTATACATTGTATCGGGATGCATTCTTTCTTGAGGGCGGGCTGGCCATGGGAGAATTTGCGCGGGGCAAAATTAACCAGTGGATCGGGGAGATCGAAGCGGGCGAAATGGAATCGAAGGAAGCAGAGCAGAAGATCGCAATGATCGGTGAACCGGTGATCGCCAAAAAACTTCAGAAAATGCAGAGCCGGCGTGAAAACGATCGGGAACAGGCAGGAGAGGACCGACGCATGGATCAAACAGAACGCGAGCAGATGATCCGGTTCCTGAAGCAGCAAAAAGCATCCATTGACCGGCAGCTGTGGCTTTTGGGAGAAAACGACGATGATTAAACTGCCCGAGATCAAAGACGATGCAAAAAGAGCTTATGAACAGTTCCTCAAAAACCGGCTGATAGAGTGTCTGAACGAAAACAAATCGGAAGATGAGTTTGAGAAAATCGTAGATTACTTTGCGGATTCGGTATCGGAGGATGGATGGAACCCGGAGAAAATCCACAAACTTCTGGTGGGCGGCAGAGCGGAGCTGCAGCAGATCATAGATGCCATCGGGCCGATCAAGGCACCGCCGAAACCGGAAGGCGCAAGGAGACGCCCGGAGTCGCTCGTAAAGAAGAAATTTGATGCACTGTACAGTGGTTTCTGCCGGAGCGATCTTGGAAAAAACTGGGCGGATCAGATCGGCGTGAAAACCTGCCCGTATTGCAACCGCAGCTATATCTTCACGGTGAGGTCCGGCGGAGTCCGGCCGCAGTATGACCATTTCTTCCCCAGAGCGGACTATCCCTATCTTGCAGTTTCCATGTACAACCTGATCCCCTGCTGCTCTGTGTGCAATCTGGCAAAGCGTGACAGGCCGGTATATGCCGATGGAAAGATCACGATGCTCTATCCCTATGAAAATGGGTACGGGCATAAAGTCTTTTTTGACGTGGTGAGCAGGGATGCCCCGGAAGACCGGGTCTCGGCATGGCTGGGAACAGCACAGAAATACATGGTCGGGCTGCACTATGCAGATGGCATCGACAGCGAGCTGAGAGAGCAGATCGAAAATTCCTGGACGGCGTTCAAGCTGCAGCCGCTTTACGAGCAGCACAGCGACTACATCCGGGACGTTCTGCGCACGAAACACATTTATAATGAGGATTACTTTGAAAGCCTGGCGGAGCAGTTTCCGGGGCTGTTTGCCAGTGCAGCCGAAGCCAGAAATCTGGTCTACTTCAATTACCTTGACGAAAAGGACTGGGGCAGGCGTGTTCTGGCAAAGCTGACCCACGATTTGGAAACAGACGATTGAGCAGCTGCCACATCAGTCCATTCCGGCTGAACCAGTGCACCCGGAAAGAATGATTGTAAAAAGCCTTCAAATGTGGTTTAATAAGGGGTACACTGGGTGCATAGAATCAGGAATCAAAGCGATTGTGAGGAAAGACTATGGGTAAGTATTTTGGAACGGACGGCTTCCGTGGCGAAGCCGGCGTAAATCTGACTGCAGACCATGCATATAAAGTCGGCCGTTTTCTGGGCTGGTACTACAACATGCTCCGTGAGCGCAGCGGCAGCAGCGAGCCTGCCCGCATCGTCATTGGCAAGGACACCCGCCGCAGCTCCTATATGTTCGAGTACAGCCTGGTGGCTGGTCTGACTGCTTCCGGCGCAGATGCCTATCTGCTGCATGTCACCACCACACCCAGCGTGGCCTACATCGCCCGCGTGGACGACTTTGACTGCGGCATCATGATCTCCGCCAGCCACAACCCCTATTACGACAACGGCATTAAGCTCATCGACGGCTACGGTGAGAAAATGCCGGAAGAGACCCTGCTGCTGGTGGAGGACTACCTCGACGGCAAGCTCCATGTGTTCGACAAGGACTGGCCGGAGCTGCCCTTTGCTCACCGTGAGCATATCGGCTGCACGGTGGACTATGTGGCGGGCCGCAACCGCTACATGGGCTACCTCATCAGTCTGGGCATCTACTCCTTCAAGGGTGTGAAGGTCGGTCTGGACTGTGCGAATGGTGCCAGCTGGAACATTGCCAAGAGCGTGTTCGATGCTCTCGGCGCAGACACTTACGTCATCAACAACCAGCCCAACGGCCTGAACATCAACAACAATGCCGGCTCCACTCATATTGAAGGCCTGCAGAAGTTCGTGGTGGAGAAGGGCCTGGATGTGGGCTTCGCCTATGACGGCGACGCTGACCGCTGCCTGTGCGTGGACGAAAAGGGCAACGTCATCACCGGCGACCATATCCTGTATATCTGCGGCCGCTACATGAAGGAGCATGGCAAGCTGGACAACAACACCGTGGTCACCACGGTCATGTCCAACTTCGGCCTGTACAGGGCTTTTGATGAGCTGGGCATCGGCTACGCCAAGACCGCTGTGGGCGACAAGTACGTCTACGAGTACATGGCAAAGAACGGCTGCCGCATCGGCGGTGAGCAGAGCGGCCACATCATCTTCTCCAAGTACGCCAGCACCGGCGACGGCATCCTGACCAGCCTGAAGATGATGGAAGTCATGCTGGCCCAGAAGCTGCCCCTGAGCAAGCTGGCCGAGCCGCTGACCATCTACCCGCAGGTTCTGGAGAATGTGCGCGTCACCGACAAAAAGGCGGCGCAGGATGACCCCGCTGTGCAGGCGGCCGTCAAGGCTGTGGCCGAGGCTCTGGGCGACACGGGCCGCATTCTGGTGCGCGAGTCCGGCACCGAGCCGTTGGTTCGCGTGATGGTGGAAGCACCCGATCACGACACCTGCCAGAAGTATGTTTCTCAGGTCGTGGAGACCATCAAGAGCAAAGGCTACAGTGTCTGATTGAACAGGCGCCCCGCAGACGTGTCAGGCTGGAAAAGCCGGGACGGGAAGCGGGGCGCTTTTTTGTCCCGGAACGGAGGCGGAGGCTCGGAAAATGGGCACCCGGGGGCCACATCTGCCAGATTCGGGCAAAATAGACACAATTCCGCCCGGCAGCTGTAAATGTTTGTTAATAAATTATCCATCTTGCGTCCTTGCAATGCAGACGGATTTTGTTTATAATAGTGATGTACGGGGCCTGTCCCCGAATGCGAGCGAAACTCTAGTTCAGAAATCAAAACTTGAGAGGAGTTTTTACCATGGGTTTAGGTAAGAAGACGATCGACGATCAGAACTACTGCGGCAAGAAGGTGCTTGTCCGCTGCGATTTCAACGTCCCGATGAAGGACGGCGTGATCACCAATGAGAACCGCATCAATGCGGCTCTGCCCACCATCCAGAAGCTGGTCAACGATGGCGCAAAGGTCATCCTGTGCAGCCATCTGGGCAAACCCAAGAACGGCCCCGAGGCAAAGTTCAGCCTGGCACCTGTTGCTGTGGCTCTGAGCGCAAAGCTGGGCAAGACCGTTGTGTTCGCTGACGACGACACTGTCGTGGGCGAGAACGCAAAGGCCGCTGTTGCTGCCATGAACAACGGCGACGTCGTTCTGCTGCAGAACACCCGTTTCCGCAAGGAAGAGACCAAGAACATGCCCGAGTTCAGCCAGGAGCTGGCTTCTCTGGCTGACGCATATGTTGACGATGCATTCGGCAGCTGCCACCGTGCACACTGCTCCACCGCAGGCGTCACCGACTACATCAAGGACACCGCTGTCGGTTACCTGATGGAGAAGGAGATCAAGTATCTGGGCAATGCCGTGAACGATCCCGTCCGTCCCTTCACCGCTATTCTGGGCGGCGCAAAGGTCGCTGACAAGCTGAACGTCATCTCCAACCTGCTGGAGAAGGTGGACACCCTGATCATCGGCGGCGGCATGGCTTACACCTTCGTCAAGGCTCAGGGCTACGAAGTGGGCAAGAGCCTGTGCGACGACACCAAGCTGGACTACTGCAAGGAAATGATGGCAAAGGCTCAGGAGAAGGGCGTCAAGCTGCTGCTGCCCGTTGATGCTGCCTGCATCAAGGACTTCCCCGATCCCATCGACGCTCCCGTTGACGTCACTGTTGTTCCTGTCACCGCTATCCCGGCTGACATGGAAGGCTGCGACATCGGCCCCGAGACCATGAAGCTGTTTGCTGATGCTGTCAAGGCATCCAAGACCGTTGTCTGGAACGGCCCCATGGGCGTGTTCGAGAACCCCACTCTGGCAGCGGGCACTCTGGCAGTTGCAAAGGCTATGGCTGAGAGCGACGCTACCACCGTCATCGGCGGCGGCGACAGCGCAGCAGCTGTGCAGCAGATGGGCCTGGGCGACAAGATGACCCACATCTCCACCGGCGGCGGCGCTTCTCTGGAGTATCTGGAGGGCAAGGAGCTGCCCGGCATCGCTGTCATCCAGAACGCATAATTTTTCCCGGCATCATCATGGGTGCGGCGGCTTTTGCGCCGCCGCGCCTTTTATTTTTTGAAGGTAAAACAGAAGGAGATAGACATCATGGATAAGGCAAAGCGCAAGGCTATTATTGCAGGCAACTGGAAGATGAACAAGACCGCCTCCGAGGCTGCTGTTCTGGTGGACGAGCTGATCCCCGCTGTGAAGGACGCAGGCTGCGAGGTCGTCATCTGCACCCCGTACACTGATCTGGTCACCGCTGTGGAGAAGACCAAGGGCACCAACATCCATGTGGGCGCTGAGAACGTTCACTTCGAGAAGTCCGGCGCTTTCACCGGCGAGATCAGCGCTGACATGCTGGTCGATCTGGGCGTGGAGTACGTCATCGTGGGCCACTCCGAGCGCCGCCAGTATTTTGCAGAGACCGACCAGACCGTCAACAAGCGCGCTCTGGCTGCTCTGAACGCCGGCCTGAAGGTCATCATCTGCGTGGGCGAGAGCCTGCAGCAGCGTGAGGAGGGCGTCACCGAAGAGCTGGTCCGTATGCAGACCAAGATCGCTCTGCGCGATGTCACCGCTGAGCAGATGGCAAATGTCGTCATCGCTTACGAGCCCATCTGGGCCATCGGCACCGGCAAGACCGCTACCGCTGATCAGGCTGAGGAAGTCTGCGGCCAGATCCGCAAGGTCATCGGCGAGGTGTACGGCGAGGCTGTGGCCGAGGCCACCACTGTCCAGTACGGCGGCAGCATGAACGCCAAGAACTGCGAAGAGCTGCTGAGCAAGAAGGACGTGGACGGCGGCCTGATCGGCGGCGCATCCCTGAAGGCTCCCGACTTTGCAGTCATCGTCAACGCAGCCACCAAGGGCTGATAAAATCGTAAAATAAGCCTTCCCCCTTGGGGGAAGGTGGCACGAAGTGCCGGATGAGGGGTAGTTGCGGAAGATGCGCTCTATCGGGCACATTACGGGCACTGCCCCTCGTTTTATTTTGAAATAGCTTTCTCAAATCTAAAGGAGATTCACTTTTATGTCCAAGAAACCTGTTCTTCTGTGCATCATGGATGGCTTCGGCTGGGTGCCCAACGAGACCTACGGCAACGCTGTGGTCGCAGCCAAGAAGCCTTTCATCGATTCTCTGATGGCAAAATATCCCATGACCACCATCGAGGCTTCCGGCATGGCTGTCGGCCTGCCTGACGGCCAGATGGGCAACTCTGAGGTGGGCCACACCAACATGGGTGCAGGCCGCATCGTTTACCAGCAGCTGACCCTCATCACCAAGTCCATCAAGGACGGTGAGATGCTCAAGAACCCTGTTCTGGTCAAGAACATGAAGGCTGCCATCGACGCAGGCAAGGCTATCCACCTGATGGGCCTTGTGGGCACCGGCGGCGTCCACAGCCACGCTGACCACTGGTTCGGCGTGCTGGAAATGGCCAAGCACATGGGTGCCAAGGAAGTTTACCTGCACTGCATCACCGATGGCCGTGACACCGACCCCCACGCAGGCAAGGGCTTCCTGGCTGACCTGCAGGCCAAGCTCGACGAGCTGGGCATCGGCAAGATCGCCAGCGTTTCCGGCCGTTACTACGCCATGGACCGCGACAACAACTGGGATCGTGAAGAGAAGGCTTATGCTGCTTTCGTCTACGGCGAGGGCAACCACGCCGCCAACGCTGCCGAGGCCATTGAGGCTTCCTATGCAGCCGACAAGACCGACGAGTTCGTTCTGCCCTGCGTCACCTGCGAGGGCGGCCGCGTGCAGGACGGCGACACCGTCATCTTCATGAACTTCCGCCCCGACCGTGCCCGCCAGATGACCCGCATCTTCTGCGATGACGAGTTCAAGGGCTTCGAGCGCCGCGGCGGCCGCAAGCAGGTCAACTATGTCTGCATGGCCGAGTACGACGCCACCATGCCCAACTGCGAGGTGGCTTATCCTCCCGTTGAGCTGAACAACGTTCTGGGCCAGTACCTGTCCGAGAACGGCAAGACGCAGCTGCGCATTGCCGAGACCGAGAAGTATGCGCATGTTACCTTCTTCTTCAACGGCGGCGTGGAAGCTCCCTATGAGGGCGAAGACCGCTGCGTCATCCCCAGCCCGAAGGTGGCAACCTACGACCTGAAGCCCGAGATGAGCGCCCCCGAAGTGGCTGACGAGTGCGTCAAGCGCATCGAGAGCGGCAAGTATGACGTGGTCATCCTGAACTTCGCAAACTGCGACATGGTGGGCCACACCGGTGTGTTCGACGCTGCTGTCAAGGCTGTTGAAGCTGTGGACGCTGCCGTCGAGAAGGTGGTCACCGCTGTGCTGAATGCTGGCGGCTGCGCTTTCCTGACTGCTGACCACGGCAACGCCGAGAAGATGATGAACCCGGACGGCACCCCGTTCACCGCTCACACCACCAATGTCGTGCCCTTTGTGGCCATCGGCTGCGGCGACGTGAAGCTGCGCGAGGGCGGCTGCCTGGCCGACATCGCTCCCACCATGCTGCCGTATATCGGCCTGCCTGTCCCCGCTGAGATGACCGGCAAGAGCATCATCGTGGAGTAAGCTTTACCCTCTGAATCAATTATGACTGTGAACCGGAGAGGCTTTTGGGCCCCTCCGGTTTTTGTTTGCGCCAGAGGATCACCGGGGTGAAATATGTGGCAAAGTTAAAAAATAATAACATGACTACGTTTTAATCTTCATGTTTGCCAGTTTGGCAAAGTTGGCTTAGTTGGCAAAGTTGCCATGTTTGCCAGCCGGTGCATGTTTGCCACCTTGGCAAAGTTGATTTTTGCTCGTTCTGGCGTTGAAAATTGTCAACTTGGCCAGATGACTTCACCACAGTGATCGCGGAAGGGGGAACTCCTTCCACCGCTGTCGCGGTCCCCCTCCCTCAAGGAGGGAGGCCTTGGCAAGAAGGAAAAGTTTCCAGTTTTGCCAAGGGCCCCCTCTCTGAGGGGGCTGGCACCGAAGGTGACTGGAGGAGTCTGTCCGGATGCTGTGGTCAGATTCTGTTTCCCGCAACGGCCCTATTCTGTGAAAAAGTCAATCATTCCGCTGAATATGGTCAGAGCGCAGCGGAGCCCATTCCCAATCAAAAACTTTTCTTTTTCGCCCATCCGTGCTACAATAAAAAATGAAATTCTGATGGTAGGAGAAGTGGATGGAAACAACGCACAAACAGATCGTTCTGGGCATTCTGGCCCATGTGGACTCCGGCAAGACCACCCTGTCCGAAGCCATGCTTTATCGCTCCGGCGCGATCCGCAAGCTGGGCCGGGTGGATCACAAGGATGCCTTTCTGGACACTGACACGCTGGAAAAGGCCCGCGGCATCACCATTTTTTCCAAGCAGGCTCTGCTGACCGCAGGCGGGACGGACATCACCCTGCTGGACACCCCGGGCCATGTGGATTTTTCCACTGAGACCGAGCGCACCCTGCAGGTGCTGGATTATGCCGTGCTGGTGGTCAGCGGCACTGACGGCGTGCAGAGCCACACCGAGACGCTCTGGCGTCTGCTGCGGCGCTACCATGTGCCCACCTTTGTGTTCGTGAACAAGATGGACCTGCCCGGCAAGAACAGGGAAGAACTGCTCACCCAGCTGAACCGCCGTCTGGGCGAGGGCTTTGTGGACTTCGGTGCGGCGCAGGCTGACCGGGACGAAGCGCTGGCCCTGTGCGACGAAAACCTCATGAACCGGATGCTGGATGCCGGGCAGCTGACCGATGCGGAGATCATCCCGGCCATTGCCCGGCGGCATGTGTTCCCGTGCTGGTTCGGCTCGGCCCTGAAACGCACCGAGGACGATAAACTGGAAAGCGTGGACGCCCTGCTGGAGGGCATCGACCGCTTCACCCGGCCTGCCCCGGCGCTGGAAGCTTTCGGGGCCAAGGTGTTCAAGGTGTCGCAGGACGAGCAGGGCACGCGCCTGACCTGGCTGCGGGTCACCGGCGGCGAGCTGAAAGTGAAAGCCCAGCTCACCGGCGAAGCCGATGGTGAGCCGTGGAGCGAAAAGGCCAACCAGCTGCGGCTGTATTCCGGCGCAAAATATACGCTGACAGAACAGATCGGGCCCGGGCAGGTGTGCGCCGTCACCGGCCTGACCAAAGCCCGCCCCGGCGAGGGCCTTGGCGCGGAGCGGGACAGCGACGTGCCGGTGTTGGAACCGGTGCTGAGCTATCAGGTGCTGCTGCCGGAGGGGGCGGACGTCCACGCGGCGCTGGGCAGGCTGCACCGTCTGGAAGAAGAGGAACCCCAACTCCATGTGGTGTGGAACGAGACGCTGGGAGAAATTCACGTCCAGCTCATGGGCGAGATCCAGCTGGAAGTGCTGCGCAGCCTGCTGGCGGAGCGGTTCGGCCTGCAGGTGGAGTTCGGCCCCGGCGGCATCCTTTACAAAGAGACCATCACTGAGCCCATAGAGGGCGTAGGCCATTACGAACCTCTGCGCCACTACGCCGAGGTGCATGTCAAGCTGGAGCCGCTGCCCCGGGGCAGCGGGATGCAGTTTGCCGCCGACTGCCGGGAAGAGGTGCTGGACAAGAACTGGCAGCGCCTTGTGCTGACCCATCTGGAAGAAAAGCAGCATCTCGGCGTGCTCATCGGTGCGCCGCTGACCGACGTGAAGATCACCCTCATCGCAGGCCGCGCTCACCTCAAGCACACCGAGGGCGGCGACTTCCGTCAGGCCACCTACCGCGCCGTGCGGCAGGGCCTGATGATGGCAAAAAGCCAGCTTCTGGAGCCCTGGTACGCTTTCCGGCTGGAAGTTCCGGCGGAGAACATCGGCCGTGCCATGAGCGATGTGCAGCGCATGGAGGGAACCTTTGACCCGCCGGAAAGCGGGGAAGAGACGGCGGTGCTCACCGGCTTTGCACCGGTATCCACTATGCGCAGCTACCCCATGGAGGTGGTCAGCTACACCCGGGGCCGGGGGCACCTGAGCCTGACGCTGGACGGTTACCGCCCCTGCCACAATGCGGCCCAGATCATCGAAGCCGTGGGTTATGAGCCGGAGCACGACCTCGACAACCCGGCGGACTCGGTGTTCTGCGCCCACGGTGCAGGCTTCGTGGTGCCATGGGATCAGGTGCGCAATCATATGCATGTGGACAGCGGGTGGGGCAAAAGCGCCCGCCCGGAGCAGGAAGCACAGGCCGCGCCCCAGCGCCGGGCCATGGCCTACCGTGCCACTCTGGAAGAGGACGCCGAGCTGCTTAGGATTTTTGAGCGCACTTACGGCCCCATCAAGCGGGACCCGCTGGCGGCGTTCCGCCCGGTGCAGAAGCGGGAACGACCGGACTTTGCGGCAGAGCAGTGGGAGATTCTGCCCGAATACCTGCTGGTGGACGGCTACAACATCATCTTTGCGTGGGACGAGCTGAGCGCGCTGGCAAAGGACAGTCTGGAAGCTGCGCGCCACAAGCTGATGGATATTCTGTGCAACTATCAGGGTTATCAGAAGTGCAACCTCATTCTGGTGTTCGACGCCTACCGCGTGCCGGGCAGCCCCGGCTCCATTGAGCAGTACCACAACATCCATGTGGTCTACACCAAGGAAGCCGAAACGGCAGATATGTTTATCGAGCACGTCACCCATGAGATCGGCAAGGGCCGGCGGGTGCGGGTGGCGACCTCCGACGGCATGGAGCAGATCATCATTCTGGGCCACGGCGCGCTGCGCGTGTCGGCCCGCATGTTCCATGAAGAAGTGCAGAACGTGGAAAAGCAGATCCGCAAACTGGTGCAGGGCGAAGCATAAACATGAAAACGACAGGAGGGACGATGCGATGAAGTTTCTGACCTTGGGCGAAAAGACGAACCCGGCCATTCTGGCGCTGAACGGCACACTGTGTTCCGGCGAAGGGCTGGCCCCGCTGTGGCAGCGGCTGGCAGGGGAGTATTATATCATTCTGCCCACCTATGACGGTTGCGATGGCAGCGGAAATGTCTATCAGAGCGAAACGGAGCAGGCAAAAAAGATTCTGGTCTGGCTCAAGAAAAACGGCATCTCTGCGCTGGAAATGGGCCACGGCACCTCTATGGGCGGTGAGGTGCTCATGGCCTTCGCCGTGCTGGCGGAAAAAGAGCGCTATCCGGTCAAACACTATGTCTTCGACGGCGGGCCGTTCTTCCATTTCCCGGGGCCGGTGCAGTTCGTCATGGAGAAAAAGTTCCAGGGCTTTGCGGACAGGGTGCGCGGCAAAAACGACCCGGAAAGCGTGGAAAATCTGCTGGCGAATCCGCTCATTCAGAAGCTGACCGGCACCGACACGGAGCCTTATCACGACTTTGCCGCTGATATGGTGCGGGTGTGCCAGACTGCAGACCGGGTGAGCATCAAGAATATGGTGCGCACCTGCTACACCTTCGGCTTCCCGAAAATGCCGCAGACGGTGCAGAAAAAGTTCCACTTTCTGTGGAGCGAAAAGGAGCCCGCCCGCAAGTCGGAGGAAAAGGTGCGCAAAGCTTACCCCGCCGCCAGCTTCCGCGTCGTGCCCGGCTATATGCACTGCGGCTATCAGGTCTGTGCACCGGCTGCCTACATGGAAGATATGAAATGGATTTTGCAGGGATGAAACCGGCGAAAACAAACTGGCCTGCGGTTTTGATTGAGTCCATGAGCTGCATCATTATCCAGTATGCCCTGTCTAATACAGCCATGCTGATGCAGGCAAACCCACTGTTTATTCTGCTGTTTGCGGTAAAAATATGGACGTGGAATCGATATTGGCGCAGCATGAAAGAGCAGTGCGAAAGCAAAACTTTACCGGTGCTGCTTCTGGCGGGGTGCTTCGCGGCGAATCTGGTGCTGCTGTATTTTGTAGGCCGTGCCATGGGAGAAATCGTTCCGTTCTGAGCAGCTGCTTCCCGTTCCGGCCCTACTTGTGAAAAGGCGTTTGGAGCGGCCCGCAGGCCGCGACAAACGCAAATATTAAAATAATTTTCCGCTGAAAATGCCCAGAGTGAAACGGAGGGCATTCTAAATCGTTCCACCGGAGGTGCAAAATGGCTCCTGAAATCACCGAAGAATTTGTCTGGCAGAACATCCCGCGCCGCCCCCGCGACAGCCATAAAGGCACCTTCGGCACGGTGCTGGCCGTGGCAGGCAGTGCACATTACCGCGGTGCGGCCCTGCTGGCAGCTGAGGGCGCTCTGCGCACCGGCGCAGGCATCGTGACCCTCGCCAGTGTGGAGCCGGTGCTGGCCGCTGCGGTGGCCCGCCTGCCGGAGTGCTGCCTGTGCCCCTGCGCGGCAGGGGCTGAGGGCGGCATCTCGCCGGAAAGCATCCCGCGCATCCAGCGCCGGAAAGCCACGGTCCTGCTGCTGGGCCCTGGCCTTGGGGGCACGGCTCAGAGTGCAGGCAGAGCTGAGGAAACGTGCACGCTGGTGCAGAAGCTTCTGCCCGGCTTTGCGGGCAGCGCCGTGCTGGACGCCGACGGTCTGAATGCCGCCGCTCAGCTGCTGGCAGAGGGCAAGCAGTTCCCACGCCCGGCGGGGGAGCTCATCCTCACCCCGCACCCCGGGGAGATGGCCCGGCTCACCGGCCTTTCTGCGGGGGAAATCAACGCAGACCGTGAGGAAATCGCCCGGTACTATGCGGAAAAATGGAACGCCGTGGTGGTGCTCAAGGGTTCCCATACCGTGATCGCATCCCCGGATGGCCGTGTATGCGTCAACCCCACCGGCAACCCCGGCCTTGCCCGGGGCGGCAGCGGGGATGTGCTGGCAGGCATGACGGCCGCCCTGCTGGCCTGCCTCCTGCCTGCTTATGAAGCTGCGGCCTGTGCGGTGTATCTGCACGGTGCCGCCGCAGACCGGGCCGCAGCAAAGCTTGGCGAATACGGCATGCTGCCCCACGACATCCTGCCGGAACTGGGCCGGATGTTTGCAGAAAATCACCGGTGAAAACAAAAAAGCACCGCTCTTCTTTTGCGAGAAGAACGGTGCTTTTTGTCTGCGGATTTCTGAAAAAACTGCGTTACATCGCCAGCACTTCGGCCCACTTTTCGTCGGCCACGGGGATGCCCAGTTCCATGTTTTCCCTGCGGCTGCGGTGCTCGCCCATGCCGGGGCAGCGCACTTCGCGGCCCGGCTCTGCGGGCTCACTGGATGCCACGTCGGCGGCGATGGCGTCAATAACACTGTCGGTGATGTCTGCATTCTGGAACTTTGCCGGGTCGATGGCGATCATGATCTGAGTCAGGCCCACTTCGTCGCCGAAGGTGCCGATCTGCGCCACCGAGTTTGCGCCGGTGAGGATGGTGCCGATCATGTCCAGCAGGATGGACAGGCCGCTGCCCTTCCAGTAGCCGATGGGGATCATGCGGCGTGTCTCTTCGATGGCAGCGGGGTCGGTGGTCAGGTTGCCGTCTGCGTCATAGCCGCCGGCCACGGGCAGCTGTTTGCCTGCCAGGCGGGTGGTCTCCAGCTTGCCGTAGCTGAACTGACTCAGGGCGCAGTCCGCCATGATGTGCTCGCCGTTGGAGCGGGGCACGGCCAAAATCAGCGGATTGTTGCCGATGTGGTTGTCCTTTGCGCCCCAGGCGGGCATGTTGGGGCAGGTGTTGGACCAGCAGATGCCGATGCAGCCTGCGTCGGCTGCCTGCCAGCCGTAGGTGCCGCCGCGCATCCAGTGGTTGTTGTTGCCCAGCGCCACCATGCCGATGCCAAACTGATGGGCCAGCTCCACGGCACGGTCCATGGCGTGCTTTGCGTTCAGCGGGCCGAAGCCGCGCTTGCCGTCCCAGCGCTCCATGGCCCCGAAGCTGGCCGTGCACACTGCTTCGGCGGCGGGGTCGATCTCGCCCTTGCGCAGGTATTCCACCACCCGGGGGAAGCGGTTCAGGCCGTGGCTGAACACGCCGGCCAGACTGTTCTGTGCAAAGATCTCGGCGGCCTCGTGGGCACGCTCCGGGCTGAAGCCGTATTTCGTCAGCACGCGTTCAAACTCGGCCAGCATGGTCTCATAGGGTACTCGCATGATACGAACCTCCTGAAAAAATACATGTCTGTGCAGGTTCCGCCGCTGTGTGCCAGCGGACAGAACGCTTTGACTTTATTATAGCAAGCGGCCCTGCAAGACGCAAGAACCTGCACAAAAACACTGGATAAGTCACACTTTTCCAAAGATTGACAAGTTTTTTACGAAAAAATGATTGACAGCTTTTTCTCTGTATGATAAGATAACAGACGATTTTGAGAGACAAAGCATGTCGGAGTCTTTTCAAAGCAATTTACTCAAGGACCGCCCAGCGGGGCTAAGGCCATACGGACAGCCGGGTCCACTGCCGACCGGCGGCGCAAGCTGCCATTATTGATTGAGCGTCGCAGCTCGAATTTTATAAGTTGGTTCCTTTACAACCATGAAATTGCACGAAGCGTCGTGCAGACTTGTGAAACGGTCAATAAGAGTAGTAAAAGTGTAATTGCTATATAGACTCTCGTCATCCCGTCTTTTGAATCATGCGAAGTGGGTGTTCCTCGGCAAATGGGCTGGGGTGTTCTGCCCGCGCATTCAAATGATTTTTCAAAGCACAAAGTCTGCACAAAAGTGTGCAGGGTTTGTGCTTTTTTGTTTTGTACCAAAAGGGAACCAGGGACGGAGGAAAAACATGAGTGAGAACCATACGCGGTTCAAGCTGAACCAGAACCGTGCGCCCATCTACGAAGCGCTGGAGCGGTTCCGGCAGATGCGGGTGGTGCCCTTTGACGTGCCCGGCCACAAGCGGGGCCGCGGCAACCCGGAGCTGACCGCCTTTCTGGGCCAGCAGTGCGTGGGCGTGGACGTGAACAGCATGAAGCCGCTGGATAATCTCTGCCACCCGGTGTCGGTCATCCGGGAAGCAGAAGAGCTGGCCGCAGATGCCTTTGGCGCGGCACATGCCTTTCTGATGGTGGGCGGCACCACCAGCAGTGTGCAGAGCATGGTGCTGACAGCCTGCAAGCGGGGTGACGAGATCATTCTGCCCCGCAATGTGCACCGCAGCGTGCTGAATGCGCTGGTGCTGTGCGGAGCAGTGCCGGTGTATGTGAACCCCGAGGTGGACAAGCGTCTGGGCATCTCGCTGGGCATGAAGCGGGAGCAGGTGGAAAAGGCCATCAAAGAGCACCCCAACGCGGTGGCCGTTCTGGTGAACAACCCCACCTATTACGGCATCTGCTCCGACCTGCGCGCCATCGTCAAGATGGCCCACGACGCCGGTATGCTCTGCCTTGCCGACGAAGCCCACGGCACCCACTTTTACTTCGGCGGCGGTCTGCCGGTGTCCGCCATGGCGGCGGGGGCCGATATGGCGTCCGTCTCCATGCACAAGAGCGGCGGCAGCTTGACGCAGTCCAGCCTGCTGCTCATCGGCCCCAACGTTCATCCGGGCTATGTGCGCCAGATCATCAACCTGACCCAGACCACCTCCGGCAGCTACCTGCTCATGTCCAGCCTGGACATCTCCCGCCGCAATCTGGCGCTGCGGGGCCGTCAGGTCTTTCATCAGGTGGCCGACATGGCTGAGTATGCCCGCGAAGAGATCAACAATGTGGGGGGCTACTACGCGTTCGGCAAGGAACTGTGCAACGGCAACTCGGTGTTCGACTTCGACACCACCAAGCTCAGCGTTCACACGCTGGACATCGGTCTGGCCGGCATTGAAGTCTACGACATCCTCCGCGACGAGTACGACATTCAGATCGAGTTCGGCGACATCGGCAACATTCTGGCTTATCTGTCCATCGGCGACCGCCCGCAGGAGGTGGAGCGTCTGGTCAGCGCGCTGGCTGAGATCAAGCGCCGCTACCGCACCGACGGTGCGGGCCTGCTGAGCCAGGAATACATCGACCCCGTGGTCGCTGCCAGCCCGCAGGAAGCATTCTACGCCCCCAAAAAGAGCCTGCCCCTGCGGGAGACGGAGGGCATGGTGTGCAGCGAGTTCGTCATGTGCTACCCTCCGGGAATCCCCATTCTGGCCCCGGGCGAGCGCATCACCAAAGAGATTTTGAACTACATCGAGTACGCCAAGGCCAAGGGCTGCAGCATGACCGGCCCGGAAGACCCCGACATTTTACACCTGAACGTTCTGGCATAAGGAGGAGAGCCGTATGGAGTTTTGGTTTTCGGAATTTCACACCCCGGACGTGAAACACAGCATCCGGGTGAACAGGCAGCTCTATTCCAAGCAGAGCGATTATCAGCGCATCGATATCTTTGAGACGCCCGAGTTTGGCCGGGTGCTCACGCTGGACGGCAACGTGATGCTCACCGAGCGGGATGAATTCATCTATGACGAGATGATCGTCCATGTGCCCATGGCGGTGCACAAGGAAGCAAAGGACATTCTGGTCATCGGCGCCGGCGACGGCGGCGTGGTGCGGGAGCTGACCCGCTACGACCGTGTGGAGCGCATCGACCTTGTGGAAATGGACCCGCAGGTGGTGGAAGCCTGCCGTGCCTACCTGCCCGGCAATGCCTGCCGCATGGACGACCGCCGCGTGCACATCTACTTTGAGAACGCCCTCAAGTTCATCCGCCGCTGCGAAGAGGAATACGACCTCATCATCGTGGATTCCTCCGACCCCTTCGGCCCCTCCGAGGGTCTGTTCACCCGCGAGTTCTACGGCTGCTGCTTCAACGCCCTGAAAGAGGATGGCATCATGGTCAACCAGCAGGGCAGCCCCTTCTACGCCGAGGACGCCAGCGCCATGCAGCGCAGCCACAAGCGCATCGCATCCACCTTCCCCATCAGCCGTGTGTATCAGGCTCACATCCCCACCTTTGCGGCGGGCTACTGGCTGTTCGGCTTTGCAAGCAAGAAGTATCATCCCATCGATGATCTGGACGCGGCGTCCTGGAAGGCGCTGAACATGCGCACCCGCTATTATACCACCCGGCTGCATGTCGGGGCATTCTACCTGCCGGCATTCCTTGAGGAAATGCTGCGGGAAGTGGAGGAACACTGATGCATCCCAACGTTGAAACTTTCATCGGCTGCGACAGCAGCTACCGCGCCGCCAGCATCGTGCTGTTCGGCGCACCCTACGATTCCACCACCAGCTACCGCCCCGGTGCCCGGTTCGGCCCGGCAGCCATCCGCCACGAGAGCTACGGCCTTGAGACCTACAGCCCCTATCAGAACGCCGACCTGACCGATTTTGATATCTTCGACAGTGGCGACCTGGAGCTGTGCTTCGGCTCCAGCGAAAGTGCCCTTGCCGACATCGAAGCCCGGGCAGAAGAGATCCTGCACGACGGCAAGTTCCCGCTGCTGCTGGGCGGCGAACATCTGGTGACGCTGGGCGCTGTGCGTGCGGCCGTGAAGAAATACCCGGAGCTGCACATCGTTCACTTTGACGCCCATGCCGACCTGCGGGACGACTATCTGGGCGCAAAGCTGAGCCACGCCTGCGTGCTGCGCCGCTGCCACGAGCTGGTGGGCGACGGCCGCATCCATCAGTTCTGCATCCGCAGCGGTGACCGCGCCGAGTTCGAGTTCGCGGCCCAGCACACCGAGATGCACAAGTTTGATTTCACCGGCCTTGCAGAGCTCACCGAGCAGCTCTGCGAGAGCAAAGTGCCCGTTTATCTCACCATCGACCTTGACTGCCTTGACCCGTCCTGCTTCCCCGGCACCGGCACCCCGGAGGCCGGCGGCGTGAGCTTTCTGCAGCTGCTGGACGCCATCCGCACTGTGACCAGGGCCAACATCATCGGGGCCGATCTGAACGAGCTGGCCCCCACGCTGGATACCACCGGCGTTTCCACCGCCACCGCCTGCAAGGTGCTGCGGGAGACCCTCATCGCACTGGATAAGGGCTGGCCCGGATTTCAGGCATAACATTATAAAAACGCAAAGGAGAATCGTATCATGAGCAAAGTTCTGATCATCGGCTGCGGCGGCGTGGCCTCCGTCGCCATCCACAAGTGCTGCCAGGTGCCCGAGGTGTTCACCGAGATCTGCATCGCCAGCCGCACCAAGTCCAAGTGCGACAAGCTGGCAGCAGAGCTGGCCCCCAAGACCACGACGAAGATCACCACTGCACAGGTGGACGCAGACAAGACCGAAGAGGTCATCGCCCTCATCAAGGCTTATCAGCCGGACCTCGTCATGAACATCGCCCTGCCGTATCAGGATCTGACCATCATGGATGCCTGCCTGGCCTGCGGCGTCAACTATATGGACACCGCCAACTACGAGCCTGAGAACACCGACGACCCCGAGTGGCGCGCCATCTACGAGAAGCGCTGCAAGGAAGCCGGTTTCTCCGCTTACTTCGACTACAGCTGGCAGTGGGCCTACGCCAAGAAGTTTGAGGAGGCCGGCCTGACCGCCCTGCTGGGCAGCGGCTTTGACCCGGGCGTCACGCAGGCATACTGCGCTTACGCCAAGAAGCACGAGTTCGATACCATCGACACCATCGATATTCTGGACTGCAACGGCGGCGACCACGGCTATGCTTTCGCCACCAACTTCAACCCCGAGATCAACCTGCGCGAAGTGTCCGCCCCCGGCAGCTATTGGGAGAACGGCCACTGGGTGGAGATCCCTGCCATGAGCATCAAGCGGGAGTATAACTTCGATCAGGTGGGCGACAAGGACATGTACCTGCTGCACCATGAGGAGATCGAGTCTCTGGCCAAGAACATCCCGGAAGCAAAGCGCATCCGCTTCTTCATGACCTTCGGTCAGAGCTACCTTGACCACATGCGCTGCCTGGAAGATGTGGGCATGCTGTCCACCACTCCGGTCAACTTCAACGGTCAGGAGATCGTGCCCATCCAGTTCCTCAAGGCTCTGCTGCCCGACCCCGCAAGCCTCGGCCCCCGCACCAAGGGCAAGACCAACATCGGCTGCATCTTCACCGGCAAGAAGGACGGCAAGGAAAAGACCTATTACATTTACAATGTGTGTGACCATCAGGAGTGCTACCGCGAGGTGGGCTCTCAGGCCATCAGCTACACCACCGGCGTGCCGGCCATGTGCGGCGCACTGATGCTGCTGACCGGCAAGTGGACCACCAAGGGCGTGCACACGGTGGAAGAATTCGATCCGGACCCGTATCTGGACGCACTGGACAAGTACGGCCTGCCCCGTTCCGAGAGCCACAGCCCGGCTCTGGTGGACTGATGCGGCTGGCTGATACCCGCCCGCCCTTTGCGGGGCTGGCAAACCTCTCTGAAGAAGCACTTGCGGCCCTGCCCACGCCCTGCTATCTGCTGGACGAAGCTCAGCTGCGCCGCAACGGCGAGATCCTGCTGGGGGTGCAGCAGCGCACCGGCTGCAAAATTCTGCTGGCGCAGAAAGCCTTTTCCAACTTCGACCTCTATCCGGTGCTGAAGCCCTATCTGGCAGGCACCGAAGCCAGCGGCCTGTACGAGAGCCGCCTTGGCAGGGAAGAGCTGCCCGAAAAGGAAAACCATGTGTTCTGCGCTGCCTACCGGGCGGATGAGTTCGACGAGCTTCTGCGCTGCGCCGACCACATCGTGTTCAACTCGCCCCGCCAGCTGGCCAAGTTCGGCCCGGCGGCGAAAGCGGCGGGCAAAAGCGTGGGCCTGCGCATCAACCCGGAGTGCTCCACGCAGGAGGGCCACGAAATTTATGACCCCTGTGCACCGGGCAGCCGCCTTGGCACCACCCGTGCCCAGTGGGACGCCGCCGTGCAGGCAGACCCGGCCCTGCCGGAGCTGCTGGACGGGGTGCACTTCCACACCCTGTGTGAGCAGGATTCCGACGCGCTGGCGGTGACGCTGGCGGCGGTGGAAGAAAAGTTCGGTGATCTTCTGCCCCGCATGAAGTGGCTCAACTTCGGCGGCGGGCACCACATCACCCGCCCGGGCTACGACCTTGCCACGCTGGAAAATTGCATCGCCGAGGCACAGGCAAAGTACGGTGTGCAGGTCTATCTGGAACCCGGCGAAGCCTGGGCGCTGAACGCGGGCTATCTCATCACTACCGTGCTGGACACCCTGCGCAATGGGGATGCCGACCTTGCCATTCTGGACATGTCCGCAGCCTGCCACACCCCGGACGTCATCGAGATGCCGTACCGCCCGCCGCTGCTGAATGCGGGCGAAGCAGGGGAGAAGCAGTGCACGGTCCGTCTGGGCGGGCCCACCTGTCTGGCCGGAGACGTCATCGGGGACTACAGCTTCGACGCCCCGCTCACCGAGGGTGAAAAGCTTATCTTCGGCGATATGGCCATCTATACCACCTGCAAGAACAACACCTTCAACGGAATGCCCCTGCCGCCCATTTGGCTGCTGACCGAGAACGGCAGCTGCCGGGAGCTGGTGCGGTTTGGCTATGGCGATTTCAAAATGCGTCTGGGCCGGATGAAGGGATAACAAAAAGGGAATGCTGTGCACAGAAGTGCGGCATTCCCTTTTTTTGGCGGTGCAGTTCAATTGTGAAATCTTTTTGCGGGAGCTTGCCCTCGGGCCACACGAGGGGTGTATACTCAAGCAAGTCTGAAACTGAAGATCAAATGTGAAGGAGCGTCCGATGAAAGATTTTGTTTACGAGAGCAGCGTGCGCGTCTTTTATGGTGCCGGGCAGGAAGAGCGGGTCGTGGAAGAGATCGCAAAGCTGGGCAGACGGCTGCTGGTCGTCCCCACCGGGAGCTTTGTGTCCAACGGTCATTATGCCGCACTGGAACAGAGCCTGACTGCTGCAGGGCTGATGGTTTTCTGCTTTGAAGCAGGCCGTGAGCCGCTGCTGAGCAAGGTGAACGAGGGCATCGCCCTGTGTGTCCGGGAGAAGATCGAGGCCGTGGTGGGCATTGGCGGCGGTGTCAGCATGGACATGGCAAAGGCCATTGCGCTGGGTGCCCTGCACACGGAAACACCCATGGAGAAGTATCTGACCTATGCCTGCTCCACCGAGGGTCTGGCGCATCTGCCGGTGGTCACCATCCCCACGAACCCCATGTCCGGCTCTGAGACCAACGCTGATGTTCAGATCACGCTGGATGAGACCGGCCTGCAGGTGGGATGTCCGGTGGGCAGGGCAGAGTTCACCTGGCTGAATCCGGCTTATCTGGTGTCCCTGCCGGACAAGGTGCTGGCCTATGGGCAGATGACAGCATTTGTGCAGCTGTCTATCAACTATCTGAACCTGAGCCGTTCGGTGCTGGCCGAGCACTATGCCGAGGGCGCAATGAAAACCATTCTGGAATGCCTGCGGCGCAGCCTTGCGGATGCCAATGATCTGGAAGCACGGGGCACCCTGCTGCTGAACAGTGCGCTCAGCCTGTCCGGGATCAACGATCTGGGGCGTTCCCCGGAGTTTGCGCCGTATCCGCTGCAGTCCTTTGCGCAGCGGTATCTGGGGCTGGATTATCCCCATGCGCTGACGGGACTGTTCCCGTACTGGCTGAAAACGATCTACCGCGCCAGCGCCGAAAAGGATATTTTCCACCGCTATTTCCGGGAGATCCTGCAGGTCGAGCCGGCTGGCAAAGCCGACGAGCAGCTTCTGCAGGAAGCGCTGGCTGAGCTGGAGCGGCTGTACCGGGAATTCGGCATTGCGTTCACCTATGGGGAGCAGGCTGCAGACCCGCAGGAACCTGCAAAGCTGGAGCAGATCATCGCCTCCTTCGGGCCGATGCCCTGCCAGATTTTGCCCCTGACCACCGAAACGATGGCGGGCATGATCCAGGATGCCATTTCCGGCAGCCGTGACTAAGCAGAAAAGTTGCAAAAAGGGCGAAGCCAGACAAAACGGCTTCGCCCTTTTTTGATGCGGCAGGATGAGAATAACTTTGTTATTTGCGGAAATATCTCGACTTTCCGCTATTTATCTGCGGGGGGGGGTAACGCGGAAGCGGCGCACGGTCTGTTCCAGCATTTTCAGGTCAACCGGTTTCGACAAGTGTGCATCCATGCCGGCATCCAGGCTCTTCTGCACGTCCTCGGTAAAGGCGTTTGCAGTCATCGCAAGGATGGGGATGGTCTTGCCCAGCGGATTGCTGCTGCGGCGGATAGCACGAGTCGCATCCAAGCCGCTCATGACCGGCATCTGCACATCCATCAGGATCATGTCATAATCGCCGGGCTTCACAGATGCAAAGGCATCCACGATCTGCTGACCGTTGGAATAAATGGTGCAGGATGCACCTTTCGTTTCAAGCAGCATTTCCAGAATTTCTGCATTGATGGCGTTGTCCTCTGCGCAGAGGAACTTCATGCCGTTCAGCGGCGAGTTGTCTGCCTGTGCATGGGCAACCTTCCGGTTTTCCTGAATGCGGCTGACCTCGCTTTCCAGATTGGAGAGGAAGAACGGCAGCGGCAGGTAGCCATCCAGACCACTTTCTGTGAGGTGTTCCGGGTTTTCGTGGCTGGAAGCAACTCCCAGAAAAACCGTATCCGAATTTGTCTGCGTCCGGAGTGCGTCTGCTTCGCCTTTCAGGTCTGCAAGGGAATAAGGCAGCAGCACCGCATCATACGGAGCGGCCTGCAGGGCGGCTGTGCCTTCGGCAAGGGTCTGTGCGGAAAACAGCGTGATGGGTTTGCCCTTGACAGCATCGTAGATGCGGCCATAGTTCACGGCATCACAGTGCATGAGCAGCAGGCTCATCTTGCGGACACCCTCATCGGCCTTTGCATCAATGGCAAACTCCAACGTGACCTCAAAGCGGGAACCCTTATCGAGGGCACTGTCGATGTGGATGATGCCGCCCATCAGCTCCACAACGCTTTTGGTAATGGCCATACCCAAACCTGCGCCCTGCACCTTATTGACGGTAGAGTTTTCGGCGCGGGTAAAGGGGTCATAGATGTGCTGAATAAATTCTTTGCTCATGCCGATGCCATCGTCCTGAACGATGAATTTGTATCGGGCATAGTGGCCGTTGCGGGGGATCTCCTCGATCTCAAACAGGATGTGTCCGCCGTTGGGGGTATATTTGACGGAGTTCGAGAGGATGTTGATCAAAACCTGATTCAGACGGGTCGCATCGCCCAGCACATTTTCGTGCTGAAGGTGGGTCGTGACGACACTGAACTGCTGGCCGCGCTCCATGGCCTGCGGACGAATGATGCTGTCCACTTGCGCGATCTGGTCGGCAATGCTCATGCTCTCGTTGTGCAGAGCAGCCTTGCCGCTCTCGATCTTGTTCATGTCGAGAATGTCGTTGATGATGCCCAGCAGGTGCTGTGACGAGGTTTTCAGCTTGCCAAGGTGTATCCGCATTTTTTCGGGGTCGTCCAGTTCGTTTTCCATCAACGTGGTGATGCCGATGATCGCATTCATGGGGGTACGAATGTCATGGCTCATGTTGGAGAGGAAATCTGTTTTGGCCCGGCTTGCGGTTTCTGCCACCGCAAGGGCTTCCTTGGCTGCGGTCTGCGCCTGTTCCAGCTTGTGGTTGCTGGCTTCCAGCTGGTCGTTGGTGCTTTCCAGCCGGTCATTTGCTGCAGCAAGCTGGTCGTTTGTGGTTTCAAGCTGTGTGTTGGCCGCTTCCAGCTTTTTGTTGGCTTCGGCCAGCTCTGCTTCGCTCTTGGTCTTGATGGCCAGCAGCTCCTGATTTTTGCGGAACCGGGTCACGAACAGGAACGAGAGCAGCGACAGCCCCAGCAGAACAGACAGAACGATGATGAATACGCGAACCATGGAACTGGTCATGTTCCGCGTGCTGACTGCCACTTCATCGCTCGGAACAAAGAACATCATCGACCAGTTGTAGCCTTCCAGCTGCTTGAGTGCAAGGTAATAATCTTCGCCGTCAATGTTCACATCCGTGCAGACAAAGGTATCTTCGGCAATGGCATCCAGACAGGCATCAAAGCTGCCCATGTGGGGGTAGCTCTGGGTGCGCATGGTGTGGTAAATGTTGCGTCCGCTGAAGTTCAGATTCTCCGTGACGGAATCCGAGAACATTTTGACACCGTTGCTGTCAAGAACATAGGTGGTGTTCTGGTTGTGGAACGCCGAACTGCGGAAATAGGGAGCCATTGCGTCCATGGACTTTAAGACTGCAAAATATTTGATCTCCGCATTGTCCACGGTCAGAGGGCTTACCAGCCGACGTGCAAACACCATCATGTTGGCGTTTGTTACCCAGTCGGTCACGAGAAAACTCTGCTGGGCCTGGCTGTCGTCCAAGCTGTCCGCACCCGTCCAGATGCCCTGTTTGCCCTGTTCGGTATAGTAGTAGTCGTATGCGTCAACGGCGATGAATTGAAGCGTTTCGCCCACAGGGCTGAGTTCTTCTTCGCGCCCGCGCAGAAAATCGGCAAGCTCGTCCACGCTCATTTCCGGGCTGTCCTTCTGCCGGTCATCCATCTTTTCAAGATACGACCACTGAATATTCAACTGCACTTCCAGCTTTTCAAACAACTGGGAGCTGATCTCCGTCAGCTGGTTGATGCTTTCCTGATAGAGCTGGCTGCTCGTATAGCGATTGAAAATCGTAGCGCCTGCCACCAGCAGCAAAAGCAGCGCAGCGACAATGGCGATGTTTACGATTCCTGCCAGCGATAGCTTTTTCTTTTCCTGTGTCATAAATCTACGGTTTCCCCCAAACCCAGGTCCTGTGTCAGTTCAGAATCGAAGACGAGATCTCCGCCACATTCTGAAGATATGCTTTTGCGGCATCCAGACCAACGATGCCGGTGTCGGTATGCTCGCCTTCTTCCCAGACCTCGTTGGTGGCACCGCAGAGTACCACCGTGTAAGTCTGTGTATCCTGCAATTCCGCGGCACCCGCAGTGACAAGCACATACGGGTAGGTGTCGCCAGTCTTGTTTTTGTCATAGCCCAGCGCAGCCAGTTCTTTGACCCGTGCACCGGACAGGGTGACTGTCGAGATGGTGCTGTACCAGCCAGTCGGCAGATAGGCCACCAGATCTTCTTCGGTCAGCGCACCGGGCAGCAGCGAACCGCTGACACCATAGCCATTTTCCGAAAGCGCATCCACGCCCGCTTTTGTCTCGTTGCAGGAGATGAGGGCGGCGTCCGCGCCCACGGCAGTCAGGAACATCTGGCCGACCAGCTGTGCGGTCTGCCTGTTGTCCAGTGTTTCCGTCACGGTGGCATACGTTTCTGTGCCGCCTTTTGCGATGATATCCAGCTGCAGTGCATCCAGCGATTGCAGAGCCTCTTTTCCGGTCACATCACCGTTCACCCAGCTGCGGACGACATCGCCAAAGGTGGCTACATAATCATCCCACCCGGCGTAAATAAACGGTGCAGCGCGGCCGCTGTTGACCTCAGCCAGCGGTGCGCAGTAGGGCGAATCTTCCGGCAGGGCGAAGTCGGTCAGTGCGCACATCGCGGTCGGCATACTGCCGATGATGCTTTCAAACGCATCCACCGTGGAAAGCACTTCCAGAAAATGCAGGGCATCTTCCAGCTTCTGTTCATTTCCGGGCTGCTCCAGTTCTTTGCTCAAGCCATAATAGCGGGAAATGCGCAGCACATAGGCGTTTTCCATTCCATCGGGCGAGAGGTACGGCATCAGGGCGTATTGGTCGCCGGTTCCGTCCTCGTTCTGGCTGAACTGGCTCATTTCACCCACAAAAAATGCAGAATCTCCCTGATGGAACAGTTCGGATGCCCGGTCATTTTCAAAATCGGGGTTGTCCATGTTGATCAGGCCGCAGTTGATCCATTGCTGGAAGTAGTCTGCGCTCTCTTGCAGGGAGTTGGACGCATTGGTTCGATTCTTCAAAAAATTGTCCTGCCACTGCTTGCCGTTGTGGGTGTTCAGGAAAACGGTGTCGCTGACATTGCAGAAAAGCTCAAACGCGATTCCCGGCAAGTTGATCTGGCAGACGCTGGGCGTGATGCCGGCGTCCTTGACCTTGGGCAGAAGCTCCTGCATGGCGGAAAAGCTGGTGGGAACCTCCCACCCTTCGCGCTCGAACAGCGAGCGGTTCCAGCCGATGCCAAGGATGGTAAAGTCATAGGGCAGCAGGTAGGTCGCACCGTCCACATCCGTCTGCTTCATCTGCGAAGCATTGTAGCGGTCGCTGACCGGATACTTGGAAAGGTCGATCAGATATTCGGCCTGATTTGTCGGCTCCCAGAAATAGGTAGAGGTGTAAATGTCCGGGAGGATACCGGAACTCAGCTGGCGGCGGGTATAAGCAGAGGTGTTCTGGCCGCGGTATGCGTCCAGCTCCACTTGGATCTCCGGGTATTTGCTGTGCAGCAGTTCCAGAAAGGCCGTGTAATCGCGCCCGGCGGTGAGAATATGCAGCGGTTCATGGGCGGCATCGGTTGGGGCACCGGAAGATGAACTGCTGGAAGCAGTGTGGCTGCATCCGCTCAGTTCGGCTCCGAGCGCGGTGGCTGCAAGCAGACCTGCTGCCCGCAGGAATGACCGTCTTGAAATTTTTTTCATGCGTTTTTCACCATGCTCATATCCAGCGAAGCAGAAGAAAGCTCTGCGATGCCGGACAGGTATTCTTTGGCTGCATCCAGGCCAACGATGCCGGTATCCTGCGGATTCAGCTCTTCTTTCATGGCCTTGGGGATGCCGCAGAGAATGACTTCATATTCGGTGTTGTCGTCCAGCTCCCTGCCGTCCTTGGTCATGAGGACGTAGGGGTACGGATAGCCGTTGTCGCGCAGGTCGCAGCCATCCGCTGCCATCTGCTTGATCTTTGCACCCGTCAGCGTGGAGGTCTGCAAGGTGTCGTACCAGCCGGTCGGCAGGAAGGAAGTGATATCTTCTTCGCTCATCGGGCCGGGCAGAATGTGGCCGTTTGCACCGTAGCCGTTTTCCATAGCGGAAAGGACTTCGGGGTGATATACATTATAAGAGATCAGTGCAGCATCGGCAGCATCCACACCGGAAAGGAACATCTGGCCGCAGAGAACAGCGACCTGCACGGTGTCCATTTCTTCGGTCGCAGTGGTATAGTAGGTCGTGCCCTTTGCAATAATATCCGCCTGTGTTTCATCCAGCACTTCCAGTGCTTCCTCACCGGTTTTATCGCCCTTGATCCAGTCCAGAACGGCATTGCCGAACGGGGTCTGATAATCTTCCCAGCCATTGTAAAGCAGCGGTGCGCCGTGACCGGCGTTGACGGACATCATCGCTTCGTAATAATCGGAATCTTCCGGCAGGGCAAAATCCTTGATAGAACACATGTTGCTGGTAATGTTACCGATCACGGCAGCATAACCTTCGTTGGTGGAAAGCACTTCCAGAATGTGCAGGGCATCTTCCAGCTTTTGCTCATTGCCGGGTTCCTCCAGCTTTTTGTTCAGGCCGTAGCAGCGGGCGTTCGTGGTGATGTAAATGTTCTGGGTCCCGTCCATGGAGAGGTACGGCATCAGAACATATTTGTCGCCGGTGGAATCTTCGTACTGCGTGTACTGCTGCATCAATGCGCCGAACGCGAAGGCGGTGCTGCCCTGCTGGAAATGTGTCAGTACTTCATTATTTTCAGCATTGCCACGATTAAAATTCATCAATCCAGCGTCGATCCACTCTTGAAAATAGTCGGCGCAGGCGAGTACACTTTCATTGGCATTGGCATTGGCATTGGCATTGGCATTGGCATTGGCATTGGCTTGAGCTGTACCTGCGAGAAAATCCTTCTGCCATTGTTTACCGTTGTGCGTATTGATAAAGCCGGTGCTTGCCACGTCGAAGAAATACTGGAAGGGATAGCCGGGTAAATTCATCAGGCAGTCAGCCACCTCCACTCCAGCTTCGCGCAGTTGCGGGATGACTTCATCGCGCAACTGCGCGAAGCTGGTGGGAATTTCCAGCCCAAGACGGTCAAACAGGCTCTTATTGCAGTAAATACCCATGATGCCAAAATCATAGGGCAGCAGATAGGTCGCACCGTCCACATCCAGCTCGTTCAGACGCACCGGGTTGTACAGGTCAGTCACGGCATAGCGCGACAGGTCAACCAGGTTGTTGGCCATCAGGTCGTCGTCCCACGCCTGTGTAGTGCAGTAGATGTCCGGGAAGGTCAATGTGCCGCAGGCCAGCTGCCGCTTCATGTAGGCGGTGGCGTTGCGGCCTTTGTAGGGCACGATCTCCAAGTTGATCTCCGGGTAGGTCTGGTGAACCAGCTCGATGAGCTGCTTATAATCGCGGTTCACGTCCATGATGGTGATGGGTTCATGCTCACCGCTGGCCACACTGGTCACAGCCGAAGCTGCGGTCGTGCCGCTGGCTGCGGCTGTGCTGCTGCTGCCACCGCAGGCGGTGAGGGCGGCCATGGCCGCGACTACGCCAGAAGTCTGTAAAAACGAACGTCTTGAAATCTTTTTCATAGAATCTACTTCCTCACTCTTTTTTGCTTCTCGATGGGCCTATGGCAGACAACAATACCGCATTTTATTTCAGTTTAGCAGAATAAATTTCGTTTTACAACATAATTTGTATTCTGTTGTAGAGTTTTTTGAAAAAACATCCAGAAATTCCCAATCTGGACGAAATGTGCAAGACAAACAGGACGAATGCGGGCAAGGTGCAAAACATTCATCCGAAATTCGACTTAATGGTGCGCTATCTTACGTTATTTCGCTTGTGTTGACAGTGGAACGGTGGTATCATTATAAATGGCTAAGTATCAGGTACAACAGAATACAAATTATGTTGCGATAATCAATTTCAGCCGCTCCATCTGCTGTGCATGGACATTGCCGCACTCTGCCGTATAGATACGGGTGGTGTTGACGCTGGAATGGCCGAGAATGTCAGCCAGCCGGGAAAGGTCATGGTCAAGGGAGTAGAACGTCCGGGCGAAAAGATGCCGCAAATTGTGTGGGAACACCTTTTTGGGGTCAACGCCCGCACTCTGGCACAAGGATTTCATGTCACGCCAGATATTGCTCCTGTCCAACGGTTTGCCGCTTCGGGTGGTGAACACTGCACCGGTGGTCTTGCCTTCTTTGCGCAGATAGGCAGCCAACAGCCGCCGCAGCGTCCGGGGCAAAAAGACAATGCGCAGCTTGCCCTTGTTGGAGATTTCAGCCCGTCCGCGGGCAACCGCTTCGGCAGTGATGAACTTCAGTTCTGACACCCGGATGCCGGTGGCGCAGATGGTTTGCAGCACCAGCGATAAACGCTCGTTCTCCTGCTGCTGGGCAGCGCGGACAAGCCGCTCATACTCTGGGCGGGTCAGTTCCTTTTCCTCGGCCAGAAACGCCGACTTCTGGATCTTCAGCAGCCGCACCCGCAGCTCCGGCCAGCCGCAATAGGTCAGAAAGCCGTTCACGGCCACCAGCATGGAGTTGACCGATGCCGGGGCGAGAGTATCAACGAGGTGTGCTTTCCAGTCCACCAGCACGGCTTTTGTAAGCGGCGAGCCATCCAGATAGGCGCACAGCGCACCAATGTCATGGGCGTACTTGCTGACCGTGGCGCGGCTGCGCTCCTGCTCCTGCAAGTAGGTCAGATACTTTTGGAGCAGTGCGGTGATAAGCGCGGGCTGTTTCTTAGCTGTTTTGGGCATAGCGTGTCCTCCTTGTGGAAATACCGCTATTGTACCAAAGCAAAATCGAATTATGCAGTTGGCAGGCTGTCAGAAAAATGATTTGACTGACGGCCTTTTTGTTATACCAAAACTCCGTACTTTTTGTATTCTGCGCCTGCTGGCCTATGTGCTTCTGGCCGCCTGTAACGATAAGAAAAGTGCAGACGGCAAACAGACTTTTTGGAAAACAACGCAACACAAAAGTTGGGGGCGTATGTGAACTGCCGGCAAAAAGCCTGAAAACCGTGCAGGTGAAGCAATACAGCTCCCCCCCAATTTTGACTCGGACAAAAAAGAAAAGCACCATACTTCCTGCGAAGTACAGTGCTTTTTGGTGGAGAATACCGGGATCGAACCGGTGACCTCTTGCATGCCATGCAAGCGCTCTCCCAGCTGAGCTAATCCCCCAGATGGCTTGTCGTGCCTGACGACGTGACTTATTATACCAGTGGGAGAGCGGGTTGTCAACTGTTTCCGGCAAAAAAAGTGAAGAAAAAATCCCCCGCAGGGCGGCGGGCCCGGCAGGGGATGGCTTTGAGGATGAAATGTGCGTTACGCTTTGGCGTACTGCCGGTCAAAGATCTGCGGAGCCACACGGCACAGCAGAACGGCGGCGGCCACGGTGAGCAGCGTCTCGGGCAGCATGTAGCTGCCGTTGTACACCAGGCTGTAAGCCCAGCCGGGGAGGGTATCGCTCAGGTTGGGCCAGATGAGTGCACCGGCCAGGAAGTTGCAGACGAACTCCAGAAAGCCGGCCATGAAGGTGCCCACGGCCACGCCGACCATGCGGTTCTTGAAGGGGCGTGCGAACAGTTCGGCCAGGCCCAGAGCCATGCAGGCCAACACATAGTCCAGCAGCACTTCGCCCAGCAGGTAGATCAGGCCCGGCGTCGGGGGTGCGTAAAAGTCCAGCAGGATCTGCAGGCAGGCGTTCACGAAACCAGTGAACAGGCCCCACTTGGTGCCGTGGCGGAAGGATACCAGCACGAACGGCAGGCTGCCGAACAGGGTGATGCTGCCGCCATTGGGCATGGTGAAGAACTTGATGCTGGAAAGCACGGTTCCCAGTGCGATCATCAGCGCGCACTCCACCAGCACGCGGGTCTTGGAGTAGGTTTTTGACATCGAGATTCCTCTTCTCTTAATATAGTACACAAAAACAAAAAATGCGCCCGCTTTTCAGCAGGCGCACGGGGTTTGTGAAAGAACGGACAGTTCTGCAAACTCCCACGCCGGCATTGTCCGGTCAGGTGAAAAGGGTACTCCGCGAAATGCGGATCTCAGCCTTTCGGCACCCCTGTTTTTATGTCCACGAAAAAGTATAGCGCATTCCGGGCAAAAGTCAAGCCCGCACGCGGAATATCCTGTGCCGGGGCCGCATAGGCTGTAGCATAGCTCATGCAGGGGGAATCCACGATGAAAGGAGATCCGGAACAGCGTGCGGTGCAGCTGGGGGAGTATATCGCGGCCCACGGTGCCACCGTGCGGGCCGCAGCCGCAGCCTTCGGGTGCAGCAAATCCACCGTGCACAAGGATGTGGCGGTGCGGCTGCGCACCTTGCAGCCGGAATTGTTCGCACAGGTGCGGGAGGTTCTGGCCCGCAACAAGGCCGAGCGCCACCTGCGCGGCGGCGCGGCCACCCGGCGCAAATACCGCCGCAGATGAAAAAGCGGCACGCTTCCCAAGCCGGGGGTGTGCCGCTTTTTTGCTTACTTTTGGGTGTGGAACTGGTTCAGTGCGCCTTTTTCCAGGCGGCTGACCTGTGCCTGGCTGATGCCGATCTCCTGCGCCACTTCCATCTGGGTCTTGCCCTGCAGATAGCGCAGCTCCATGATCTTCTTTTCCCGCGGGGTCAGCCCGGCCACGGTCTGGCGGAACTGCAGTCCGCTGATCCAGCTGTCCTCGCCGTCCGGGTCCCGCACCTGATCAATGACATACATGGCGTCGCCGCCGTCGGTGTAAACGGGCTCTTCCAGACTGATGGGCTCCACCACCGATTCCAGAGCAGCCGTCACTTCCCGGCGTGACAGCCCGGCCTGCTGCGCGATCTCGTCCATGGTGGGCTCGCGGCCCAGCTGCTTTTCCAGCGTTTCCCGGCTCTGCATGGCCCGGTAAGCCGTGTCCCGCAGGCTTCGGCTCACCCGCAGTGCGTTGTTGTCCCGCAGGAAACGCCGGATCTCGCCGATGATCATGGGCACGCCGTAGGTGGAAAAACGCACCGGCTGGGCCGGGTCGAAGTTGTCGATGGCCTTGATGAGCCCGATGCACCCCACCTGAAACAAATCGTCCAGGTTTTCGCCCCGCTGGGCGAACCGCTGCACCACGCTGAGCACCAGCCGCAGGTTGCCTTCCACCATCTGCTCCCGGGCCTGCCGGTCTCCGGCGCGGATGCGGACGAGCAGGGCGCGCTTTTCCGCTTCGGTCAGAACAGGAAGCTGGGCGGTGTTCAGGCCGCACAGCTCAACTTTGTTGTACATCCCCATGCCCCCGGTCTTGTGAACTTCACCGGGAGTATGGCCCTGTGGGAGAACTGCTATGCGTGGAAAAAACTGCGCGCTCTTCCGCCGAACAGGAAGAACACGCAGTTGCTTGACAAACGATGTAAAATTTCAATATATCCAATACAGCGCGGATTGTCAAGCCCGGTGGGCGGCAGTTCGTGCTTTTTGTGGTTTATTCTTCTTCCAGCTGGGTCTTCAGGGTGCGGATGATGCGCTTTTCCAGCCGGGAAATATAGCTCTGGCTGATGCCGAGGGCGTCGGCGGCTTCTTTCTGTGTGCGCTCGATGCCGTCTGCAAGGCCGAACCGCAGTTCCATGATCTGCCGTTCCCGGGGCGACAGCCGCTCCACAGCCCGGCGCAGCACGGCTCGCTCCGACGCCTGCTCCAGATGTTGGCTCACCTGATTTTCATCGCTGCCCAGAATATCCGACAGCAGCAGCTCGTTGCCGTCGCCGTCCACGTTCAGGGGCTCGTCGATGCTGGCCTCCTGACGGCGGTTGGAGCTTTTGCGTAAGTACATCAAGATCTCGTTGCCGATGCAGCGGCTGGCGTAGGTGGCCAGCTTGATGCTGCGCTCCGGCGTGAAGGTGTTCACGGCCTTGATGAGCCCGATGGTGCCGATGGAGATCATGTCCTCGCTGGGCACGCCGCTGCTCTCATACTTTTTGGCGAGGTACACCACCAGCCGCAGATTGTGGGTGATGAGCTCATCCCGGGCAAAGGCGTCTCCGTCCGCCATCCGGGCAAGCAGTTCTTTTTCCTGCTCCGGCGTCAGGGGCGGAGGCAGGCTTTGAGCTCCTGCAAGGAAGTGTGCACCGCCGCAGTACCGCAGCTTTGCCAGCAGACCCCGCCACAGCCGAACCAGAAACACGACCATAAAGACTCCTCCTGTACATTTATAGGTTAAGGATGCTCCAGTTCCCGGGCCAGCTCGCTGCCCAGCAGCACCGTCCAGTGCTCTGCGGGAACGTCCGGCCCACAGAATGCTGCCAGAAAGTCGGTGACATGAGCCTGCCCTGCCCGAAGTGTCTGCCCCGGCACCGCCGGCAGCAGGCATTTCCCGGCGATGGTGGAGCAGGGCACCAGTCGAATGCCCAGCCCGGGCGGCGGCACAGCAGCCTTTCCGGAAAAATAAGCTTCCAGAAACTGCCGCAGTGCGTCTGGAAGCTGTTCTCGGACGGAAGGGTAGTGCACCAGCACCACAGCCCGGCCGGTGAGAGGGTCCTGCACCGAAAAGCCCGTGTCACAAAAGGTCTGCACCGGCAGCTTTGCCCCTTCCAGCTCCAGCACGGCGGGGAAACTGCGGCCCTGGGCACGCCCGAAGCAATACACTACCCCGCGCAGCACGGCGTACACCGCCCCGCAGCTGGCCAGCAGCCGCCCCGGGGACAGCGGCAGATATACGCACAGGTTCGCGCTGTGAGCCCCGGGCAGCACCACGGCCCCACACAGCAGCAGATTGAGCAGAACGTACCATCCGCACAGCCGGGCAAAGCCCCGGGCACCCGGCAGACCGTAGGCAGCGGCCACGGCGGCGCAGCAGGTGGAAGCTTTGTAGAGCAGAGCCAGCGGCCCGGGCAGCTCCGGCAGCAGCAGGCCCAGTGAGGCCAGCCCCGCCGCCGCGCTGCCCAGCACCAGCCGCCCGCCGCTGCAGGCCCGGCCGCACAGCAGCCCTGCCCCCAGCAGCAGCGCCGCCCCGGCTGTGAAATTGACCAGCAGCAGCTCGTCGAGATAGATGACCGTCTTCATGAAGCGCCTCCTTTTGGGTGCCTGCACTGGATTCCATTATCTTCCATCAAAGGGAAAAAGGCTGTCAAATTGGCAAAAACACACGCTGCTGTAAGCATTTTGATAAAAACTTTTCACACACTTTCACACAGTTTCACAGTTTTTACACTTTTTTTCAAAAACCCCTTGAACATTTCTGGAAAGTGTGGTATATTATTGCCATCCTAGTAAGGAACGTGAGCCGCACAAAGCGGCTTGCAAATATCTTTCTAATTTTGAAGGGAGTAATTTCATTATGATGATGCCTGCAAACTTCTCTGCTGTCGCAGAAAACGAAATGACCTATGTTGTTGGTGGTAGCCTGGTTGACGTCCTGGCTCCTGTCATGACCAAGGAGAACTGGCAGAATGTTAACTACAACCTGATCCAGATCGTTGGCAACACCTTCCTGCAGCAGAATGTTGACGCTGCTTTCTCCTCCATCTTCAGCGGCGAGTACCGCGTTGGCAACGTCACTAAGGATGCTTGGCACAACTTCAAGGGCATCTGGACTGCTAACGACAATGGCGACGGCACCCAGCACTGGGCATTCGCACACGCTGCTCTGAACGGTGGCCTGCAGATCGTTGCTACTCTGGCTTCCATCTACACCCTGGGCTCCGGCAAGGTTGGCCTGAACGTTAAGGCTTTCAACTGGGTTGACTAATTTAGTCTGTTCTTGAGGTGAAGACCAAAGCAGCTCTTTGAGCTGGTTTGGTGACTGACACTGAACCAGAATCCCGCACACAATGGTTTCCGTTGTGTGCGGGATTTTTGTTTTGCGCAAAAAGCTGCATGGCTGTATGGATGGCGCTGCGGCCATCCCCCGCCGGGCCCGCCGCCCTGCGGGGGATTTTTTCTTCACTTTTTTGCCGGAAACAGTTGACAAGCCGCTCTCCCACTGGTATAATAAATCACGTCGTCAGGCACGACAAGCCATCTGGGGGATTAGCTCAGCTGGGAGAGCGCTTGCATGGCATGCAAGAGGTCACCGGTTCGATCCCGGTATTCTCCACCAGAATAAAAAGACGCTGCGCAGGGGTGTGCAGCGTCTTTTTTGTTGCTTTTACTTGTTGCTCTGGCTGTGATTTTTCCGCCAGAAGGAGAAAAATCAAAATGACCTACATTATTCTATATGTGTTTCTGGCGGCATTGTGTGCTTTGGGGATCAGCTTTGCTCCAGCCGGAATGGATGTCAAAACGGCTATGGATCGACTGAACAAACTGCGCTTTGTTTTTGCGATCCTGATCATCTTTACGCATTGCACACTTCCTTATCAGCAGCTGCCTGTCATCTTGTTTCCGCTGAGAAAAGTGTCTACATTTGGTGTGGGATACTTTTTTATTTTGTCTGGATATGGGCTGGCCTATTCTGCGGCGCACAAGGCGGGCTATCTCCACAATTTCTGGAAGAAGATCGGGAACCTTTTGTGGCTCACTCTTCTTTCGAGTGTGATAAGCACTGTGCTGAAAGGCTTTGCATTTGGGAAAACGGAGACGCTTCGACTGATCAACTGGTATATGCCGGCAATGATCGTGCTTTATCTTGCCTTTTGGGCGGCATACAGCTTGTTTCCGAAGTGCAAAAACAAACGAATGATTTTCCTTTTTGCCCTCGTGTTTGTTATCATTCTAAGCGTTTGCTGCTTTGACCGCTTCACGGGGCAGAACCACAGAAACTATTACATCAGCGAGCTCGCTTTCCCGTGCGGTGCATTTGTTTATGAATATGCCGATTCTGTAGCAAAGTTCCTGAAAAAGAAGTATGCCGTTTTGGTCATTGCTCTGGCAGAAATCATCTCAGGCGGCCTTGCATTGATCGTTCCGGAAAGAGGAGTTCTTGATCTGCTCTTCCACAATTTCATGTTGTTTCCAGTCGGCTTGTTTCTGATCTGGCTGATGGATAAAATCAAAATCGACAATCCTGTTTTGGAAACCATGAACCGGTATTCGCTGTTCATCTATCTGTTTCAGTTTCCTGTGCTGGAAATCCTGAAAAATTATTATCTGGCAAATGAGCGTCCGTTTGATGTGATGTATTTCTTGGGCTGTCTTGGCCTGACCTGTGTGCTGGCTGTCATCTTGCAGAACCTGTATCACTCGGCAGGGAGGGCACTTCATCAGCACCTGAAGCAGAGCTTTTGAAAGCAGCGGCTTGATTTTGTGATTCCTGCATCAGGATGTTGATGCGCTCGTGCATCTCCTTTTTGTTGTGTGGTTTCCAGACCTGCGGTTTCGGAGGCTTTCTGCGGTTGACCGAATAGGCCAGAGGGATGAGACGCAAAGCCATTGTGCACCAGAAAGAGAAAGACGTATTGTCTGTGAGATAGGTCACAGTCATATAGCTGAGGTTGCACAAATACAAAAGCGTGGTTTCGTCATCTGCATATTTTGTCCAGAAAACAGTCGTTGAAATATACTGGATCCCGGACCAGAACACAAATCCGGGAAATCCCAGTTCCACAAACACTTTTAAGATGTCGTTGTGGAATGGATAGGCGTGGTTGATAAGCCCAGAGCTGTACCAGATACCGACGATCGTGTCCACATACTCAAACCCATGCCCGAAATAACCGATGGAAAAGTCGTAATAGTCATTTGCCAGGCTCCAGAGATAGTCACGCCCCATCATGTCGATACCGAGTGTTTTCAAAATCTGAGAGACCACACCCGTCCGGACGCCGTAAAGGTACAGAAAGAAAAAAACGACCCATGCAATCCCCCACAGAATGAACAGGGGCTTTTTGTTTTTGAACCGTCGGACGAAATACGCGATCACGATGAAAAGAATGACGGCGGGGATCGCGATACGCTTCATACCCACGAGGAAAAAGAAGGTGCACGCGATCAAAAACAGCCAGCGGCGTCGATTTTCCTGCCGTGTTTCGTGGGGAGCAAAAGCGGCATAATAGAGCACCAGCTGTCCGAACACAAAAGTCAGATCATGGATCTCCAGATTGCGGGCATAACCCTCTGCATCGCCGAAGGTCACCAGGCAGGTGATGAGCGACTGAATGCTTGCGGCAAGGCCGAACGAGGGAATTTCCAGAAGCATGATCCCGGCGTTGGACAGGCACACACCGATCGTAAACAAATCGACCGCCTTGGAACCGAACAGATAAACGCCGCAGATCGCTGTCAGAATGGAAATGCTCTGAAACACCAGTTTGGAACAGGCGCGTATCATTGTGGAGAGATTGCTGAAGCTCATCAGCCAGATGACCATAGACCAAAGAAGCAGTGAGGCGATGAGAGATAGATAAATGAGCGAGGGCCAAAGCACCTTTTTGAGGCGTTTCAGATCCGGGTAAATGATTCCGTATGCAAAAGTCATGCAGATGATGCCAACGGTAACGATCTTTGGCAGGCCGCCCATCGAATTGTTGATGGTTTTCCACTCGCCCAAACCGGCCAGCGCAATCAGCCCCACAAAACCAATGCAGAGAAGCTTCTGCCAGGTGGGGCTGTCTTCATAAAAAATAGAGGAGGGAGGCTTTTGCGTGTAATCTCGCTTTACAATGATCTCCGATAAGGTCCGCACCCGCTGGTTCTCCTTTTGCTCTTTACGACTGTTTGAATTTTCGTCCAATTATTATAAATTACATTATAGGGTCAAACCGGATCGTTGTCAATTACAGCGCCATTTTCCGGTCTTCTTACAGGTGCTTCGGCAGCTGAACATAAAAATATCTGTCAGAAAAACGCTGCACATTTTGTGCGGCGTTTTTATTGTCCGGAAGCATGGTACCGCACACTCTTTCCGATTCCATACGCTTCCTCTTGTGAAAGTTCGATAAAAGTTAAACGGAAACACGCCGAAATGAAATTTGGACGCTTGTGCATTGGGCGGAAATGCGATACACTAACGATAAGACCCTTTCCGCGCGGCAGAGCGTGCCGCCCGAACGAACCCCACAGGAAGAGCCCGGCCCGGGGCCGGAGCGCCTGAAAGATACAGGAGGAAACAGCAAGCATGAACTGGAAAAAGAAAAAAGATGCAGACGCCGGTGCTCAGCAGGCAGCGCCCAAAGCGGCAGGCGGCCCGGCTGCGTTCATCAAACGGAACGGGAAGTGGCTGGTGCCGCTGGTGTGCGTGGCCGTGCTGGGAGGCTGGTTCCTCCTGAAGCCGGACAAGGCGCAGAATGCCAATGTGGACATCAGCTATGTGCAGGATACGCCCAGCAAAAGGGATATTTCCAACACCCTCAGCGGCACCGGCACCCTGAACCCGGCCAATACTTATAATGTAAAGTCCCTCGTTGCGGGCAAGGTGCTCACCAGCACCATTGAAGAAGGCGACATGGTGGAAGAGGGCGATGTACTTTACACGGTGGACTCTTCCGACGCCTCCACCAAGGTGGAGCAGGCATCCATCACTCTGCAGCAGGCGCAGCGCAGCTATGACAAGACCGTGGACCGCCAGTATGTCCGCGCAGAGGTGGCGGGCGTCGTCAGCACCCTGAAGGTGGCCAAGGGCGACGAGGTCACCAGCGGGCAGGAAGTGGCAGTCATCCGTGACAGCTCCAAAATGACCCTGCAGCTGGAGTTCCCGGCAGCAGATGCCGCTAACTTCTCGGTGGGCCAGAGCGCCGAGGTGACGCTGGACGGCACCTTCGAGATCCTGACCGGCACGGTCACCGCCATCTCCGGCACCGATGCCCTGAGCACGGGCAATCTGCTCACCCGCACGGTGACCATTTCGGTGCGGAATGCAGGCGGTCTGACCACTGCGCAGGCGGCAACAGCCACCATCAACGGCGTCAGCTGCATTGCAGCCAAGAACTTTGAATATCAGGCGGAGCGCACCCTGACCACCCTTGCGGCCGGCACGGTCACCGCCATCAATGTGCAGGAGGGCGGCGCAGTCAACAAGGATGACATCGTGCTGCAGATCAGCGGCGAGGATCTGACCGAAGCCGTGCAGTCTTCTGCTGAGAGCCTGCGCAGCGCAGAGCTGAACATGAACAACCTGCAGGAAGCAATGGACAACTATACCATCACTTCCCCCATCAGCGGCACCATCATTGAAAAGAATGCCAAGGCCGGTGATGCGCTGACTGCCGGTGCAGATCTGTGCACCATCTATGACCTGAGCTATCTGGTCATGGTCATCAATGTGGATGAGCTGCAGGTCAGCAGCCTGTCGGTGGGTCAGAGCGTGCAGGTCACGGCGGACGCTGTGCCGGACAAGACCTACACCGGCACTGTGACCCGCGTTTCCATGAAGGGCAATTCCAGCGGCGGCACCACTACCTACCCGGTCACCGTCCGCATCGATGAGACGGACGGCCTGCGCCCCGGCATGAACGCCAACGCGGAGATCGTGGTGGCCGAGGCAAAGAACACACTGGCAGTGCCCAATGCGGCAGTCGTCCGCGGCGGCTATGTGCTGGTGACGAAGGATTCGCCCAGCGCCGTCAATGCGGACCCGGGCATGATCGCACCGGATGGCTATGTTTATGTTCCGGTCAAGACTGGCGTGAGCGACGACAACTACACTCAGATCATCAGCGGCATCACCGGCAACGACACGGTGGCCTATGATTCTGCTTCGGTGAGCAGTGACACCTATTATGATGACGGCGGCCTCGGCTTTACTGCAGATGCTTCTGCGGACAATGAAGCTGCGGATACGGCAGCAGCAGACGGGGCAGATAATGCTGCGGAGAACGATGCAGCCGCTGCCGGAGAAGCAGATGTGCCTGCAGCAGACGAAGGCACCGATGCACCGGAAGAAGTACCCGCGGCGGGCGATGCCGTTGACCCGGCAGAAGCAGACGGTGTGATCATCACAGGCTGACACAGGAGGAATGCATGAGCGCTCTGATCGAGTTTGATGAGGTGTGCAAGTATTACCAGATGGGTGACACCACGGTGAAAGCGGCAGACCACATCACGATGAAAATCGAAAAAGGGGAGTTCGTGGCCATCGTGGGCCAGTCGGGCTCCGGCAAATCCACCTGCATGAACATCATCGGCTGCCTGGACGTGCCCACCCACGGCACCTACCGGCTGAATGGAAAAGACGTGGGCAAAATGAGCCGCAACGAGCTTGCAGCCATCCGCAATGAGATGCTGGGCTTCATCTTCCAGCAGTACAACCTGCTGCCAAGGCTCAACCTGATGGAAAACGTGGAGGTGCCGCTGGTCTATGCGGGCATCCCCCGCGCGGAGCGCCATGCCCGCGCACGGGAAGTGCTGGAGCAGGTGGGGCTGGGCGACAAGCTGAAAAACAAGCCCAACCAGCTTTCCGGCGGCCAGCAGCAGCGTGTTTCCATCGCCCGGGCACTGGTGCGCAACCCGGCGGTCATTCTGGCCGACGAGCCCACCGGCGCACTGGACAGCCACACCGGCCGCGAGGTGCTGGGCATGCTGCAGCAGATGCATGAAGAAGGCCACACGGTGGTGCTCATCACCCATGACAACTCCATCGCCGTGCAGGCCGACCGCATCATCCGTCTGGAAGACGGGTGTGTGGTCTATGATGGCGACTCCCATGCACCGGAGGCCATCGTCCAGCCCACGCTGCTGCCGGATGAGCCGGGCAAGGAGGATAAGGCATGATCATTGAAACATTCCGCCAGGCCATCCAGAATGTGTGGAGCAACAAGCTGCGCACCTTTCTGACCATGCTGGGCATCATCATCGGTGTCATGGCGGTCATCGTCATCGTGGGCCTGGGCAACGGCATGACCAAGAGTATGCGCGACAGCTTTTCGGCGCTGGGCACCAACACCCTTTCCATCCAGGTGTGGGGCTACGGCTCCCGCACTGTTCCGGTGGAAGACATGTACAAGCTGCCGGACGAATACCCGGACCTGATCCAGTTCATCTCGCCGCAGATCGATTTCAGCGGCGCGGGAAGCCTGAAGATCGGCACCAACACCTACCGCTGGTCCACCATCAGCGGCGTGGATGAAAACTACACCGGCATCAAAAGCTACACCGTCGCTCAGGGCCGCGGCCTGCAGTACATGGATATCAAGGACAACAAGCAGGTCTGCGTCATCGGCGATTATCTGAACCGCGTGGGCTTTGGCGGCAACGGCCTGGGCCAGACGCTGAAGATCGGTGCCAACAAGTTCCGCATCGTGGGCGTTCTGGCCGCGAAGGTCAGCGACTCCGAGATGCAGCAGGGCACCGACGACGACTGCGTTTATCTGCCCTACACCACGGCCATGCGCCTGTCCAGCCAGAGCACGGTGGGCAACTATACCGCCATCATGGCAGACGAAAGCCGGGCCAACGAAGCAAAGACGGCCGTGGAAGGTGAACTGGAGCGCATTCTGGGCACCGACAGCGGCTACTATGTTTACAGCGCCAGTGAGTGGCTGGAAGAGATGAACAACATGATCAACATGGTCATCGTGATCCTGACCGGCATCGCCAGCATCTCGCTGTTGGTGGGCGGCATCGGCATCATGAACATCATGCTGGTGTCGGTGACCGAGCGCACCCGAGAGATCGGCATCCGCAAGGCGCTGGGCGCCAAGGAGCGCACCATCCTGTCGCAGTTCGTGGTGGAAGCTGCCACCACTTCGGCACTGGGCGGTGTTCTGGGCATCGCGCTGGGCTACATCGTCTCCATGGCAGCCAACAAGCTGCTGCCCATGCTCACCAGCGGCACTACCGTCACGGTCAGCCCGTCCTTCAACTCCATCGCAGTGGCCTTTGGCATCTCGGTGGGCATCGGCGTGCTGTTCGGTTATCTGCCGGCAAAGCGTGCCGCCCGCCTGAACCCCATCGAAGCACTGCGCTACGATTAACGCAAACCGGAAGGAGAGGAAAACCCTATGAAAAAACGTCTTCTCGCATTTCTGCTGGCGGTGAGCATCGCCGTGTCGATGCTGGCGCTGCCGGCATCGGCTTCCAGCCTGAATAACACTGCCATCCAGACGGCCATCACGCTGGGGGCCATGGATGCCAGCCAGACCGGAAGCCTGGATGCTGCGGTCACCCGCGGCACGCTGGCCAAGATGCTGGTGGCTTTTTCTGCCTACCGTGAGAGCGTGGGCAAGCAGGGAAATCTGGGTACATTATATAAGGATGTGCCCGGCAGCTCTGCCTATGCGCCCTATGTGCGCATCGCAGTGCAGCAGGGCTGGATGAACGGCTACACCGACGGCACCTTCCGCCCGGACAATGCCGTGACGCTGGAAGAAGCCTGCACGGCCGTGCTCAAACTTCTGGGCTACAAGATGACCGACCTCAACGGCGCATTCCCGGCGGCGCAGCTGAACAAGGCGCAGGAGATCGGCCTGCGCAATCAGCTGGCACGTTCGCAGGGCCAGACCATGAACTATGAAGACTGCGCACTGCTGATGTACAATGCCCTGACTGCCAACACGGCCAGCGGCAGTGCCTACGGCACCTCGCTGGGCTTCACGGTGTCGGACGGGCAGGTGGACACTTCTACTGTCATGCTCAAGAGCCTGCAGGGCCCCTTTGTGGCGGGAGACAGCACGGCGCTGCCGTTTGCTCCGGTGAGCGTGTACCGCAACGACAAGGTGTCCCCCTCTGCGGAGCTCAACAAATATGATGTATATTATTACAGCGAGAGCCTGCAGACGGTGTGGATCTACACCCGCCGTGCAGCGGGCCGCATCACGGCGGTGTCGCCCAGCGCCAGCGCACCCACGGCAGTGACCGTGGCAGGCACAAGCTATAAGCTGGGCAGCACGGCGCTGGCCTCCAAGGTGTCCAGCCTCAATGGCGGCGGCGTGGGTGAAGTGGTCACCCTGCTGCTGGGCATGAACAGCGAAGTGGCAGACATCGTGACCGGTGACGAAGCCGACAGCGTGTTCTACGGCGTCGTGCAGTCCTCATCCCGCGATCTGGTGGAGGATAACGGCGCAGATGTGCTGCAGCGTGTGGCAGTCATGTGCACCGACGGCATCGTGCGCACGGTGAATGTGGACAAGAGCCTGAACTTTCCCAAGGGCTGGCTGGTGGAGATCAGCGTGACGCCGGAAGGCGAGAACGTGGAAGCCATTGAGAACAAGACCGTCAGCGGCCGGGTGAGCGACGATGCGGCGACGCTGGGTAGCTACCGGTTTGCTGACGACGTGCAGATTCTGGATACAACAGCGGAGGGTGTGGCTGGGACGGTTCGTCCCAGCCGCCTATCGGGGACGAACCTCAACCTTCTGAACGTTCGTTATTACACCCTCAACGAGCAGGGCGAGATCGACCGCCTGATCCTCAATGACGTCACCGGTGATCTGTGGAGCTACGGCGTGCTGGACGATATCAAGAATCTGGCCGTCAACACCAGCGACCTGGCAACCATCGGAAAGATCATTTCCACGGGATCGGACGGCAGCTCTGACGACCAGAGTCAGATCATCAGCGACCTGAGCGATGTTCTGGTGCCGACCACCAGCGAGGTGCTGTGGGGCATTATCAATGGAGATATCCTGACCACCGTGTGGGAGAAACTGACCGCCAATACCGACAGTCTGCTGAGCATCGGCCTGCGGCAGATCGGCAGCCTTGTGGGTGAGCCTTACGGTTCCATTTTCCGTCTCATCGGCGGCGGTGCAACTTATGTGTGCTATGTCAATGGGCGGCAGACCTCGTTTACGACCAATACAAAATATCCGGTGCTGGTGGGCGGCCTGGCTGTCCGGCAGGAAGTGACCGGCAGCGTCAGGGCAATGATCCAGCTGATGCCCATCAAGATCGACAAGGTGGGCGCGGCATCGGTGCTGAGCGGAAACACCCGCTACGAGATGGCGGACGATGCGCAGGTCTATCTGTGGTATAAGGGCCAGTATTATCCCACCAAGCTCACAGAGGTCAATGCGGACGGCTACTATCTGACCGGCTGGTATGACAACTTCGGCTGCGCCGCCGGCAAGAAGGTGCGCGTGATCGTGGCTGTCAAGAAGGACTGATGGATTACTACAGCGCCCCGCGCCGCATTTTGCGCGGGATGCGGCGGCTGGTCTATCCGCGGCGGTGCCCGTTCTGCAACCGCGTTCTGGGCAGTATGCTGGAGTGCCCGGACTGCGCGGAAGAACTGGATTCGCTGCGCCGGAAGCCGAGCATGCGCCTGGACCCGGAGCTGTACTGTCTGGAAAAGCTGGACGGCGGCGCGGCACCTTTCTGGTACAGCGGCTGTGTGAGAAACGGCATCCTCCGTGCAAAATACTCCGCAGCCCCCTGGGCGGCTGCGGAGATGGGAGTCTGGCTGGCAAAGCTTCCTTTTGGCAGTGAGATCCGGATGGAAGGTGCTGAGCCCATGCCGCAGCGCGTGGAGGGCATTTCCATGGGCTATGACTGCATCGTCCCGGTGCCGCCTTCCAGCAAACGGCGCGGATACAATGTGCCATATCTCATGTCGCTGCCGCTGGCCAGGGCGCTGGAGCTTCCAATCTATCCGGAAGCCTTGCGCCGTGTTCGGTTGGCGAAGCATCAGGCAGGCTTGTCGTTCAAAGAACGCTTTGCCAATGTGGCGGGCGCATTTGAGGCGGGAGACGCGGATCTCGTGGAGGGAAGACGCATCCTTCTGGTGGACGATGTCGTCACCACGGGCCTGACAGCCTCCGCCTGCGCACAGGCTTTGCTGGATGCGGGGGCCTACAGCGTGTTTGTGGTGGCAATGGCTACGGCAAAATTTGACAAAGCTTCGTCAAATGAGATACGAGATGAAGAAAAAAGCCCGGATTTTTAAAAAATATTCCGAAAAATGCTTGACAAAACACCCGAAATCCTCTATAATGATGAAGCTGTGAGCGACAAACGCTGACAGATATCCGGGTGTAGCGCAGTTTTGGTAGCGCGCTTGAATGGGGTTCAAGAGGCCGTGAGTTCGATTCTCGCCACTCGGACCAGTAAAATCCAACGATTTCACGTCAGAAATCGTTGGATTTTTTTCGTTTGTGGGCTGACCTCATTTGGCTTTGACCACAATTTTGACCACAATGCGGGTGGTTTTATCTGGTCTGATTTATGCTGTTCTGCCGATCGCAAGGGCAGGAAATTGGTCTTTTTTCAAAGCGGTGCCTGCTGAGACCGCGATTCAATAATGTTGCAAATGCTATCGATCGTTTTATGCTGTATAGCTGCAGCAGCGGGCTGTACATGCCAGACCGATGCAGAAATAACCGCATACGGAATCAGTCGGGCAAAGTGGGATCTTACATTGGGAGCATTCTCTTTTGGCACCAGAGTAGCCCGCCCCAAAGAAGGAGCGTTGTGATGCCCCATGAAAGGGGAAACACGCTGTACAGGCAGGCCAGAGTCTGCACATGCGGAAAGACCAGCATGACCCAGAGGATGCGGACAAAGCAGATGCCAAGCACCATCAGGGCGGCGGGCAGCGCTGAAAAGCCAAGGCCGCGCAGATATCCGGCAGGGACTTCGTAAAGGCCGCATACAGGCTCAAGCGACAGGATCAGCAAAATGCGCAGGCAGGCGGCCTGCACTACAGCAGGATCGCCGGAAAAAAGCCCGGCGGCCTGTGTGCGGAACAGTGTGAGCGGAACTGTGACAGCGGCGCTGAAGAGCACGGCTTCGGCAAGGCATCGCAGCAGAATGGCCCGACAGCGGGCCGGGTTCCCGGCGGCATGGTTCTGACTTGTGAAAGTGGTGGCGGCCTGCCCGAAGGCGGTTATCATGTAGTAGCCGAAGTATTCGAAATTGGCGGCGATGGCACTGCCTGCTGTGGTGGACGCGCCAAAGCGGTTCACTGCGGACTGCACAAAGATGTTGGCCAGGCAGAACACGGCACCCTGTAATGCGGCGGGAATGCCGATTTGAAGAATGGCAGACAGGGCAGAGCCGGACGGTGCCGCGATGCGCAGACGAAGCCGGAATGGCTCCGGCTCCCGGGTCAGCAGCCATAGCACTGCCGCTGCGCTGAATGCATTGGAAAGGCCGGTGGCCAGGGCAACACCGGCCACATTCAAGCGGAAAACGATCACGAAAAGCAGGTTCAGGCAAAGGTTCAGCGCACCGGAGGCGATCAGGATCAGAAACGGCCTTCGGCTGTCGCCCCGGGAGCGGAGGACTGCGGCACCAAAATCGTAAAGCAACAGGGCAGGCATTCCCAGAAAGTAGAGACGAAGATAGCACACGGCTGCGTCCAGAATATTTTCCGGTGTGTGGATGAGTACCAGAAGCGGGCGGCTGATGCACTGACCCAGAGCTGCGCCTGTCAGGCCGAACAGCAGTGCAAATGCAAGAGCTGTGCGGATGGAGGAAGCGGCATTCTGCAGCTGCCCGCTGCCGATCTGCCGGGCCAGAAGGACATTTGCGCCCACGGCAAGGCCGGCCGAAAGGCTGACCAGCAGGGCCACGATCTCGGTGTTTGTGCCGACGGCGGCAAGGGCACTGGCGTCTGCAAAGCGCCCGACGACAGCGGTGTCAGCGGAGTTGAACAGCTGCTGCAGCATGCTGCTGGCGGCGATGGGCAGGGCAAACCGGATCAGGTCCCGGCTCAATGGGCCGTGGAGCATATCCACAGGTGCAGCGGATCTCATAAAATTCCCCCTCACATTGAAAAATGCTGGCATTATTGTAGCATTTGCGGTAAAATGAGAAAAGCGAATTTTTCAAATACTTTTCATGACAAAACCGAATAAAAAGAGAGTGATAGAGGATGGACATGAATCTGCTCAAGTACCGTGCGTTTGTTGCGACGGTGGAATACGGCAGCTTCACCCGGGCGGCGGAACTGCTGCACTATTCACAGTCCGGCATCAGCCGGATGATTGCAGACCTGGAGCGGGAATGGGGGCTGACCCTGCTGGAACGGGGGCGCACCGGCGTGCGGCTGACCTCCGACGGCTCCCGGCTGCTGCCCTATGCCAAAAGCCTGTGCGAGGAATACCAGAAGCTGCAGATGCAGGTGGATGATCTGCGCGGAGTGCAGTCCGGCCTGATCCGCATCGGGACCTTTTCCAGCGTGGCGACTTACTGGCTGCCCAACATCATCAAGGCGTTTCAGAAGGACTATCCGGGCATCGACTACGAACTCTTGCTGGGGGACTACACCGAGATCGAGGAATGGATCGCAGAGGGCCGGGTGGACGGAGGCTTTCTGAGCCTGCCCGCAAAGCATGAGTTTGAGACGATCCCGCTGCAGCAGGACAGGCTCATGGCAGTACTGCCGCAGGATCACCCGCTGGCCGGGCTGGAAAAGGTGCCGCTCAGCGGGCTGTGCGCCGAGCCATTCATGCTGCTGGAAAAAGGGGCAAAAGCTGAGATCGCGGCACTGTTTGAGAGAAACCACCTGCAGCCGAGGGTGCACTTCACCACATGGGATGACTATGCCGTCATGTCCATGGTGGAGAGCGGGCTTGGCATCAGCATCCTTCCGGAGCTGATCCTGAAGCGTGTGCCGTATCACATTGCGGTCCGGCCGCTGGATGTTCCTGCGGTGCGGACCATTGCATTCTGCCTGCGGGACAAAAAGACGGCTTCGCTGGCAATGAAGCGGTTCGTGAATTATCTGGACTGCCGTGAACCGTCTTTGCCTGCAGGGAAGTGACGCCTGGATGTGAAAAAAGTCTCTGCAGCTTGAACAGATGTGAAACTGGATTTTTGTGGAATGTGTAGAATATCCCCTTGGAAACTGTGCATTTTCTCCAACAAAATCTGCCCAAACGTGTTGATATTGAGAAAAAAGTTTTGCATTCGTTTACAAAATGGTTACAGGCTGGTATAATTTAGATGTATGAATGATCGAAACCGTCTGGAAACCGAAAGGAGCACCTGCCCGTGAATACCGCTGCACCGTCCCGAAAAAAGCTGCTGAGCCTTGTGCTGACGCTGATGTTTGTCATCACCTGTCTCCCGGCGGCGCTGGCAGTTGATCTGAATGTGGATGCGGGCTTTTATTTCAAACAGAGCCGCGGCGGCACCTGTACGCTGGCGTCTGCTGCCATGATGCTGCGGCGCCGCGCCTATTTTGACGGCCTGACCGACTGGTCCACCGTCACCGAAAACAGTGTGCGTTCCACGGCATGGTCCAATGGGCTTTCCCACAGTTTTACATATAAGGAAATGCAGGTGGGCTACGCCACCCTTCCTTCCCGCAAGCAGGAAAAAATCCAGACCCTCATCACGCTGCTGTCCCAGCACCCGGAGGGAATCGTTCTGTATGACCGCGGCCAGCCCCACGCTGTGCTGCTGACCGACTACACCAACGGTGTGTTTTATTGCTCTGACCCGGCAGGGAACATTTCCTCCGGGCGCATCCCTCTGACAAGTTCCAGCGTTTCGGTGAACGGCGCATCCTGTTACTGGTATGTGACTTCGGATCACAACTCTGTGGCAGCGTCTGCAGACAGCCTGCGGCTGGAAGCTATGGTCTACCCGGTCAACATCCAGACGGGCAAGGGCATGGCCCTGACCGGCACAGCCAACAGCCCTCTTGGCACCACCCTGACCAGCGTGCAGGTCGCTATTCTGGACGCAAGCGACAATCTGGTGCAGAGCACGGAAGCAGCGCCCAACACCGGCAGTTTCTCCTTTAAGACGATAGACAGCCAGATCCGTTTCGGCGAGCTGGCGGCAGGCAGCTATACCTACATGGTGATGCTGACCGATTCCAACGGCGAAAACCTCTGTTTCACCAGTGACTTCACGGTTTCGGATGGTTCTAACAGCAGCGCGACTTACTGGTCGGTGCAGGACACCGAAGGCGTCAAGCTTCTGGACAGCGTGCAGGAAGCACAGACCGTCTTCGCTGATGCAGCGGAAGCCACCATGGGCTGGCTGGCAAGTTTGTTTGGCTGATATGCTTTGACGTGTAAGAAAAATCCCCGGAACGATTTCTCGTTCCGGGGATTTTTGATGTCAGCTGTCGGTGAAATAATCGCTGTCAACACGGCGAATCAGATAAGCTTTCTGTGTGGAAACACCTACGCCGTACTCGATCATCAGTTCGGTCAGTTTTTTGCCATCGACTAATATGATGTGCTGTGCGGCTGCAAATTCCTGTGCCTTCTGGGAAAATTTTGCAGTCGTGATAAAAAGCCCCTTGTCTACTTTGGGCGGCCCCATCATGGCCCCGGCAAATTTCTGAAGCTCAGGTTTTCCAATGGTAATATCAGGCTTCCAACGCTTGGCTTGAATGTAGATCAGGTTGAAGCCGAGCTTATCTTCGTGGATGATGCCGTCAATGCCATCGTCGCCGCTATATTTGGTGACGAAGCCTTCACCGTAATTCATGGCTTTCATCAAGTCTACCACTAACTGCTCGAAGAAAGCAGGGGTCTGATTCAGCACTTCGGTCAGAAGGTCGTCGGCGAGCTGATCGTTAATAAGGGCATAGACCCGTTCGAAAGTTTCCTGCGGAGTTTCAGGCGTCTCATCTTGAGGTTTGGAGGCAGAAGCAAATGGGACATCGCACAAATTCTTGTGCCGATAAAATTCCTGAAATGCAGGGCTTTTTTGTGCCAGAATGATATTGGTGATGGTCACATTGCTTTCCAGAAGCTCTCTGCCGGCGGGCGTAAGCACGATACAGCCGCGTTGAGGGGAATCAATCATTTCTGCCTTTTTCAGATAAGTTTTAGCCCAGCCCACACGTCCGGCAAATACGCTGCTCTGCGGGTTGCTGGGCAGTGGCACGGCAAGCTCCTGATCCGTCAGGTGAGCAGCCTGAGCAATGAAATTGCGAACCTCTTTCATAGAATGTACTTTGCCATCTTGAAGTGCGGCCAGAAGCAGACGATAAAGTTCGTTATACTTTGGAATAGCCATGAGATATGCCCTCCTCCGTGGAAGCCCGCAATGCTTTTATATCCTGTTTATTTCAGCGTTCCATCCAGCACCTGGCTGTAATACCAGGGCTTCGGGGCGTGGAAGGTCTTACCGCTGAGGAACTCGAAGTCCGGCTGGGTGAAGCGGGGCATGGTGAGCTCCCAGGCGCACAGAGCCTGATACTTGAGCTTCAGCTCGCGGTTGGCGGTGTTGTTGCCGTACTTGCTGTCGCCGAGGATGGGGCAGCCGATGCTGGCCATGTGGGCACGGATCTGATGGGTGCGGCCGGTGATGAGCTTCACCTTCAGCAGGGCCAGGCGGCCGGAGACGGCGATGGTCTCGTACTGGGTCTCCACCTCCTTGGCGCCGGGCTGCTTGTCCTCCACGATCTTCACGATGCCGCGGTCAGCGTCCTTGAGCAGGTAACCGCCCAGGGTGGCATCCGGCGGCACCGGACGGCCGAATGTAACGCAGAGGTAGGTCTTTTTGACCTCGCGGTTCTTGATGGCGGCAAGGAAAAGCTCCTCGGCTTCCGGGGTCTTGGCAATGATGACAAGGCCGCTGGTGCCGGTGTCCAGCCGATGGCACAGAGCCGGGGTGTACAGGTCGTTCTCCTTGTACTCGCCCTGCTGGTTCAGGTAGAGCAGAGCGCGGTTCAGCAGGGTGTCGTCCTCAGGGCCGTCCACGGCGAGGCCGGCGGGCTTGTTCACGATGAGGATCTGCGGGCAGTCGTAAACCACCTGTGCCGGGCCGCGGGCGTTCTTCCAGGCCGGGCCTTCCACGCGCTTGTCGGCGTCCAGCACTTCGTCCAGAATGAACAGCTTGATCTCGTCGCCAGCCATGACGCGGGTGGAGAGCGGCTGCTTTTTGCCGTTCAGCTTGATCTTGTTTTCACGCAGAGCCTTGTTCAGGCGGCCCGGGTTCAGCGCAGGGTACTGCTGCATCAGATAATTGTCGAGCCGGGTGGGGGCCAGACATTTCACTTTGATGATCTTCACGGGAAATTCCTCTCTATGATTATAAATAAGAATGTGCTTTCAATGTTTTTATTGTAGCGGAACATGCACTCTGCGTCAAGCACAGCGGGCTGAAAATTTTGTCCAAACCCGTTGACAAACGCACGGCTCATGCTATAATTTAACTGTACGCGGAAAGAACTGTGTGCTTTCTGCTGTGCATGAAATTATGACAGATGGCAATGATGGGGTCAGAAATGTACACCGCCGCTCAGAGAGAACGCCGTTCGCTGCAAGGTGTTCCGGTCGGTTCCATTTTACGCCGCCCCGGAGCTTCCGGCGAGATGAGTCGGACGCAGCGCAGCGTTAACGCGCCGAAAGCGGCAGGGGACAAGCATTTTTATCCTTTGCAATTTGGGTGGTACCACGGAGTGATTCAGCAGCCTTCGTCCCTTTTTGGGATGAGGGCTGTTTTTTGTTTTTTGCCCGGCCCGCCCCATCTGCCATAGCAATACCAATCTGACGTGCAAAACGCCAAGGACAAATCGAGGAGAGAAAACCTATGCAATGGACCGGTTTGAATGAACTGCGTGAAAAGTACCTGAGCTTCTTCGAGAGCAAGGGCCACCTGCGTCTGGACAGCTTCCCGCTGGTGCCGAAGAATGACCCCAGCCTGCTGCTGATCAACAGCGGCATGGCCCCCATGAAGAAGTGGTTCCTGGCTCAGGAAGAGCCGCCCCGTCATCGTGTGACCACCTGCCAGAAGTGCATCCGCACCCCGGATATCGAGCGCGTGGGCATCACCGCCCGCCACGGCACCTTCTTTGAGATGCTGGGCAACTTCTCCTTCCAGGATTATTTTAAGGAAGAAGTCATTCCCTGGGCATGGGAGTTCCTGACCAGTGACGAGTGGATGGCCATCCCGAAGGATCGCCTGCACATCTCCGTCTACGAAGAGGACGACGAGGCTTACGATATCTGGACCAAGAAGGTGGGCATTGCCCCCGACCACATGGTGCGTCTGGGCAAGGAAGACAACTTCTGGGAGCATGGCTCCGGCCCGTGCGGCCCCTGCTCTGAGATCTACTTCGACCGCGGCCCCGAGTACGGCTGCGGCAAGCCGACCTGCGGCGTGGGCTGCGACTGCGACCGCTATATGGAGATCTGGAACCTGGTGTTCAGCCAGTTCGACGCCGACGGCAAGGGCCACTATGAGCGTCTGGCACGCCCCAACATCGACACCGGCATGGGCCTGGAGCGTCTGGCCTGCGTGATGCAGGGTGTTGGCAACCTGTTCGAGGTAGACACCGTGCAGAGCGTGCTGCACCATGTGGAGCACATCGCAAACAAGACCTACGGTGAGGACGCCAAGACGGATATCTCCATCCGCGTCATCACCGACCACATCCGCAGCTGCACCTTCATGGTGTCTGACGGCATCCTGCCCTCCAACGAGGGCCGCGGCTATGTGCTGCGCCGTCTGCTGCGCCGTGCTGCCCGCCATGGCCGTATGCTGGGCATCAACCGCCCGTTCCTGGTGGAGCTGGTGGAAACTGTCATCCAGTCCAGCGAGAGCGCATACCCCGAGCTGCGTGAGCATGACGCTTATATCAAGAAGGTCATCGGCACCGAGGAGGCAAACTTTGCCCGCACCATCGACGCCGGCATGAACATCCTGAACAACATGATCGACGGTCTGGAGAAGGCACATCAGCACCTGCTGAAGGGTCTGGACGTCTTCAAGCTGAACGATACCTTCGGCTTCCCGCTGGACCTGACCAAGGAAATCGCTGCCGAGCAGGGCATTGAGATCGACGAGGAAGGCTTCCACGCCGAGATGACCAAGCAGAAGGAGCGCGCCCGTGCTGAGCGCCTGAAGAAGAACATCTCCGGCTGGAGCGAGGACCTGTTCGGTGCTCTGGATGCTGAGCCCACCGTCTTCACCGGCTACGACACCCTGCGTGATACCGGCGTTGTGGTTGCTCTGAGCGACGAGGAGACCCTGACCGACGCCATTGCGACCGACGAGGAAGCAAAGGACGGCGTGCTGGTGGTTCTGGACAAGACCCCGTTCTACGCTGAGATGGGCGGTCAGGCCGCTGACCACGGCGTGCTGAGCAGCGCCGAGTGCAGCCTGCGCGTGCTGGACGTCAAGAAGACCCCCAAGGGCTACTACGTCCACACCTGCGTGCTGGAGAGCGGCATCGTGAAGGTGGGTGACCACCTGACCGCTCAGGTCGATAAGGAATACCGCATGGCCATTGCACGCAACCACACTGCCACCCATCTGCTGCAGGCAGCTCTGCGTGAGGTGCTGGGCGACCATGTGCATCAGGCCGGCTCCTATCAGGATGCTGAGATCACTCACTTCGACTTCACCCACTTCAGCGCTGTGACTCCCGAAGAGCTGGCACGCGTGCAGAAGATCGTGAATGACAAGATCTTCGAGTCCATGAACGTCACCGTCAAGGAGATGCCCATTGAGGAAGCCAAGAAGCTGGGCGCAATGGCTCTGTTCGGCGAGAAGTACGGCAAGGTCGTCCGCGTGGTCGACATCGAGGGCTGGTCCACCGAGTTCTGCGGCGGCACCCATGTCAAGAACACCGCCCAGATCGGTGGCTTCAAGATCGTCAGTGAGTCTTCCGTCGCTGCCGGCATCCGCCGTATCGAGGCTGTCACCGGCCGCAACCTGCTGATCCGTGCAAACCTGCAGGAGGCTATGCTGCACACTGTGGCAGGCACCCTGAAGGCAAACAATGTTACCGCTCTGCCCGCCCGTGCCGAGGCTGTCATGGCTGAGAACAAGGCTCTGAGCAAGGAGCTGGAAGAGATCAAGGCAAAGGTTGCAGCTTCCAAGGTGACCAGCCTGTTCGACAACGCCGAGGTCGTGGACGATGTGAAGATCGCTTCTGCCTACTTCACTGGTACTGCCGGCGACACCCTGCGCGGCATGTGTGATACCATCCGTGACCGCGTGGAGCGCCCCGCTGTGGCAGTTCTGGTGGGTAAGGCTGAGGATAAGATCACCATGGCCGTCACCGTGACCAAGGCCGCACAGGCAAAGGGCCTGAAGGCCGGTGCTCTGGTCAAGGAGATCTCCGCTATCGCAGGCGGCAAGGGCGGCGGCAAGCCGGACTTTGCAATGGCCGGCCTGAAGGACGAGACCAAGATCGACGAGGCTCTGGCTGCTGTCGGCGGTATCGTCAAGAAGGCTCTGGGCGAATAAAAAGGGCTTCCCCCTTGGGGGAGGGCATAAAATATCAGAAAGGAGTTGTTCCCCATGGAAGATTGTCTGTTTTGCATGATCGCGGAGGGCAAGATCCCCTCCAAGAAGCTGTATGAGGACGAGCAGGTGGTGGCGTTCTGCGACATCAACCCGCAGGCCAAGGTGCACTTTCTGGTCGTGCCGAAAAAGCACATCGTCTCTGCTGCTGCGCTGACCGAAGAGGACGGCGCACTGCTGGGCCACATCTTTGCCGTGATCGCAAAGCTTGCGAAAGAGCAGGGCCTGGACAACGGCTACCGCGTCATTTCCAATGTCGGCGAGGACGCAGGCCAGACCGTGAAGCATCTGCATTTCCATGTTCTGGGCGGCGAAAAACTGCCTGTCTGATTCCAAGAAAAAGGGAGATCGTTGAATTATGGCTGAGACTTATACCCTGCACATTGCGGGCCTGACCCGTGAGCTGACCATCTGCAAGGTGAACGACCACATGGACATTGCGGCTTTCATCATGCTGGGTGATGCTGAGCTGACTGTGGCTGCTGCCACTGAGCTGCTGAAGAAGTGCCCGGATTTCGATATCCTGCTGACCGCTGAGGCCAAGGGCATTCCTCTGGCACACGAGATGAGCCGCCAGAGCGGCAAGCCCTACGTCTGCGCACGCAAGGGCGAAAAGCTGTATATGACCGATCCTGTCGTGGTGGAAGATCAGTCCATCACCACGGCTGGCAAGCAGAAGCTGGTCATTGACCGCAAGGAGCTGGACAAGATGAGCGGCAAGCGCGTTCTGGTGGTGGACGATGTCATCTCCACCGGCGGCTCGCTGAAGGCTCTGGATGCACTGGCCGAGCAGACCCAATGCACCATCGTTGGTCAGGCTGCTGTTCTGGCTGAGGGCGACGCAGCTGAGCGCAAGGATATCATCTTCCTGGAGCCGCTGCCGCTGTTCTTCCACTAAGCCGCGATGCGACGCCCGCTCTGCGTTTTCTGCGTGGGAATGCTGGGTGTTGAGTTAGTGTGCGCTTTTTTGCCGCAAACGGAGCTTTTTGTGCCGTTTGCGGCATTTTTTGTTGCCTTCTGCCTGCTGCTGTGCATCTTTGAGAAGACAAGAAAGCCGGCCCTGTGTCTGCTGTTGGGCGCCCTTGCTGGCACGGCGGCTGTGCTGCAGACGAATGCCCGGATGGAGCGGGTCCGTGCGCAGTATGCCGGGCGGCTTGTTGTTCTGACGGCAGAGGTGGAAAGCGTGGCTGATTCTTATTATCCCGGCAGGGTGGATGCCGTTCTCCGGGTGGAAGAAGTGAACGGAAGTGCTGCATCTTTCCGGGTGGAGTGTGAAACACTGCGCTCGTGTGAAGCGGGAGAACGGGTGAAAGGCCGGTTCGTGCTGTCTGCTCCGGCCCGGGAAGAACGCGCGGAGATGTATGCGGATGGCGTGGCGCTGTGGGCAGAACCGGACGCAGACAAGCCGGAATTTGAGGTGCTGGGCCAGAGCATGAGCTTCCGCGCCCGGACACACCGGCTGCAGAAACGGCTGAGCACTTCACTGCGCCGCCGCATGGATGGCCGGACCGGCGGTGTTCTGGCGGCAATGACCGTGGGCGACCGCACCCACCTTTCGTCCGAACTGCGCAGCGCCTACCGGGGCGCGGGCCTTTCTCATGTGCTGGTGGTCAGCGGCATGCATGTTTCCGTGCTGTGCGGCGAGCTGTTCGCGTCCCTGCTGTCCCGCCGAAAGCGGGAGCGCAGTTATCGGAGCCGGAAGGTCAAGGCTGTGTGGGCCGCCCTGCTGGCTCTGCTTCTGGTGGGTGTCACTGGCTTTACGCCGTCAGTGCGCCGTGCGGCGGTGGCCGTGTGGATCAGTGCACTGGGTGTCTGGGTCTATGGCGCGCCGGACTCGCTGACATCTCTGGCTGTGGCGGGCATTGCCATGACGGCAGGCAACAGCTATGCGGTGTGTGACATTGGTTTTGAGCTTTCATTTGCGGCTGTAATGGGCACATTGGCCGGTGGAGAGTGCTTCCGTCGGACGAGACAGGCCTGCGCAAAACGGACGGAGCTTGGCAAAGCGCACCGCCGGAAAAGCCGCCTGCAGCTGTGGTTCGTCCGCAGTCTGTGGGATCTCTGGGAGGGGATCTGCATCTCCGCCTGTGCTTCGGCAGCCGCGTTTCCTGTTCTGGTGCTGCGCGGGCTGAGCGTCAGCATTTATGCGGTTTTGTCGGGTGTTGTGGTGCTCTGGATGGTCAAGCCCATGATGCTGCTGGGCCTTGGCACGGCATTCACCGGTCTTATTCCGGGCATTGCGCCGGTCTACGGGATCGTGTCCAAAGCAGCTTCGCTACTGACCGGCCTGCTCAATGCGTGGGCCGTGTGGATATCCGCAAAGCCCGGCGCAGGGTTCTATTTTGATACGGCCTATGCGGCTGTTGTTTGTCTGGTGCTGATCGGGCTGTGCTGGCTGGCGATGCACTGGAAGGTGCGGCTGCGGGCGGCTCTGCCCTGTATTCTGCTGGCGGCAGTGATGTCCATTGGTTTGGGCAATTTCCTCAGCCGGGATGTGGTGCGCATCGATTTGGTGGGCAGCGCGAACGCTCCGGCGGTGGTGGTCACACAGAATGACAGTGCTGTGGTGCTGTTCCGGGGCGGGGCATCCACTCAGAAAGCGGTGGAAAATCAGCTGGCCCGGCGGGGCGTGCGAAAAGTAGAACTGCTGGTGGATCTGCGCACAAAGCCGGAAGCAGCCTGCACGCTGGAAGCGGCGCAGACTGTCTCGGCAGAAACGCTGACCATAAACATGGCGCAAACGAGGAAATGCACGCCCGCATTGGTCGAAGTTCTCCGCACCCGGAAAGGCTGCCTTGCGCGGCTGACCATTGGCAACCGGCAATTTGTGACGGTCAGCGGAAGCGTGGAGCTGGCAGAACCGGTTTCGGCTCAGTGGCTGCTGGCGTCACCCGCGAAGCCGACGGCTGTCCGGTATGAAAGTGTTCTGGCACTGCATCAGTACGACTGGATGGATGAAGAAGAACTGTCTGCATCCCTCAGCCTGCGGCGGCACGGTGGATGGAAAGCCGGGTGACGCTTTGCAATCCGGGCAGAGTGTGGTACAATAAACGGGTATCGTTTATAATGGAACAGGAAGGAGGATCTTTGCGTGGCGACCGAAACAAAGCTGCGGCAGCTGGCCGACAAGGGCTGCCCGGTCTACTATTTTTATTCCAGCGAGCGCTATCTCGTGCGGCAGGCTGTAGCGCAGACGGTGCGCATCCTCTCGGCGGACAGCGACGAGGACGCCACAGTGCTGGACGGCGCTGCCCCGGAGATCGAACAGCTCATCATGGCTGCGGGCACCATCTCCTTTTTCGGCACCCGGCGCGTGGTGGTGCTGCCGGAGCTGGAACCGGGAAACTACAGTGATAAGGACATCGAGGAGCTGAACAGCACCCTTGCCAGCCTGGAAAATGCTGTGGTAGTGCTGGGCAGTGTGTTTGAGCTGGAGCGCAATAAACTCAAGCTGGGCAAGCGGGCGCAGAAGCTCATTGCACAGTGCAAAGCGCTCGGTCATGTCGAGGAACTGGCCAAGCCCAAGCCATACGAGCTGAAAGTGATGATGATCGACCGGGCAAAAGAACAGGGTGCAGTTCTGCCGGAGGGCGCGGCGTCGGCTCTGCTGGAGCGCTGCGGCGAAGACCCGTTCCTCTTGGAAAATGAGGTGGACAAGCTCTGTGCGCTGTCCGGCTATCGGACGGTCACGGCGGCAATGGTGGCAGATATGGGCACGGTGAGTCTGGACGCAGATGTGTTCGAGATGACCCGCATGATCACGGCCAAGAATGCCACGGGTGCCTGCAAAAAGCTGCAGACCCTGCTGCGTTTGCAGCAGGAACCCATTGCCATCACAGCGGCCATGATCGGCAGCTATGTGGACCTTTACCGGGTCAAGCTGGGTGCCTCCAAACGGAAGACCTACAGCACCGTGCATAAAGATTTCGGCTATAAAGGCAGCGACTATCGACTGAAGCGTTCGGCAGAAACGGCGTCGCATTATACGCTGACACAGCTGGAAAACTGTATGCATGTGCTGCTGGAACTGGACCAGAGCCTGAAAAGCCAGCCGACGAATGCGCAGACGCTGCTGGAAACGGCGCTGTGCCAGCTGGCAATGGCGGGGAGCGGACGATGAACGAAAACGAAATGATCCACACCAGTCGGGTGCTGATCGTGGAAGGAAAATACGATGCGGCGCGTCTTTCACACCTGACGGACGCCATGATACTGCTGACGGACGGCTTTGGCATCTACAGCGACAAAAAACGCCAGCAGCTTTTTAAGGCGCTGGCGCAGAAAAACGGGCTGATCCTGCTCACGGATTCGGATGCGGCAGGGTTCCGCATCCGGAATTACATCACCAACCTGGTGGGTGCAAAGAATGTGGTGCAGGCCTATGTGCCTGCCATCCATGGCAAGGAAAAGCGCAAGGAGCAGCCTGGCAAGGAGGGTCTGCTGGGGGTGGAAGGTGTGGATGACGCCATCATTCTGCAGGCTCTGCGGGACGCCCTCGGTGAAGAAGCCGGGGCAGCACCTGCCCGCCCGGAGGGACGGCAGATCACCTACACCGACCTCTACGAATGGGGCCTTTCCGGCAAGCCGGGCAGTGCCGAGCGCAAAGAAAAGCTGCTGAATGCACTGGGGCTGCCGCCCCGGCTCTCCAAAAAAGAGCTGGTGGAGGCGCTGAACCGCCTTTATACTTATGAGCAGCTGGACGAAATGCAGCGGGATATTCTGGATTGATCAAGGGCGCGGGGGCTGAGGTTTCTGCGCCTTTTTTGCGCCTTGAACATTCCAGCGCTGGCGCATCAGATCCAGCGCGTGAGTCTCAAGGCGGGAAATATAGCTCCGGCTGATGCCCAGCAGCTTTGCCACTTCCAGCTGTGTCAGCGGAGGCTGTCCGCCCAGCCCATACCGCAGCAGGATGATCTGCCGCTCCCGGGCGGGCAGACCCTCCAGCAGCTGCCGCACCCGGCGGATATCGTCCTGTGTCTCGCAGGTGTCCTCCATGCAAAAGCTGTCCTGCAGCACATCCGCCAGCGTCAAAGAAGAGTCGCCGTCCGCTTCCAGTGTTTCCTGCAGGGAGACCGTCCCGCCGGTCTTGCGCTCCCGCCGGAACTGCATCCGGATCTCATTTTCAATGCACCGGCTGGCATAAGTGGAAAAGCGCGCCCGGCGGGTAGAATCGAAGGTGTCCACGGCTTTCATCAGGCCGATGGTGCCGATGGAGACGAGGTCTTCCTGATCGCCGGGCAGGGCGTAGTATTTTTTTACGATGTGTGCCACCAGCCTCAGATTATGCCGGATGAGCTTTTCCCGGGCGGTGGTGTCCCCGGCCCGCAGGGCGGCAAAGGCAGCAGATTCCTCCCGGGCGGTGAGCGGACGGGGAAAGCTGCCGCTTTCCAAATGGAGCGCCAGAACCAGAAACTTTGTGGCGAAAAATTGCAGCAGGGTCAGCAGCATACCGGCATCCTCCGTTCTTTGCAGCGTACAAAATGCGTCACTGAAATGTATGCGCGAAGGCTTGACCGCTATCCGGCAAAAATAAAAGGAATGAAAAGAGAATTTTATCGTACCTTGCTTTTTGTAAAATGAAATCAGAAGAAATAACAAATTTCTGAAGGAGGACAAAGCAATGGCAAACGGCGATTATGGCTACTTTGGAAAAGGTTCTACGGGCTATGCACAATACATGACGGCATTCAACCGCAACTTCGGCAGCTCATCTGGTGGCGGCGGTGGAAATCACAACAATAGCGGCGGAGGAGACGGCAGCGGATGCGGATGCCTGATCGCTATTGTGGTGGTCATGGTGCTCATTTGGATCGTTCTGGGTGGGTGAACTGGAATTTTGCTTGCAGAAACAGGGAGCGTATGATACGACAGTGCGAAAACAGGAGATAACCGCGATATCAGGTTAAAATGGAGTGAACTTTGAAATACAGAGAAATAGCAGACGGCATTTTTGTTGACCGTCCCAACCGCTTTATTGCCCATGTGGAAGTGAATGGAGCGGTGGAAACCGTCCATGTCAAGAACACCGGGCGGTGCAAAGAGCTATTGCTGCCCGGCACGGCGGTGCGGCTGGAAGTGTCGGATAACCCGAAACGCAAAACAAAATACGACCTTGTGGCGGTACACAAGCAGGGCCTTGGCTGGGTCAACATGGACAGTCAGGCACCCAATAAGGTGGTAGGCGAGTGGCTTGCAAAACAGGGCTACGACTATATCAGGCCGGAATTCACCTATGGGAAGTCCCGCATCGACTTTTACATGGAAAAGGGCGAGCAAAAGTATCTGATGGAAGTCAAGGGCTGCACACTGGAAGTGGATGGCATCGGCTATTTCCCGGATGCGCCTACTGAGCGGGGTGTGAAGCACCTGCACGAACTGGTGCAGGCACAGCAGGCCGGATATCAGTGCGCTGTGGCCTTTGTGATTCAGATGGAAGGCATCACCGAAGTGCGGCCGAATGTCAGCACACAGCCGGAGTTTGGTACGGCACTGGCCGAAGCAAAGGCCGCAGGTGTGCAAGTGCTGTTTTTGCTCTGCTGTGTGGGGCGTGACAGCCTGGAAATCGTGGAGCAACGGGAAGGCTGAAAAATTTTTCAGAAAACCTCTTGACCCTGACGCAGCGTCATAGCGTATACTGTGGCTGTCGCAAGGGAGGACAACAAGATGATGACAGTGAACGAAGTGAGCAAACGAACCGGAGTGAGCATCCGGACTCTGCAGTATTACGACAAAATCGGCCTGCTTCGCCCGGCGGGCCGTACTGAAGCGGGCTATCGGCTGTATGACGATGCCGCGCTGGAACGTTTGCAGCAGATCTTATTGTTCCGGGAACTGGAATTTCCGCTGAAGGACATCCAGAAAATCGTGGAGAATCCTGCTTTTGACCGGCAGAAAGCACTGGAACAGCAGATCACACTTCTGACATTGAAAAAGCAGCATCTGGAAGATCTGATCGGCCTTGCGCAGAAAATTCGAACCACAGGAGGAATGGTTATGGACTTTACCGCATTTGATACGCAGAAGATCAAGAAGTATACCGAGCAGGCCAAAAAGGAATGGGGTGAAACGCCGGAATACAAAGAGTTTGAGGAAAAAACTGCCCATAAGACCGAGAAAGAGGTCAAGGACATGAGCAGCCAGCTGATGGACATCGTGGCGGCATTCGGCGGGATGCAGAGCAAAGATCCGGCAGACCCTGAGGTGCAGGCACAGGTGAAGGAGCTGCAGGAGTTTATCACAGAGCACTACTACACCTGTTCCAAAGTGATCCTGAATCAGCTGGGACAGATGTATGGAGCAGGCGGCGCTTTTACAGAAAACATCAATGCTGCCGGCGGTGCCGGCGCCGCAGAATTTGCGCAGAAAGCCATTGAGATCTATTGCAAGTGAGCCCCAAAAATGCTTTGCGTGATTCAGTCACAGAAATCATAACTAGGAAATGTTATCATATAGACACAAGAAACACACCGATAACATTCCAATGGAGGATTTCGATATGAAGGCAAAGTTTTACATCTGCAATCACTGTGGCAACCTCGTTACCACCATCCACAATGCAGGCGTTCCGCTGGTCTGCTGCGGGGAGAAAATGAAAGAGTTGGTTCCCAATACGGTGGAAGCCAGCGGCGAAAAGCATCTGCCGGTGGCAGAGCTTTCCGGCAGTCGTCTCACGGTCACAGTGGGCGCGGTGGAACACCCCATGGCAGATGTTCACCACATCCAGTGGCTCTTTGTGGAGACCGAGAATGGCGGGCAGATCCGCTATCTGAACCCGGGACAGGCTCCCAGAGCTGTTTTTGAACTGGGCAGCGAAAAGCCGGTGGCCGTCTACGCATACTGCAACCTGCATGGCCTTTGGATGACGAAACTCTGATACAATCAATGCAAACGGGGAGTGATTTGATGTCACTCCCTGTTTTTTGATGAGAACTTTATACGGTTCTTTTGGTTCGGAACTGTGTGTAACGGGGGTGGATAAAATGAGCGAGCACACAATGAAAGCCCCAGTGGGGGGGGTTAAGTGACCGAACGGTCCGCGCTTGCGGATGGAGGGGCGCGGTTTTATTACAAAATAGCATGTTTCAGTGCTTTACAGGGATGAAAACGCTTGTTATAATCTCGCCATGGTGCAAGTTTTAGTTGCGCAAGAGGGAAAAGTGCCTGAAATGCATTAAGGGCTGATAACACTCCGGGAGCTGCTCACAAGAACAGCTCAATCGAGTCGCGGTCATTGTGCAATTTCGAGCTGAAAATAGGCTGAGACTAGGAAAAGGAGTCTCGGCCTGTTTGTGTTTTTGGCGCAAAGGAAAGGACTGAACAATGCGATTTGATGCGAAAGAATTCGGCAACCGCATCCGAGATTTGCGAAAAAGAAGGGGATTACACAGGAACAGCTGAGTATAATGCTGAACGTTAGTGCGAACCACCTTGCAAAAGTCGAAACGGGAGAAGCCGCTGCTGCTCGATTGAATTGCTGCAGAATCTTTCGTCCTGCCTGAATGTCAGAACGGACTATCTGCTGAATGGAGAGGCACCGTATAACAATCATCTGAAGGAAAAGCTGATGTTTCTTGCACAGGAATTGGAAAAAATTACGATGGACCTCCCTGCATAGTGAAAACCTCTTTTTCAATGCTGAAAAGCGTGGTAGAATAGGGAAAAGATTCAGTATCTGAAAAACGGAGCGCACAACAATGAAGATTCTGGTCAGCGCCTGCCTGCTGGGCGAAAACTGCAAATACAGCGGCGGAAACAATTACAATCAGGCGGTCTGCGATTTTGCGCGGGGGCATCAGGTGGTTCCGGTCTGCCCGGAGGTTTTGGGCGGCCTGCCCACACCGCGGTGCCCGGCGGAAATCGTGCGCGGTGTTGTCACGAACAAAGAGGGCATCAATGTGGACCGGGAGTTCCGGGCAGGTGCAGCGAAAGCCCTTGCCATTGCAAAAGAAAATGGGGTGGAGCTTGCCATCCTGCAATCCCGCAGCCCCAGCTGCGGTGTGAAGGAAATCTACGACGGAACGTTTTCCGGTACAAAAATCCCCGGACAGGGCGTTTTTGCTAAGATGCTGATGGACGAAGGCGTCCGTGTTCTGGATGCCGGGGAATTGCCCAAAATTATCTTGAAAATGGATGGTGCTGCTGCACCTCTGCGGGAAAAGTACCCGAACCATACACCCCGCCCGGAGGATGTGCTGCGGGAGTTCTTGAAGCAAACGTAAATTTGGAACACGCGCGTTCCAAATTTGAAATGATACGATACAAGCTGCACGGCATTGCCGGAAGAACTGCGCTGACAGGAGAATTTTATGACAGAGCGTTATTGTGAGGGTGAACGGTTGGCTGACCTGTCGTTCACCGAGGAGACTTTTGAGGACTGCGACTTTACCGACTGTGTGTTTGTGGATTGCTCCTTTACCAAGTGCGAACTGGATCATACCACGCTGAACGAGTGCAAATTCGTGCGGTGCGAAATTGCAAGTCTGCGCAGCACCCATTCCTCGGTGCAGTCGCTGGATTTTGAGGACTGCCGTTTGAATGAAATCGAGTGGGCACCGCTGATGTCGAGCGGTGCCTTCCCGGACCCCATTCACACGCTGAAAGGGTGCAGCCTGAAATATAACACCTTCACCGAAATGAACTTCAACCGTTTCAACTTTTCGGACGGGAACGAGATCGTTGGCTCGATGTTTGCAAAGTGCGAGATGCAGCTGGCCAATTTCAAGGGCGTGGAACTTTACGAAACGGAATTCTATCAGTGCGACCTGCGCAAGGCGGATTTTCGGGATGCCGCCGGTTATAAGGTGGACATTCTGGGCAGCCGCCTGAAAGATGCAAAATTCTCGCTGCCGGAAGCAGTGAATCTGCTGGCAGATTTGAAGATAAAGCTGTCGTAACAAAGAATATCCCGGCCATTCACCTGCGACATACAGGAAAATGGCCGGGATAGTTTACTTTTTATTGAAGATTCATCCACGCCGCCAGTGCGTCCGCCGTTTGCCGTTGCTGCTCCTCGGCGGAGATGGCAGGCGTGCCGTCACCCTTCTGCGCACCGTAGCTGCCGAACCCGGCATGACAGCCGCCGTCAATGACCGTTTCGGTGGTGTCCTGTGGAAGATTGGTGCGGTCTGCTCCGTACTTCTCACGGTTCAGCACGCCGTCCTCGCTGCCGTAGGTAGCGTAGACCCGCAGGCTGCTGTCGCTCAGGTCGGCGGTGGAGTAGGCGGCCAGCAGAACCAGACCGTCCAGTTCATCGGTGTGTTTGGCCGCATAGCTTGCCGCCATGGCACCGCCCAGCGAGTGTCCGCCAATGTACCAGTTGGTGACCGCAGGAAAGCATTCCGGGATACCGTCTGCCGCATTCATGTCCAGCACGGCCAGATTGCAGGGCATTTTTACTAGCACGCACAGAATGCCGTCCTCGGCAAGGTCGTGCAGGAGGGGCGCGTAAGCCGTGTTTTCCACTTTGCCGCCCGGATAGAAGATCAGCCCGGCGGTGGGCGATTCCGGTGCAAAGACCCAATTGCCGTCCTGCTCGGTGACGGTCACAAAACGGTCCGACACCAGTGCATCCTCGGCAGCGGGGTCTGCGTGATAATAATCGCTGACGTAAATGCCGAATGCAACGCAGACCGCCAGCAGGCAGAGAAAGACTCTGCGGGGAAATGATTCCTTCTTCTGTTTTATAGAACTCCTTGATTTCAGACGAATTTTTACAGGCATTTACCGCAATCGCTGCAGCCGTTGCAGATCAATTTGCTGCCGCAGGTCTCGCAGTTTGTGCGAAAATGCGGCACATAGAGATCTTCCTGCGGGATGGGGTAGCCCCAGTTGTCCACGAGGTCAAAATGAATGGGCCTTCCCTGAAAGGTCATGCCAGATTTATAAGCCATCCGGCTTTGCAGTTGCTTGCTGGGCAGGTGGTAACGCTTGCCGTCCTTGATGAACACAGTGCCGGTCTCGATAAAGCAGAATGTTACGTTGGCATCCACGCATTCCTGTCGGAGCGACCTGACCCAATCGAAATTGCAAGGGCGGGCACCATCGTAGTTTTCACCGCCGCAAATGACCTGCTCAATCTGCCCGGCGGCAAGGTACTGCCGGATGCTTACCGGCCCGATGAAGGGTGCGCACATGATGCCCTTGTGCTTGAAGGGCAGGTCAAACAGGAGGGGGATCCGCTCATCGGCACGGCGCTGGTTCTCACAGGTGACATTGAAAAAGATGTTGTCCCATCCGCTGCCCCAGTCCGGCGGCAGACACTCCCGCACTCGCTGCGGCCGCTTGGTGAGCAGAAAAAACACCACATCGCTGCGCTGGCGCATGATGTCCCACGCCTCAGCCCGCCACGAGTCGGCTTCTTCCAGAAAGAAATCCGAGGTCATGCAGACCCGGATCTGCTCGCCGCTCTGAATCTTATAGTGCCCAGCGCGGTCTTTCTGGAGCGGATAGGAAAAGCCGTTTTTCGTTTTGTAGATCTCGGCTCCGTCCTGGTTCCGCATCCGGTCAAGAAAATACATATAACAGTTCTGGCAACCCTCGCTGCACTTGACGCAGCCGTGCCATGGATTCCAGATGTCGTGCAGGAAGCTCACCCTCTTTCTATACCTAGTATAATAGCTGTGCGGGCCGGAAACAAGAGCGGCACTTGCGCCAATCTGCCGGATGTGATAAGATGAAGAAAACCATGTGAAGGAGAAACCACTATGCCGTTTCTGATGATCCGCAACGACATCACCAAAGTGGCGGCGGATGCCATTGTCAACCCGGCCAACCGGAACCTTTTGCAGGGCAGCGGCACCAGCCGCGCCATCTATCAGGCGGCAGGGGAGCAGGAGCTGACCGCCGCCTGCGAAGCCATCGGCCATTGCGACCTTGGCAGAGCCGTGTGTACTCCGGCGTTCGGGCTGCCGACAAAGTACATTTTCCATGCAGTCTGCCCTGCGTGGAACGGCGGCGGGTTCGGCGAAGCAGAACAATTAGCTGGTGCGTACCACTCTGCACTGGAATTAGCCGCAGAGTGCCACTGTGAAAGCGTGGCCTTCCCGCTACTGTCCAGTGGGAATTACGGCTATCCCAAGGAACAGGCCTTCCGTATTGCGGTGGACACCATCACGCAGTACGTCATGGAGCACGACCTGACCGTGTATCTGGTGCTTTACGACCGGGACTCTCTGGCCGTGAGCCGGAAGCTGTTCACCTCGGTGGAGGAGTACATCGACGACCACTATGTAGCCCAGAACGATGAAAGTTACGGATTCGGCCGTCGGCGCAGGGAAGTGACAGAGCGGCGGAGGCAGCTGGAAGAAGATGCCGCCCTGCCAATGCTTGGGGCAGTTCCGGCACCCATGGCGGCCCGCAGTCTGGAAAGCCTGATGGACAACCTTGGTGAAAGCTTCACCACCCGTCTGCTGCGGCTCATCGACGAGCGGGGGCTGAAAGACTCCACGGTGTACAAGCAGTCCAACATCTCCCGTCAGCATTTCTCCAAGATCCAGTGCAACCGCGAGTACAACCCCAAAAAGAAAACCGTGCTGGCCTTTGCGGTGGGTCTGCACCTGTCCGAAGATGAGACCATCGACTTGCTCAAAAGTGCGGGCTATGCCTTTTCGGATGGTTCCAAGCGGGACTGGATCGTGCGGTATTGTCTGGAACACAAAATCTATAATATCAATCAGGTCAATGCGTTGTTGTTTGAACACGATCAGGAACAGTTGGGTGCGTGATTTGTCGCCTGCCCGTTGACCTTTTGCCCTCCGGTTTGTGGTATCCTTTTGCCAACGAAAGCGATACACCACAAAACGGAGGGCATTTATTATGAAGAAAAATCTTACCGAGCTTGTTTTTATCCTCGACCGCAGCGGCTCCATGGGCGGGCTGGAGCAGGACACCATCGGCGGGTTCAATGCCATGCTGACCCGGCAGAAGGAGCAGGAGGGCGAGGCCAATGTGACCACCATCCTGTTCGACCATGAGGTGCAGCTGCTGCATGACCGATTTCCACTGAAAGCCGTTGCACCGCTGACCGAAAAGGATTATTACGTCCGGGGCTGTACGGCACTGTTGGATGCCATTGGCTACGGCGTGGAGAAGATGGTGAACATCCAGCGCCATCTGCCGGAGAGTGAGCGCGCCGAAAAGGTCATTTTTGTCATTACCACGGACGGGCTGGAAAATGCCAGCAAACGGTTCAGTTATGAGAAAATCCGCCGGATGATCGAGCGGGAAAAAGAGCAGTACGGCTGGGAGTTCCTGTTCCTCGGTGCCAACATGGACGCTGTGAAGGAAGCCGCCCGCTTTGGCATCTCGTCCGACCGGGCTGTGCGGTTCGAGAATGACGCACAGGGCGTGGCGGTCAATTACCACGTTGTCAGCGAGACGGTTTCCCGGATGCGGGAGGCACCCTGCTGTGCGTCCATCGGCGCGGAGTGGAAAGAGCAGATCGAAGCCGATTTCCAGAAACGGCATCACGGGTAAGGGAGGAAACAGCCATGTTAGGAGCAATCTTGGGTGACATCGTGGGCAGCCCCTATGAATTTGACCACAATAATTACAAGCACAAGGATTTCCCGTTGCTGAGCGGAAAATCGCATTTCACGGATGATACGGTCATGACCATTGCGGTGGCGCGGGGATTGATCGCGGGGCAGGGCGACCCGAAGAAAACCTTTGCCGAAGTGCGGTCTGAAATGCGGTATTGGGGAGAAACATACCCTCATGCCGGTTACGGCGGGATGTTCCGCCGGTGGCTGCACGCAGAAAATCCGAAGCCCTACGGCAGTTTCGGCAACGGTTCGGCCATGCGGGTGTCGGCAGCGGGCTGGCTGTTCGATACGCTGGATAAAACATTGGAAATGGCAAAAGTGACCGCTGAAGTTACCCACAACCACCCGGAGGGCATTAAAGGCGCGCAGGCCACGGCGGCAGCGATTTTTCTGGCCCGCACCGGCCACAGCAAGCCGGAGATCAAGCGGTATGTGGAGCAGACCTTCGGCTATGACCTGAACCGTACCTGCGAGGAGATACGCCCGACCTATCATCATGTGGAGACCTGTCAGGAAACGGTGCCGGAAGCCATCATTGCTTTTCTGGAAAGCACCGGTTTCGAGGACGCACTTCGCAATGCGGTTTCTCTTGGCGGTGACAGCGACACCCTTGCCTGCATCACTGGCGGCATTGCCGAAGCCTTTTACGGGATGTCGCAGGAACTGCGGGACGAAGCTTTGAAGCGTCTGCCGGAAGATATCCGGGAAGGATATGAACTGTTTCGGGAAAATGCTCTTGACGGAACTCCTCTTTGCCTGAGAACCCGAATCTGATTGCAATCGAGTAAAACGCCGGTCGTGTGCGCCAAGGCACAACGCACATAAGGTGGCCCCGGAGAGCTGTAACAAGCCCTCCGGGGCCATTTTTGTTTTCCGGCATCTTTTCTGCGACGGCAAGGCGTGGTAGAATAAGGGCAGAACCGATCCACGGGTGAGAAAATCGAATTTCAGAGAGAGGAGATGTTTCTATGCAGTCCGATGAACTGAAACGCCGGATCTCGACAGGCAGAGGAGATGCTCTGGCCGATCTGGTTTTGAAAAATGCCAGAATCGTCAATGTGTTTACCGATGAGATCGACGCCGCTGACATTGCCATCAGCGGAAACCGAATCGTGGGCGTGGGTGCATATCATGGCCGGCAAGAAGTTGATCAGCACGGCAAATATGTCTGTCCCGGTCTGATCGATGGGCATATCCACATCGAAAGCTCGATGCTCTGTGGTCCGGCCTTCGAGCAGGCAGTGCTGCCCCACGGTACCACTGCGGTGGTTACAGACCCGCACGAGATCTCGAACGTTGCGGGGCTGGAAGGCTTGGATTTCATGCTGGAAACGACAAAAAATCTGACCCTTTCGGTTTATTTCATGCTGCCCTCCTGTGTGCCGGCCACGGATCTGGATGAATCCGGTGCGGTGCTGAACGCAGAACAGCTCCGGTCTTACTACGGCAATCCCCGCGTGCTGGGGCTTGCGGAGCTGATGAATGCCTATGGGACGGTGCGCTGTGACCCAAAAATTCTGCAGAAGATCAGCGACTGCACCGAAGCGGGAAAGATCGTGGATGGCCATGCACCGCTCTTGAGTGATAAGGACCTGAATGCTTATATTGCGGCAGGCGTTCAGTCCGATCACGAGTGCTCCAACATCGAGGAAGCCATAGAAAAATTCCGGCTCGGACAATATATCATGATCCGGGAAGGAACGGCTGCCAAAAATATGGAGGCACTGATGCCGCTGTTCCGGGAACCTTATTGCAGCCGCTGCATGCTGGTGACGGATGATAAGCACCCCGGTGACCTGCTGGATGGCGGGCATATTGACGCCAATATTCGCCAAGCGATCCGGTTGGGGGCAGACCCGGCGGCAGCCGTCAAAATGGCAACACTGGTCCCGGCACAGTATTTTGGATTCAAGCAGCACGGTGCCGTGGCACCGGGGTATGCTGCCGACCTCATTGTAGTATCGGATTTGGAATCCTTTACGGTCGAGCAGGTTTTCAAGAACGGCACGCTGGTGGCCGAACACGGAAAGGTGCTGAAACCCGCACCGCTTGACATCGACCGTGTGAGATTTTCCCGTGTTATGGATTCCTTTGATCTGGATGAGATCACGCTGCAGGACCTGGAACTTCGGGAAAGCGGGGAGCAGGAGCGTGTCATCTGCCTGAACCGGGGCGAGCTGCTTACGGAGGAAAAAATCATCCCGTTCCAGCGGCATCCGGGCAAGGCTCCCGGTGTGGACCCGGAACACAACATCGTAAAACTGGCCGTTTTTGAGCGGCACCATCACTCCGGCCATGTGGGCATTGGCTTTTTAGGAAACTTCAGCCTGAAAGGCGGAGCCGTTGCATCGAGCATCGCACATGATTCCCATAACCTGATCGTGGCAGGAGACAACGATGCCGATATGATGCTGGCCGGCAATACCGTGCGGAAAAACAAAGGCGGACTTGCGTTTGTGGCAGATGGAAAGGTCATGGCAGAACTTGCGCTTCCGGTGGCCGGATTGATGAGCACCGAAAGTGCAGAGAGTGTTGCGGCGAAAATGCAGGCGCTGAACGATACTCTCAAGGCACACGGCGTAGCGGAAGACATCGGTATCTTTATGACCCTCGCCTTCGTCAGCCTTCCGGTCATCCCCAGACTCAGGCTGAATACCTATGGTGTTATCGATGTGACGCAGCAGAGAATCGTTCCGGCTGTTTTTTAATACGCGATAACAAAAATACTGCCAGAGATCGGCCCGAATGGTCCGTCTCTGGCAACAGGACAATGACCAATCGTTGAGGTGATAGCAGTTGAATAATCCAAGGGCAGTAATAGGAACAAACTCTTGGGGGAGTGCTACATACGAAAAAGTAATCAGAGGCAGTGTGGTAGACAATGATACTTTGAAAGAGGCTATGAGAGTGGCTGTAAAATCCAATCTCCTCTTTGTGGATTCGGCAAGAGATTATGGCTTTGGCAAAGGACCCAAACTAATTGGCATGTGCTGTCCTGATGAAATCAAAATATCGTCAAAATATACACCGTTTACCAAGTTTAAGCCGGGGCAGGTGCGTGAGTCGATAGACAAGGACCTAAAGGATTTTGGTCGGACAAAGATAGAAGTGTACTGGCTTCATATGCCCAATGATATTCCTCTATATATGGAAGAATTGATAGAACTCTACCGAGAAGGAAAAATCGAAAATATTGGTGTCTCCAACTTTAATTTACAGGAATGCAAACTTGCCAAGTCTATTTTGGATAAGGCGGGAATTCCCTTGTTTGGGGTTCAGAATCATTATAGCCTTATTGATCGTGAATGGGAAAAGAATGGATTGCTTTCATGGTGCAAGGAAAATGGTGTGCAGTTTTGGGCATGGGCTGTATTGGAGGAAGGCGTTTTGACCGGTCCAAAACAAAAAGATGAAAAGTTTGCCATTATGAAAGCCATTTACAGCAAAAAACGCAGAAAATTAAACAGTCTGTTTGCGTTGATGAAAGAAGTAGCAGAAAGCCATGCTATGACGATTCCGCAAGTTGCAATTTCGTTCGTAGCGAATAAGGGAATTGTGCCAATCTGTGGATGCCGTAAACCTTATCAGGTAGAACAGCTGGGAGTTGCAGCAAATACAAAGTTAAGCGATGCGGAAATGGAAAAATTAGAAAAGGTTGCAGATGAATTGAATGTAAAGATTCTGGGACCGGACCTATTCCGTTTTGCCGTCAGAAAGTAAGTCTGACAACGACAACTCCGCGTTTGTGGAACGCAGCGGCACAATGAAGTCCCCAGTGGGGACTCTAAGATACGATTGATTTGCAGCTTGCAAGGAAAACGTAAGAAGCACAGAGCATGGATACAAACTGTACAGTAAGAGAAGGAAAAACGAAAATGCGGGGATTGGGAACAATCATCAATGCGCTGGCCATTCTGGTGGGCGGTGTGCTGGGCATCCTGTTCAAACGCTTTCTGAAAGAGCGCTATCAGGATACTATCATCAAAGCCACGGGCTTTTCCGTGGTGTTTCTGGGAGCGGCAGGAACGCTCTCCAAGATGCTGACCGTCGGGCCGGACGGAACTCTGGGCACGGGCGGCTCCATGGTCATGATCCTATCGCTGGCGCTGGGTGCGCTGTTGGGAGAACTTATTGATCTGGACGCACAGTTTGAACGGTTCGGTGAGTGGCTCAAACATAAAACCGGCAGTGACGGCGACAATCAGTTCGTCAACGGTTTTGTGTCGGCATCCCTGACGGTGAGTATCGGGGCGATGGCAGTCATCGGCTCCATTCAGGATGGCATCTATGGCGACCATTCCACACTGGTGGCAAAGGCGATTCTGGATTTTATCATTGTACTGATCATGGCATCTTCCATGGGTAAAGGCTGTGTGTTTTCTTTCATCCCGGTGGCGGTGCTGCAGGGTACCATGACGGCTCTTGCTGTGGTGCTGTCCGGCTTTATGACAGATGCTGTGCTGAACAATCTCTCATTGGTAGGAAATATTCTGATTTTTTGTGTGGGCATCAATCTGGTATGGCCCAAAACCATAAAGGTGGCAAACCTGCTGCCGTCCCTTTTGGTTGCAGTGGCACTGACGGGGATTTTATAAATCGGAATTTATAGGAGGAATATAAAATGAAACAATATATCGTTGATGCATTTACGAATAAACCTTTTGCAGGAAATCCGGCTGCCGTTTGTGTAATGGATAGCTGGCCGTCAGAAGAAGCTATGATGAAACTGGCAATGGAAAATAACCTGTCCGAAACTGCTTTTATTGTAAAAGAGGAAAAGGGCTATCACTTGCGTTGGTTCACACCAGGAACAGAGGTCGAGTTATGCGGTCATGCAACGCTGGCTTCTTCGTATGTTATTTTGAATTACTATGAGCCGAACAGCGGCGAAGTGAAATTTAATACACTTAGCGGAGAACTGACGATTCGACGCAATGGCAATCTTTATGAAATGAATTTTCCAACCTATGAACTGCACGAAATACCTGTTACGGATGAAATGGAAAAAGCATTCGGCGTTCGTCCTATAAAGGCAGTGCTGGGGTTGGACTTGGTATGTGTGTTTGAATCCGAAGAGGTTGTAAGAACAATGAATCCTAATCAGGAACTTCTGCTCGGAATTGAAGGAAGAATCCAGAATGTAACGGCTTCTGGCATAGACACTGATTGCGTATCTCGTAGTTTTTGTCCTAAATTAAGTATCGCAGAAGACCCTGTTTGTGGCTCTGCTCATTGCCAGATTGCAGCATACTGGTCTAAAGAACTAAGCAAGAAAGAAATCTACGCATATCAGGCATCGAAACGCGGTGGATATTTACATTGTACCCTTCAAGATAATGATAGAATTACCATTAGCGGAGAAGCTGCTTTGGTTGCTATTTCTGAAATTGTGGCAGCTCTATAAATTCGCGTTTGTGGAGCGCAGCGGAACAATGAAAGCCCCAGTGGGGCTTTTAAGCGACCGAACGGTCTTGCGTCAGCAAGATGGAGGGGCCCCGCCCCCGACAAGTTCGCGTTTGCGATAGCAACAAACACCCCAGTGGGGTGTTTGAGTGACCGAACGGTCTTGCGTCAGCAAGATGGAGGGGCCCCGCCCCGACAAGTTCGCGTTTGCGACAGCAACAAACACCCCAGTGGGGTGTTTGAGCGACCGAACGGTCTTGCGTCAGCAAGATGGAGGGGCCCCGCCCCGACAAGTTCGCGTTTGCGACAGCAACAAACACCCCAGTGGGGTGTTTGAGCGACCGAACGGTCTTGCGTCAGCAAGATGGAGGGGCCCCGCCCCGACAAGTTCGCGTTTGCGACAGCAACAAACACCCCAGTGGGGTGTTTGAGCGACCGAACGGTCTTGCGTCAGCAAGATGGAGGGGCCCCGCCCCGACAAGTTCGCGTTTGCGACAGCAACAAACACCCCAGTGGGGTGTTTGAGCGACCGAACGGTCTTGCGTTAGCAAGATGGAGGGGCCCCGCCCCGACAAGTTCCAGTTTGTCAAAGAAAAAGGAGCAATAAAATGACCATGAAAGAACGGGCGGCACAGGCCGCTGAATTGAAAGCGACGGGGCAGTGTAACTGCACACAGTCGGTGCTGAAGGTGTTTGAGGATAAGCTGCCGGTAGATGCCGATACCCTGATGAAGCTGGGCGCAGGCTATGCTGCCGGTATGGGCTGTATGGAGAGCACCTGCGGCGCGCTGATTGGAGCCGTGATGGTGGCGGGCATTGCCACGGACGGCAAGGGAACGCCTCGTGTTTCCAAACAGTTGGTACAGGCGTTTCAGGAAAAATGCGGTGCCACCATCTGCAAAGACCTGAAAGGTATCGAGACAGGCACGCCGCTGTGTCCCTGCCCGGAATGCGTCCGCAACGCGGTGCTGGCCTTAGGCGAAGTGCTGGGCGAATAACAAATAAAAACGAAATGCCGGGCGAGACAGCTGCTTTGCTGCTGCGCCCGGCATTCTGCTTTATTTGCTTATGAGGTGGTTCTTGTCGTTTTTTGTTCCATCCGAATTTTTCTTTTCGACTATCATTCCGATAATAAACGAAATCAGAAAAACGGCGAGCCAAATCAGAATTCCATAGTGCGTCTTGAGCTGCCACACTTTTCCTATATACATATCCGGTGTGATTTTTGTGGCATTTATTTTGATAATAAAATCGCCCAACACTTGCCCAATCAAAATTCCGGCCCAGTTTCCAGCTGTTGCGATAAGAGCTGCTTTATACATTTCCAGAAAACAGAACGTAACAGATGCAGCCCATAGACACAAATAATAATGGGTTGATGTCCATTCAAACAGGTGGATTTCGTGAAACACTGTTTGAGATAGAAAATAGCACAGCACATATGCTAAAAATACGATGAACAAACAGCTGAAACAAGTTTTATTCTTTGAAAATGTGTTTTTCATATGGCGTTTGAATCCTATTGCAGTGTGCGGATAATGTGCACCGCCATCTCTGCATTCTCTTTGTCTACAAACACCTCTGTGACATATTGTGGTTTTATGCCCAGAGTACCCATTCGCGCCTGATCAAAAGTGTTGCGCCGATTGACATCTTTGGTTTTGCAATAGAATTTGATTCCAGCAGATGCCAATGCATCCGTGATGCGATTGCATTGGTAAGGGTCGAAAATAACTACAACTTGCGATTTGAAAAACTGTTCCAGAATAGCGCTCCTCCTGCGATTTTCGACGGCAAACCCAAAGGCAAAAATTCATAATCCTTTGTTTGGATAACAAAATTTAAGCCTGATTTATTTCGTTTGTCCATAGAATTTTGCAAAATCGTATAGCTGCACATAAATTTTCGTGGAACTTATTGCTCAATCACAATTTTTCAAAAGTCCGCAGTTTTTTCAGTTTACGCCAGAATTCCGGTGGACTGCAAAAACAGCACCAGCATCATCACCGGGGCAACATAGCGGATCATCACCCGGTAGAGCTTTTTGCGGCGGAAGGTCTCGCAGTTGCGCTGCATCTCGTCAATGACGTAGTCCGGCGTCATGACCCAGCCGATGAGGATGGTGGACAGCAGAGCGATGAAGGGCATCATGACGCTGTTGCTGATGTAGTCCATGATGTCCAGCAGCTGGCCCACCGAACCGTTGGGCAGCTGCACTTCAAAATAGAAGATGCTGTAGCCCAGCGCAATGATAGCAGAAGCGGCCAGATAGATGACCGCCAGCACCAGCACGGTCTTTTTGCGGCTGGTGTGGAAGATTTCCATGCAGTTGGCAGTGATGGATTCCAGCACCGAGATGCAGGAGGTCAGGGTGGCAAAAATGGCGGTGACAAAGAACAGGAGGCCCACAAAGATGCCTGCCTTGCCCATGGCGGCGAACACCTTGGGCAGCGAAACGAACATCAGGCTGGGGCCTGCGCTCATGCCGTCCGTGCCGGAGAACACATACACGGCGGGGATGATCATGGCACCCGCCAGCAGAGCCACGCCGGTGTCGAAAATCTCAATCTGGTTGACCGCTTTGTTCAGGTTGACTTCCGGTTTGACGTAGGAACCGTAGGTGATCATGATGCCCATGGATACGCTGAGGGAGAAGAACAGCTGACTCATGGCGTCCAGCAAAATCTGCAAGAAGCGGCTGACGGTCAGCCCTTCCAGATGCGGGGTCAGGTAGTAACGCAGACCCTCCAGACCGGTGCGCATCTGTCCAGAAGCGTCCTCGTGCTTCAGGGTGAGCGAATAGCCCGCAATGACTACCACCAGCACCAGCAGGATGGGCATCATGTAGCGGGAGACCCGCTCAATGCCGTCCTCCACGCCGTTATACACGATGAAAGCCGTCACTCCCATGAACAGCAGAGCGAAGACCACGGGCGACACCGGCGAGGTGATGAAGCTGGTGAAGTAGCCGTCCTCGGCAGCGGCGGCAGATTGCCCGGTGAGATAGACTACCGCATATTTGGTGATCCACCCGCCGATGACCGCATAGTAGGTCATGATGAGCACCGGCACCAGAAAGGTCAGGATGCCGAGGAATTTCCACTTGGGGCGAATGGAAGCATATGCGCCGATGGCACTCTGCTTGGTGCGGCGACCGATGGCAATATCCGAGGTGAGCAGGGTGAAACCGAAGGTCAGCACCAGCACCAGATACACCAGCAAAAACAAACCGCCGCCATCCTTTGCAGCGAGGTACGGGAACCGCCACAGGTTGCCGACGCCCACCGCACTTCCGGCGGCAGCAAGGACAAATCCGATTTGTCCGGAGAAATTGCTTTGTTTCTTTTCCATGATTTCCAAACTCCTATCCTAATTTCCTATTGTAATATAGGATAACATGAAGTATCATATCAGTAAACCAAATAAATTTACTGCGACCCATAAATTTTACTGATGAGGTGTTTTTGATGCGGGAACAGAAAGACCGGTACGAGATATTTTTGAAGGTCTGCGAAACGGGCAGCTTCTCCAAGGCGGCGGATGCGCTGAACTATACCCAGTCCGGCATCAGTCAGATGATGGCAGGGCTGGAAGAAGAACTGGGCGTGCAGCTGTTCGCCCGTATCAACCGGGGCGTGACCCTGACGGACAACGGCACACGCCTTTTGCCCTATGTCCGGGAGTTGGCGAACCAGAAAGCCCGGCTGCGGCAGGCGGCGTTCAACATCAACCACAAGGTGGAGGGCAAGCTGCGGGTGGGCAGCTTTTCCAGCATCACCACCCTTTGGATGCCGGAGGTCGTGCATTATTTTAAGGAAAACTACCCGAAAGTAGATGTGGAGATTCTGGATGGCAATTATGATGAAATTCGGGACTGGATCATCCACGGGCAGGTGGACTGCGGCTTCCTCTCGTCCATTGTGGCGGACGACCTGAAATTTTATCCGCTCTGGGACGACCCACTGTGCGCCGTGTTTCCGGAAGGGCATCCGCTGGCGGTACAATCCAGCGTGACTCTGCCGCAGCTGTTCCAGTACCCGCTCATCATCGAAACGCCGGGCTGCGACAACGACATCCAGCACCTGATGCTCAAGTGCCCGGTGAAGCCGAACATTGCGTACAGCTTCCGGGATGATACTCTCATTATGGCCTTCGTGCGCAGCGGGCTGGGCGTGACCATCTCGCAGGAGCTGGTGATGCAGGCATTTGGTTGTCCGGGCGTAGTGTCCCGCCCGCTGGAACCTGTCTGCTGCCGGACGCTGGGGCTGGCGTTTTCCAAAACAGCCAGTTCGGTGGTGAGCCGGACGCTGCTGGATTATCTGCAAAAGGAAAAACGCTGAATGGGCGGTCTTGTCACTCTTGCAAACAAAAGTGACGATAGTCCGTTCTATTGTTGGAAAGATTGCATGGAATGTTATGAAAGTATTATTCTTTTGTGAATTTTAGCACTCTACACTTGACAGTGCTAAAAACATGTGCTATAACTATGGCGCAGTCAGGAGAGAGGGCAAAGAGGAGAGCCGAAAGGCTCCCCGGAAAGCCTGCGTTCCTGATGAGCATAAAGATTTTTGACCCGACCCGAACGCCGGGATTGGAGGAATGATTTATGTTTATGCCTGCTGTTTTCCATGAGAATCTGTTCGATGATTTCTTTGATCCGTTCTGGAACGATGGCGCACTGGAGCGTGCGATGAACCGTGAAGAGCGTGAGACCTTCGGTAAGCGCGGTGCAAACATGATGAAGACCGACGTGAAGCAGACCGCCGATGGCAACTATGATGTTGCTGTTGACCTGCCCGGCTGCAAGAAGGAAGACGTTCAGATGGAGCTGAACGATGGCTACCTGACCATTCAGGCTGTCCGCAGCCACTCCAATGACGAGAAAAATCAGAACGGCCGCTACCTGCGCCGTGAGACCTTCTCCGGCACCTGTGCCCGCAGCTTCTATGTGGGCGACGCCGTGAAGAAGGAGGACATCCACGCAAAGTTCGCCGATGGCATCCTGCACATCACGCTGCCCGCACCTCAGCAGCAGAAGGCTCTGCCTGTGAATCCTAACCTGATTGAAATTGAATAATGTTTATCATCGGTGTGAGGAATACCGGTGCATGACGCAAGCCCCTGCGGGCTTTGGATTGATTCCGAAGCTCGCAGGGGCTTTTGCATCCCGGTATCTTTTCGATGGCGGCAAATCGTGGTAGAATAGGAACCAAACCGGCCTGACCGGCGTGATGATTGGACGGAATGCAGTCGTGGCAGCGGGCATCCGGCTGACGAAAACAGTGTTTGGAGTGTAAAAATGATTCAGAAGCATTGCTTTGAATGCGGCACGGCATTGATCGAAAAAGAGCTGGAAGAAGAGGGCATCGTGCCTTACTGCCCGAAATGCCAGCAATACCGGTTCCCAATGTACAATGTGGCGGTCAGCATGATCGTTGTGGATGAGGAAACCGGGAAAATTCTGCTCATCCAGCAGTACGGCAAGCCCTCTTATATTCTGGTGGCCGGGTATGTGAACCGCGGCGAGGAGGAAGAACACGCCGTGGTGCGGGAAGTCCGGGAAGAAACCGGGCTGGAAGTAGAACACATCCGGTTCAACCGTACCAAGTTTTTTGAGCCGTCCAACACGCTGATGTGCAACTTTACGGCTTTCGTCAGAACCGCAAAGACACTGCATATCAACCACGAAGTGGACCGCTGCAAGTGGTTCAACCCGCAGGAAGCCCGGGAAAATATCCGCCCCAACAGCCTTGCAGCGGAATTTTTGAATGCGTATCTGGACGAAGTGGGGAATAAGCCGATGGAGAAGTGATTCGTGGCTGAACCATGGGAATTTTGACAGTCGGCCATTATAATGAATCCAAAAGGAGAACGTTATGAAAACTATTCGTGTTGTGGCTGCTGTGATCTGCGATTCCATGCAGGCAAAACGCAAAATCTACGCTACCGCCCGTGGTTATGGCGACTACAAAGGCCAGTGGGAGTTTCCGGGCGGCAAAATCGAGCCGGGTGAAATCCCGCAGCAGGCAGTGAAGCGGGAAATCGAAGAAGAACTGGACACGGAAATCGCCGTGGGGAATTTAATTGGTACGATCGAGTATGATTATCCGGAGTTTCATCTTTCCATGGACTGCTTCTGGTGTGAGGTGGTTTCCGGTGATCTTGTTCTGAAAGAAGCGGAAGCTGCGCGGTGGCTGACGAAGGAGGATTTTGATTCGGTTTCGTGGCTTCCGGCGGATCAGACCATTTTGGATGTTATCAGAAGTTCAATGCAGCCGGTGAAACCACTCCCTACCAGCGAATATGACAACGAATCTTTTTTCAACGAGTATGCCAAAATGGCACGCAGTCAGGGCGGTTTGCCTGCGGCAGGGGAATGGCATCAGCTGAAGCCGCTGTTTCCGCCCCTGCAGGGGAAGCGAGTCCTTGATTTGGGCTGTGGCTATGGCTGGCACTGCAAGTTTGCAGAAGAACAGGGAGCTGCACAGGTTTTAGGAATCGACTTGAGTCAACGAATGCTCAATGAAGCACAGAAGCGCAATGCGGGTGCAGTGATTCAATACCGGCATTGCAATATCGAGGACTACGAATACCCCGAAAATGCGTGGGATTGCGTGGTCTCCAATCTGGCATTGCACTATGTTGCAGATCTGGAGAGCGTTTACCGCAAGGTGTATCGCACGCTGAAGCCCGGTGGCATTTTCCTTTTTAATATTGAACATCCGACATTCACAGCCGGAGTGAATCAGGATTGGGTCTATGCTGCCGATGGCACGCCGCAGTTCTGGCCCATCGACAATTATTATCTGCCGGGAGAACGGCATACAAACTTCCTGGGCTGCGATGTTGTAAAACAGCATCATACATTGACACAGATTCTGATGGGGTTGCTCAACAACGGCTTTGAGCTGCAGGCTGTGGAAGAAGCACAGCCCTCTGCAGAGATGCTGAGGATTCCCGGCATGAAAGATGAACTGCGCCGTCCCATGATGCTGCTGGTGAAAGCCGTTATTCCGAAAAAATCGTAAAACAGAGGTCGCTGAACCTTTTCCTAATAAGAAAGAGATTCGGAGGCCTCTATTGGTTAACTTGACTATACTGTTCACGAAAGGCGGTGAAAAGCCGGCGGCCGTTTACGCATACTGCAACCTGCATGGACTCTGGGCGACAAAACTCTGATCATATAACAAGGCCGAGAAGTGAAGTTAAAATCACTTCCCGGCTTATTAAAATAAAATTGTTCCGACAGTATTCAATGGAATTGAGAATGGTCAATTGGTGCTTCTGAATTTATGAGCAACTCATAAATTGACCCATATCTTGCTGTTTCCGTGCAGCTTCCGTATAATGACATCCGAAAAGACCACCCGGTCAAAACGAATTCAGGAGGTTGTTATAATGAACGATTCTGTGAAGAAGCTGCTGAAAGAAAGCATGTGGGACCTGGCTACCTGCGCAAACGGCGAACCCAATGTGGTGCCCGTTGCGTTCAAGGACGTGACCCCGGACGGCAAGCTGGTGGTGGGTGATGTGTTCCTCGACACCACCCTGAAGAACCTTGCTGCAAACGGCGGCAAGATCGCTATTTCGGTCTACGATGCCAAGAGTCTGGAAGGTTACCAGATCAAAGGTGTGGCAGAGTATGTGACAGAGGGCGAAGTCGTCAAGACATTCAAGGCGATGGTGGAGCAGATGTTCAATGGTGGGGCAACTGCCAAGGGTGCGCTCATCATCACGCCGGAGAAGATCATCGTCACCACGCCTGGCGCAGACAACAAGAAAGAGCTGTAAAGCAGGCACCCGCAAAACTTCTCCCCGTTTTGCGGGTGTTTTGCTGCTCATAAATTGCATAGTACCTTCCGAAAAGCCGTGCAATCTGCTAAAATGAGAGCGGAGGAGGGAGCGCACATGTATCAGAAAAAGCTGGAAAAGGATATCCGCTGCCCGCTGGAATATGGGCTGAGCGTGTTCGGCGGCAAGTGGAAATCCCGCATCATCTGCGTGCTGGCCGCTAAAGAGACCCTGCGGTACAGCGAGCTGCGCAAGGAAATGGCAAATATCACGGATGCCGTGCTTGCCACCACGCTGAAAGAGCTGATTGCGGACGGCATCGTCCGGCGGCAGTCCTACGATGAGATTCCGCCGAGGGTGGAGTATTCGCTGACCGAAAAGGGTGCTTCGGTGGTGCCTATTTTGCAGAGCATCTGTCGCTGGTCCGGCATTTTTTACAAGGAAGAAACCGATACACCGCTGTCCCAGTGCCAGCGGTGCGATTATCGGTAAAGGAGAAATATGATACAGTATACCGAAGAAAAAATCTTTACGCAGGAGCAGGTGCAGGAGCTGTTCCTTTCTGTGGGCTGGGTGTCCGGCCAATATCCGAAGCGGCTGTATAAGGCGCTGATGCACTCTTCCACGGTGCTGACAGCGTGGGATGACGACCGGCTTGTGGGGCTGATCCGCGCGCTGGACGACAGCGAGATGCTGGCGCAGATCCACTATGTGCTGGTGCACCCAGACTATCAGGGGCAGGGCATTGCCGGGCAGCTGGTGGAGCGCATCAAGGAAAAGTACAAGAACTTCCTCTACATCGAGGGAATGCCGGAGGATGAAAACAACGTCCCATTTTACGAAAAGCACGGTTTCCAGCGCATGGAACACGGCGCGGCCATTCAAATCTGTAATTACTCAGATAAACGTTAAGAAAAGTCCCGGCCATTCTCCTGTGATCTGATATGTACCCCGTTTTCTGGACACCGGCTCAAAATTGAAAATTAGGCTTCCGTCATGGATGCTTCCCTGAATTTAGAGGGAGGCATCCATTTTGTTTTAGCTTGGATTCTGCTATTTTGAAAAGCGTTCAAAGGCCTTGTTCAGCATATCCCTGATTTGTTCCATGTTCGGGCTGGTGGAGAGATTATAAGCAATAATCTTATTTGTATTCATGTTCGGAATCGGAGAAATATAACACTTGCCCCACGACAGATTGAACTGTGACACATCGGTCGTCCACTTTTGCAGCGGCTTCTCAGTGCTGAAATCCCGGTTGATGATATTGTCAGCAACTTTGCCAACGTCGCCTTTACTTTATAGGAATGATACTTTTCCTTTGGTCGTTTGCCAACCAGTTCAAGCTGATTCATGATTCGCTGGGCACGCTTGTGGTTTACCTGAAAACCACATTCAGAAAAAAGAATACCACAGAGAGTTTGCCGTGCCGAACAATTGGGGGCATCTTGCATCGGTCTGTAAAATTCGATATACTGAACTCAGAGAATGCCGGCTGAGTTATTGCAAAAAAGGAGAGTATGGAATGGAACATCTCTATGAAAAAGCGCTGGAAAGTGCGGAATATATCAAGGCACACACGCAAAAGCGCCCGAAGATCGCGGTGGTGCTGGGCTCCGGTCTGGGCAATCTGACTGCGGATTTTACCGACACTGAAGAGCTGTCATACAAAGACATCCCCAACTTCCCGGTATCCACGGTGGCAGGGCACAAAGGCGCACTGCTGGCGGGTAAGCTGGGCAAAACGGAAGTCTACGCCATGGAGGGCCGCTTTCACTTCTACGAGGGCTATTCCATGAAGGAAGTCTGCTACCCGTTCTATGTGTTCAAGCTGCTGGGCGTGGAAAAGGTAGTGCTGACCAACGCCTGCGGCGGCATCAACCGGGAGTTTGCGCCGGGCACCCTGATGCTCATTACCGACTTCATCAACATGATGGGCACAAATCCGCTCATTGGCCCTAACGATGAGCGCTTTGGTCCCCGCTTCCCGGACATGACCGAACCTTACAGTCTGGAACTGCGGGAACTTGCAAAGCAGACCGCCGATGAACTGGGCATTGCCTACAAAGAGGGCGTCTACATGGGCTTTATGGGCCCCTGCTACGAAACCGCAGCCGAGATCCGCGCCTTTGCGGGCATGGGGGCTGACGCCGTGGGCATGAGCACCGTGCCGGAAACCATGGTTTGCAACTACATGGGCATGAAGGTGCTGGCAGTCAGCTGCATCACCAACATGGCCACCGGCATCCAGACCGTGAAGCACAGCCACGCCCGCGTGCTGGAAATCGCCAATCAGGCGGGCGACACCATGTGCCGCTGGCTGGGTGCGGTGATTCAGAAGATGGAGTAAGGAGAAAGACAATGAACCCGATTGAGATCATGAAACGCCCGGCGGCCTACGCCAGTGGCTACGAAAACACTCCCGTCGAGGCACAGGCACGCGCCAAACAGCTGTGCTGGGAATACAACCGCACCGCCCCGAACGAAACGGAAAAACGCCGCGCGATTCTACAGGAATTGCTGGGCACCTGCTCGCTCATGACCGGCATTGAGCCGGATTTCCACTGCGACTACGGTTTCAACATCCACACCCATGGGCTGGCGGTCATCAACTACAACTGTGTTATTCTGGATACCTCCCCGGTAAACATTGGTGCCGGTGCCTTTATTGCGCCCGGCGTTTGTCTGGCCTGTTCCGGCCATGCGGTGGACCCGGAGCAGCGCAGCCGCGGCATTGGCACTTCTGCACCCATCACGCTGGAAGAAAACGTCTGGATCGGTGCAAACGCTACTGTCTGCGGCGGTGTGACCATCGGGGCCGGTTCAGTGATCGGTGCAGGAAGCGTGGTGATCCACGATATCCCGGCGGGGGTAATTGCCGCCGGTGTGCCCTGCAGGGTGATCCGGCCCCTTACAGAGAAGGATAAAGTCAAGCCGGAAGAGATCTTGTTTTGAAGCAAACCGGAATTTAAGAAGGTGATTTTATGCCGCAAATGAAATTCCGGTTTACTGAACAATAAATTCCAGCCCGAAGAGTTCTAAAAAATATCCAAATCCAATACACAGGAGACGTAATGATGAAGTGGGGAATTTTAGCTACCGGCACCATTGCCAAAAAGTTTGCATCTACGGTGGAGCAGATGGGCGCAGAAGGAGAGCAGCTTGTCGCCGTGGGCTCACGGCATCTGGAAAGTGCACAGGCATTCGCACAGCAGTACAGTATCCCTCGCTGCTATGACTCCTACGAATCTCTTGCCGCCGACCCGGAGGTGGAGGCTGTCTATGTCGCCACGCCCAACACCCTGCACTACGAAAACTGTAAGCTCTGCCTGGAGCAGGGCAAGCATGTTCTGTGTGAAAAGCCCTTTACCATCAACCCGGAACAGGCGCAGGAGCTGTACAGTCTGGCGGAGGAAAAGCATCTCTTTCTCATGGAGGCATTCTGGATCTGGCTGCTGCCGTTGTACGACCGCCTGCGCAAGATCCTTGCAGAGGGCACCATCGGGGAGCTGAAACAGATCACATGTCAGTACGGCTTTGTGGCATCCGGCGCCCGGAAGGACCGCAAGTTTGATTCCAGCCTGGGCGGCGGTGCGCTGCTGGACATCGGCATCTATAATCTGGGGTTCCTGCGCATTCTCGCCGGGCAAGATCCGGAAACGGTGGAAACCGAAGAAGTCCACATCAATGAATATGGCACCGACGATTACAGCAAGCTGCGGCTGACCTACCCCGGCGGCTGCGTGGCAGAGTCCGTGCAGGCCATAGGGCAGGAACTGGAGCGCAATGCCCGCATCGTGGGAACAAAGGGCAGCATCTTCCTGCCGGACTTCCAGCACGCCGAGACCATGACGCTGGAGGTGGAGGGCAAAGAACCAGAAGTCATCCACTGCCCGGTGGATATCAACGGCTTTGAGTACGAGATCCGGGAAGTGAGCCGCTGCGTTAAGCTGGGACGCAGCAGCAGCGACCGCTACACCCTGCAGGACAGCCTTGCGCTGACCCGATTGATGTACAACACCCGCATGAGCTGGGGGATGAAGTTTGCAGGCGAGGAATAAGAACACATCTTGCTGCAGAAAAACAACGATTAGTTTATCAAGGTGAATTTTCAAACGTTCAAAATAGGGGGAACCAACGATGACGATTGCACAGATCATGGAAAAGATGATCGCTTTTTCGGAAGGAAATATCCACGATATCACGCACTTGAGCTGCGTGTGGACATATGCCAAAACCATCGGTGAGCTGGAAGGGCTGGATGCAGACACACAGTTCATTCTGGAAGTTGCGGCGATCACCCATGACATCGCCTGCCCGCTCTGCCGCAGAAAGTACGGCAACACCAACGGAAAATATCAGGAGCAGGAGGGGGCCCCGATGGTGCGGGAGTTTCTGGCCGATACCGGCATGACGGCGGCACAAATCGACCGGGTGGCCTATCTGGTGGGGCACCACCACAGCCCCGCGCAGATCGACGGCATTGATTATCAGATCTTGATCGAGGCGGATTACATCGTCAATGCGTCGGAAAGCAACTACAGCCAGCAGGCGGTTCGAAGCTTTATGGAACACACCATGAAAACGGCGGCGGGCATCCGGCTGACAAAAACGGTGTTTGGAGCGTAAAAACACAAAAACAGCGCCCATTGTGAGTAGAAGAAACTCACAACGGGCGCTGATGTTTTATAACAACGGAGTTACGGGAATTTATACCTGATACGCACAGGCTGCATCCAGAAACGCATGGACTTTCTCCGCGGTATCACGGCTGCCAAAGCAACTGTGCCCGGTGTCCAGTGCGTTGATTTGTGCCATCTCGGCATCGGTCAGCGCAAAATCGAAGATGTCAAGGTTTTCCTTCATGCGCTGCGGGTTTGCCGATTTGACCAGCGGCACGATGTTCCGCTGCACCAGCCACCGCAGCACCACCTGTGCTACCGATTTGCCATGTGCATCTGCAATGGAGCAGAGAGTTTCGTTTTCGAACAGCCTGCCCTGCCCGGCGGCCAGCGGCGACCATGCCTGCATCTGGATGCCTTCGTGTTCCAGATAAGCACGCTCGTCCTCCCGCTGGAAAAAGGCGTTGCACTCAAGCAGGTTTACGGCGGGCTTCACCTTGTTCCAGAACAGGAAATCGGCCAGTCGATCCTGCGTGAAGTTGTCCACGCCGATGGCCCGGACTTTGCCTTCCGCATACAATTCTTCCATGGCCCGCCATGCGCCGTAGTAGTCATGGTAGGGCTGATGGATGAGGTAGAGGTCAACGTGATCCAGCCCCAGCCGTTCCAACGAGCGGGCGAACCCGCGCTTGGCCCCTTCATAGCTGGTGTCGGTGACCCACAGTTTGGTGGTGACGAACAGTTCTTCCCGCGGCACACCGCAGCGGCGGATGGCGCGGCCAACGGCTTCTTCGTTTTCATAGGCGGCAGCGGTGTCGATGAGGCGGTAGCCGCTCTGGATGGCCTGCACAACGGCTTCCTCACAGGCGGCGGCATCGGTCATGCGGAACACACCATAGCCGATGCGCGGCATGGTGACGCCGTTATTCAGGGTGACAAAATCGTTGTTCATACGGAGATCTCCTTTTTAACTTGTTTTTTCATCCGGGTCGTGGGGCGGCAGACGATGAGCGCTGCCAGGATCAGAAGGGCTGTGACAAACAGGCTGAGCGGGTAGACCAGCATCAGGGTCTGGAAGTCCGCATGGCGGGGGAACACCGCCTGCACCCAGAAGATACGGATGCCGCAGACGCCCAGCGTCGTCAGGATGGCCGGGACCAGCGAAATGCCAAAGCCCCGCAGATAGCCGGACATCAGTTCATACAGCAGGCTGAAAAGATAGCCGAAGAAGATGATGGACAGGCGGGTATAGCCCAGCGCAATGACTTCCGGGTCGCGGTTGAACAGCGCCAGCAGTGTGTGCCCGAAGTGGAGCACGATGCCCGTAAAGGTCACCGAGATCAGAATATCCTCCAGCAGGCAGAGGGCGAAAGTTTTGCGGCAGCGGTCCAGCTGCCGTGCGCCGTAGTTCTGCCCCACGAAGGTGGTGCAGGCCTGACTGAAGGAATTGAACATATAATAAGCGGTGATCTCAATGTTGTAAGCTGCACTGGATGCCGCGATCACCACGGTGCCAAGGCTGTTGATGGCCGATTGCACGATGATGTTGGCGAACGCAAACACTGCGCTCTGAATACCGGCGGGCAGGCCGATCTGAACGATCTTGGCAAAACTGGTACGGTCAAAATGCAGGGCGTGGGCGCTCACGCGGATCGCCGTGTTACTATGGGTCAGGCGGTAGAGCAGCAGCAGCGAGCTGACCGCATTGGAAATGACCGTGGCAATGGCAACGCCGTTGACTGTCATTTCCAGCACGATGACAAAGAACAGGTTGAGCACAAAGTTCAGCACGCCGGAGAAGGTCAGGGCCATCAGCGGCGTTCGGGTGTCGCCTACGCTGCGGAAAATGGCGGCTTCAAAATTGTACAGGAAAATGACCGGAAGCCCCAGCAGGTAAATGCGAAGATACAGCAGTGCAAACGGGAACACATCCTCCGGGACGTTCAGCATCCCCAGAAGCGGAGCGGCTGCTGCTTCTCCCAAAAGTGCAACCAAAACACCGCCTGCAAGAGCCATGAGGATGGCGGTGTGCACTGCGCGCCCGACTGTTTCGTGGTCGCCGCGCCCGATGGCGGTGGCAATGACCACATTCGCACCCAGTGCAATACCGATAAAAAGATTCAGGATCAAGCCGGTGATGGGGCTGTTCGCACCAACTGCTGCCACAGCAACAGTGCTGTTGGAACCGGTAAAGTTGCCTACAACGGCCACATCCGAGGCGTTGAACAGCTGTTCTAGGATGGCCGTTGCCGCCACAGGCAGAGCAAACAGCGGAATCTTATTCCATAAAGGCCCGTGAAGCAGGTCTGTTTCGTGTCGTTTCATCTTGGTCTGAAGTTCCCTCCTTTTGCGGCTCCCAGTATACAACGGCGGAAGTACAATATCAAATACTTCTAAACTATCATAAATAATAGTTTACAGGCATGATAAAGTTTGCTATGCTAAAGGAAATGAAATAAGGAGAATTTTTTTATGGAAGTCCGCGTTCTGCGCTATTTTCTGGCGGTGGCACGGGAAGAAAACATCACCCGCGCCGCCGAGAGCCTGCATATTGCACAGCCGTCCCTCTCCAAACAGCTGATGGAGCTGGAGCAGGAACTGGGCAAAACGCTCCTGATCCGAGGAAAGCGAAAGATCACCCTGACGGAGGAAGGAGTGCTGCTCCGCAAGCGGGCAGAGGAGATTTTGGAACTTGTAAGCAAAACGGAGCAGGAGATCACCGCGGACGAAAAGAAACTGATCGGAACGATCAGCATCGGGGGAGTCATCCAACCCAGCCTTCTTAATGCCGCCGCAAAATTAAGAGAGAACAACCCCGGCGTCAGCTTCCAGTTTTACAGCAACGATGCCACCGACGTGACCGAACGGCTGATGCACGGCACGCTGGATTTCACGACCCTGCTGGCACCGGTGGATGCTTCCCGCTATGAATCGCTCTGCCTGCCGGAACATTCTTATTGGGGGCTGCTGGTGCGGGCGGATTCGCCGATGGCAGAGGCATCCTGCGTCCGCCGGGAAGACATTCAGAGCCTTCCGCTCATCATGCACCGCCGCGCAGGGCTGCAGCAGTTGATCGCAGAGTGGGCGCATACCCGGCCCGAACACCTGAACATGGCGGCTGCTTATAATGTGATCTATGGAAATCCGCTTCAGCTTGTTCAGAGCGGGCTGGGGAATCTGCTGGTCACGCGTGACCTGCTGGCCCCGGAACTGGACCCCAGTGTCCGGTTTCTCCCGCTTGACCCGCCGCTGGAAACCCACTATATGCTCGTCTGGAAAAAGAATGCGACCCTGACAAAACCGGCAGAACGTTTTTTATCGATAATGATGGCGCGGTAACAAAAATGCTGTCGGGAATCGACCGTGACAGTCAATTCCCGGCAGCAGGACTTCAGCAAAAGATACTTCAAAACTCCGGGTGCCATTCATCCAGGATGCCAATGTCGGCGCAGACGATTTTTCCGCACAGCGGCGCAGAAGATTCTGCCATGTGCAGAGGCTTATAGCTGTCGAAAGTTATGGTCAGGTCTGCGTGGGCGGCACCCTCGGCAGCTTCGCCGGTATCGGTGTTGATGCCGCTGGGCAGGTCTACAGCAAGAACGAAAGCTCCGTGTTTGTGCAGACGGTTCATCAGTCCGCAGGCGGCAAGGCCGGAGGACCGTAATGCGCCATGGAATCCGGTACCGTACAGAGCATCTACAACTGCATCAAAGTTCTGAGTTTCCAGTACAGAGCAGTCAGCGCAGATGTTCACCGACAGGGAATGCAGACGTTCAAAATTGGTGACAGCGTCTGTGGTTTTCGGCTCGCCCTCAGCCAGAAGAACGGTCACGTTCCAACCATCTTTTGTTGCGGCGCGGGCGATCACAAAGCCGTCGCCGCCGTTGTTGCCCTTGCCGCAGACCACCAGCAGGCTGCCGGGCTGCGGGAATTGCTTTTGCAGTTCGGCGTAAGCGGCCATCCCGGCGTTTTCCATCATTTGCAGGTAGGGCAGGCCGTGAGCATCCCCGGCCTGCTCGATTGCCTTCATCTGCGCAGCAGTCACAATGCGATGTTTCATGTTGGCACCTTCTTTCTGTCCCTATTATAATGGGGATATGTGCTTGGGACAAGATGGACGAGGATCCCTTATGGCAGGGCTTACTCTTTTTGCGAGCTTTGTTTTAGCGGGCAATCATTTCGGGCCGGGAACACGGCGTGATGCGGGGCACAGCATCTGCCTGCACCAGAAAGCCGGCGTCGGCATAGATGCTGCACAATTTCTGCCCGATAGCTTTCAGGCTCCGGGCTTCGGCAACGGCCCGGCCGCCCGCCGAGAGAGCGGGGAGCATGCCGTTTAACATCTGACGCAAGGTGTTTTCAAAGCCGTCCAGAGTGGCTTCTTTATACACCGAGATGCCGTCGGCCAGCCAGTCTTGGTATACTGGGATATCCCGCACCAGCGTGGGTGTCCCGCAGGCCAGGGCTTCCAGCACGACGATGCCCTCCGTCTCCTCATGGCTCAGAAAGGCAAAGGCGTCTGCACCGCAGTAGGCATCGCAGAGCGCTTCAGGGCCGGCAAAGCCCGCAAAGGTGAGGTTCGCGGGGGCGGAATCCATCGCTGCCCGCACGTCCGACGTCAGCAGGGCGGCATCTGTTTGGCCGAACCAGACGAAACGCACCTCTGGCATCCGGTGTGCCAGCGCAACAAAATCGGGCAGACCTTTGCGCACCATCCAGTGTCCCACTGAGATGACGCATTTCTGTCCGTCTTTCAGGGCGTATCGGGTGCGGAAGCGGGCCGCCCGCATGGTACTGGGGTGGAAAAAATCGGTGTTGATGCCGTTTGAAAGAGTGTAGACCGGCACACCCAGCCCATAGCTCTGCAAAATATTCCGGGAATAGACACTCGGCGTGATGATGATATCGCCCTGCCGGTAGCAGTGCTGAAGCCAACGCTTGAACAGCGGAGCAAGCAGGGTGGAACCACGGAAGCTGTTGCGGAAATCCTGCATGGTCGAGTGGCCGTAGTAGACGACCTTGCAGCCCCGGGCGTGGGCTTTGGCGGCAGTCCACAGACTGTCCGGAAAGACGGTGTTCAGGTGGACGATGCAGTTTTTGGCTTCTGGTCCGATGGGCGGCAGCTTGTCCAGAAGAGGAACGCCTGCGGATTGAAGCGCGGCACGCTGATGTTCGAGCGCTTTGCCTACGCCGCTTTTGGCGACCGTCTTGTAACCGCCGGTGTAAAGATAAACCGACATATTGTTTCCTCCTTTTTCAGCCGGGCAGAAGCATCCGGAAAGCGACGTTCAGGCCGGTGCTGTAAAGTGCGATGGCGAAGGGCTTGCATGCAAAAATGATCAGGGCAAAGATGCTCCAGCGCATGGCAGTGGTACCCGCCAGGTAGCAGAGGAAATCGTCCGGGGCCACGGGCAGGAAGATGGCCAGTGCGAACCATCCGGTAAAATGGCTGTTCGGCCCGGTCCAGTGCTGGTAGCGCTGCAGGAGCTTGGGCGAAAACATCCGGGCCAGCAGGGGACGGCCGCACTGCCGCGCGATGCCGAATGCCATCAGTGAGCCGATACAGATGCCGAAATAATTATAGAAGAAGCCCCACAGCGGGCCGAACAGGAGCACGCCCACGAGACACCCGAGCCCGCCTGGAAGGATGGGGATGACAACCTGAACGGCTTGAAAGACCACGAACGCTGCCGGAGCCCACCAGCCGAGGCTGCCGACCCAACTTTGCAGGGCGAGGGGATCGGTGAGAAGACCGCGCTGCCACATCCATCCACCCAGCAGTGCGCAGAACAGAAAGCCAAGTGCTGCCGCGGTTCTGGAAAGGCCGAAGTGTTCTGCAGTGTTTTTGCCGGAACGTTTGGATGAGAGCGCCTGATGGTATGCGGCCAGGACCTGCTGTGCAAAGTGATCTGCAGAATAGCGGGCGGCAGTTTCTGCGGCGCAGGCCGAGAGTGCGGCCCGTTGTGAGGCGTCCGATGCGCGGAGGGCATCCAGCGCAGCGGAAAACTCTGCATCGGTCTGCCACTGCCAGCCATTCCGGCCGTTCTCGACCACACCGTCCAGACAGGGGTCAGCACGGCAGAGCACAGGCAGGCCGCAAGCCAGTGCTTCAAAGGAAGTCAGGCCCTGCGTCTCACTCTGGGAGGCGCTGACAAAGGCGTCGCCGGCCTGATACCACCGCACGACATCTTCTGGCGGTACCATTCCGACAAAGGAGACAAAGCCGTTTAGCCCGAGGCGGGAGGTCAGCTGTTCCAGCTCATTCCGTGCAGGGCCGTCTCCCACAAATACGAGGTGAGGACGCTTTGCCGCGGGCTGCAGGGCCAGCAGGCGCAGCAGTTCGGGGTGGGATTTTTCCGTTGCCAGCCGTCCCACCGCAACGAGAAGAAGCTGTTCAGGCTGCAGTTCAAGCTGGGTGCGCAGGGCGACACGCGCGGCGTCTTCGGACGCGGGACAAAAAGCGGAGAGGTCGATGCCAGTGGGCACGACCTCTACCGGGCAGGAGACACCGTAGCTGTTCAGCAACCGACGGACTTTCTCGGTGGGAGCTAACAGCAGGCTGCACGGCTGCGCTGCTTTGCGCGTGTAAAGCCGGACGGCCTGCCGTCCCAGCGGTTCGATGGGCAGCAGATAGCCCGTGTAATCCTCATAGATGGTGTGGTAGGTGTGCACCAGCGGACAGCCGCAGCGCTGGGAAAGGCGGCGCGCCGCTGCAAAGACCGTGAACTCGCTCTGGGTATGGATAATGTCCGGGTGCCAGCGCTCCAGCTCTTTGAGAAGTGGATCGGCAAGATGGATGCTGATGCGCGCGCCGGGGTAGATCCGGCGCACGCTCAGGCTCCCTAATGCGTAGACGCCGTCCCGGAGGACAGAGTCCGTCGAGTCGGAGAGGGTCAGCACGCGGACGTCATGCCCGAGCCGCAGCAGTTCCCGGCGCAGCAGCTGCACGGAGCGCACCACACCATTCACGGCGGGCGACCATGTATCGGTAGCTAATAATATCTTCATTTCAGCACCCCTGAAGTCTATGTTCTACGCTTATCAATACGAGAGACAGAAAACGATTCCTGCAGTTTCTTTTGAGATGATATCAGATGTACTTTAACGGCGAGAGGGGATAAAGTTAAACGGTTCTTAAAAACGAGAAAGGGACGGCTGCGAAACGGCAGCAGCCCCTTTGAGAACTGTATCTTGCTAAAAAACTTTAGACAACGGACAGGAAAAATCAAAGCACCTTTGCACCGTTGGCCGTCAGCTTGAAGGTTGCCCCCAGCATATCGGCAGCCCCGCGGCACATCAGCATCCGCTGCAGGAAAATCTCAAAATATTCGTACATGCTGCAGATGTCGGTGTCAATCTGCAGGTTCAGCGAGATGACCTTTTTCTCGGTGTTGATCTTCAAAGATTGATCGGTCACGGCGTAGTTGACCCGGTCGTGAATGTCGAAGGATGCTTTGGGCTTTTCGCGCACACGGCTGCGGCGCACGTCGGTCTTATCACCGATGATAAGTGCCGCCGAGATGGGGTCTACGGCCCCACCAGTGGATTCATCATGGTTGGAAATGGCGGACACGATGGTGATGCGGTCCGGGATGCTCAGGTCGTACTGCTTCAGAATCTCGTTGGCCAGCAATCCGCCGTATTCGGCGTGGCGGCTGCGGTTGATGGCATTGCCGATGTCGTGCATATATCCGGCGATCCGGGCAAGCTCAATGTCGTGCTCCGGATAGCCGAATTTCTTCAGGATGTGGGCAGCGGTCTCTGCCACCCGGACACAATGAGCCTGTGAGTGATCGGTGTAGCCCAGCAGGCCCAGATTCTGGTTGCCCTTTTTCAGCAGCTCGTTGACTTCTTCGTTGTGCTTGATGTCTTTATACGTCATGACTTTTGTTCCTCGATTCTCTTGTGAAAAGAAAGTATTTATAATTGTAAGATCATTTCAAGTCGGCTGCAATCAAATTGTGGTAAAATCTGTGTGCAGGAGCAATTTTACATGTTTCAGACCAATCCCTGATTTTTGATTTTACATTTGCGCAGTACAATGAAAGCGTTTGCATATGCAGACATTTGAAGATTTTATCAGGGGAAAAGGAAAGAGAACGATGGAAAATACCTATCATTGCTATGCCAACCGCGAGCTTTCGTGGCTGCGGTTCAACGAGCGGGTTCTGGAAGAGGCGGAGGACGCCCGTCTGCCGCTGTGCGAGCGGCTGAGCTTTTTGTCGATTTTCCAGAGCAATCTGGATGAATTTTTCATGGTGCGCATCGGAAGCCTGCAGGATCAGATGCTTCTGGACAAAAACGCGCGGGAAAACAAGACCAACATGACCAGCGGCGAGCAGATCGAGGCCGTGTTGGCTTCTACCCATAAGCTGACAGCCCGCCGCGATGCCGCTTACAACGGCCTGCTGGAGCAGCTGGCAGAGCAGGGCATCCGTCTGCTGGACTTTGCCCACATGGAAGAAGAAAGCCGCGCGGAGCTGGAAAAGCTGTTCCGGCAGGACTATCTGCCGCTGCTGTCCAGCTTCATCGTCAGCAAAAAGCAGGCATTTCCGTTCCTGAAAAACAAGGGCATCTATGCCGTTGCGGTGCTGAGCACCAAGGCAGAGAAAAAGAAGATCGGTATCGTGCCCTGCGGCAACGAGATCTTCCCCCGGCTGGTGCCGGTGCCGGGGCGTACCGGCTGCTTTATCCTGTCGGAAGAGCTGATCCTGCACTTCCTGCCCCTGCTCTACAAGGGCTATAAGGTCACCAGCAAAACGCTGGCCCGCATCACCCGCAATGCGGATATTGATGCCGACCTGATCTATGACGAAGACCTGAACTACCGGGACCACATGGCCGAGGTGGTGAAAAAGCGCAAGAAGCTGGCACCGGTTCGTCTGGAACTGAGCCGGGAGATCGATGAAGAGATCATCCAGTCCCTGTGCAAAAATCTGAAACTGGATTCCAAGCGGGTGTTTGAATATGACTCTCCGCTGGATCACTCCTTCCTGTTCCAGATCCGGGATCAGCTGCGCAGCCACACCGACCTGTTCTTTGCGCCCCGCCATCCGCAGCCCAGCCCCGCACTGGACGAGCGTAAGCCCATCATCCCGCAGATTCTGGAAGAGGACAAGCTGCTCCACTATCCGTATGAGAGCATCCGCCCCTTCTTACAGTTGCTGCACGAGGCGGCCTGTGACCCGGACGTGGTCTCCATCAAGATGACCCTGTACCGCCTTGCCAACCACAGCAAGGTGGTGGATGCACTGGTGGAAGCCGCCGAAAACGGTAAGCAGGTGGATGTTCTGGTGGAGCTGAAAGCCCGCTTTGATGAGGAAAACAACATCGAGTGGTCCCGTCTGCTGGAGCGTGCCGGATGCCATGTGGTATACGGCATTGAGGGGCTGAAAGTCCACTCCAAGCTCTGTCTCATCACCCGAAAAACAAAGGAGGGCATTTCCTTCATCACCCAGATCGGCACCGGAAACTACAACGAAAAGACCAGCCGCCTGTACACCGACCTTTCCTTCCTGACCGCGTCCAAGGAGATTGGTCTGGAAGCCACCGAAGTGTTCCGCGCGCTGGATCAGGGCGAAACAGTGGATTCGGTCAAGAATCTGCTGGTGGCACCCCACTGTCTGCAGAACCGTCTGCTGAATCGGATAGACGGTGAGATCGAAGCAGCCGCCCGCGGCGAGGGCGGATACATCGGCATCAAGATCAACAGCCTGACCGATAAAGTGCTCATCAACAAGCTCATTGAGGCAAGTCAGGCCGGTGTCCACATCGACATGGTAGTGCGCGGCATTTGCTGCCTGCGTGCCGGTGTCACGGACGAGACTGAGAATGTCCATATCATCAGCATCGTAGGCCGCTATCTGGAGCATTCCCGCATTTACATCTTCGGGCGGGGAGAGCGTGCCCGGTATTACATCGGCTCGGCCGACTGGATGACCCGCTCGACCCTCCGCCGTGTGGAGATCGCAGCGCCGGTCACGGCTCCGGCTTTGAAGGCACGTTTGCAGCACATCTTTGACACGATGCTGGCCGACAACTGCAACGCCCGCGTGCAGCAGCCGGACGGCAGCTATGTCCGCCGGATGCCCGGTGCCGATGCAGTGGATTGTCAGGCGCAGTTTTATGAGGAAGCCTATCAGGCCAACGTGCACTCCAGCCTGAAGTGAGCTGCACCCGGATATTTCGCTCAGCAGGAAAAAGGGTGTTATCTTTCTCAGCGGCCCACAGCCGACCGGAAAGGCTGGGCGGCGTGCTCTTGAGGTGGCAGCGCACGGGGGATTTGGTGGTATGGCCGGCACGCCGGATGCGGGCAGCCTGAGCGCAGAAATGCTGGAAAACAGGGAGATGATTCTCCTGCGGTATCCGGTGCATCTGGATCTGAACCAGTGCCACAAGCTGGCGGCACAAAACTAGTTTGACCGTGTGGTGCCCTATCACAGCCCGGAGATTCGTTGTCAGTGTTCCTTTGAGCTGTAAGTCAAATTATGCCAATGCAAAAAGCAAACGCCGTTCAGGGGTGACCCGGACGGCGTTTTTATATATCGGTGAAAAGGAACGCGCAAATGGCCCGCAAAACTGGAAAGGAATGTCGATGAAATTTCTGAAAACGACGGAGAAATTGCAATAAAACTTTCGGCAGGGAGGATGGGGAAAAGCAGAATCCTCTTTTTCAATGCTGAAAAGCGTGGTAAAATAGAAGCAAAACGATATGCCTGTCTTGAAAAATGAGGTGATGCCTGATGCGGTCTATGCGTCCTGATAAGGAAATCAACTGTGTTTCCGTCCGAATCCCACGCCGAGACGGTAAGATCATTCCGGCATTGGTGCTGCTGCCCAAGGTTCGACGCAGGAACGCACCTGGTATTCTGTGGATACATGGCGGTGGATATATTGCGGGCATGAAGGAAATGGTTCATATGTCCAGAGCAGTTGATCTTGTGAAAAAATACGGCGCCGTTGTAGTGTCTCCGGGCTATCGGCTTGCATGGTCAGTTCCTTACCCGGCAGCTGTCAACGACTGCTATGATGCGCTGCTCTACCTGAAAAAACACGCGAACGCGTTTGGAATCAATTTGAATCAAATCATGGTGGGCGGCGAAAGTGCAGGCGGCGGCCTCTGCGCAGCGCTCTGTATGATGGCACGGGACAAAGATGAAGTGCACATTGCTTATCAGATGCCGCTTTATCCGATGCTGGACAACCTCGACACAGAATCTTCCGCAGATAATCACGGCAGGATTTGGAATACAAAGAAAAACCATCTGGCGTGGAGGCTCTATCTGCGGCAGGATGCCAAAAAGATGGTCTCGCCTTATGCAGCCCCGGCACGGCAGACAATTACAGAGGACTGCCGCCTGCGTATACGTTCGTTGGAAATGGTGAACCGTTTTACAGTGAGACCTGTGCTTACATTGAAAATCTGAGAAAGGCGGGCGTGCAAGCGGAACTGGATATTTATCCTTCCGACATGCACGCATTTGATATGATGGCACCGGATGAACCGCTCAGTAAGCGGGCGGCGGAGCGTTTCAACCAGCAGTTTGCATATGCAATGAAGCACTATTTTGCATCAAACACATAAAAATGCAGCAGAAGAAAACGGGGTGGAGCTTGCCATTTTGCAATCCCGCAGTCCCAGCTGCGGTGTGAAGGAAATCTACGACGGAACATTTTCCGGAACGAAGGTTTCTGGGCAGGGCGTTTTTGCAAAGATGCTGACGGACGAAGGCATTCATGTTCTGGATGCCGGGGAGCTGTCGAAACAATAAATTAGAAGGGGAAAGTATAAAATGATGATTCGGAAAGCAACTGCAAATGATATCGATGCGATAGAAAAGCTGTATGATGCTATCCACACGGCAGAGGAAAACGGAAAACAGACCATTGGGTGGATACGAGGAATCTACCCGGTGCGTAAAACGGCCGAAATGGCCCTTGCGCGAAATGATTTGTTTGTGTTGGAAGATGCCGGGAACATTCACGGAACAGGCATTCTGAACAAGATTCAGGTGGATTCTTATGCGGAGGGCCATTGGGAGCATGAAGCGCCGGAGGAGCAGGTCTGCGTACTGCACACCCTCGTCATTGACCCGGACAGTGCGGGCAAGGGCTACGGCAGAGCATTTATCGAATATTACGAAGCCTATGCGCAGGAAAACGGCTGCACGGAGCTGCGTATTGACACCAATGCCCGGAATGCCGTAGCACGCGCGATGTACAAAAAGCATGGCTATACGGAAATCGGAATCGTTCCAACGGTGTTCAATGGCATCGAGGGTGTCCAACTGGTGCTTCTGGAGAAATATCTGGGGAAATGAGAACGGAAAAAGTGCCCGAGCCACAAGAGAATATGCTGCGGGAGCTTTTGAAACAGGAATGAATTTGGAACGAGTGTGTTCCAAATCTGGAATGATACGATATAAGGAAATATTTTGATATGACAAAAATGCTTTTCATCTGCCATGGCAATATCTGCCGCAGCCCGATGGCCGAGTTTGTAATGAAAGATCTTGTGGCCAAAGCAGGGCTTTCTGACCGGTTTGAGATCGCATCCGCTGCCACCAGCACCGAGGAGATCGGCAACCCAGTCTATCCGCCCGCCCGGCGGAAGCTGGCCGAGCACGGCATCTCCTGCGAGGGCAAGACGGCCCGGCAGATGACCCGGCGGGACTACGAAGCCTGCGATTATCTGATCGCCATGGATCACAACAACCTGCGCAATATGGCGCGTTTTGTGGGTAATGACCCAGAGCACAAAGTATCCCTGCTGATGGATCACACCAACCGTCCCGGCGATGTGGCCGACCCGTGGTATACCGGGGACTTTGAGGCTACATGGCGGGATGTGCTGGAAGGCTGCACGGCCCTGCTGGAAGAATTGCGTCCTGAAAAATAACGAGGAGAAACAATGCGTCAACTCATCATTGCACGAAAAAACTTGCAAATGTCGCCCGGTAAGCTGGCGGCGCAGTGCTGCCATGCCTCGCTGGCGTTCCTCACCGACCCCATCGGCATGGGGCAGGGCGTGGAACCCATCGAGAAAAACGGAGAAATCACTGGCTATCGGGCAGCAATCGTGTTGGACAAAGCAACCTACGAAGAATGGTTCGATGGCTCGTTCACCAAGACCATCTGCGGGGCAAAGAACCGCAATCAGCTGCTGAAAGCAAAGACCATTGCCGAGGAACTGGGACTTGTGGAAAATAAGGACTTTTTCCTCATCCGGGACGCCTGCCACACGGAACTGGAACCGGAAGAATTTGACGAAAACGGCGAGGGTATGACCCTGACCTGCATCGGCTTCCGTCCGCTGCCGGACGAAATTGCGCATCAGATCAGCCATAAGTTTCATCTGTATTGATTTCTGTTTTTGAAATAAATCCGAAAACATATCGGACGGAGGAAAACATGAGCACCCGCAAATTAAGAGAAATTGAAGTATCCCCCATTGGTATGGGCTGCATGGGTTTCAGCCACGGTTACGGTGAGATCCCAAGCCGGGAATACAGCATGGAAGCGATTCGCAAAGCGTATGATTTCGGCTGCACATTCTTTGATACCGCCGAGTCCTATGGCCCGAACCTGCTGCCGGAAAACCGCGGCCACAATGAAAAAATCGTAGGAGAAGCGGTGCATCCGTTCCGGCAAAAGGTCGTTTTGGCAACGAAACTGCATCTGGATGCCGGAGAAGTCCGGGAAAAAGGCTTGGAAACCGTGATGCGGACCCATCTGGAAGCGTCGCTGAAACGTCTCCAGACCGACTATGCAGACCTCTATTACCTGCACCGCATCCATCCGGAAATTCCGGTGGAAGAAGTTGCCGGAGTGATGGGCAAACTGGTGCAGGACGGCTTGATCTGCGGCTGGGGTCTGTCGCAGGTGGATGTGGACACCATTGACCGCGCCAATGCAGTCACGCCGCTGTCTGCCGTGCAGAATATCTACTCCATGCTGGAGCGGGGCGTGGAAGAAAAAGTGATCCCGTACTGCCTTGAACATAACATCGGGGTTGTGCCGTTTTCGCCCATTGCAAGCGGCTTTTTGTCCGGTAAGGTGACCGCAAATTCGGATTTTTCCCATAGCGATGATGTGCGAAAGTATGTTCCGCAGCTGCGAAAAGAGAACATGGAGGCCAATCAACCCATTCTTGACCTGTTGGAACGCTATGCAGAAGGCAAGAATGCCACGAGGGCACAAATTTCGCTGAGCTGGATGCTGCACAAATATCCCAATGTGGTGCCCATCCCCGGCTCCAAAAATCAGGAGCGTATTCTGGAAAATCTGGGCGCATGGAATGTGACACTGACCGAGGAGGAATTCAAGGCTTTGGAAGCGGCTCTTGCACAGATTCCGGTGCATGGGCACCGGGGCTTTGTGGAACAGCAGGGCAGCAGCATGAAAAACTGGAACCGGAAGTAAGCTTTTGAATTTATGAGCAGCTCATAGATTGAACCAGTTCTTGCTGGCTCTATGCGGCTTCCTTGTAATGACATTAGAAGGCCGTCATCACCACACCCGGCGCAGACAACAAGAAAGAACTGTAAGGCAGATGCCCGCAAAACTTTTCCCTATTGCCTTTGAGGGCATGAGCACCATGCCGGAAACCATGGTCTGCAGCTACATGGGCAAAAGATCACCAATATGGCCACAGGCACCCATCCCATGAGACACAGCCATGCCTGCGTGCTGGAAATTGTGAATCAGGCAGGAAATGCCAGATGCCGTTGGCTGGGTACGGTGATTCAGAAGATGAAGTGAACGAATGTGGAACGATAAAAGTTCCGGATAAAAGCAGAGCATAGAGCAAAGCCCCGGAGAACGGCAATGTTCTCCGGGGTTTTTACATGGATCGTTTTTTACCATGTCAGCGAAAATTCTACCAGCTCCGGCGTTTCCGGTTTGCCGATCAGCGGGTCCTTTTTGTCCAGTGCGGAGAGCTGCGTCATTTCTTCGGCGGTCAGCGCAAAATCAAACAGTGCAAAGTTTTCGCGGATATGGGCGGGCTGAGTGCTTCTGGGGATGACTGCAATGCCCTTCTGTGTCAGGAAACGGAGCAGAACCTGCGCCGGAGTTTTGCTGTACTTTTGGGCAAGGGCAAGCACAGCAGGCTCCCGGAACATCTCACTGCGGTTTCCCTGTCCCAGCGGGGCGTAGGCCATGTGCGCAACCTGCTTTTTGTCCATCCAGCTGCGCTCCGTGGCGCGCTGGCAGTACAGATTTGTTTCAATTTGGTTGACGGCAGGAACGATTTTGTTGTATGCGGTCAGATCCAGCAGCTGGTCCGGCTCAAAATTGGAAACGCCGATGGCACGGACTGTGCCGGCTGCATACAGCTTTTCCAAGCTGCGCCAGGCCGCATAATAGTTTGCGAACGGCCAATGAAGAAGCAGCAGATCGATATAATCCGTTTGCAGATTTTCAAGCGACTGCAGCACGGTCTGCTCTGCGTTTTCGTAAGATTTGAAGTTCACTTTGGTCACGAGAAACAGCTCTTTGCGGTCAATGCCGCTGGCCCTGATGCCCGCGCCCACTTCCTTTTCATTGCCGTAGGCTTCGGCCGTGTCGATCATCCGGCAGCCGGTTTCAATGGCGGCGGCAACGGCACGCGTGCAGATCTCACCGCTGAGCATAAAGGTGCCAAAGCCGACCAGCGGCATCTGCACGCCATTGTTCAAAGTCAAATATTCCATATTCAGTCCTCCGTTTCTGTGTTTGCATGGGTGGATTTGCTATGCTATAATCATTGTAACAAGTTCGAGTAACACGAAGTCAAGAGAAAATTTTGCGGAGGAACGGCCATGCGCTATACGATCAAAAAAATGGCAGAAATGTTTGGCGTAACCGAGCACACCCTGCGCTTTTATACGGACAAGGGTCTGCTGCCCTGTGAACGGGACGGCGGCAACCGCCGGGTGTTCACGGAAGAATCGGTGAACTGGATGCAGGGCATCCAATGCCTGAAAGGGTGCGGGGCATCCCTTGAGGATATTCAGGAGTACTGCCGCCTGTGTCTACTGGAAGGATCGGAGGAAAACCTGCGGGCACGGTATGCGATCATCCTGAAACAGCGGGACGAAGCTTATAAGCGCATGGAAGAAGCCAGGGCCACTGCAAAGTATATGGACGATAAGGTGGCACACTATGAGGCTATTCTCGCCGGGCTTGCCCCGGATGATACCAACCCGAAGAACTGGACGGCGGGAAATCGGCCAGAGCACTGAACATGATAAGTTTAGAGATCATTTGAGTTTGATAGATCACAGGGAGAAAACGGCATGAAGATCCTTTCTTTTGGTTCCCTTAACTATGATTATACCTATGAAGTTGAGCACTTCCTCGCGCCAAAAGAAACCCTTGCAGCCAAGTCCATGCAGCGGGGCTTCGGCGGGAAAGGCGCAAACCAGTCCATCGCCCTTGCAAGGGCCGGCCTGATGGTATACCACGCGGGCCGGGTCGGCGCGGACGGACAGCTGTTTGCAGATTATCTGCGACAGAATGGCATCCGCATCGATTACCTGATAAAGGACGACAGCACTTCCACCGGCCATGCCATCATTGAGGTCTGCCGCGGAGAAAACCGCATCCTGATTTACGGCGGCGCCAATCAGGAGATCACCACGGAACAGATCGACCGGACGCTGGAAAATTTTAAGCCCGGCGACTGGCTGGTGGTGCAAAATGAGATCTCCAATCTGCCGTACCTGATGCAGGCTGCAAAGCAGAAGGGACTTTCCATTTTCTTCAATGCTGCGCCCTATGATGCCGGCATTCTGGCCTGCCCGATGGAACTGGTGGATGTGCTCTGCGTCAACGAGGTGGAAGCCAGTGCTCTTGCCGGGGTGAAGACCTTTGAAGCGGACATTGTTCTGAATCTGCTGCACAAAAAATACCCGCAGCCCCGTCTGCTGCTGACAGCGGGAAGTGCAGGCAGCTATTATCTGGATGCAGAGCAGCGGCTTTTTGTTCCATGCGAAAAGGTGCAGGCGGTGGATACTACCGCTGCCGGTGACACTTACAGCGGCTATTTTCTGGCAGGGCTTTGCAGCGGAAGCTCGGTGGAGAAAGCCATGAGGCTGGCCACAAAAGCAGCCGGAATTGCTGTGCGGCGCAAGGGCGCAGCGGCATCCATCCCGGAGATCAAAGAGTTGAAATGAATGACTGAAAATAGATCAAGCGGAATCTGTGGAGATGATTATTTTGAAAATTGAAACATACAGCGGAAAATATGACGACAAAATTATTTCGCTGATCCTTTCCATCCAAAACGATGAAGCCAAAATCGGGCTGTCACTCCAAGAACAACCGGATTTGCTTGACATCTATCACAGCTACCAGCAGAATGGCGGTGAATTTTGGATCGCTTTATCTGGTGGCAGAGTGATTGGTACGATTGGACTGATGTTAAAGGAAAATTATTGTGCAGTGATGAAAAAATTCTTTGTGGAAAAGGCATTTCGCTCCCAAAAGGTCGGGCTGTCCTTATACAATGAACTTTTGAAGTTTGCTGTCAGCAAGGGGGTTCATCACATCCTATTGGATACGCCTGCGGTTGCGCACGCATCCCATCGGTTTTATGAGAAAGCCGGTTTTCGCAAAATCGGTGCCACAGAATTACCTGTGCCATATTCTTATCCCGACAGGGACAGTATCCTTTATCTGTTGGATTTATAAGTTCGCGTTTGTGAAGCGAAGCGAAACAATGAAAGCCCCAGTGGGGCTTTTAAGCGACCGAACGGTCTTGCGCCAGCAAGATGGAGGGGCCTTGCCCCGACAAGTTCGCGTTTGCAAAGCAATGAAGTCCCCAGTGGGGACTTCAAGCGACCGAACGGTCTTGCAGTAGCAAGATGGAGGGGCCCCGCCCCGACAAGTTCGCGTTTGTGGAGCGCAGCGGCACAATGAAAGCCCCAGTGGGGCTTTCAAGCGACCGAACGGTCTTGCGCAAGCAAGATGGAGGGGCCTTGCCCCGACAAGTTCGTGTTTGCGAAGCAATAAAGTCCCCAGTGGGGACTTTAAGCGACCGAACGGTCTTGTAGTAGCAAGATGGAGGGGCCTTGCCCCCGACAAGTTCGCGTTTGTGAAGCGCAGCGGAATTGAAAGCAACAGGCCAGTGCAACTGCACGCAGGCGGTGCTGGCATTGGTAGAAGTGCTGGGTGAATAACCTGCTTACAAAATCAACATGCGCAGCCACTCCAATGACGAGAAAGATCAGAACGGCCGCTACCTGCGCCGTGAGACCTTCTCCGGCACCTGCGCCCGCAGCTTCTATGTGGGCGACGCCGTGAAGAAGGAGGACATCCACGCAAAGTTCGCCGATGGCATCCTGCACATCACGCTGCCCGCACCTCAGCAGCAGAAGGCTCTGCCTGTGAATCCTAACCTGATTGAAATTGAATAATGTTTATCATCGGTGTGAGGAATACCGGTGCATGACGCAAGCCCCTGCGGGCTTTGGATTTGAACCGCCCCAGAAATAGTAGACACGCACAAAAAGAGCCCCATGTAGGATAAATCTTAACAGGACTGACGAAGTGAAAGC
>CAVEID010000005.1:0-173049 GCA_963615785.1 Oxalobacter sp. | reverse complement strand
TGTGCCGAAGATAGTTCGCTGGAAACGGCGCGTGAAAATAGGTAGTCGCCGACTTGAATGAAAAGCTCTGAGATGCATGTCTCAGGGCTTTTTTGTTGTATAAAATCGAATGGACGCACTGAAGTAATGTTCCAAATCGTATTTTAAACGGGAGGGGATGCGCTATGAAACGAAAATCTGTTATCGGAACAGCCGGAGTGCTCATAGTGGCTATTCTTACGGTTTTAGTGCTATCTCATTATCAGCATACTTCCACTGCCCGTCCGCAGGACAAATTCTCTGCTCAAATCCCGCAGCTGCACAGCAGCGTAGATGCAGACGGCGACGGCATGGATGACCAAACAGACATTTTGAACGGCACGCTGGCCTATGTAAATACGCACCCAAAATACAAGAGTCGTTATTATCAGGGCGGAACACCCGATGATGGCTATGGGGTCTGCACCGATGTAGTAGCATCCGCCCTGAAAAATGCCGGATATGATTTGCAGGCACTGGTGGATGCGGACATTCGGGCGCACCCCGAAGAATACGGCATCACGGAACCGGACGCAAACATTGACTTTCGCCGGGTTCGCAACCTGAAGGTCTTTTTTGCTCGTAATGCCATTTCGCTGACTACCGACATCTCAGATGCGGAGCAATGGCATGGCGGCGATATCGTGATTTTTGAAAAGCATATCGGCATTGTGTCTGACCGGCGAAACCGGGATGGTGTGCCCTATGTGATCCATCACAATGACCCGTGGCAGACCACCTACGAACAGGACATTCTGGAAAAACGAACGGATATCATCGGGCACTATCGAATCTCAGAATAATGACGAAAGCTCCATTGCCCCGAACCTGAAAAATTGCAGGCAGTTATGCACTGAAATCCCGTCCTGATTCGTATTCAGAGTGAGGTGAGGATGATGAAACTGCTTTTTAAACAGCGCGCATTTACCTGGTTTGACAGCTATGATATCTACGACGAAGACGAAAACACGGTCTATGTGGTCAAGGGCCAGTTTTCGTGGGGACACTGCCTGAAAATTTTTGATGCGTCCGAGGAGCACGCACTGGGCACCGTGAAGCAGAAGGTACTGACCTGGCTGCCGAAGTTTGAGCTGTATAAAGGCGAAGAGTGTATCGGCCGCATTGAGAAAGAGTGGAGCTTCTTCAAACCGGCTTACAATATCGATTTCAACGGCTGGCACGTTGAGGGCGATTTTGCAGAGTGGGATTACACCATCACCGGCCCGGATGGAGAAACAGTTGCGACTATTTCAAAAGAGCTGTTCCACTGGACAGACACCTACATTCTGGATATCGAAGACCCGGAGAATGCGCTCTATGTGCTGATGTTCGTGCTGGCCATCGACGCGGAAAAGTGCTCCAGAAGCTGAACGATAAACATAAACGAAAAGAGGAACGACGAAAGTCGTTCCTCTTTTTGCATCTGCAATGAAATTTACTGGTTGTCAGCCACCATCATCTTGCTGGCCTTATAGATATCGCCGCAGCCCAGAGTCAGCACCAGATCGCCTTCGCGGGCGTTCTGCTTGACCCAGTCAGCGGCTTCCTTCAGGCCATCCACCAGAACGGCACCGGGGATCTGAGCGGCCAGCTTTGCGCTGCTGATGGTCGGGTCGTTGGGCTCGCGGCTGCCCATAATGGGGGTCAGCACGGTGATGTCGGGGATCTTAAGCACGTCCACGAAGTCGTCAAACAGCATCTTGGTGCGGCTGTATGTAAACGGCTGGTGAACCACGATCAGGCGCTTGTAGCCCATCTCCTTGGCGGTGGTGATGGTGGCGCGCAGCTCAGTGGGGTGGTGTGCGTAATCGTCTACCACCAGAGCGCCGTTGCACTCGCCGTAGACCTCGAAGCGGCGGCCCGCACCCTTGAAGTTCAGGGCTGCATCAGCGCACTGCTCGACGGTCAGGCCGGCGAAGCGGCAGACAGCACACATGGCCAGAGCGTTGTAAACGTTGTGACGGCCCGGAACGGACAGGCGGATGTGGCCGGTGACCTTGCTCCACTCCTTCAGATCGAATTCGAAGAAGCCGGGCTTGTATTCGTTGACGTTGATGGCTCGGTAGTCGCCGTCGTTGTCGATGCCGAAGGTGCGCACGCGGCGGTCCAGCGTGTACATGACGTCCATGGTGTTCTTGTCATCTGCGTTGGCGAAGATCATGAACTGAGTCATCAGGGCGAAGCGCTTGAACGCGAACTTCAGCTCGCCCATGCTGCCGTAGTAATCCAGATGATCGTTGTCAATGTTCAGCACAACGGACAGATAAGGGGTCAGCTTCAGGAAAGTCTCTGCAAATTCGCAGGACTCAATGACGATGTCGTCGCCCTTGCCGGCCTTGCCGTAACCGTTGATGAGGGGCAGCTTTCCGCCGATGACAGCGGACGGGTCGCGGCCCGCCAGCTCCAGCGCAGTGGTGATCATGGAAGTGGTGGTGGTCTTGCCGTGGGTGCCGGCGACGCAGATGCTCTGCTTATACAGGCGGCTCACATAGCCCAGCAGGACGCTGCGCTCAATGGTGGGGATGCCGTAGGAGGCAGCGGCGTTCAGTTCCACATTGTCCTTGGAGATGGCAGCGGAATACACCACCATGTCTGCACCGATCACATTGTCGGCGCTGTGGCCCAGCGTGACCTTGACGCCCATCTCACGCTCATAGCGGATGATGCTGCCGTCCAGCACATCGCTGCCGGAGATCTCGTAGCCCTTGGCGGCCAGGATCTGGATCAGCGGATACATGCCGCTGCCGCCGCAGCCGATGAAGTGAAGCTTTTTTACATTGTCCAGCAGATGCTGGTTGTAATCGGTGTACATGAACATATAAGGCAACCTCCAAATAAATAACGGCCGCAGAGCAGACCGGTTCCAATCCATTCTATTGGGATACATCTTATTATATAATTTTTGGCGGACAAAATAAACAGGTAAAGCCGAATTTTCGGAAAGAACCATAAATCCTTTTGCGATTTTGTGATATGTGTACAAGGAAAACCGAAAAGAGCCGTCGATTCATAAAAGATTTACATTTGAGAAAGCAATGATACTTCACAAATTTGAACTTTTTGTGCTAAAATAAAAAAGATGATTTTCCAAAACAAGAAGCACAGCAAAAAGGAGAAAAAACGTGAAGATCAAGATCACAGCGGACAGCACCTGCGATCTGTCTGCCGAGCTTTTGCAGAAATGGGACATCGCGCTGATGCCCATGCACATCCTCATGGGCGAGGAAAGCTATCTGGACGGCGTCACCGTTCGTCCGGCAGATGTGTTCGCCTATGTGAATGCAGGCGGCAAAATGCCCAAATCCGCAGCCGCAAATCTGGTGGAGTATACAGAATTCTTTGAGCCCTTTGCAAAAGAATACGATGCGGTCATTCACATTTCGGTCAGCAGCAAGCTCTCGTCCTGCTTCCAGAACGCAAAGCTGGCGGCAGGCGAGTTTGAAAACGTCTATGTGGTGGACAGCCAGAACATCTGCACCGGGCAGGGCTATCTCGTGGTGCGTGCAGCCAAGTGGGCGGCGGATGGCCTGACGCCCCGCAATATCCAGATGCGGCTGCAGAGCCTTGCAAAGCGGGTGGAGCTGAGCTTCGTGCTGGACCGGCTGGACTTCATGGCCAAGAGCGGCCGCTGCTCCGGCGTGCTGGCCTTCGGGGCCAATCTGCTGGGCATCAAGCCTGCTCTGGAAGTGATCGACGGAGAGCTGAAGGTGGTCAAAAAGTACCGCGGAAGCCTGCCCATCTGCACCGGAAAGTACATTACCGACCGGCTGGCTGACCGCGACGACATCGAGGATGGAATGGTGTTCATTTCTTCCTGCCAGCCGAAGCCCGGCTGCATGGACGCCGTGAAGGCAGGCCTGAAAAAATACGGCAGCTTCAAGGAGTGCTATGAGACGGACATCGGCACCACCATTGGCGGCTATTCCGGCCCGGGAACCATCGGCATCGTGTTCGCAAGGAAAGAAAAGTAAGGGGAAACGGGCTCGCCCTCTCAGTCTCGCGTTGCTCGACAGCTCTCCCAAAGGGAGAGCCAAGGCCCTAACCGCTACGTTTCTTGCATCTCCCTTTGACAGACTCCTCAGGCCGGGGGAATGGCATTGCGTCAGCAATGACGGAAAGGGCGAGGATGCTAAAATAAAAATATCTGCGCTGCAGCATGATTTGCCAAACGCAGATATTTTTTATTTAGGCCTTTTTTCTTTTCAAAATCTCATCCAGAATGGCATCTGCTACGTCGGCTTTACTCATCAGGGGAAGCTCGCGGGTGCCGTCCGGGGTGATGAAGGTGACCACATTGGTGTCCACGCCGAAACCGGCTCCGGCAACTTTCAGGTTGTTGGCTACCACCATGTCCAGATTCTTTTTGGTCAGCTTGGCGGAAGAGTTTTCCACAAGGTCTTTCGTCTCCATGGAAAAGCCGCACAGGAACTGGTGGGTCTTCTTCGGGCCGATGGTGCCCAGAATGTCCGGGGTGCGCTCCACCGGAATGGACATGTCGCCGTCCTTTTTCTTGATCTTGTCGCTGGCCACGGCCACGGGGCGGTAGTCGGCCACGGCTGCGGCCATGATGAGCACGTCCGTTTCGTCGAAGCGGCTTGTGACGGCTTCATACATCTGCTGTGCGGTGGTCACAGGCACGTCCGTGGTGAACTTCACCGGCGGCAGGGCAGTCTCTCCATGAATGAGGGTGACCTCTGCGCCCCGCATGGCAGCGGCCCGGGCGAGGGCATAGCCCATCTTGCCGGTGGAGTGATTGGTCAGGTATCGCACGGGGTCGAGCGCTTCCTGCGTGGGCCCGGCGGTGACGGCCACCCGCACACCGGCCAGGTCTTTGGGCCGGGCGATGGTGTGGAGGATGTACTCAATGAGCACGTCTTCCCTGGGCAGGCGTCCGCTGCCCACATCTTTGCAGGCCAGCACGCCGCTCTCGGAGGGGATGACCGTGAAGCCGTAGCGTTCCAGCGTGGCAATGTTGTCCTGCGTGATGGGGTTTTCCAGCATCCCGGTGTTCATGGCGGGGGAGACCAGCTTCGGGCATTTTGCGGCCAGCACCACAGTGGTGAGCATGTCGTCGGCGATGCCGTGAGCCATCTTGGCGATGACATTGGCTGTGGCCGGGGCCACGAGGATGACGTCTGCCTTTTTTGCCAGCGAGATATGGGTGACCTCGAACTTGAAGTCGCGGTCAAAGGTGTCCACCATGCACTTGTGGCCGGTGAGCGTTTCAAAGGTGATGGGGGTGATGAACTGAGTGGCGTTTTTGGTCATGATGACCTCCACGTCGGCCCCCAGTTTGCGCAGAGCGCTGGCGACGTTCGCCATTTTATAAGCGGCAATGCCGCCGGTGACGCCCAGAAGGACGCATTTGCCTTTCAGATCCATGGTTAAACCTCCTGCAAAAACATGCTGTTTCCACATTTCTTTCCTTAGTATAATGCAAAAGTTCCGCCAGCACAACAAAATCTTTCTGCGGGCTTGTATCCTAGGTCAAAATGCGGTAAAATACTGATTGATAAAGAATAGACAGACTCAGCAGCACAGCTGCCGAACAGCAGACAGATTTCCACGCAAATGCTTCGGGCCATTCCATCGCCCGCCCTATTGCCCTGCGGGCAACAGGGTCCCACCCCAGCGGATCATTTGCTTAGGAAACTGTCTGCCATTCGGCTGGAAAAGCTGCGGTTACTTGGCCTGTGGAGCGGGAGTTTCTCCAGCGAATGTCCGGGAGGTGGGGCCCCGGCGCGAAGCGCTGGGGCGGGACAGGGGTCCCGCATTGTTCGCGGAGAAATCTACCGCTTCGCAGGCCGGCATCCCACAAAAAGGAAAACAGAATTATGATCTTAGCCATTGATATAGGCAACACCACCGTCGCCCTCGGGGGCATTCGGGACGGACGTGTATGCTTTGTGGCGCGCATGGACACGGTGCGCACCCGCACGGCTGCAGAATATCGTGCCGAAATGGATAAAATTTTTGCGCACCGCCGCCACCCGGAGCGGCCTATGCGCTTTGAGGGTGCTGTGCTCACCAGCGTGGTGCCCCAGATCACGGGGGCACTGGCCGAGTGTGCCCGCCACTATACCGGCAAAAAGCCGGTCATCGTGTCGCCGGAGATCCGCACCGGCCTGACCATGGGCGTGGAAGAGCCGGGTTCCGTGGGCAAAGACCGCCTTGTGGACGCGGCTTATGCGGCAGCGAACTTTCCGCTGCCGGTGGTCACGGTAGACCTTGGCACCGCAACCACCTTCAATGTGGTGGATGAGAACCGGGTGTTCCGGGGCGGCGTCATCTGCCCGGGCCTTTCCACTGGGCTGCGGGCTCTGGGCGAACGCTGCGCTCAGCTGCCGCAGGTGCACTTGGGCTCGCCCAGAAGCGCCATTGGCACCAACACCGAAAAATGTATGCTGTCCGGTTCGGTGATGGGCACCGCTGTGCTCATCGACGGCATGGTGCAGCGCATTGAAGAAGAACTGGGCCGCCCGGCCACGCTGGTGGTCACCGGCGGGCTGGCGAAATATGTGACGCCGCTGTGCCGCCATGAGCTGACCTATGACCCGGAGCTGCTGATGAAGGGCCTTGCCCTGCTGTATCAGCTCAATGCGCCCCAGCACCAGAACCACAGCGCGGGCGGCGGAAAGCACTTTGGAAGGCAGAACCAGCACGCCCGCACAAAACAGCGTCCGTACCCCAAAAAGCGCAGCCGCCGTGAGCCGGAAGCGCTGGTGGGGTGATGCGAGACGACAGGATAGGGAGAACAACATGAAATTAGGCATTCTTGGCACGGGCAAGATCGTGCAGGAATTTTTGCCGTGGCTTGTGGAGCACACGCCTTTCACGGTGCAGGCCATCTGCTCGACGCCCCGCAGCGCGGAGCTGGCCCAGAGCCTGTGCGGGCAGTACGGCGTGCCCCAGCACACCACCAATTTTCTGGAGCTGCTCCAGTGGGTGGATGCGGTTTATATCGCTGTGCCGAACCTGCAGCATGTGCGCTATGCGCGCATCGCGCTGGACGCCGGCAAGCATGTCATCGTGGAAAAGCCCATGGCCCCCACTGCGGCCCAGACCGAAGATCTCATCCGGCTGGCCCGGCACAAAAAAGTGTTTCTGTTTGAGGCTGTGACCACCCAATACCTTGAAAACTATGCAAAGATCCGGGAGCTGCTGCCCCGCATCGGCACGGTGAAGCTGGTGCAGTGCAATTTCAGCCAGTATTCCAGCCGCTATGATGCATTCTGCCGGGGCGAGACCCCGCCGGTGTTTGACCCGGCCTGTGCGGGCGGCGCACTGATGGATCTGGGAGTATACAACGTCAGCTACATCGTGGGCCTGTTCGGTGAGCCGAATCAGGTGAAATACACCGCCAACATGGAACGCGGCATCGACACCAGCGGCATCCTGACCATGGATTACAGCGGTTTCCGCGCGGTGAGCATTGCCGCCAAGGACTGCGGCGCCCCGGCCCGGTACATCATTCAGGGCACCAAGGGCTATATCATGCAGAAATCCACCGCCAACTGCTGCGGCGGGGTCACCTTCCACCCCAATGAGGGAAAGGAAGAACACTACAACCTCAACGGCGGACGCCCCCGGCAGGCGGCGGAGTTTGAAGCGTTTGCCCACGCCATCGAAAACGGCGACCAGGAGCTTTGCACCCGGATGCAGGACACCACCCTTGCGGTCAGCCGGGTGCTGACCGTGGCGCGCCGCTCGGCGGGGCTGCGCTTCCCCGGCGATTTTTAAAGCCATCTCCATTGGAACACGCCCTGACAAAACGCGCTCCAATTGCCATATTGCATGAACATTCACTCAAAACCCGCAAAGAGCGGGCAGGTTTGCGCCGTATCCGACGTTTCAGGGCGGAACGGCAGCAGGAGGAAAATTGAATTATGAAAAACACGAAAACTCTTACCCGTGTGGCGCTGCTGGTCGCCATTGAGCTGGTCATGAAGATGGTGGGCCTCGGCAGTGTGCCGGTGGGCCCGCTGTACATGAGCTTTCTGACCCTTCCCATCGCGGTGGGTGCCATCACCATGGGCCCCGCTGTGGGTGCGCTGCTGGGCGGTGTGTTCGGCGCGGTGAGCTTCTATGATGCCATCACCGGTGCTTCCGCCATGACGGGCGCTCTGTTCCAGGTGAGCCCGGTCAACACCTTCATCCTGTGCGTGGGCATGCGCGTGCTGATGGGCCTGTGCTGCGGCCTGATCTTCAGCGGCCTGAAGCGCTTTGATAAGCCCGGTACCTGGAGCTATATCCTCAGTGCCATGAGCGCTCCGTTCCTGAACACCCTGTTCTTCATGGGGTGGATCGTGCTGGCTTTCTATAACTGCGACTACGTGCAGAACCTCGTGTCCGTCAAGGGCGCTGCGAACCCCTTCATGTTCGTGGTGCTGCTGGTCGGCGTGCAGGGCGTGGCTGAGTTCCTCGTTTCCGGCATTCTGGGCGGCATCGTGGCCCGCGCTGTGGCGAAATTCGTAAAATAAGTGATGTGCTGAAAGTCAGGGCGGCGCATCCGTAAACCATAAGATCAAAAGCCCCTTCCGGCATTGCCGGAAGGGGCTTTTTGTATGCGGGATTTTAGTGAAATCGTGAAAAATAAAACGGCCTTTTTCGGCAGGTTCACGATTTTGTCACAGAATGTTCAAAAACACTTGACGAGAGTGCCGGGGGGGGGTAAACTTGTGCCAAAGCAGAAGGGGTATTCTGCTCAAGTGTTTTATATGTTCTTTAAAGGAGGCAGAAATCATGACTAAAATCAAGAAAATTTCGGCGATGGTCCTTGCGGTCCTGATGATGATGGTCGTTCTGACTGGCTGCGGCGGCGGTGCATCTGGCACGGCGCTGTTCATCCAGCGCACCAACGAAGCACGCAGAGCGCATGGCTACAACACAGTTGAGGAAGACAGCGATCTGGACCAGTGCGCCAAGCTGGCAATGAGCAACCTCAAGTCCTTTGCACAGTCCAGCAGCACCAGCTATGAACTCTCTGCAAAGTGGAATGCATATGTAAATGGCATCGTTGGAAAGACCGGCACCATGAGCCACGGCTACGGCAAGATCACTTATATTGATCTGTACAAAGCAACTCCGGCTCAGTATGCTTCTGGCGATTATATTCTGAGTGATAAGAATATTTCTTACAAGAGTGGCAACTGCATCGGCCTTTATGCTGAGAACATTGAGGGACTGATGTACATCGTGGTCGTTCTGGCAACGGTATAACACAGAAATAACAGCATCTCTTGGCCCCCCGGCAAAAGCCGGGGGCTTTTTTGATGCCCTGCACACCCGGAGCGGGTGCCGCATAGGATGGCCCACGAGCAGGCAAAGGGGGATGCGGCATGGACACAAAGCGGTTTGCGGTGGTGGGCGGCGATGCCCGGCAGGCGGCGGCCGGCCGGGCACTGGAGCGGGCAGGCTATGCCGTCGGCGGAGCGGAACAGGTGGCGCTGGCGGATTTTATCCTGCTGCCTCTGCCGCTGGATGCGGCCCGCACCCCGCTGGCAGAGCTGCTGCGGGCGGCAAAGCCCGGTGCGCTGGCGCTGGGCGGAAAGGTGTCTGCGGAAGCAGGGGCCATCGCCCGGGAAGCCGGGGTGGAGCTGGTGGACTATTTTGCCCGGCCGGAGCTGACGGTGTACAACGCCATCCCCACGGCAGAAGGGTGCATCAGCATCCTGCTGACCGAGCGCACCCGCACCCTGTGGGGCGCAAACCTTCTGCTGCTGGGGTTCGGCCTGGTGGGGCAGGCGCTGGGTGTGCGGCTGGCGGCACTGGGGGCAGGTGTCACCGTCTGCGCACGCCGCCCGGAACAGCGTGCACTGGCCGAGAGCCTTGGCCTGCGTGCGGCAGAGCTTGCCCGGCTGGGGGCACTGGCCCCGGCTTTCGACACGGTGGTGAACACCATTCCGGCCCCGGTGCTGACAGCGCAGGTGCTGGTGCAGCTGAGGCCCGGGAGCCTGATCGTCGATCTGGCGTCGAAGCCGGGCGGAACGGATTTTGAAGCTGCCCGGCGGCTGGGCTGCAGGGCCGTCCATGCCCTCAGCCTGCCCGCCGCCTGCGCCCCGGAAACCGCCGGGGAGGCTGTGGCGCGCACGGTGCTGACCATTTTGCAGGAGCGGGAGGAACAGACATGACCACACAGAAAAAAGGGAGCATTGCGTTTGCGGTGTGCGGCAGCTTCTGCACGCTGGAAACGGCGCTGAAGGCAGCGCAACGGCTGACGGAGCAGGGGTGGGAGCTGCTGCCGGTCATGAGCTTTGCGGCGCAGCAGGACACCCGCTTTGGCACCGGGAAGTTCTGGAAAGAGCGGCTGGAAGCGGTTGCCGGGCACGGGGTGCTGGACACCTTGCAGGCCGTGGAGCCGCTGGGCCCGAAGCGGCTGGCGGATGCACTGATCGTTGCGCCCTGCACCGGGGCCACGCTGGCAAGGCTTGCGGCAGGGCTCTCGGATACGCCGGTGACGCTGGCAGCAAAAAGCCTGCTGCGGGTTGGGTGCCCGGTGGTGGTGAGTGTGTCCACCAACGACGGGCTGGGTGCTTCTGGTGAGAACATCGCCCGGTTGTTCCAGCGCAAGAATTTTTATTTCGTGCCCTACGGGCAGGATGACCCGGCCGCCAAGCCCAACAGCCTGAAAGCGGACTTCACCCGCCTGCCGGATGCACTGGAAGCGGCCCTGCGCGGGCAGCAGCTGCAGCCGGTCCTGCTGGGGCAAAAGAACGGCTGAATGGCTTTTCAGGCTGGTCAAAGTGTGGTATACTATTAGCTGATGCTTTGCCGGTGCGGTACGACGGGCAGAAAACGTTTTGACGGAGAAAACCAGATGAAAAAACTGACAGCGGCGCTCAGCGCTGTGCTGCTTGTGATCTGCCTGTTCGTGCCGGGGGCGGCGGCGGCCGGCCCGGAGCTGGGTGCCACCCGCGCCTACTGCATCATGGATGCGGACACCGGCCTTGTGCTGGCGCAGCAGAATATGGATGAAGAACTGCACCCGGCGTCCATCACCAAGGTGATGACACTGGGCCTTGCGTGCCAGAAGGCGCAGGGCAGCTGGGACGGCGTGAAGCTCACGGTGAGCCACGAGGACGTCTATTCGCTGGCAGGCACCGATTCCAGCCACATCGCTCTGCGGGAGGGGGAAGAAGTGCCCCTCATCGATGCGCTGTACGCCACCCAGATGGCCAGCGCCAACGACGGCGCAAACCTGCTGGCAGAGTATTTCGGCGGCGGCACCATCGAGGGCGGCGTGAAGAAGATGAATGAGCAGGTGGAGGAACTGGGCCTTGCCCACACCCACTTTGCCAACCCCCACGGCATCAGCGACGAGAACCATTACACCAGCTGCTATGATATGGCGCAGATCCTGCGCTGGGCGCTGCAGCAGCCGGGCTTTGAAGAGGTGTTCACCCGCAGTGAGATGTACACCATGCAGCCCACGAATGTGCAGCCCGTGACCCGTTATTTCTCTCAGCAGGACAAAATGCGCATCGGTTCCAGCCGGTATCACATTTCGACCGTGAAGGGCTCCAAGATCGGCTACACCAATACGGCCCGCTACAGCTATGCCTGCCTTGCAGAACAGAACGGCATCCGCCTGATCTGCGTGACCATGCAGAGCGAGCTGAGCACCGACAAATATAACGACGTGCGCACCCTGCTGGATTACGCGTTCAGCACCTTCACCAGCTACACCGACCTGCCAGCGCAGGGCATCACGGCCTCGCTGAATGTGGCGGGAGGCGGCGAAAGCCTTGGCACCGTGCCGGTCACCGACCCAGGTGTGCGGCTGCTGCTGGCTGACGGCCTGACGGCAGAGAACGTGGACGTCTCGCTGGAACTGCCGGATGTCTACTTTCTGGGCACCGAGCCGGAGGTGTACGCCGTGTACACCATCCAAGGCGGTGAGAAGCAGGAGAGCACCAGCGTGCGGGTGGAAGCGGAGATTTCCGGCCTGACCGAGCTGCTGGAGAACAGCACCGGAACCGAGCTGGCAGCGGCAAAGGACGTGAAGCCCAAAAGCCGGGCCCTCTGGCTGCTGGGCATCTCGCTGGGCTCCACGGCCGCAGCGGCGGCGGTGACCGTTCTGGTGATGCGGCTGCTGGCCCGGCGGAAAAAGCGGCGCAAGGCACCCAGACCGCCCCGCCACGGAAAATAAGCGCAAAAGCCTGAAAACAGACTTTTCCAGATAAAATAAAAAAGAAAAGCTTCACAAAAGAGAGGTATAAAACTATGGGCAAGTTCACCTTTACGCAGACCGAGATCCCCGGTGTTGTGGTCATTGAGCCGCAGGTGTTCGGCGACGACCGCGGTTACTTCATGGAGACCTATCAGAAAGATCAGTTCGCCGAGGCCGGCATCGACAAGGAGTTCGTGCAGGACAACCAGAGCCGCTCCACCCGCGGCGTGCTGCGCGGTCTGCACTTCCAGAAGAACCACACGCAGGGCAAGCTGGTGCGCGTGACCAAGGGCGAAGTGTTCGATGTGGCTGTGGACTGCCGCCCCCACAGCGCCACCTTCGGCAAGTGGGTGGGCGTCACCCTGTCTGAGGACAACAAGAAGATGTTCTATATCCCGGAGGGCTTTGCCCACGGCTTCCTCGTGCTGAGCGATGTGGCAGAGTTCTGCTATAAGTGCACCGATGTTTACGACCCCACCAGCGAGGGCGGCATCCCCTACGACGACCCCACCGTCAATGTGCAGTGGCCGGACTGCGGCTGCGAGCACAAGACCAGTGCAAAGGACAAGCTCCACGAGCCTTTCGCAGCCCAGAAGTTCGAATATTTTGAAAAGTGGTGATCGCCTGTGGCAAAATTCAAAGCAATGTGGAACGGCTTCTGGCGCTACCGCTATCTGCTGTGGAACCTCGTCAGCCGTGACTTCAAGCTCAAATACCGCCGCAGCTTTCTGGGCGTGGTGTGGAGCGTGCTGAACCCGCTGCTCATGTGCCTTGTGTACTGGGCGGTCTTCAGCAGCCTGATGGACATGCGCGGCAGCGGCATCGACAACTTTGCCGTGTTCCTGATGTGCGGCCAGCTGCTGTTCAACTTTTTCAATGAGGCCACCTCCACCAGCATGGGCAGCGTGCTCAGCGCTGCCCCGCTGCTGAAAAAGGTGTATATCCCCAAATATATCTTCCCGCTGGAAAAGTGCTGCTTTGCCATGGTGAACTGCGTGTTCAGCTTCGTGGCACTGCTGCTGGTGATGATCTTCACCGGCGCGCCCTTCCATCTCACCCTCATCGAAGCGGTCTATCCGCTGGTGACCCTGTTCTTCTTCAGCTTGGGCGTGGGCCTGTTCCTCGCGGCGGCGACAGTGTTCTTCCGGGACATCATGCACATCTGGAGCGTGTTCATCACGGCCCTGCTGTATTTCTCCGCCATCTTCTATGACCCCACCCAGATGACCTTCTCCATCGGCGGGTTCAACATGCAGCAGATCATCAAGCTGAACCCCATGTACTGGTATATCACGGGCTTCCGCCGCACGGTGATGTGGGGCATCCCGCTGGATTTCAACATGTTTGCCGTCTGCGGCGTGTGTGCCATCCTGTCCATGCTGGTGGGCGTGTGGGTGTTCCGCAAAACGCAGGACCGCTTCGTGCTGCACATTTAAGGAGGGAGAACGATGGAACCGATCATCAAAGTGGACAATGTTTCCATGTGCTTCAACCTCTCTACTGAGAAGCATGAGAGTCTGAAGGAATATTTCCTCGCCATGGTGCAGGGACGCCTGCAGTATGACGAGTTTTATGCCCTCAAGGACGTGAGCCTGGACATCATGCCCGGCGATTTCTACGGCCTTGTGGGCCTGAACGGCTCGGGCAAATCCACCCTGCTCAAGACCATTGCAGGCGTGTACAAGCCCAGCAAGGGCAAGGTGACGGTCAACGGCACCATTGCGCCGCTGATCGAGCTGGGTGCGGGCTTTGACATGGACCTGACCGCCCGGGAAAACATTTACCTCAACGGCACGGTGCTGGGCTTCTCGCCCAAGTATCTGGACGAAAAGTTCGACGAGATCGTGGAGTTCAGCGAGCTGCAGAATTTCCTTGACGTGCCGCTGAAAAACTACTCTTCCGGCATGGTGGCCCGCATCGGCTTTGCCATTGCCACCATCACCAAGCCTGATATCCTCATCGCGGACGAGGTGCTGTCGGTGGGCGATTTCCTGTTCCAGCAGAAATGCGAAAAGCGGATGCAGGAACTGATGGCAGGCGGCACCACGGTCATTCTGGTGTCTCACTCCATTGAGCAGATCGAGCGCATGTGCACCAAGGTGGCATGGCTGAGTCACGGCCACCTGAAAATGAACGGAGATACCGAGACGGTCTGCGCTGCCTACAAGGCCACGCAGCGCGGCGAGGCATAACATGAATTTACGACTGAAACGCGCAAAAGAGCTGGCGGGCTATGCCGTGCAGCTGACGAAGGACGAGGGCCTGCCCACCATGGTCAAACGGGGCGCGGGCTTTGTGAAGCGCCGCTTCTTCGGCAAAAAGGCCCGCTACCTGCCCGCCAAAAAGGTGCTGGAAGCCCAGCGGGCAGAGATGGCCGGAAAGAACGCCGAAAACTGCGGCCTGCCAACCATCAGCGTTCTGACCCCGTTGTATAATACGCCGGAAAAATTCCTGCGGGAATTTCTGGATTCCTTCCTGAGCCAGACGGCACCCAACGGCCAGCTCTGCCTTGCGGATGCTTCCGATGCGGAACATGCCGATGTAAAGCGTATCGTTGAGGAATATCAAGCAAAGAATCAACGAATCGTATACGAAAAGATCGAAAACAGGGGCATTGCGGCCAACACCAACGCCGCCGCACAGCTTGCAACGGGTGAGTATCTGGCCCTTGCCGACCACGACGACATCCTCGCCCCCCACGCCATGTACACCATGGGCAGGGCCATTCTGCAGCTGCGGGAGCAGGGAAAGCCGGACGGCTTTGTCTACAGCGACGAAGCGCTCTTTTCCAAGAGCATCCAGCGGCCTATGGTGGCCCACTTCAAGCCGGACTATGCTCCGGATTACCTGCTGTGCTGCAACTACATCTGCCACTTGGCAGTGTTCAAAAAAGCACTGTGGGACGCCATCGGCGGCGAGCGGCCGGAGTGCGACGGAAGCCAGGATCATGACCTGTTCCTGCGCCTGATTGAAAAGACCGGCGGCGCGGCCCATGTGCCGCAGGTGCTCTATTACTGGCGTGTGCACGAAGGCTCCACTTCCGGCGGCACGGATGCCAAGCCCTATGTGGCGGTGGCAGCGAAAAAGGCGCTGGCCGACCATCTGGCCCGCACCGGGCGCACCGGCACCGTGGAGGACGGCCTGTTCCCCAGCACCTACCGGGTGAAGTGGGACATCGTGGGCGAGCCGAAGGTGAGCATTCTCATCCCGAACAAGGATCACACCGACGACCTTGAAAAGTGCCTGCACAGCATCTGGGCAAAAACCAGCTGGGAGAACTTTGAGGTCATCGTCATTGAGAACAACTCCACCGACCCGGTCACCTTTGAATATTACAAAAAGGCCCAGCAGCGCTATGACGGCCTGCGGGTGGTCACCTACCCGAAAAAGGGCTTCAATTTCTCGGGCATCAATAATTTTGGCCGGAAATATGCCAGCGGGGAATACCTGCTGCTGCTGAACAACGATGTGGAAGTGCGCAACGCCGACTGGCTCACCGAGCTGCTGCGGCAGTGTGCCCACCCCGGCGGCGCAGCCATCTGCGGCGCAGAGCTTTTTTATCCGGACGAGACGCTGCAGCATGCAGGCGTTGTGACCGGCCTGGGCGGCTACGCGGGCCACAGCCACAAATACCGCAAGGCCGACGGCAGCGGCTACATGTTCCGTGCCGCCACCGTGCAGGACTTTTCCGCCGTCACCGGTGCCTGCCTGTTGGTGAAGACCAGCGTGTGGGACAAGGCGAAAGGGCTGGACGAGAAGTTCGCCGTGGCCTTCAACGATGTGGATTTCTGCCTGCGGGTGCGGGATGCGGGGCATCGCATCGTGTGGACGCCCTACGCTCAGCTGACCCATTATGAGAGCAAGAGCCGCGGCGGCGATGAAAAAGACCCGGTGAAGGCCCGGCGTTTTGCTGCAGAGCAGCAGCGGCTGTATGACATCCACGGCCGGGAAAATATTCTGGACGACCCCTATTACAACCCGAACCTCACCCGTGACCGGGAGGATTTTTCCGAGAGCGACGACCTGCGGGGGCTGAAAGAGGGCCGGGTCACGGTGCGCTACCGGGGAGCATAAAGCCTTCCCCCTTGGGGGAAGGTGGCGAGCTTGCGAGCCGGATGAGGGGCAGCTGTGCGAGATGCCGTTTTTAATGACCGGAATTTGACGATTACTTCCCCTCATCAGTCACCTGCGGGGACAGTGCTCCCCCTTTTGGCTCCGCCATTTTCCCCCGACCGGGGGAAATCGGTCCCCGAGGGGGAAGCCTTTGCAGAAGCGGAGGAACAGCAATGAACATCAAAGGCCATTTTGAGACCATCACCCGGCACAAGCTGCTGGTGATGAAATACTGCTTTGCCTGCGGGCTCTATGAACAGGGCCTTGCCCACGACCTGAGCAAGTACAGCCCCACAGAGTTCATCCCGGGGTGCATCTACTATCAGGGCGACCACAGCCCCAACGAGGCAGAGCGCGAAGCCAAGGGCTACACCTCTGCCTGGCTGCACCACAAGGGCCGCAATAAGCATCATCTGGAATACTGGATCGACTACAGCACCACCAAAGCGGGCCTGACCGGCATGAAGATCCCTCTGCGCTATGTGTGCGAGATGGTGTGTGACCGTGTGGCTGCCAGCCAGATCTATCTGGGTGACAAGTACACCGATGCTTCCCCGTGGGAATACTACGAGCGCAGCAAGGATCACTATCTGCTTCATCCTGAGACCCGTGCTTTGCTGGAAGAACTGCTGAAAATGGTGCGTGATCTTGGGCAGGAACGAACCTTTGAGCACATGAAGTACATGCTTGGCTGCGAAAAAGATTACTGAAAGCAATATTTTGACGAAAAAACACCGCTGACAAAACATCAGCGGTGTTTTTGTGTTTTCTGCGAATTGACAAAATCACCGGGGGGGGGGTAAACTGAAAACTATCGGGCCGGAGGGGTTCGGCCTGGTGTGTGAAAATTCAATTTAGGAGGAACACAAAATGAAAAAGTTCAAAAAACTGATCGCTGTGGCTCTGGCCGCTGTCATGGTTCTGGCCATGCTGACGGGCTGTGATGCTCTGGCAGGCGGCAGCAGCCGCGAGGACAACGCCCTGAATCTGCTGAATCAGGCCCGTGTCAACACCTATGGCCTGAGCGAACTGTACCGCAGCGAAGAGGCAGATGCCCATGCAAAGGAACTGGCTGCTTTCCTGCAGAAGTACTATGAAGGCAACTACGCCAACTCTGACGCCGTTCTGAACCAGAAAGTCTCTGACCTGATGAACACCTACGCAGATGGAAACTACTTCAAGGGACTGTTCATCAGTCCGGACGGCGACACCCTTTCTGCAACGTCCTTCGTGAATAAAGAGGTGGCAACGGATTCCAGCGCAACCTGCGCGGGCGTCGCTTCCACGACGGCATACAACCACCCGATCCTGGTCATCCTGATCTACTAAAATCGAATCGCTCCGGCAGAAAAGCCGGATCATGAAAAAAGTACCGCCGGCATCTGCCGGCGGTACTTTTTTCATGGCCGCCCGGTTACTAAGACCAAAAATCCCCCAGCCCGGGCGGCAGCGTGCCGTTCAGGCTGGGGGATGCTTTTTTTTTTGCAAGACAGGGATTACTGCTCGTCCAAGGGCATCCGGATATAGCCGGCAGCGGACTTTTCCTGCTGGAACAGCAGCAGGCCGGTGAGCACGACCGCCAGCGTGGTGAGGATGGCGAGCAGAGCTTTGAGAACTTTCATGGTTTGAAGCCTCCTTGGAAAGTCTTGCGCGGAGCGGGGGACGTTCCGCAAGTTTTGATTGCCCTTAGTATATCATATTCCACGCGCAAAGGCAAACGCCTGCGGATGGGAAAGAAAAAAGGAAAAAATACGTCGGTTAGTTAAATCTAACCTTGAAAAAATGAGAAGAAAGTTCAGGAAAATGCATCATTTCCGCGTCATTGTCGTTGACTTCCCACGCCAAAATGATACAATAAATATGTTAAGCAGCTGCTGTCCCTGTACCAGTGCGCCTGCATGGGCGCGGGGGCGGCAATTCAAGCAGAATGGGGGATTTGATTCCATGTTGAACAAGCTGAAACGTGCGGCGCTTGGCGCGCATACGCCGCATGACAAGGCAACTGCTGCAAGCAAACCGGTCCCGATGCCTCTGCCCGCGCAGGTACGCATCCTGATGAGCCAGCACATCGGCGCACCCGCAAAAGCTCTGGTCAAGAAGGGCGACGAGGTGTTCGTTGGCACCAAGATCGGCGAAGCCGGCGGCTTTGTCTCCGCAAATATTCATTCCAGCGTTTCCGGCACCGTTGCTGCCGTGGAGCCGTTCCGTCTGTCCAACGGCCGTATGTGCGATTCTGTTGTCATCAAGACCGATGGCAAGCAGACCGTAGACCCGGCTGTCAAGGCACCTGCAGTCACCGACAAGGCCAGCTTCCTGGCCGCTGTGCGTGAGTGCGGCCTGGTTGGTCTGGGCGGCGCAGGCTTCCCGACCGATGTCAAGCTGCAGCCCAAGCAGCAGGTGGATACCCTGCTGATCAACGCTTCCGAGTGTGAAGTGTGGCTGACCAGCGACACGCAGGAAATGCTGAACTGCAGCGATGACATCATCCGCGGCATCAAGGCCGTGCTGCAGTACACCGGCATCCCGAAGTGCGTCATCGGCATCGAGAACAACAAGCCTGAGTGCATCGACCTGCTGTGCAAGAAGACCAATGGCGACAGCACCATTGAGGTCAAGCCTCTGCCCAGTGTCTACGGCACCGGCGCTGAGCTGATCCTGATCGAGAAGTGCCTGGGCCGTGAGGTGCCTCACGGCGGTCTGCCCGCAGATGCAGGCGCTATCGTCATGAACGTGACCAGCGTTTCCACTCTGGGCAAATATCTGGCCACCGGCATGCCGGTGGTGGAACGCACCATCACCGTGGACGGCGATGCCTGCGCAAAGCCCCAGAACATCGTGGTCCCCGTGGGCACTGCCTATGAGGACATCATGAACTTTGTTGGCGTCAAGGGTGAGCTGGGCAAGGTGGTGGCCGGCGGTGCCATGATGGGCCCCGCTGTGGAGAACATGAGCTACCCCACCACCAAGACCACTTCCGGCCTCATCTTCCTGAGCAAGGCTGCTGCAGAGCCTGCTCCCGTCACCCCCTGCATCCGCTGCGGCCGCTGCGTCGAGTATTGCCCCATGGGCCTGGAGCCCGTGGAGGTCAATCAGGCTTATGCAGCCCGTGACGTGCAGGAGCTGGGCAAGCTGCACGCAGACTACTGCTTCAACTGCGGTTCCTGCTCCTTCGTCTGCCCGGCAAAGCGCCCTGTCACCCAGATGATGAGTCTGGCAAAGGCGTTCTACCTTGGTGAAATCAAAAAAGGAGGCAATAAGTAATGGATACGAAGCTTATTGTTTCGGCTTCCCCGCATGTGCGCAGCGAAGAGACCACCCAGAGCCTGATGGCCAACGTGATCGTCGCCCTGTGCCCCTGCGTGGTGGCCTCTGCCATCATCTTTGGTGTGCGTGCGCTGCTGGTCACCGCAGTGTCCGTGATCGCAAGCGTTGCTTTTGAGTGGCTGTACTGCAAGCTGCTGAAAAAGCCCAACCCCATCAGCGACCTGTCCGCCGTCGTCACCGGCATCATCCTGGCCATGAACGTGCCCGTGGGCATGCCGATCGGTCAGCTGATCATCGGCGATCTGGTGGCTATCATCATCGTCAAGCAGCTGTTCGGCGGCATCGGCATGAACTTTGCAAACCCCGCTCTGGTGGGCCGTATCGTGCTGTTCATCAGCTTTGCCGGTTCCATGAACAAGTGGGTGTTCCCGGATGCAGCTGTGGATCAGCTGTCCAGCGCAACCCCGCTGGCTGTGGCTGACACTTCCAAGCTGAGCCTGCTGGATCTGTTCATGGGCATCCACGGCGGTGTCCTGGGCGAGACCTGCGCTCTGGCCATCGTGCTGGGCCTTGTCTATCTGGTTGCAACCAAGACCATCAGCATTGCCATCCCGGCATCTTATGTCGGCAGCATGTTCATCTTCTACCTGATCGCTACCCACAGCCTGCACGCTGCTCTGGCGGCTGTGCTGAGCGGCGGCCTGCTGTTTGGCGCTGTGTTCATGGCTACGGACTACGTCACCAGCCCCTTCACCCTGAAGGGCAAGCTGGTCTACGGCGTGTGCCTGGGCATTGTCACCTTCGCCATCCGCTACTGGGGCAGCTACACCGAGGGCGTGTCCTTCGCGCTGCTGTTCATGAACCTGTGGGTTCCCTACATCAATGATCTGACCCGTCAGACCCCGTATGGCTACATCAAGCCTGCAAAGAAAGCAAAGGAGGGTGCTGGCAAATGAGTAAGTCTTCCAACTGGGAGAGCACCATCAAGCCCATCGTTGTGCTGAGCGTCATCTCCCTGATCGCCAGCCTGCTGCTGGCACTGGTGAACGGCATGACCGCCCCGGTCATTGCCGAGAACACCAAGCGCACCACTCTGGCCGCTTATGTCGGCGTGCTGCCGTCCGTTTCGGATGCCAGCGAGCTGGAAGAAGTGACCGATTTCACCACTGCCGGTGTTACCGGCGTGGTCAAGGCTCCCGACGGCAGCGTTGCCATCAAGGCCGGTGAGTCCGGCTTCGACGGCGGCACCCTGACCGTCATCATGGGCTTCGACGCCAACGGCACCGAGACCGGCATCTGGGTGGACGCTTCCACTCAGACCAAGGGCATCGGCTCCAATGTGGGCAACGACGACTTCCTGGCGCAGTTCGACGGCATGGACGGCACCCAGAACATCGTGATGAATCAGGATTACGACGCATACAGCGGCGCAACCATTTCTTCCACGGCCCTGTTCGCTGCCATCAATGACTGTGTCAACTGCTTCAACGAGCTGGCATAAAGGAGGTTGGTAAGAAATGGCACAAGAAAACAAGTCCAAGGTAAGCATCCTTACCAACGGCATTATCAAAGAAAACCCTGTTCTGCGTCTGGTTCTGGGCACCTGCTCCATTCTGGCAGTTACCACCGCAGTTTCCAGCGCACTGGGCATGGGCGCCGCCTTCACCTTCGTGCTGGTGTGCTCCAACATCATGATCTCCCTGCTGCGCAAGGTGATCCCCGGCAAGGTGCATCTGCCCTGCTATATCGTTATCATTGCAAGCTTCGTGACCATCGTTCAGATGTTCATGCAGGCTTACATGGAAAGCCTGTACAATGCTCTAGGCGTGTTCCTGCCCCTGATCGTTGTCAACTGCATCATTCTGGGCCGTGCCGAGATGTTCGCCTGCAAGAACAGCATCGTGGACTCTGCACTGGACGGCGTGGGCATGGGCATCGGCTACACCCTCACCGCAACTCTGATGGCCTCCATCCGTGAGATCCTGGGCAGCGGCACCTGGCTGGGCTTCAAGGTGATCCCGGACAGCGTTGCAAAGATCTCCATCATGACTCAGGCTCCCGGCGCTTTCTTCTGCTTTGGTCTGCTGATGGCCGGCTGTGTCTGGCTGGAAGGCAAGCTGGACGCCCGCATTGAGCGCAAGAGCTGCTGTGATGTGGACAACCTGAAGAAGGAGGCAGAATAAGATGTTAGTGAAACTCGCTGCGATCTTCTTCAGCATGATCCTTGTCAACAACTATGTGCTGGTGAAGTTCTACGGTATCTGCCCGTTCCTGGGCGTTTCCAAAAAGCTGGATTCCGCTGTCGGTATGTCCGGCGCTGTTATTTTCGTCATGTTCATGGCAACTGCCGTGACCTTCCCCATCCAGATCTTCATTCTGGACCCGGCTGGCCTGAGCTATCTGCAGACCATCGTGTTCATTCTGGTCATTGCAGTTCTGGTGCAGTTCATCGAGATCTTCCTCAAGAAGTATGTCGTTGCACTGTATAACTCTCTGGGCGTTTACCTGCCTCTGATCACCACCAACTGCTGTGTTCTGGCTGTCACCATTCTGGTCGTGGGCGACTACGGCGCAGATGTGGCTGAGCTGGGCTTCGGCATCGCTTACATCGAGGCTCTGGTCTGCGCCATCGGTGCAGGCTGCGGCTTCATGCTGGCTATGGTCATGTTCAGCGGCGTGCGCAAGCGCGTGGAAGCCTGCGATCCCCCGGCACCCTTCAAGGGTCTGCCCATCACCCTGATCGCAGCTGCAATCACCAGCCTGTCCTTCATGGGCTTCGGCGGCATCGTCGAAAACCTGTTCAATGTCACGCTGTAAGGGAGGAACAGGATTATGAATATTGTATCTGCTGTTATCCTGTGTACCATCGTGGGCGCGATCGGTGCGATCATTCTGGTCGCAGCGGCCAAGTTCATGGCGGTCGAGGAAGACCCCCGTATTGAGGAAGTCACCAACTGCCTGGCTGGTGCAAACTGCGGCGGCTGCGGTTACGCAGGCTGTGCCGACTACGCAAAGGCTGTCGTCATGGACGGCGTCCCCTGCGACAAGTGCGCACCCGGCGGCCCCAAAGCTGCTGCTGCCATCGCCAAGATCATGGGCGGCGAGGCAAGCGCTGTGGAGAAGAAGGCTGTGGTTCAGTGCCAGGGCAGCTCCGAGCACTGCAAGCCCGCTTATGACTACAAGGGCATCCAGACCTGTGCCGCTGCTGCGGCCCTGTATGGCGGCCCCAAGACCTGCTCCTTCGCCTGTGTCGGCCTGGGCGACTGCACCAAGGTGTGTAAGTTCGATGCCATCCACATCGTGGACGGCGTGGCCAAGGTGGACAAGGACAAGTGCACTGGCTGTGGTGCCTGCGCTAACATCTGCCCGAAGAAGGTCATCATGATCGACGTCGGCGGCCCGCGCAAGCCCGTTGTCATGTGCTCCAACCAGGACAAGGGCCCTGTTGCAATGAAGGCCTGCACCACTTCCTGCATCGCCTGCGGCATGTGCGAGCGTACCTGTAAGTTCGATGCCATCCATGTTGTGGACGGTGTGGCCCGTGTGGACTACGACAAGTGCAAGGGCTGCGGCATGTGCGCCCAGAAGTGCCCGAAGAAGATCATCCTCTTCCCGCTGAAGGACGATCCGTATCCCCCGAAGCCTGTGGTGAAGCCCGCTGCTCCTGCAGCTGCGAAACCCGCTGCAGCTCCGGCCGCTAAGCCCGCTGCTGCTCCTGCTGCACCTGCTGCACCTGCAGCAAAGGCGGAAGCTAAGGCTGCTGAGGCAAAGCCTGAGACCAAGGCCGAATAAAGCAAACTAAAAAGAAGGGATGGACAAGGCGTCCATCCCTTCTTTTTGCGCTTTGATAAGAAAATCCGGTTGAAATAGCGTAAAAATATGGTTAAATAAAAAGAGGATATTTTTTGCAAAAAAGGGGAACATCATGGAACAACAGAACGCACGCCTGCGCAATGCGGGCTTTGTGACCTTCTTTTTCAGCGGCATCTGCGCCATCAGCGCGGGCGTGGTGGTCAGCCTGCTGCAGGAACGGTACGGCTTTGCCTACGGCATGACCGGCACCTTGCTCTCGCTCATGAGCGTGGGCAACCTGCTGGCGGGTCTGCTCATCGGCATGCTGCCCAGTGTGCTGGGCATGAAACCCAGTGTACTGCTGCTCACTATCGGCTATGCGGCGGGCTACGGCATCATGGGCCTGACCGGCGTGGAGATTTTGCTGGCGCTGGCATTTTTTGTGGTGGGCATCGCCAAAGGCAGTGTCATCAACACCTGCACCATTCTGGTCAGCGACAACTCCGCCGACCGCACCCGCGGCATGAACCTGATGCACAGCTGCTACGCCTGCGGCGCTCTGCTGTGCCCCTTCCTGATCGCGGCAGCGGCGCGGGTGAGCACCGAACTGGCGGTGTTCCTGCTGGCAGCACTGGGCCTTGTGCTGTGGCTGGTGTACGCTTTCACTCCGCTGGGCGGAGGCAAGGAAAAGAACGCCAAGGAAAAAGAAGCCATTGACTGGAGCTTCCTGCGCTCGGCACGGTTCTGGATGCTGACGGGTCTGCTGTTTTTCCAGAATGCCGCTGAGCAGAGCGTCAACGGCTGGATGGTCACCTATTTCAAGGACAGCGGCATCATTGCAGGTGCACTGGCGGCTTACACGGTCACGGTCATGTGGGGTGCGACGCTGGTGGGCCGTTTGCTCATCGCGTTCGTGTTCCCCTTCAAGAAACCGCGCAAGGCTATGGTTGGCATGAGTGTGCTGTGCACGTTCTTCTATGTGCTGCTGGTCATGGCCCATACGCAGGGACTGGCCATTGTTCTGCTGTTTGCCTTTGCATTTTCCATGGCAGGCCTGAACCCCACTGCCGTGGCCAGCGCAGGCCGCATGACCAGCGTGACCAGCATGGGCATCATGCTGCCGGTGGCGTCCAGCGGCGCCATCATCATGCCGTGGATCATTGGCATCGTGGCCGAAAAGGCCGGCCTTGCCGCCGGCATGGCGTCGAATATTGTACCCTGCGTGGGCCTGATCATCTTCACTCTGCTGGTGGCGAAACTGCCGGAAGAGTGAGTGAAAAGCAGCACGGGACACTCCGTCCTGCTGACGCTCGCCAGACCTCCAGCGTGGTGCAGCCCTCGCACTCCCCGGAAGAAAACAGCGTCGATTATAGCAGCAGCCCGACCTTCAGACATGGCGTCGCATCATCCTGCCGGAGTGTCTGGTGCCGCTTCCGGGAAAGTTTCATCTGCCGGCCTGCCGACCGGTAAAACAGCAGCTTACTTCTCGATCCCTCTTGCTTCGGCGCTGAACTCGCACCCGCAGTAATCCTGCCGGTACAGGCCGTATTCCTCCGAAAGCTGGAGGGAGCGCAGATAGCCGTTGTGCTTTTTGAAGTCCGAGGGCAGGTGCTTTACGCCGAACTCTGCTTCCAACTCTTGCCCGATGGAGTTGATGCGCTTGGCATCCTTGTGCGGGCTGATGGACAGCGTGGTGGTGAACCAGTCGAAGCCGTTGTCTTTGGCGTACTGCGCTGCCCGGCGCATCCGCAGACGGTAGCAGACGGTGCAGCGGTTGCCCCGCTCCGGCTCATTTTCAAGGCCCTGCACAGCGGAGTAGAACTCCTGCGGGTCGTAGGTGTCCTCCACCACGGTCACGCCCAGCGGGTGGGCGGCGGCAACGAACTTTTTCAATTCTTCGCCGCGGCGGTAGTATTCCTCTGCAGGCCATGTGTTGGGGTTATAGTAAAGTACAGTAATGTCAAAATACTGGCACAGCTGTTCCAGCACGGCGCTGGAGCAGGGCCCGCAGCAGGCGTGAAGCAGCAGACGCGGACGGGTGCTGCCCAGGCCTTTGAGCACGGCGTCCATCTGCTGAGCAAAATTCAATTGAGTTGCCATAGATATCATCCTTTGTTATAATGGTCTTTGCTACATTATAACATATTTTTCGCTGAAATACAGGAGGCCCCTTTTATGACACAGGAAAAGATCGCCCGCATCAATGAGCTGGCAAAAAAGAGCAAGACCACCGGCCTGACCGAAGCTGAAAAGGTAGAACAGCAGGCTCTGCGCCGGGAATACATCGACGACATGAAAGCCAGCCTGCGCGCTCAGCTGGCCAACACGTCCATTCAGGAGCCGGACGGCACCATCCACAAGGTGACCCGCCGCACCGATGCAAAGAAGCCCCGGAGCTGAACGCACAATTTTACAGCCTTATTTTTGGAGGGAAACACGGATGAAAAGCCGCGTTTCCCTCTTTTTTTGCACGGCAAACTGTGCTATACTATACTCGCATTGGTATGTGCTTCTCATATGGCCGCCGGTGCGTTTTCCCAAGGTGGCGTATCCCGGGCAAGGTGCACGGAAAAGGCTGTCTTTTGAAAAAATGATAAAGAGGTCATTTATTATGCTTACTGCAATTACGGGTATCAACTGGGGCGATGAAGGCAAGGGCCGCATGGTCGACCTCATCAGCCAGGAGTATGACATCGTTGCACGCTATCAGGGCGGCAACAACGCCGGTCACACGGTGAAGAACGAGCGCGGCAAGTTCGTGCTGAATCTGCTGCCCTCCGGCATCCTGCGCCCCAATGTCGTCTGCGTCATGGGCAACGGCATGGTCATCGACCCGCATCATCTGGACGGCGAGATCAACAAGCTGCGTGAGCAGGGCGTTGAGATCAGCCCCAAGAACCTGAAAATTTCCGACCGTGCAACCATCACCATGCCTTATCATGTGGATCAGGATGGTCTGGAAGAAGCCCGTCTGTCCAAGACCGGTGCACAGTTTGGTTCCACCAAGCGCGGCATTGCCTACGCTTACGGCGACAAGTACATGAAGAAGACCCTGCGCATGGGCGACCTGCTGCATCTGGACGACGCTGTGAAGAAGCGCCTCATCACCATGGTGGATTCCAAGAATCTGGTCATGGAAGGCAGCTACAATGCCGCTCCCATCAGCGTGGATGAGATGTGGGCATGGCTGGAAAAGTATGCAGCCATCTTCAAGGATTACATCTGCGATGTGGGCCAGTATCTGGCCGACGCTGACGCCGAGGGCAAGAAGATCCTGTTCGAAGCTCAGCTGGGCGCTCTGCGCGACATCGACTTCGGCATCTACCCCTACACCACCTCTTCCAATGTCATCGGCGCTTACGCCCCCATCGGCGCAGGCATCCCGGGCCACAAGCTGCACAACTCCATCGGCGTCATGAAGGCTTACTCTTCCTGCGTCGGCGACGGCCCCTTCACCGCTGAGCTGGCCATGACCGAGGAAGAAAAGCACGACCTGCGTGAGGCTGGCCACGAGTATGGTGCAGCCACCGGCCGTCCCCGCCGCGTGGGTCCCATCGATCTGGTGGCAAGCCGCTACGGCGTCTTCTGCCAGGGCTGCGACGAAGTTGCCCTGACCCTGCTGGACGTGCTGGACTACATGGACAAGATCCCCATGGTCACCGCTTACAAGCTGACCGACGGCAGCACCACCACCCGCTTCCCCATGGGCGAAGCTCTGGACACCGCACAGCCGGTGGTTGAGTACCTGCCCGGCTGGCACTGCGATATCACCGCAGCCCGCAAGTGGGAAGACCTGCCCAAGGAAGCCCAGGCTTATGTGGAATATCTGGAAAAGGCTGTCGGCTGCAAGATCACCTACATCTCTGTGGGTGCTGAGCGCGAAGCTTACATCCACCGCGTCTGATCTCCCCGGCGTCCCCGAATGTTGCAGAAAAGGAAGCGTCACAGATGTTTGATATCATTACCGACAGCGCGTGCGACCTGACGCTGGATACCGCCAAGCAGCTTGGTATCGAGGTCATTCCCTTCTACGTCTCGCTGGACGGCGAGCACTACCGCAAGGAAGGCAAGGAGATCGCCGTGCGGGACTTCTACCAGTTCATGGTGGATAACCCCTCGGCTTACCCCAAGACCAGTCTGGCCTCCATCGAGGACTTTGAGCAGGCGTTCCGTGCCCATGCCGAAGCAGGCCGGGATGTGCTGTGCCTGGTGTTCACCGGCAAGATGAGCGGCTGCGTGGGCAGCGCCCGCAATGCCCGGGAACTGGTGCTGGAAGATTATCCCGACGCCCGCATTGAGGTCATCGACTCTGCAGCGGCCACCGTCACCGAGTCCATCGTGGTGGAAAATGCTGTCTCCATGCGGGACGCAGGCTGCACGCTGGACGAGACTGTGACCTGGCTGGAAGCCGAGAAATCCACCAATCAGATCTTCTTCACGGTGGGCAATCTGGACTACCTCATCAAGGGCGGACGCATCGGCAAGGTGACTGGCCGCGCTGCCAACATGCTGGGCATCAAGCCGATGATCCTGTTCAAGGATGGCGAGATCTTCTCCGGCGGCGTGGCACGCGGACGCCAGAAAAGCTTTGAAAAAGCGCTGGAACAGCTGATGAACTATCTGGACGCACACGGCGGCACCCCGGACGACTACCGGATCACGGTGGGCTATGGCTATGACGCCGACGAGGGTAAGCGTCTGTGGATGCAGACCCGCGCGGCTCTGCGCGCAAAGTACCCCGGAGCACAGTGTGAAGTGGGCCTGCTGCAGATCGGCTGCACCATTGCGGTGCACACCGGCCCCTATGCGCTGGGCATGGGTGTCATGCGCCGTTGGAAAAAGCAGAGCTGAGTGGAAGTCTTGACAAATCGATAAAAGGTAACTATACTACAAATAGAAAAGGCACTGCGACAAGCGGTCAGCCCTTTTGGGTTATAGTTCTAAAACGAACCGTCACCGGCCAGGGTGGCGGTTCATCTTTTACCTTTAGAAATCCGCAGCGTGAACGTGAGCCCAAGCAGATGGAATGTAAAAGTAATAGGAATGACTCTCACCTCCTTTCGGAAGTGAGGGCTGAACCGCCTGCCGTTGTATGCAGTGCTTTGCTGCTCAGATAAGCAGCGAGTATAGAATATCATATCATTCGACAAATTGCAAGAAAGCATTGTGCAGCTGAAGAGCTGGACAGTGCTTTTTTATTTGGCAAAAACTGTAAATTGCAAACTTTTTGTGAATGCACTTGACAAAGCGGGTGAATGAGAGTATATTTTTAGCAGTCGAACAAATAGAGTGCTAAAATGAAAGCAAGAAGTTCGGCAGGGAGGAGCACAAACCTATGAAACAAAAAAGAAAAATGAAAAGCTTCCGGTTCTGCCGTCTCTGCACGCGGAACTGTTAGCACTCGAATGATTTGTCCGCTAAACTGAAACCTTCCGGTATGAATGGAGGCTTGACTTTATGAATACCAATCAATATACACAGAAGACCCTCGAAGCTCTGCAGGCAGCGCAGCAGCTGGCTGTGGAGTACCAGCACAACCAGCTGGAACCCGAACATCTGCTGCACGCCCTCGCTTCGCAGGAGCAGGGCCTGATCCCGCAGCTGCTGCAGAAGCTGAACGTTGATCCGGGCAGCTTTGCCGCTGCCGTGGCCGAAAAGCTCTCGGCTCTGCCCCGGGTGTCCGGCTCTGGCCGTGACCCCGACAAGGTTTATATCTCGCAGGCCACCGACAAGGTGCTGAGCGCTGCTGCCCGCGAAGCCAAGGCCATGAAGGACGAGTACGTCAGCGTCGAGCATGTGTTCCTCGGCCTGCTGGATGAGCAGACCCAGAACACCGCCGAACTGTTCCGTGCGTTCAGCATCACCAAGGATAAGTTCTTACAGCAGCTGACCGCCGTCCGCGGCAACCAGCGTGTGACCAACGATAACCCCGAGGACACCTACAATGCTCTGCAGAAATATGGTCAGGATCTGGTAGACCTTGCCCGCAAGCAGAAGCTTGACCCGGTCATCGGCCGCGATCAGGAAATTCGAAACGTCATCCGCATCCTGTCCCGTAAGACCAAGAACAATCCCTGCCTGATCGGTGAGCCCGGCGTCGGCAAGACCGCCATTGCCGAGGGTCTGGCCCAGCGTATCGTGCGCGGCGATGTGCCCGAGAACCTGAAAGACCGCACCGTGTTCAGTCTGGACATGGGCGCTCTGGTGGCCGGTGCAAAATACCGCGGCGAGTTCGAAGAACGTCTGAAGAGCGTCCTGAACGAGGTGAAGAAGAGCGAAGGCAAAATCATCCTCTTCATCGATGAGCTGCACACCATCGTCGGTGCAGGCAAAACTGACGGCGCAATGGATGCAGGCAACCTGCTCAAACCTATGCTGGCTCGCGGTGAGCTGCACTGCATCGGTGCCACCACGCTGGACGAGTACCGTCAGTATATCGAAAAAGACCCCGCGCTGGAGCGCCGTTTCCAGCCGGTTCAGGTGGATGAACCCACCGTGGAGGACACCATCTCCATCCTGCGCGGCCTGAAAGAGCGTTATGAGGTGTTCCACGGCGTCAAGATCAACGACAGCGCCCTCATTGCTGCCGCCACCCTGTCTGACCGCTATATCACCGACCGCTTCCTGCCCGATAAGGCCATCGACCTTGTGGATGAAGCCTGCGCCATGATCAAGACCGAAATGGACAGCATGCCCAGCGAAATGGATGATCTGGCCCACCGCATTACTCAGCTGCAGATCGAGCAGGTAAGCTTGAAGAAGGAGACCGACGCTCTGAGCCAGAGCCGCCTGCGCGACCTGGAAAAGGAGTTGGCCGAGCTGCAGGACAAGTTCCGCAGCATGAAGGCAAAGTGGGAGAACGAGAAAAACGCCATCGGCAAGGTGCAGACCCTGCGTGAGCAGATCGAGCAGACCAATGCCGATATTGAAAAGGCCCAGCGCGAGTACGACCTGAACAAGGCCGCTGAGCTGAAATACGGCAAGCTGCCCCAGCTGCAGAAGCAGTTGGAAGAGGAAGAGAAGATCGCTGCCGCCAAGAAGGAAGACAGCCTGCTGCGCGACCGGGTGACCGATGAAGAGATCGCCCGCATCGTGGCCCGCTGGACCGGCATCCCGGTGGAGAAGCTGGTGGAGGGTGAGCGCGAGAAGCTGCTGCATCTGGACGACGTGCTGCATAAACGGGTCATCGGTCAGGACGAAGCCGTCACCAAGGTGAGCGAAGCCATCCTGCGCAGCCGCGCCGGCATCGCCAACCCCAACCGCCCCATCGGCAGCTTCCTGTTCCTGGGCCCCACCGGCGTCGGCAAGACCGAGCTGGCCAAAGCACTGGCACAGGCGTTGTTTGACGATGAGCGCAACATGGTGCGTATCGACATGACCGAATATATGGAGAAGTTCAGCGTCAGCCGTCTGATCGGCGCGCCTCCGGGATACGTCGGTTATGAAGAGGGCGGTCAGCTGACCGAAGCTGTGCGCCGCAAACCCTACAGCGTGGTGCTGTTCGATGAAGTGGAAAAGGCACACCCCGATGTGTTCAACATCCTGCTGCAGGTGCTGGATGATGGCCGCATCACCGACAGTCAGGGCCGCACCGTGGACTTCAAGAACACGGTCATCATCCTGACCTCGAACCTGGGCAGCGACATCATCCTGAACGATCTGGAACAGCGCCGCGCCAATGGCTCCAACGAGCTGAGCGAGGACGCCCGCAAGCAGATCGACCTGCTGCTGAAATCCAAGTTCCGTCCCGAATTCCTGAACCGTCTGGACGAGATCGTCTACTACAAGAGCCTGACCAAGGACGAGACCCGCAAGATCGTGGATCTGCAGCTGGACGACCTGCGCAAGCGCATGGACGAGGGCAAGCACCTGAAACTGGATGTCACCACTGCCGCCAAGGACTTCATCATCGATTCCGCTTACGACAGCGTGTACGGTGCACGCCCCATTAAGCGGTTCATTCAGAGCCGCGTGGAGACGCTCATCGCCAAGGCCATCATTCAGGGCAGCTACACCGAGGGCAACACCCTGACGGTGGACTGCGAGAACGGCGCGCTGGTGCTGCGGTGATCATAATTGAAATTTTACCTGTTTTGTACGTTGACAGAGGGCAGAAAGCTTGCACCACCGTACAGAATATGGTATTATAACAAATAACATTGATGTGCTTTTCATCGCGGAATGGCAACGATGGAAAGCACATTTTTGTATTAAAATTTTTTGCAAGCTGACCGTGTGGGTCTTGGCTCTCCCCTTGGGAGAGGCAAGAACAGGCGGCATCTTACGATGAAACAGAAAGTTGAGTGTGATTTCCCTTTTTATGGACGATGGCAGTATTACGCTCTTAGCGGCGCTGATCATTCTGGTGGCATTTTCCGCCTTTTTCTCCGCCGCTGAGACCGCCTTTTCTTCCCTGAACCAGATCCGCCTGAAAAGCCGTGCTGAGGACGGCGACGCAGCGGCCGCCCGCGTGCTGGCCATGTCGGAAAAATACGACAAGCTGCTCTCCACCATCCTCATCGGCAACAATATCGTGAATATCGCGGCAGCATCCATCGGCACTGTGCTGTTCACCCGCCTGCTGGACCCGGAACGGGGCGCGACGGTGTCCACCATCGTGCTGACCGTTGTGGTGCTGATCTTCGGCGAGGTGACGCCCAAGAGCCTGGCCAAGGAGATGCCGGAGACCGTCGCCACGGCGGTCTCGCCCATCCTGAACCTGCTGATGGTGCTGTTCACCCCGCTGACCTGGCTGTTCAGCCAGTGGAAGAAGCTGCTGGGCCATTTTATCCACAGCACAGAAGAAGACACCATCACCGAGGGTGAGCTGATGACTATGGTCAGCGAGGCTGAGAACGACGGTGAACTCACCGACCGGGAAAGCCAGCTGATCCGCAGCGCCATCGAGTTCGACGATGTGGAAGTGGAAGAGATCCTCACGCCCCGCGTGGATGTGATCGCGGTGGAGGACGATATCTCGCTGGAAGAGCTGGCCCAGACCTTTGCGGAATCGGGCTATTCGCGCCTGCCTGTCTACCACGGCACCATTGATAACATCATCGGTGTGGTACATGAAAAGGACTTTTATCTTGCCCGCCTGAAACGGGAAACTACGCTGGAAGACCTCGTAAAGCCCACCCTGTACACCACCGGCTCCACCCAAATCTCTCAGCTGCTGCGCACCCTGCGTGAGCAGCACCATCATCTGGCGGTGGTCGTGGACGAGTACGGCGGCACCGAAGGTATCATCACGCTGGAAGATATCTTGGAAGAGCTTGTGGGTGAGATCTGGGACGAGCACGACGAAGTGACCGAGGATTTCCACAAGCAGTCAGACGGCAGCTGGATCGTGCTGGGCAGTGCCAGCGTGGACGACCTTTACGAGATCTTGGGCCTGCCGGAGGATGAAGATATCGACTCCAATACGGTGAACGGTCTGGTGCAGGAAAAGACCTGCCATTTGCCCAAGGTGGGCGACCGTTTCACGCTGGGCGAATATGACGGCGTCGTCACCCGCACAGCCAAGCGCCGCGTCACCGAAGTCCGTCTGACCCCGGCGGAAAAGCCGGAGCCGAAAAAGGATGAAGACGAAAAAGATAAGCCGCATTTCAATCGACTGTCCGCAAAATAACTGCAAACAAAAAGCTGTGCACCCATCCGGGTGCACAGCTTTTTTGTTTGCAAGATGTAACTTATAATTTGGGCCTATCAGTGAAAAAGTGGTTTGGAAATGACCGCAGTCATTTCCAAACCACAAAATTCAAATAAAATTTCCGCTAAAGATGCCCAGAGCGAAGCGGAGGGCATTTTAATGCTTTTACAGCAGCGGGATGCCAGCCTTCTCGCAGGCCTCGCGGGTGTCGGCGTCCCACACGCTGGCCTGAACTTCGCCGATGTGGGCGCTGCCCAGCAGCAGCATGCACAGGCGGCTCTGGCCGATGCCGCCGCCGATGGAGTAGGGCAGCTCGCCGTTCAGCACAGCCTTGTGGAAGGGCAGCTCACGGCGGTCATCACAGCCGGCCATGGTCAGCTGCTTGTCCATGCTCTCGGGGCTGACGCGAATGCCCATGCTGCTCAGCTCGTAGCTGCACTGCAGCGGGTCGTTCCAGAACAGCAGATCGCCGTTCAGATCCCAGTCGTCGTAATCGGGGGCGCGGCCATCGTGGGGCTTGCCGCTCTTCAGCGGAGCACCGATCTTCATCAGGAAGGTGGTGCCGTTCTCCTTCACGAAGGCGTTCTCGCGCTCCTTCGGGGTCAGGTCAGGGTACTTGTCCTCCAGTTCCTGCGTGGTGATGAAGGTCACATTGGGGCTGTGCAGGGGCAGCTCCTGCAGCTGGGGGAACATAGCGTGCAGGTTCATCTCAGTGGCGCACACGGCAGACACGATGGAACGGACAACGCTCTTCAGATAAGCCTCGTTGCGGTCTTCCACGCGGATGACCTTTTCCCAGTCCCACTGATCCACATAGACGGAGTGGAGGTTGTCCAGCTCTTCGTCGCGGCGGATAGCGTTCATATCGCAGTACAGGCCCTTGCCCACGCGGAAGTCGTAGTCCTTCAGGGCCTTGCGCTTCCACTTTGCCAGCGACTGCACCACCTGTGCTTCAATGCCGCTGTCCTTGATGTCAAAAGTGACCTTGCGTTCCACGCCGTTCAGGTCGTCGTTCAGGCCGGTGGAAGCCTCCAGAAACAGCGGTGCCGACACGCGGTACAGGTTCAGCGTGGCACACAGCGTGTCCGCGAACAGGCGCTTGACGGTGCCGATGGCGCGCTGGGTGTCGTACAGGTTCAGCGCGGGCTGATAGTTTTCCGGGATGATCGTTTTGCTCATAGCTTTTTACCCCTCTTTGCGGTATTTGCTCGTCTGCTTTCCCAACAGGCGGCAGTTCAAAAACGAAAAATGCTGATTAAATTATCGCACATTCTTTTACGAAAGTAAAGTGAAAGCAGGAAATTTGAAGAAATCAGCGGATGTAGGGAGCGGATTTATCCGCTCCGCAGGCTGCGGCTGCCGGAACCGAACGGAACGCATGAATGCGTTCCCTACAGCCAAAATGCAGATACAAAAATATCCGCAGCATGTTACGGTACACTGCGGATATTTTAAGGCAAAATCAGCCGCCCAGATATGCGCTGCGGACGCGCTCGTTGGTCAGCAGCTCGGCACCAGTGCCCTCCATGACGCAGCGGCCGGTCTCAAGGACGTAGGCGCGGTCGGCCACGGAAAGGGCCATCTGTGCGTTCTGCTCCACTAGCAGGATGGTCATGCCTTCCTTATGCACGTTCTGGATGATGTCGAAGATCTCCTGCACCAGCAGGGGAGACAGGCCCATGGAGGGCTCGTCCAGCATCAGCATGGAAGCGTTGCTCATCAGGGCGCGGCCCATGGCCAGCATCTGCTGCTCGCCGCCGGACATGGTACCGGCCAGCTGCTTGCGGCGCTCCTTCAGGCGGGGGAACAGCTCAAAGACCTTCTCCTTGTTGGGGGCGATGGTGGAGTTGGGCTGGGTGTAAGCGCCCATGTCCAGGTTCTCTTCCACGGTCATGTGCAGGAACACATGACGTCCTTCGGGGACATGGGCCAGGCCTGCTTCCACGATCTTGTGGGCGCGCATGCCCTTGATGCTCTTGCCCTTGTACAGGATATCACCGGTGCGGGGCTTCAGCAGGCCGGAGACGGTTTTCAGGGTGGTGGACTTGCCGGCACCGTTGGCACCGATCAGGGTCACGATCTCGCCCTGATTGACCTCGAAGGAGATATCCTTGACGGCGTGGATGTTGCCGTAATAGACGTTGATGTTATCAACTTTCAGCAAAGTATCAGCCATTGGTTAGCCCTCCTTCTTGCCCAGATAGGCTTCGATGACCTGCGGGTTGTTGCGGATCTCGTCCGGGGTGCCCTTGGCGATGATGCGGCCAAAGTTCAGCACGGCGATGCCTTCGCAGATGCCCATGACCAGGCTCATGTCATGCTCGATCAGCAGCACGGCGATGTTGAACTCGTCGCGGATGCGGCGGATGGTCTCGGTCAGCTCGGCGGTCTCGGAGGGGTTCATGCCGGCGGCGGGCTCGTCCAGAAGCAGCAGCTTCGGGCTGGTGGCCAGTGCACGCATGATCTCCAGACGGCGCTGTGCACCGTAGGGCAGGCTGCCTGCCTGCACGTTGGCGAGGTCTGCCATGTGGAAGATGTCCAGCAGCTCCAGAGCACGCTCGGTGCACTTCTTCTCTTCCTTCCAGTAATTGGGCAGGCGGACCAGAGAAGAAGCCAGATTGTACTTCATGGATTCGTGCAGGCCCACTTTGATGTTGTCGATAACGCTCAGTTCCTTGAACAGGCGGATGTTCTGGAAGGTGCGGGCCACGCCCATGCGGTTGACCTGATAGGTCTTCTTGCCGGCGGTGGGCATGCCATCGATCAGGATGGAGCCGCGGGTGGGCTGGTACACGTTGGTCAGCAGGTTGAACACGGTGGTCTTGCCGGCACCGTTGGGGCCGATCAGACCGGTGATCTCGTTGCGGCCGATCATCAGGTTGAAGCCGTCCACGGCGGTTAAGCCGCCGAAGTCGATGCCCAGTTCACGCACGTCCAGAATGGGCTTTTTGTCCTTGTCGCGGTCGGTCAGAAAGCCGCCGGAGGGCACACTGTGCAGCTTAGTCTGGAATTCACTCATGGTCTTCGCCCTCCTTTGCTTTCTTCTTGAACAGTTCGCCGTTCATAGCCTTTTCCACGATGCGGCTCATGGAGAAGTCGTAGCTGCCAAGCAGGCCGCCCGGACGGAAGATCATCATGAGGATCAGCACCAGCGAGTAGACCACCATGCGGTAGCTCTCAAAGCTGCGGGTCGCCTCGGGCAGGATGGTCAGCACGGTTGCGGACAGGATGGAGCCCAGCATGGAGCCCATGCCGCCCAGAACCACCATGACCAGGATCTCAATGGACTTCATGAAGCCGAAGGTGGAGGGGTCCAGAACGCCCAGATAGCAGGCGTACAGGCCGCCGGCCAGACCGGCAAAAGCAGCGGAGAATGCGAAGGCCATGACCTTATAATAAGTAGTCTGGATGCCGCAGCTCTCAGCAGCGATCTCGTTGTCGCGGATAGCCAGCACGGCGCGGCCGTGGCGGCTCTTCATCATGGCGTGGATGGCAAAGCAGGTGATGACCACGCAGATGAACACGTTGGTGAAGTTGGAATATTTGGGGATGTTCTTCAGGCCCTTGGCACCGTAGAACAGCTTGAAGCCCAGCACATCGTCGATGTTGTTCAGGGTGATGCGGATGATCTCACCGAAGCCCAGAGTCAGGATGGCCAGATAGTCACCGGTCAGGCGCAGAGCGGGGATGCCGATCAGCACGCCGAACAGACCGGCCACGATGCAGGCCAGAACCAGACCCACGGCAAAAGCGAGGCCGGAGGGCAGATTGCTGTACTTGGTGAACAGAGCGCAGGTGTAAGCGCCCACAGCCATGAAACCGGCATGGCCCAGCGGCAGCTGGCCCAGATAGCCGGTGGCGACGTTCAGGGAGACGGCCAGAATGATGTTGATGCCCACGGTGAGCAGGACTTTGTTCTGGTAGGTGGACAGCACATCGCCGGTCAGGAAGGACAGCGCCACGAACAGGATGGCCACCAGCACGGCGTTCATCAGGTAGCGCACGGGCATTTTCAGAGTTTTGCGATCAGTTTTCATCTTCATGCCCTCCTTACACCTTTTCCTGCACCTTGCGGCCGAGGAAGCCGGTGGGCTTGACCAGCAGCACGATGATCAGGATCGCAAACGTGACGGCATCCTTCCAAGCGGAAAGGCCGATGGCGGAAACAAAGCACTCGCACAGACCGATGGCGATACCGCCGATCATAGCGCCCGGGATGGAGCCGATGCCGCCCAGAACGGCAGCAACGAAGGCTTTCAGGCCCAGCATGGAGCCCATGGTGGGGGTGGCCTGCGGGTAGGAGCAGCAGTACAGCACCGAGCCGATGCCGGCCAGAGCGGAACCCACCGCAAAGGTGAAGGAGATGGTGCTGTTGACGTTGATGCCCATCAGGCGGGCGGCGTCCATATCCTCAGACACGGCGCGCATGGCCTTGCCGAGCTTGGTCTTCTGCACGAGGAAGGTGAGCACCAGCATGGACAGCACCGTCACCAGCAGGGTGATGATGGAGGTCATGCCCAGCGGCACAGAGCCGATCTTGAAGGTCTGGTTGGTGTAGTAGGCCGGAATGACCTTTGCCGCAGAGCCCAAAACCAGCTCGGCAGTGTACTCCAGAAAGAAGGACACGCCGATGGCAGTGATCAGCAGGGAGATGCGGGGCGCGCTGCGCAGCGGGGTGTAGGCGATCTTTTCGATCACGACGCCCAGCAGCGTACAGGTGATGATGGTGGCGCACACAGCAGCGACCGGGCCGAGACCCAGCTGGTTCATCACGAACCAGGACATGTATGCACCAACCATGATGACATCGCCATGGGCAAAGTTCAGCAGCAGGATGATGCCGTACACCATGCTGTAACCCAGTGCGATCAGTGCATAGATGCTGCCAAGGGACAAGCCGTTGATCAGCTGGCTAAAAAACACTGTCATGGACTGATACTTCCTTTCTTTGCGGCGGCTTTGCCGCCTTTTGGGGGATGCACTTTTTTACCAAAAAAGCGGAGACAGCCGAGCAGAACCTGTTCCGGCGGTCTCCGCAATGGGTCGATTTACTTCTGAGTCATGCTCTTAGGCCGCACACCGGTGCGCAGAGTCGAAGCAGATCAGAACATTTCCTTCAGGACGGGGGTAGCGCCGTCGAAGCACAGGATAGCGGTCTGCTTGACGGGGTTGTGGTGCTCGTCGAAAGTGAAGGTACCGGTGATGCCCTCGACGGTGCCGCCTGCGATAGCGTCGATGACAGCCTGCTTGTAGTCGTCGGAACCAGCTTCCAGACCAGCATCCTCAGCAGCCTGAATGCCGTAGACCACGGTCATAGCGGCATCGTAGCCCAGAGGAGCGAAGCCGTTGGGGTACTCCTCGCCGTACTCTGCCTTGTAGGCATCCTCGAAGTCGGAGTTGGAACCCTTTGCGTAGTTGGCGCAGAAGAAAGCGTCATGCAGCTGATCGGCAGTTGCGTAGCCTTCCAGACCATCCCAGCCGTCGCCGCCCAGGAAGGGAACGGTCAGACCAACACTCTCGGCCTGAGCCAGGATCTGGCCCACTTCCTCGTAGTAGTTGGGGCAGAAGACCACTTCAGCATCCTTACCCAGAATGGTGGTCAGCTGAGTCTTGAAGTCCACGTCGCCGTCGGAGTAGGTCTCCTGATCGACGATGGTGCCTCCCTGTGCCTCGAACTCGTTGACGAAGTTCTCAGCCAGACCCTCGTTGTAGTCAGCACCCTTCTTGAAGATGACGGCTGCCTTGGTGTAGCCCAGCTTCTGGTAAGCGTAATCAGCCATCTTGATGCCCTGGAACGGGTCGGTGAAGGTTGCACGGAAAACATTCTCATTCACGGTGTCGGTCTCGGCATCGTAGGTAACAGCCTCGGCGGTAGCGGAAGCAGTGACCATGGGCATGTTGTAATCTGCACTCTCAGCAGCAACGGCCAGAGTCGGGGTGGTGGTGACGTCGCCCACCAGAGCGGTGATGCCCTGATCGCACATCTTGGTGAAGCAGGTGACAGCCTGAGTAGCGTCGCCCTGCTCGTCCATGGTGATGATCTCCAGCTGCTTGCCGTTGACACCACCGTTGGCGTTGACCTGCTTCAGGTACAGGGTAGCGCCGTTGATAACAGCCAGACCGTAGACGGAAACATCGCCGGTCATGGGGCCCAGAACGCCGACCTTGATGGTGTCGCCGGAAGCGGCAGCATCAGAACCGGTGGAAGCTGCGGTAGAGGTGGAAGCAGCGGTGCTGTTAGAAGAGCCGCCGCATGCGGTCAGAACGCCGGCTGCGGCAACGACACCGGCAGCAGCCAGGAAGTTACGACGAGAAATCATCTTTTTCATTGTGAATATCCTCCTTAGGAGCATTCGTGTTTCAAGTATAAAAACGGAAGCAAGGTCCTCTTCCCTCAAAGCGACCTTGCTTCGTTATCAATATTATAGACCTGTGAGCAAAAATCCGCAATTCACAAACCGTCCATACTTTCAAGGGCGTTTTGTGGACTTTGTTGCCAAAATAGCCAAAAGCCACAGGGTGATTTTGTGCACTATTTCAAATGCTTCATTTTGTTTGTTCGTCAGGTGAACGCAATTCACAAGTTGCAAAAGGGTTACAGAGTTCCGGTTTCAGCCCCGGCAGCGTGCTCCAGCTGCTCGACTTCTTCGTGCACCTCTTCTGCAAGCTCTTCGGCTTCCTGCTTGAGGGAAGGCTCGTTCAGTGCCTTGCGGATGGCAGTAAAGTAGAACACCAGAGACAGTGCAGTGCCGATGCACCAGCCCACGGGCCATGCCAGCCAGATGCCGGTGCTGCCCAGGAAGCCGCTCAGCACGATGGCCATGCTCACGCGCAGGATCAGATCGGTGAAGGTGGCGATCATGAAGCGCACCATCATGCCGCAGCCGCGCAGGATGCCGTCGGTGACCAGCTTCAGGGAAACCACGAAGTAGAAGGGAGACAGGATGCGCAGGAAGAGCATACCGGTGTCGATGGCCGGGCCCTGAGGATCATTCATGAACAGCAGCAGCAGTGTGCGGCCGAAGAAGAAGTACAGCACCACCAGCGGGACGCAGATGATCCACACCAGATTGCGGCCGGCGCTGAAGCCCTCTTTCACGCGATCCATCTTGCCGGCACCCATGTTCTGGGAGGTGTAGTTGGAGATGCCGTTGCCCAGCGTGGTGAAGGAGGTGATGACCATGTTGTTCAGCTTGACAGCGGCAGAATAGCCCGCGATGACACTGGCGCCGAAGGTGTTGATGACGCTCTGCAGGATGATGTTGCCCACAGAGATGAAGCTCTGCTGCAGGATGCTGGGGATGGCCACCACGGCCACTTTGCCCAGCATGCTCCAGGAGAACAGGGCAGCTTTCTTTTCGGTCTTGAATGCGGCGATGCGGCGGAAGACCACCACCATGGCCAGCACGCAGCTCACGCCCTGGCACAGGAAGGTTGCCCAGGCCACGCCGGCCACGCCCATCTTGAAGCCGGCCACGAACAGGATGTCCACACCGATGTTGGACAGGGAAGAGACGGCGAGGAAGTAGAACGGGGTCTTGCTGTCGCCCAGAGCGGAGAAGATGCCGGTGGCGATGTTGTAGAAGAACATGAAAGGCAGACCCAGAACGTAGATGTCCAGATACAGGGCGGAGTCTGCTAGGATCTCTTCCGGGGTGTTGATGAGCTCCAGCAGGCTGCGGCAGCCGAACAGGCCGATGACCATCAGCACGGCGCACAGCACGGCGGAGCCGATCAGAGAGGTGTAGACCGAAGTCTTCATCTCACTGTAGTCCTTGGCACCGAAGTAGCGGGACACGATGACCGAGCAGCCGATGTTGCAGCCGAAAGCGAACGCGATGAAGATCAGGGTGATCTCGTAGCTGTTGCCCACGGCAGCCAATGCGTTTTCACCGATGAACTTACCGGCCACAAGGCTGTCGGCAATGTTGTACAGCTGCTGGAAGATGATGCTGCCGAACATGGGCAGGCAGAACTGCCACAAAACCTGTGACGGCTTGCCGACCGTCAGATCCTTATTCATATGATAGATCCTCCTCTATTCCATAAAGAAACATATTAAAACAAATTAGAACCAAAAAGAAGTATAGAACCGGCCTTCCAAAATGTAAAGATAAATTTTAGTATATCTGCCATATCAAAATTACATGATAGCCATGATGTATAGAGCGGCAGAGAGAAGGAAAGGCTGTAAAGGTGAAAAAATGCGGCCCAGGCGGCGCAGGGAAATGTACGAAAGTTTGCATATGCAAACATGGCCTGCGGCTCTTGCACTGCGAGGCAAAGCGTGGTAGGATAAACATGGTTAGTTAGAATGAACTATCCGCAAGGAAATGAGCTTTTAGGAGGTTTTCGATATGAACTATCTGGAAATTGAATCCGTTGTGGGCCGCGAGATCCTGGACTCCCGCGGCAACCCCACTGTGGAAGCTGAGATCACTCTGGCCGATGGCACTGTGGCCCGCGGCTGCGCACCCTCCGGTGCATCCACTGGCGAGTTCGAGGCTCTGGAGCTGCGTGACGGCGACAAGGGCCGTTATCTGGGCAAGGGCGTGACCAAGGCTGTGGAGAACATCAACACCGTCATTGCTGACGCGGTTGTGGGCATGGATGCTTCTGACATCTACGCCATCGATGCGGCCATGATCAAGGCCGACGGCACCAAGGACAAGTCCAACTTGGGCGCAAATGCCATTCTGGCCGTGTCCATCGCAGCCTGCCGCGCAGCCGCTGCTTCTCTGGAGATGCCCCTGTACCGCTTCCTGGGCGGCGTGAACGGCAACCGCCTGCCCGTCCCCATGATGAACATCCTGAACGGCGGCGCACATGCCACCAACACCGTGGACACGCAGGAGTTCATGATCATGCCCGTGGGCGCTCCCTCCTTCAAGGAAGCTCTGCGCTGGTGCGCTGAGGTCTTCCATGCTCTGGCTTCTATCCTGAAGGCCAAGGGTCTGGCTACCTCCGTGGGCGATGAGGGCGGCTTTGCTCCCAACCTGTCCAGCGACGAGGAGACCATCGAAACCATTCTGGCCGCTATCGAGAAGGCCGGCTATGTGCCCGGCAAAGACTTCATGCTGGCTATGGACGCTGCTTCCTCTGAGTGGAAGAGTCCCAAGGGCAAGGGCTTCTACAAGCTGCCCAAGGCTGGCACCGAGTTCACTTCCAGCGAGCTGATCGCACACTGGAAGAGCTTGGTCGAGAAGTACCCCATCATCTCCATCGAGGACGGTCTGGATGAAGAGGACTGGGAAGGCTGGCAGGAGATGACCCGCGAGCTGGGCGGCAAGGTCCAGCTGGTGGGCGACGACCTGTTCGTCACCAACACCGAGCGTCTGGCCAAGGGCATCCAGCTGGGTGCCGGCAACGCTATCCTGATCAAGCTGAACCAGATCGGCTCCGTTTCCGAGACTCTGGAAGCCATCAAGATGGCTCACAAGGCTGGTTACACCGCCATCAGCTCTCACCGCTCCGGCGAGACCGAGGACACCACCATTGCCGACCTGGCTGTGGCTCTGAACACCTGCCAGATCAAAACCGGTGCTCCCAGCCGTACCGAGCGTGTGGCAAAGTACAACCAGCTGCTGCGCATCGAAGAGCAGCTGGGCGACAGCGCCGTTTACCCCGGCATGGCAGCTTTCAACGTGAAGCGCTGAACTTGTTGAAAATCATCTGAGACATTGAATCAGGCACCCGCATTGCTTTTGGGGCAGTGCGGGTGCTTTTTGGTTTAATAGAAACTCCTTCCACCGCTGACGCGGTCCCCCTCCCTCGGCGAGGGAGGCTTTGACAGTGCGGCTAAGTTTCTGGTTTCGCCAGAGGCTCCCTCATTGAGGGAGCTGGCATGGCGTAAGCCGTGACTGAAGGAGTCGATTTCCCAGTATTTTCCTGCAATCATTTCCCCTGCTGACTCGTATCTATGTTAGAACGGGCCCACGGCCCGGAATCACACAAAGGAGCAAAAACAGTTATGTTGTCTACTCTGATCTCTTTGTATAAGCTTCTCGGTGCGGGAAACTTTGCAAAGGTGCTGCTGATCTTACTGAAAGGAATGTTTGCATGATGAACAAGTCTGTGATCCTGTCCCTGCTGGGTCTGGGGGCCGCTGCGGCGGGCCTGCTGTTTTACCGTCTGCCCATGATGCCGCTGTAAAGGAGAAAACGATGCTTCTGACGCTGTATAAACTGCTCAGCCAGATCAATCTGCCGGGCCTCTGGTGGATCATTTCGGAGCGCTTTTTCTGAGCCTTTTCGAATAACCTGCGGAACAAAAAACGGGAGCTTCCCAGATGGGAAGCTCCCGTTTTTGCATGAAAACCAAAGAATTTTCGAAATGCAGCTCATGTGTCACACCGACGGTGCGCCATAGACAGGCAGAGAAGGCCCATCCGGGTCATGAGGATAGCGGTCGCCGATCTCGGGCACCTTGAGGACGGCGTCCACATGGAAGATCTCGTCTCCCAGCGTGATATAGTCGCCCTCTTTCAGGGGGTAGAGCTTGCCGGGAACAAGGCAGGAGTCGTTCAGATAGGTCTTGCCTTCAGACTGCAGGTCGGTCAGGTAGAACGTATCATTCATGAAGGAGATCTTTGCGTGCTTTGCGTCCACATGAGGATTGCCGCTTACGGCAATGTCACACGCTGCATCCTGCCCCAGAAGAGTGGGTCTGTAATATTCGACCCGGAACTTCTCCTGCGTGTTCATGCGTACCAGCTTCATCCAGTAGGGCGAGAAGCCGGTGGTGACATCATCCGGCGGCGAGACAGATTCCAGAGACTGCGGCTCGGTCTCCCCGGTGGAGTCTCCGTCCGCCGATGCGACGGGCGAAGCGCCTTTGGTGCGGAGCAGCCGCACGCCGCCCAGAATTTCGAGGATGATCAGAAGGATGTAGGCGAAGAATGCACTGTCTTCCGGATAAATAAACTTGTCATCGCTCAGAAGAGCAAAGAGGAAAACATAGAGATACGGAATGAGCCCTGCGGCGAAAGAGCCGTGGACGAACCCAATGATCTGCTTTTCCGACAGGCTCTCGGGTGTGATGAGCAGGCGGGCCGAAGCAAAGATGCCGACCAGCGGGCTCAGAAGACTCAGTGCGAACAGAAGGATCTGCAGGGTGTCGCTGCAGTGCATGAAATAGGATGCAGGCGCAGAAGCAGCGGTGTAAGTTAAGACATTGCGCATGGCCGGGAAGCCGAGGTACACAATGGGCTGCAGAATGCTGGCCAGCAGGCAGAGCACAGCGCCTGCCCGGCGGCGGGATGCAGGATTTTTTGTCTTTTTCGGTTTTATGGTGATTCCTCCTCAGAGAGCTCGGACAAAACACGGATGCCGGCTCAGCAGTTTTTGATGTCGTTCACGGCAAACACTTCGTTTGCCAGCGTGATATAGTCGCCCTTCTTCAGCACATAGCGTGCGTTGGGCTGCAGGCAGACGTCGTTCAGGTAGGTCTTGTTTTTGGAGTTCAGATCGGTGATGTAGAAGCAGCCCTCCTGATAGTTGATCCTGGCATGCTGACGGCCGATCAGGCCATTGCCGCCCACGACGATGTTGGCGTCAGTGGTGCTGCGGCCCAGAATGGTGGAAGGGAAGGTGCTCATGACCGTGAAATGTTCCTGGGTGTTCATGCGCACGAGGATGAGTGCCTGACTGGGGTCAAGGCCGGTGATGGCATTTGTGCTGCCGCCGTCCAGAGACAGAGCAGGATCATAGGGCGCAGCCGGGCCGACGGGAGCAGCGGCGGGTGCAGGGGATTTTGCGCTGAGGAACACAGTGCCTACGATCAGAATTATTATAGAAAGAAAATAAGCGATAATAGCAAAAAAATCAATGGAATAATAGATGTCACCTGCGATAGATGAACCCAGAAGGAAAAAGTATGGAATCAATGCCAAATCAAAACTGATATTGATGCCGAAAGCAATTCCTCGAGTGCTTGTCATAGCTGGATTTATAAGAGCTGGAATGGAAAAGCCGAGACAGGCCAAAGAGCCGACCACAGCCAGTGCGATTAAAGCAATACATGCAGTAGGATAATATTCAATATCAGCAGAGTTCCAAAGAAGAGAAAAAGGAGATATGCTATATATGGTATTCCCGGCCCAGCTGTCACTGTAAGCAGGAATGAAGAAAAATGTAATCATCTCCAGAATACCTGCAGTGAGGGTGAGTGCGGCACCAGTGCGGTGAGAGGTCGAAACAGATTGTTTTTCCATAGTGATTTCTCCTCAGGTTTGTGGCAAAAAGTTTACAGTGCACGGCTGGGGACTGGTTCTGCAACAATAGCGCCGACGGCGAAGATCTCATTTGCCAGTGTGATGTAGTCGCCCGGCTTCAGTGCATAGGGTGTGTTGGGCTGCAGGCAGGTGTCGTTCAGGTAGGTTTTGTTTTTAGAATTCAGGTCGGTGATGCAGAAGCGGCCGCCCTGATAATCGATCAGAGCGTGCTGACGGCCCACAAGCCCGTTGCCGTTCACGACGATGCTGCATTCGATCGGGTTGCGGCCAAGGACATTCAGGTCTTTGCTGGAAAGCAGGAACTGTTCCTGCGTATTCATGCGGCAAAGCTTCATGCACAGCACAGAAGGCTCAGACATGGGCGGAAAATAGTCTGTGAACAGAGGCGGCTCCCAGCAAATGGAGAGGAGAATGGTTCCGGCAATGTCTGCGGCAATGCACAGAAGATAGATGGAGAGTGAAAAGAAATGGACCGGATAAGAGCCGTATGGGTCGGAGAGCACGACCCCCAGCAGAAAGAAATAGGGGATCAGGGTGAGGCCGAAGCCGATGTTGATGCCCACGATGACTCCTCGCCGGTCGGGAGAATGCGGTTTGATCAGCAAAAGGAGCGACAGAAGGATGCAGACCGGGAAGCCGGCACATGCAAATGCAAGAAGAACCGTGGGCAGAGATTCCTCGGCGCTGATGATGGAGCCGAGCCGCAGAATCTGGAACACGGAAGGGCTGACCAGCTTCAGATCAAACCACTCCGTGCCGAAGGCCGGGCCGAACAGAAAGGTGAACAAAAGCAAAAGATCCGCCGCAAAGCAGATCCCGGCCCCCAGCCGGTAGAGTGTCGTGGATTTGGATTTCATGATGATTCCTCCTTGGGCGAACGGGTTCAGGGATGAAAGGTGTGCAGATAAGCGTAGAGGGCGCCCACCTGATTGGCTTCACTGCTGAACGCACAGGGCACGATCTCGCAGCGGGGCAGGCCCTGCATGTAAGGCGATGCGCTGCGGGACTCAAACAGCCCGTTGTACACCCGGCGCAGCGTTTCCAGCAGCAGGGGCTGCTTGCTGATGCCGCCGCCGATGGCTACCTTTTCCACATCCAGCAGGACGGTCAGGTTGAAGATCTGCACCGCTATGGCTTTGCAGAACCGTTCCAGCACCTCCAGTGCTTCCGGCTCCCCGGCGTTGGCTGCGTCAAAGAAGATGCGGCCGTTCAGGGGTGCATCTGCGGGCAGGCCTCTGCGTGCACGGTACCACCCCAGCAAAGCGCTGGTGCTGCACTGGCAGGCCATGTTTTTGCCCTCATTTTCCCACGCGTCGGCGTTGGTGTTCACGAAGCTGTATTCGCCTGCCGTGAAATCCCGGCCACGCACCAGTTCGCCGTTGGCGATAATGCCGCCGCCCACACCGGTGCCGATGATGAACACCGCCGCATTGGTGCAGCCCTGCAGCGCACCGGCCCGCAGCTCCGCAATGGCTGCGGCCTTGCCGTCGTTTTCCAGCGAGACCGGGCACCCGCATCTTTCCCGGATGAGCGGGCCCACCGGGGTGCCGGTGTTGTACAGCAGAGCACCGCCGTTGGTCAGAAAACCAGTCTCCGTGTTCACAAAGCCCGGAATGGCTGCGGCGATGCCCTCCACTTCTTCCCGATGGGGAAGATACAAAGAGTATAATGCACTGAGAAAATGCTCCTGAGTGTCCTGCGGCGTGGGCACGGAACCGGCGTCAAAACGGTTCAGCTGCTCGTCCATCACGGAATATTTGATCTCTGTGCCGCCAATGTCAAAAACCATGATCTTCATGTGTCTGTCCTCCGCAAAACTGCGTTTGCTCCTTTTATTATGGCAGAATGCAGGGGGAATGTAAAGAGATAGCAGGGAAAAGCCTTCCCCCTTGGGGGAAGGTGGATGCGACCGGAGGAAGCAGACGGATGAGGGGCAGCAGTGTTCAGATTCTGCTTTCTGAAAGCAGCTTCAGAAGATAACTTCCCCTCATCAGTCACCTTCGGTGACAGCTTCCCCCGAGGGGGAAGCCTTTTTTCAAGAATGTGGGCGGGCAAGCTAAAAAATAAAGCCGCCTGTACATGATACAGACGGCTTTACGGAAAACGATAAAATTAAATCTTGCTCAGCTGCGGGCCCTGTGCGGTGTCCTTGACCGCCCAGCCCATCTCGGTCAGCTGTGCGCGGATGGCGTCTGCGGTGGCCCAGTCCTTGGCCTTCTTGGCGGCAGCGCGCTTTTCCACCAGCTCGGTGACTTCGGCGGGCACATCGTCCTTCTTGCGGTTGTACAGCAGGCCCAGCACGCCGGTGATCTCGTCGAATGCGGCGGCGGCAGTTTCCAGAGCGGCCTTGCTGGAAGAAGCAGACAGGGTGTTGATGTCCTTGACCAGATCGAACACAGCGGCCAGAGCGTCGGGGGTGTTCAGGTCGTCGTCCATGGCGGTGCAGAACTTCTGCTTTGCCTCAGCGGCCTTTTCCTTCAGGCTCTCGTCGGTGCCGAACTCGGTCTTGGTGAGGGCAAAGTCCAGATTCTCGCGGCAGGTGTACAGACGCTCCAGACTGTTCTTGCAGCTCTCGATGAGGTCCACGGTGTAGTTCAGCGGCATGCGGTAGCCTGCGGTGAGCATGAAGTAGCGGATGGGTTCATAGCCATAGATGTTGGCTACGTCACGCACGGTGAAGAAGTTGTGCAGGCTCTTGGACATCTTCTGATTGTCCACGTTGATGAAGCCGTTGTGCATCCAGTAGCGGGCGAACTCGCAGCCGTTGGCGCACTCGCTCTGTGCGATCTCGTTCTCGTGGTGAGGGAAGATCAGGTCCTGACCGCCGCAGTGCAGATCGATGGTCTTGCCCAGATGGGTGCGGCTCATGGCGCTGCACTCGATGTGCCAGCCCGGGCGGCCCATGCCGTAGGGGCTTTCCCATGCGGGTTCGCCGGGCTTTGCGGCCTTCCAGACGGCAAAGTCTGCGGGGTCTTCTTTCAGGTCGTCATCCATCTGGCTGCGCAGCTCACGGTTGCCGCTCTCCAGATCGTCCAGCTTCAGGTGGCTCAGCTTGCCGTAGCTGGGGTCGCTCTTCACGCGGAAGTACACATCGCCGTTCTTGGCAACGTAAGCGTGGCCGGAGTCGATCAGATCCTTCACGATATCCAAAATCTGCTGGATATGCTCGGTGGCGCGGGGCTGTACGGTGGGCTTTTTGCAGTTGAGGCCGGCAGCGTCTTTCAGGTACTCAGCTTCAAAGCGCTGAGCCACTTCCTTCATGGAAGTGCCCTCTTCCTGGCCCTTTTTGATGAGCTTGTCGTCGATATCGGTGATGTTGGAAACGTAGATGACCTTGTTGCCGCGGTACTCAAGGTAGCGGCGCAGGGTGTCGAACACGATCAGCGGGCGGGCGTTGCCGATGTGGATATAGTTATAAACGGTAGGGCCGCAGACATAGATGCGGTATTCACCGGGCACCTGCGGCACGAATTCTTCTTTCTGGCGGGTCAGCGTGTTGAAAATCTGCATGGCTGTTTCTCCTTTACTGTGTTTTTCATTATAACGGTGTACAGAGGGGAAGTCAAGAAAAAACGACCGTACAAGACGCTTTCTGATGGAGCTTCTTCCCGTGAAAAGGCAATGCCGGACAGACCGAAGTCTGCCCGGCATTGTGATATTGAAAAATAGTGGATTTACCCGGGATACCGGTTCACTTCCAGCAGTTCTTCTGCGCGCTTCACCTGCTCCGCCGTGGGCGGCACAGCGTCCGGCAGCGGGTAGGGGATGCCCAGCTTCTGCCACTTGAACAGGCCCAGCGTGTGGTAAGGCAGAACCTCCACCCGCTGCACTGTCCTGAGCGACCGGATGAAATCTGCGGTCCTGCGCAGGCCTTCTTCGTCGTCGGTCAGGCCGGGCACCAGCACATGCCGGATCCACAGCGGCACGCCAAGGTCGGAGATGTGCTGTGCCATGGCAAGGATGTTGGCATTGTCCTTTCCGGTGAGCTGGCGGTGCTTCTCCGGGTCGATCTCTTTCAGGTCGAGGATGACCAGACTGGTGGACTTCATCAGCCGGTCAAAATCGGCGAGATAGTCCGGGTCGTCAGGGCGGAAGGGCTGCCCGGCGGTGTCCAGAGCCGTGTGCACGCCTTTGGAGCGGGCCAGCTCGAAGAACGCCGTCAGGAACTCCATCTGACGCAGCGGCTCACCGCCGCTGACCGTGATACCGCCCTTTTTGCCCCAGTAGTTGCGGTAGCGGTAGACACGCTGGAACAGCTTGTCCACCGTCCATTCTTCTCCGCCCTCTGCGGCCCATGTCTCGGGGTTGTGGCAGTATTTGCACCGCAGCGCGCACCCCTGCAGGAATACCACAAAGCGCACGCCGGGGCCGTCCACAGAGCCGAAAGATTCCAGCGAGTGGACATAACCGATGGGGTTACAGGACTGCATGGCAGGTGCGGGAGATGACGTCCATCTGCTGCTCGCGGGTCAGGTCGATGAACTTGACGGCGTAGCCGGAGACGCGGATGGTGAAGTTTGCGTACTCTTCCTTCTCGGGGTGCTCCATGGCGTCCAGCAGCTTCTCCTTGCCGAAGACATTGACGTTCAGGTGGTGTGCACCCTGATCGAAGTAGCCGTCCATGACCTGCACCAGATTCTCCACGCGCTCGCCCTCGCTGTGGCCCAGAGCATCGGGGTTGATGGTCTGGGTGTTGGAGATGCCGTCCAGTGCCCAGTGGTAGGGCAGCTTGGCCACGGAGTTCAGGGAAGCCAGCAGGCCATTCTGCTCAGCGCCGTAGCTGGGGTTTGCACCGGGAGCAAACGGGGTGAATGCGGCACGGCCATCGGGCAGAGCGCCGGTGTACTTGCCGTAGACCACGTTGGAGGTGATGGTCAGGATGGAGGTGGTGGCCTCGGAATTGCGGTAGGTGTGGCGCTTCTTGATCATCTCAAGGAAGGTGCGCAGCAGCCACACGCCGATCTCGTCTGCACGGTCGTCGTCGTTGCCGTACTTGGGGAAGTCGCCCTCCACCTCAAAGCCGGTGGCAAGGCCGGTCTCGTCGCGCACGACCTTGACCTTGGCGTACTTGATGGCGCTCAGGGAGTCGATGACGTGGGAGAAGCCTGCAATGCCGGTGGCAAAGGTGCGGCGCACATCGGTGTCGATGAGGGCCATCTCGGCTTCTTCGTAGTAGTATTTATCGTGCATGTACTGGATGAGGTTCAGCACGTTGACGTACAGGCCGGCTAGCCAGTCCAGCATCTGGACATACTTGGGCAGCACCTCGTCGTAGTTCAGATACTCGCTGGTGATAGGAGCGTAGTTGGGGCCGCACTGCTCGTGGCTCTTCTCGTCCACGCCGCCGTTGATGGCGTACAGCAGGCACTTTGCCAGGTTTGCGCGTGCGCCGAAGAACTGCATCTCCTTGCCGGTCTGAGTGGCAGACACGCAGCAGCAGATGGAGTAATCGTCGCCCCACACGGGCTTCATCACGTCGTCGTTCTCGTACTGGACAGAGCTGGTGTTGATGGAAACCTTGGCAGCATACTTCTTGAAGTTCTCAGGCAGGGCAGAGGAGTACAGAACGGTCAGGTTCGGCTCGGGTGCGGGGCCCATGTTCTCCAGAGTGTGCAGGAAGCGGTAGCAGTTCTTGGTGACCATGCTGCGGCCGTCCATGCCAATGCCGCCCACTTCCAGCGTTGCCCACACGGGGTCGCCGGAGAACAGCTGGTTGTAGCTGGGGATGCGGGCAAACTTGACCATGCGGAACTTCATGACCATGTGGTCGATCAGCTCCTGAGCCTGGCTCTCGGTCAGGGTGCCGTTGTCCAGATCGCGCTGGATGTAGATGTCCAGGAAGGTGGAGATGCGGCCCACGCTCATGGCAGCGCCGTTCTGGGTCTTGATGGCGGCAAGATAGCCGAAGTACAGCCACTGGCAGGCTTCCTTGGCATTCTTTGCAGGCTGGGAGATGTCATAGCCGTAGGCCTCAGCCATCTTCTTCATGCCTTTCAGGGCGTTGATCTGGCGGGCAATCTCCTCGCGCAGGCGGATGACGTCATCGGTCATGGTGCCGTCGCCGCAGTTGGCGAAGTCTTCCTGCTTGAACTTGATCAGAGCGTCGATGCCGTACAGGGCAACGCGGCGGTAGTCGCCGACGATGCGGCCGCGGCCATAGGTATCGGGCAGACCGGTGATGATGTGGGTGTGGCGGGCTGCCTTCATCTCCGGGGTATATGCATCGAACACGGCCTGGTTGTGGGTGCGGGTGTAATCAGTGAAGATCTTGTGCAGCTCCTCGCTCGGCTGATAGCCGTAGGTGGTGCAGGCCTGCTCCGCCATCTTGATGCCGCCATAGGGCATGAAAGCGCGCTTCAAGGGCTTGTCGGTCTGCAGGCCGACGATCTGCTCCAGATCCTTCAGGTTTTCGTCAATATAGCCGGGGCCGTAAGCGGTCAGGCCGCTGACGACTTCGGTCTCCATGTCCAGCACGCCGCCCTTGGCGCGCTCAGCCTTCTGCAGCTTCTGCAGGGCATCCCACAGCTTGTCGGTGGCCTCGGTGGGGCCAGCCAGGAAAGACTCGTCGCCGTCATACGGGGTGTAGTTCTTCTGGATGAAATCACGCACGTTGACTTCTTCTTTCCAGATGCGGCCCTCAAAGCCTTCCCACTGTTCGAAATTGATCATTGGAACCTCCTTGCTCCATTCCATGCTTGGTTAGCACAGTCTAACTGTTGAGCCTTTGAAAAGCCGCTCTCATTGGCGGCTTTCTGGGGGCGGATCGGTTTGAGCTGTCCGGGTGCAGAATCCGCATCTGCCCTCGCTGGCAGCCCATCAGTGCAAGATAAAGCTGGCATCCCGGCAGAAGCCGAAAAAGCCATTCAAGCCTTGCGTTAATATAATAACAATTCTCTTTATGAATTTCAAGAGGAAAGAACAGGATTTTACACAATCTTTGCTGTTTCTGTTTGGGCAGGGTGCAAAATTCTGGGAGAAAATACTTTACGACAAAAAAGTTTTTGAAAATTTTGAAATAGGGGTTGACAAGACTAACCGGCTATGGTATTCTGTTCTCGCAACGAGGTTAGACAAACCTAACCGGCTTGTGAGACTACGTTGCACCAGAAAAGCAGGAGCCACTGCAAGGGCTTCTGTGAAAACCCAAGTTTGTGTAGTTTTTGCTGCACAAACCCCAATTCCTCCATTCCATTCTCTTTTTTCAAGTGAGGTACAGCTTAGTTTGCTCTGTATCTCGATGCGCGGCATCCGGTGTGATTGGTACCGCACCGTGTGCGAAAGAAAACAAAAACGGGACATGCAGCTTGACCACCTGCGTGCCCCGATTTTTGTTTTTATAAGGGAAAAACTCCTTCAGTCATGGCTGATGCCATGCCAGCTCCCTCAAGGAGGGAGCCCTTGGCAGTGCGGGAAACTTTTCGGTTTTGTCAAAGCCTCCCTCACTGAGGGAGGTGGATGCGAGCGCAGCGAGCAGACGGAAGGAGTTCTATTTCATGATCTCCGCCAGCTGCTGATACACTTCTTCCGCCCCGCCCTTGGGCACATTGATCTTCACGAACTGGCTGTTGACGATGGCAGTGCCGTCAGAATAGACCGTGAAAAGCAGGTGATTGTTCTCGGCATCATCATAGTAGCTCACGGTGACGGAATCCACAGGGTACTCATGGCTGTAGGACGAATAGCTCTGGCTGAACCGCTTTGTGCACTTCACGCCGGAAAGCAGGTCTGCGATCTGCTGATAGGCTGTGTCATCGGCAGACAAAACCTGATAATCCATTTCAGTGGAGCTGGCAAAATTCTGGATGTGCTCCACCCGCACACCGGCCTGCGTGCTGGCGTCGATCTTTGATGCAAGGTCGATTTTGGCGGAAGGAAAGATCAGCACCAGTGCCAGCAAAATCAGCAGAACGATGCCGAAACGGGACAGGATGCTTTTCTCTTTCATTGCATTACGCCTCCTTTGGCGGCACCATGTCCGCCAGATGCCGCTGGGCGATGAAAAAGCCCACAGCGCTGGCGGCAAACACCATATAGTAACTGGCGATGCGGTAGAGCATGAGCACGCTCATCACTTCGCCGCGCTCCAGAAAACAGCCGAACACCAGAAGAAACGCCGTTTCAATGGAGCCCATGCCCGCCACATTGGGCAGGGCGTTGGACAAAAACAGCATCAGACTGGTGAGCAGCTGCACATGCCAGAAGCCCATGGGGGACAGCCCCATGAACTGAATGCACAGATAGGGCAGGCAGAACAGGCCGAACAGCTTGACCGTCTGCAGGGCAAAGATCTTCGCGCAGCGGGGCTTGTCAGCCAGCAGGCGGCGGCTCTCTTCGCCCAGAATGTCCAGCTGCTGCTGCCAGTCAGCCCGGCGCTGCTGCCATTTTTCGGTCTTGGGAAGAAAGCCCATCAGCCAGCGGGCAAGGTTCTGGATCAGCGGCGAGACGCACACCAGCACCAAAACCACAATGATGGCCGCCACCACAAAATATGCGGCGGGCAGATAGCTCATGACGCCGCTGGTGTTTGCCGCAAGCCAGCTGTGCTGCAGCAGAAGCATCACGGTGGCATAGAGCAGGACGGTGGATTTGTGGAAGACGTATTCCAGCGTCATCAGGCCCACGCCCGGCCCCAGCGGCAGGCCGCAGCGGTAGAGATAATAGGTCTGCAGCGGCACCGCACCGGCACCCAGGGTGACCACGTTGCCGAAGGTGCCGCACCATGCGGTGTCGATGCCCTGCCAGAGTTTGAAGCCGGGAATGCGGCTTTTCACAATGACCCACGCCACACAGCCCTCCAGCAGAGGATAGCTGATGCCCACGGCCAGAACCACCAGCACCTGCCAGAAGGACAACTGAGAAAGCGCTGAGGTGATCTCGGCCCAGTGATCCTTGAACATGAAAACGATGACGCCGGTGAGCGCCAGAAGGACCAGCAGGGAGATGGCGGTCTTTTTGCGGGAGGGCTGGCCGGAGGTGGGTTGACTCATAAGGAAAGCAGGCTCCTTTCGGGAAAAATGATTTGGTAAAAGTATAACACAGCGGAGCTGCTTCTTTGTGAACGGAACCGGAATTTTCTTGGACATATTTGATGGAATGATAAAAAAGAACTCCCCCAGTCACCTGCGGTGACAGCCCCCTCGGGGATGGGGCCTTTGGCAGTACGGGAAAGCTCCCGGTTTTGCCAAGGGCTCCCTCTTTGAGGGAGCTGGCATCGCGCAGCGATGACTGAAGGAGTTCTTTTTATTTTTTCATGGTCTCCTTCACCAGCCGGGTGAAGGAATCGATATAGGCTTCGTTGGAATAGTGCTTTTCATACAGCTTCCGGCAGTCGGCCTTCATGGCAGCTAGCTGTTCCGGGTGCAGAATGGCGTGTTCCAGCAGCGCGGCCAACTGGTCGGGGTCATCGTCCTTGTAGACGAAGCCGTCCACGCCTTCGGTGATGAGCCCGGCGGTGCCGGTGTGCTCCGACACGATGGAGGGTTTGCCGAAGATCAGCCCCTCGGTGACGAAGGTGGGCATGGGGTCATCGCGGGAAGCACACACCACGCAGGCACACTGGTCCATCAGGGATTTGATCTCAGGCCGTTCCAGCCGCTTGCGGTAGAACACGGTGTCGGGGTAGTCTTCCACAAGGGCGTCCACCGTGTTTTTCAGGCTTTTGTCTGCGGGTTTGCCCACGAAGAGGAAGGCGGCCTTCTGCCGCACTTCCGGCTTCAGCAGGCGGATGGCGTTGCAGAAAATGTCCTGCCCTTTTCGGGGCTCGAAGGAACCCACGGTGACAAACAGCGGCCGTCCGCCTGCATAGCCGATGTCATAAACCGGGAAGGATTCCTGCGCGTAATCCGGCAGGCCATAGATCAGCTGTTCGATCTGGAAATCCGGGCGGACGGAGTGCATGGCGGCGGTGGCATGGGAACCCACCGCGCAGACGTGCACATTGGATTCCAGTTCTTTCGGGATCCGGTGTGCGATGAACGGGTAGCCTGCGAATGCGTCATGCAGCCACCACAGCACTGGCACAAAAGAGCCGTTCAGGGTGCGCACAGCGGCGGCCTCCACCACGGTGTTGGCCAGCACAAAGTCTGCACTGGTGGCAAGGCCCCACAGCGAAGAGCTCATCACGCAGTCGCTGCGGGTGACCACGGCGGCACCGGCATCCAGAAACAGGGGCAGAGAACCTTCGTCCGAAGGGCCCAGCACCACGACCTCAAAGCCCATGCTGCGCAGCACAGGCACAGCACTCACCAGAACGATGGGGGCACCGGTCATGGTCAGCTCGTGGCTCAGGATCAGCGCCCGTTTTCCTCCGGCGGAGAACACGTCGTCGGAGCACAGCTCCCGACGGAAATGCAGCAGGGACTGGGGGATGCGCTGACAGTTTTCTGCCATGGCGGTGGCAAGGCGCAATAACTCGGTGACACTGTCTTTGCCGCGGGCGGCGGCGCGGATGCGGTCCAGAAGCTTTCGGGATACCATGGCGCACCGGCTGCAGGGGATGTGCTGGGTGCTCAGGTAAAGTGCGGTGGAACCATCAAAGCCGAATGCGGCGTCGCAGACGGCGAGGTCGGCCCCGTCCCGCAGGGCTTTGGCGAAATAGGTCAGGGCAGTGGAGGTGCACTCCACATCTTCGCTGACCAGCAGCACGCCCTCCACAGAGTCGGTAAGTTCCCCTTCCAGCCGGGTCACCAGCCGGAACTTGCGGTGCAGCTGGTTCTCCAGCGAATTTTCAAGGGCGAGGTGACGCCCCGGGGCATAAACGAGCAGATAGCTGCTCTGAGTATCGGTATAAACCTGCTTCGTCAGCTGACGGCGCTGCAGGGCACTGTAACTGCTGTACATGTTCGGCACTCCTCTGCAAATGGTGTCAGTGACGGAACAGCCGGTGGAAGGCGCGCAGCGGTGCCGTGAGCTTCCAGCTGCTGCTGCCATACAGGCTTTCCAGCGAGGCTTCGTAGGCGGCGCGGCTGTCCTGCAGTTCCTTCAGCTGCTGGTTCAGCCGGCCGATCTCCGCACGGGAGGCCTGCAGCTGCTCCCGCAGGTCGTTCTGGTCGGCTTCGGCTTTCAGCTTGATGGCGTTCAGAGCACGCAGCAGGGATTTGCCGGGCTGCTCATGCTGGAAGCGGCCCAGCGGATAGTAATGATAGGTCACCGCAAATTTCAGCCCGGCGGTGAAGGGAACGGTGCTGGTGACGGTCAGGTTGGGGTCCGGGTCCAGGAACAGCAGACAGTCATCCTGCAGGGGAAGGCCGTTCACAGCACGGCATTCCATCCGCTCGTCCGAGATGCTCAGGTCGGTGACACAGCAGGCCAGCTCACCGGGGTCCAGCCGCAGGGCCCGGGCATCCGTGGGCAGAATGAACACAGCTGACACTTCATGGGTCAGCTCGTCGTAGGCGTCCTCGGTGACGGTCAGGCACTCCCGCTGGGAGAAACCTGCGCCGGAATCGTAAAACAGCTGGGGCAGCGTCAGGGCGGCGGGCTCGTCGTTTGAGCCGCTGTGCTTTGCAAGAGCGGCCTGATACGTCAGCACCTGCTGTTCCAGCTCCAGGCACCGCTGTGCCAGCCGGGATACCCCTTCATCGGAAAGCTTGAGCTGCTGCTCCAGATCGGCAGCACGGCTGCGCACAGCCGCAAGGGTCTCGGGGACGTCGTTGTTCATAACCGGATTCTCCTCTTGTTTTTATGATACGGCCGCAAACCGCAGCAGCCAGGGGAAGACGTCAGTGCCGGGCGGTGTAGTGCTGCACCGCAGGGGTACGGCGCCGCGCCGGGAACAGCTTGATGATGAGGGCACGCCGCGCCTGCAGCAGCAGGCACACCAGCCAGATGGAGCCCATGGACACGGCATACTGCGCCCACATGCCAAAAATCGGGTGATCGGTGAATTTTGCCACGAACAGATACCACGGAATGGCGGTGAGTTCAATGGTATGTATGCAGAAGATGTTCAGTGAGCGCCGGCCCACTGCCTCGAGAAACCGCACCACCGGCCCGCGGCCCCGGCTCCAGCGCATGAACAGCCGGATGAATAAAAGGCCTGCAGCGCCGTCCAGAAAGATGCTGATGGGGCCCAGCGACCACTCCGCCATGGAGATGCAGTCCGTTGTACGGGTGATAAGGGCACCCACTGCGATGAGAACCGTGGCGGCGATGAGCCCGGCCCGAAGCTTCGGGGAGAGGGGCTGGTCCAGCAGATGGTGCTTTTTGGCGAGAAAGCCGATGTAGAGATAAGGCACCACCACAGCCCCCTGTGTGAGGCAGAAGGGCAGCTCCCACACGAGGCTGGAGCCCCAGCCCAGCAGGGCACACCCGGCCACCGCCCAGGGAACATAGTTCTCCGGAAAAATGTTGAGGATCACATCCAGAAAGATCCAGCTCACCAGCAGGGAGAGCAGGTACCACATGGGGCCGCAGGAGAAAAACTCCTGCCCGAAATACTCCGCCGTGTGGGGCAGACCCAGCAGAAAACCGCCCGTGACCTTGATGGACTCACCGATGGTCCCGGGCAGATAACCAAACATCTTATAATGGACAAAAAAATGCAGCAGGCAGGTGAACAGCGCCGTATAAAGATAGGGTTTCAGCAGGCTTTTCAGCTGCTGGTGGACGCACTTGCCGATGGAACGCTTGCGGAAGCCGTAGCCGCTGGCAATGAAAAAGGCCGCCATCAGGCTTTCGCGGTAGATGAACGGAAAAAAAGCGGTCAGTGAAAGGCCGCTGAAGCTTTGCAGAGAATACAGCTCGGCGGTGTGGGCGAACACGATGGTCAGCATTCCGGCACCCTTGAGCATATCGAACATACCAATAGAATTGGCAGTGCGGGGTCTGGTTCCTTCCATGAACAGGATCCTTCCTCGCGCCGGGCCGCCCCTCAAAGTTGATCCTGGCGCAATGTGTGAGAATTGATGAAAAAGACGCGGGTTTTTGTCAATAGTATAATGCTTTTTGTGCAGGCTGTCAATTTTGAATTGCAGTGCAGGGGAGGGCGGTTGTTGTCTTTTCCGATAAAAAGCATATCACACAGAAGGCGATATCGCAACGAAAGGGAGAAATTGTAAAGAAAAACACGAAAGATGCGCAAGCGAATATTGCCGAAATTGGAAATTAAATGTTGCGAAAGCCTTGCATTGCCCGGTGGGATATTGTATACTGAGCACAGTTGGAAAAGTCTGGGAGATGAGCTCCGGGTGCCGGGGCCGCACGCCCACCGGACGGGAAATGATAAAAGTGGAGGCAGAAGAAATGATCACATCCCTGTATCAATCTCTTTGCAATATGGAAACCAACATCGCAGACCGCGTGGCTCTGCGCTGGTATGACGAAGAAAAGCAGGGCGTCGCTGAGGTGCACTATGCTCAGTATGCCCAGGATCTGCGCCGGTTTGTTGCATTTCTGCGCGCAGAGTATGGCGACGTGAAGGGCAGGCGTGTGGCCATTCTGGCCCGCAACAGCTATGAATATGTCATCTGCATGTACGGCACTGTCATTGCGGGCGGTGTGGCCGTACCCCTGAACCTGGGTAAGGACTGGGACGCCATCTCCTATGAACTGGGCCTCACCGAGCCGGTGTGCATCCTGCACGACGGCGAGTTCGCAGAGCGTGAGCCGGAATTTGAAAAGACCTACGGCAGCATTCTGCATCCCATGAATGCGTTTGCCGCTTACGAGCCCGCACAGGATGTGACCGAGGTGGACGACCTAGCTGCGCTGGCCTTTATTATGTTCACCTCCGGCACCACGGGCCGCAGCAAGGGCGTTATGCTCAGCCAGAAGAACCTGTTCGCAGCCATGCCGGCCTTCCTCGACCCCTTCGAGGATACCCGCGCCTACACCGGCTGGAACACCGATGAGTTCTCGTCCCTGTCCGCCCTGCCCATGTTCCACATCTCGGCCATGACCAGCCTTGTTTCGTGGAGCATCACCGGCCACTCCATCAACCTGTGCAACAATCTGAAATACTTCTACCGCGACCTCGGTGCCATGCGCAGCGACGTGATGGCTGTGGTGCCCGTGCTGCTCAAGAGCATTTACAATGATGTGATGAAGGGCCGCCGCGAGCGGCTGAACGGCCTGCGGGTGCTCACCTGCGGTGCGGCCATGTTTGACCCCAAGATGCTCAGCGACCTGATGGACAAAGGTTTCTTTGTGGCACAGATGTATGGCCTGACCGAGACCTGCGGCGACGGCGCATGGAACTCCTCTCAGGATGCAAAGTACCTGACCAGCGTGGGCCATGTGGACCGCAGCTGTGAATATAAGCTGGAAGACGGTGAGCTGTGCATGAAGGGCGACCCCATCATGCTGGGCTACTACAAAGACCCGGAGGGCACCGCCGAGGTGCTGGATGCTGAGGGCTGGTTCCACACCGGCGACATTGCCCGTGTGGAAGAGGACGGCTACATGTATCTGACCGGCCGCAAGAAGAATGTCATCATTCTCGACAGCGGCGAGAACGTCAGCCCCGAGGAGCTGGAAAAGCTGCTGGTGCCCTGCACCGACATCCAGGAGTGCATCGTCAAGGAAAAGGACAAGAAGATCTGCGCTGTCATCTACTGTGCAGCTGATAAGCAGGACGCCGTGAAGGACTTCATCACCACTGTGAACCGCAGTCTGCCGCTGTATAAGCGCATGGTGCCGGAGTTCAGCGCCGCTCCGCTGCCCCGCAACTCGGCGGGCAAGCTGCTGCGCCAGTAAAAAGGGCCGGAAAGAGGAAACGGACATGAGCAGCACAGAGCCGAAAAATCTTTATGAGCTCGTTACGAAGAACATGGAGCAGCGCTTCGCCGGACGGACGGCTTTCCGCTGGTATGACGAAGCAGCGGATGCAGTGCGCTGCAAGACCTATCGGGAGTGCGCACGGGATATCCGCCGTGCAGTGAATTACTTCCGCGCCGCGGTGCCCGGAGTGCGCGGCAGCCGCATCTGCCTGTGGAGCAATAACAGCTACGAATATGCCATCAACTGCTACGGCATCATGCTGGCAGGAGGCGTTGTGGTGCCGCTGAACCAGCGCAAGAGCTGGGATGAACTGCACTATGAGCTGCAGCTCGTGGAGCCTGCTGCCATTCTGACCGACGGCGCGGACTACGGCTGCAATGCGGAGATGCAGGCAGCCTATGGCAGCATTCTGCGGCCCATGGACGGCTTTGCCGCCTGTGCACCCGGAGAGCTCACCGACGACCGAGACCCGGAAGCACTGATGGTGCTGATGTTCACTTCCGGCACCACCGGCCGCAGCAAGGGAGTCATGCTGTGTGAGCGCAACTTTTTTGCGGTCATGCATCACCATGTCAGCGTGGGATACCGCTTCTGCGAGGTGAAACAGGACCCGGAGCTGCTGGTCAACCACCTGACCGTGCTGCCCATGTTCCATCTGGGGGCATTCGGGTGCCTGTTCACCTGGGCATGGATGGGCTGGGCGCAGAACCTTGGCAGCCTGCGTTCCTTTTATAAGGATCTGCAGCGGATGCCCAGCCAGGACATGGCAGCAGTGCCGGTGCTGGTGGAATCCGTCCACCACGACCTGATGAATGGAAGGCGGGAAAAGCTGGGTTCGCTCTGGGCGCTGAACTGTATGTCCGCCATGTTTGACCCGCAGACCCTTCTGGATCTGTCCCGCAGCGGCATTCTCATTTCGCAGCTGTACGGCTGCACCGAGACTACGGGCGGCGGCCTCATCAACTTTGCTTCTGACCCGGAGCATATCGGTGCGGTGGGCAGGCCGGACGGCCATTGTGAGTTCAAGCTGGAAAACGGCGAGATCTGCCTGCGCGGCGGCGACGTGATGCTGGGCTACTACAAAGACCCGGAAGCTACCGCTGAGGTGATCGATGCCGAGGGCTGGTTCCACACCGGCGACCTTGCCCGGCAGGACGCCGACGGCTATGTTTTTCTGACCGGCCGCAAGAAGAATCTCATCATTCTGGACAGCGGCGAAAATGTCAGCCCTGAAGAGCTGGAAACGCTTGTGGGTAAATGTCCTGCCGTGCAGGAATGCCTTGTGAAAGAAAAGGGCAAAAAGATCTGTGCCGTGGTATACTGCGCTGAAAAGGATCAGCCCGCAGTGCGCACATTCATTACACAGACGAACCGCACTCTGCCGCTGTATAAGCGCATGAGTGCGGTGGAATTCAGCAGCGGGCCGCTGCCCCGCAATGCCATGGGCAAGCTGCTGCGCTGAAAAAGGAGATAAACAATGAGCAGGATCAAGGTTCTGGATAATGTCTATGATCTTATCACCATCAACATGGAAGACCGTTTCAAGGATAACGTGGCCTTCCGCTTTTACGACACCCAAAAGGATGCCGTGACCACCATCCTTTATAAGGATTATGTGCAGGACATCCGCCGGGCTGTGAATTATTTTCAGTCCACCATCCCGGATGTCAGGGGCAAAAAGATCTGCCTGCTGACCAAGAACAGCTATGAATATGCGGTCAATTCCTTCGGCGTTGTTGCCGCAGGCGCGGTTCTGGTGCTGCTGAACCAGCGCAAGAGCTGGGATGAGCTGAGCTATGAGCTGGGCCTTGTGGAGCCGGACGCTATCCTCACCGACGGCGACGACTACGGCTTCAACGACCAGCTCAAGGCCGCTTACGGCGACATCATCCGCCCCATGGACGGCTTCCGCAGCTGCGAGCCGGGCCAGCTGACCCGCTGCATCGACCACGAAGCGCTGATGATTTTGATGTTCACCTCCGGCACCACCGGCCGCAGCAAGGGCGTCATGCTCAGCGAGAAGAACTTCTTCTCGGTCATGCGTGCCCATACCCAGATCGGTGAGCACATGATGGAGTATAAGCATGACCCGAACCTTGTCATGAGCCAGTATACTGTGCTGCCCATGTTCCATTTGGGCGCGTTCATCTGCCTGTTCTCCTGGGCACATGCGGGCTGGGCGCTGAACGTCAGCAGCGACATCCGCAATTTCTACAAAGAGATGCAGCGGATGCCCAGCCAGGCCATGGCTGTGGTGCCGGTCATCATGAACTCGCTGCATCACGATGTGATGCGCGGCCGCAAGGAGCGTCTGGGCCAGCTGTGGGTGCCCATCTGCTCGTCCGCCATGTTTGACCCGCAGGTGATGCTGGACATGGCCAATAACGGCATGTTCGTGGTGCAGACCTACGGCAGCACCGAGACCTGCGGCGACGGCATCATCAACTATGCACAGGACGCAAAGCACATCGGGGCCGTGGGCCAGGGCAACGATTATCTCGAATATAAGCTGGAGCCGGACGGCGAGCTGTGCATGCGCGGCGACAGCATCATGCTGGGCTACTACAAAGACCCGGAGGCCACCGCCGAGGTCATCGACAAAGACGGCTGGTTCCACACCGGAGACCTGGCCCGCAGGGACGAGGACGGCTACTACTTCCTTGTCGGCCGCAAGAAGAACCTCATCATTCTGGGCAGCGGCGAGAACATCAGCCCCGAAGAGCTGGAGGGCATCGTGGGTAAGTGTGACGCCGTGAAAGAGTGCATCGTCAGGGAGATGGGCCAGAAGATCGGCGTCGTAGTCTGCTGCGACGAAGACAAACAGCAGCAGGTGCGGGATTTCATCACCGATGCCAACCGCAGCCTGCCGCTTTACAAGCGCATGAGCGTGGTGGAGTTCAGCACAGAACCGCTGCCCCGCAACGGCGCAGGCAAACTGCTGCGGCAGTGAGGCGGCGGATGGCCCGGATGCATAAAAGGGCCGGGAAACCGGCATCCTGAAAACAGGCGTTCCGACAAAAAACAAAAGCTTTGCTGCCGGAACTCTTGCGCACAGGAGCGAATCAGGGTATTATAAGAAAGGTGCAGAACATTGTACCGATCATCCGTCACGGAAAGGAAGAATATTTCTATGGAACGAGCAGAAATCATTTCCCAGATCCTGGCGATCCTCGAGGATGTCGCTGAGGTGTCCCCCGAGGATGTGAATGAGAACAGCGTCCTGATGGACGACCTGGACCTGTCCTCGATGGAGATCTTGACCATCGTGGCAGACCTCGAGGAGACTTTCGGTCTGCGCATCCCCGAAAAGGAACTGCGCAACTTTGTCACCATGGGCGATCTGGTGGATTATCTGGCGGAACACGCGGGGTAATTGAATGGAACAGTCACAGCGCTCGGCGGAGTATATCTTTCAGGGAACGATGTACTTTTTCCGCCGGGAAAAGATCGTGTGCCGGTATCAGTTCGCGCTGAAAGACGCGGTGGAGCCCGCCCTTCTGCAGCGCGCACTGGACACGGCACTTTCGGCTGCGCCTTATTACCGGGTGCGGCTGGTGCAGGAAAAGCGGGAGTCTTTTCTGGAGCCGAACCCGAGCCCCTGCCTTGTCTATGAGGGCAGCGCGCAGCGCAGTATCCCCGAGGAGACGAACGGCTACCTGTTCAGCGTGAGCTGTGAGGGAGACACCGTCTATTTTGACTGGTATCACTTCCTCATGGATGGCCACGGCGTTTCGCCGTTTCTCACCCGCATTCTGGAGCAGTACTGCAACCTGAGATACGGCACCGCTTTTGAAAACACGCCCATCATGTGCAGCCCGCCCTACGATATCGAAGCCATGATGGCGAAGTATCCGGCCCCGGCGGCAGGCGAAAGCACCCTGCAGAAAGACGTGGTGCAGACCTGGGAGGGCAGAATGCGCCGCACCCGGGTGAGGCTGACAAAACGCAGCCTTGTGGACAAAGCGGTGGAGAACAGCGTCAAGCCCTTCACTGCACTGGCAGGTCTGCTGAGCCTTGCACTGCGGGGATATCTGGGTAAGGATGAAATTCAGTATTCCTACTCGGCAGACACCCGCGATGTGGCGGGCGTGCCGGATGCCCTCTATAACTGCGTGTGTTCTTTTCAGGACAACGTGAAGCTGACTGAGAACACCCGTCTGGCGGACATCGTGCCTGCAATGGATGCCTTTGTGCGTCACAGCCTGCAGCCCGAGGTGAAGCTGCGCCGCATGGCGGAACAGATGAGCTGGGTGTACAAGGTGGATCAGCAGAAGGCCCCCCTGCGCATCAAGCAGCGGGTGTTCCAGATGGGCGAGTACATCAGCGGCGTGCCCGCAGATTTCTGGCTGAGCTATCTGGGCAATCCCCTTATGCCGGCCACCCCGGAGATCCAGCAGTACACAAAAGACTTCAACGTCTGGGTGCCGCCGGACGGCGGTTCCATGGGCGTGGAAGCATCCAGCCTCAACGGGGTCATCACCCTGTGCATCGAAAACAAGGCTGAGATCCCCGGCCTTGCCGCAGCCATCCGCACTGCCTTTGAAAAAGAAGGCATCGAGGTGCTGGAAGCTGTGGATCTAGATCAGTAAGAACACCCCCGGCAGCTTTGGCTGCCGGGGGTGTTCTGTTAAAACGGGCAGCTGGCTGCACCGCAGCGTCAGAGAATGTGTCTTGAAGTCACCCGAGAAGCCGTTCTGCCAGCCGGGTCAGCAAGCCGGCGATCTGCTCCGGCGGTTCACGATCCGGGTGGTTCAGCCAATTGCGGATAATGGCATAGCCGCCCTGACAGAAAAAGAGGGACAGATACTCCCGCTCTGCACCGGAAAACTCGCTGGGAATCTCGCTGGAAAGCAGAGCGCGGATGGTGGGCAGCGCAAAAAGCCTTTCGGAAAATTCCTGGTCGGGAACATTGTTGATCAGAGCGAGCCACCGATCTTTTTCCTTTAAAAGAACTTCCAGTGCCTTGCAGAGATTGTCCGTGTGGGATGCGGAAGCGTGCAGATTTTCATCCAGCTGTGCAAAAAGTTCGGCTTCGATCTCTGCCAGAAGTTCATACTGACTGCCGTAGTATTTATAAAAGGTGGTGCGGTTGATCTGTGCCGCGGCGCAAAGTTCATAGATCGAGATTTTTTCGACCGGCTTTTTCTGTAAAAGCTCAAGAAGTGCGTTTTTCAGCATGGTTTTGCTCAGACGGATTCGCTGGTTTTCCATAGTAGCATCTCCCGGAGTCAACTAATTTGAAGAAACTGTTGATTTTACAGCATAAAATGGAGCAATTGTCTGACACACGGCAGTTTGAAGCAAACAGGCGGTTTCATTTGATGCTCTTGGACAGTATGATAGATGCGGATAGAATTGTCAAGGCTGTGCGGATGGTGCAAAGGAGAAACCGGATGGAATATTGCAAACTGGGAATGTCGGGGGTGGAGGCTCCCGTGATGGGCGTGGGAACGATGCTCTGGCTGCCCGGAAAGAAGCTGACAGAGGACGAGCTTTTTGCCGCCTATCAGAAATGTGTTGACGAGGGGCTGGATCTTTTTGATACAGCTGAAATTTATGGGAACGGCACATCGGAACGTCTGCTGGGAGAATTTCAGCGGAAGGATGGCCGCTCTGTTCGGATCGCAACCAAATTTGCGCCGCCCTCCAGCATGAACCCGCTGAAACAGAAACGGGCCTGCAGGGCCGATGCACCGGAAGCGCTGATGGAAGCACTGGACGCAAGCCTGAAACGGCTGGGCAGAGATTCGGTGGAGCTTTATCAGATGCATATGCCGCCCCGAAACGGCAAGATCGATGCCTATATGGATGTAATGGCTCAGGCTGTCCGGGAGGGCAAAGTCCGGGCTGTGGGCGTCTGCAATTTCTCTAAAGAGCAGATAGAGGAAGCGGCATCGGCACTGGAAAAACACGGCGTTCCGCTGGCGACGGCGATGGTCGGCTATAATATCCTGCGCCGCTATCCGGAAACCAACGGCGTGTTCGAGGTCTGCCGTCGGCATGGGATCACGGTGATCCCGTATGCTCCGCTGGCCGAAGGTACATTGACAGGAAAATACCGCAGCGGAAAGCCCGTTCCGCTCCAGTATGCAGTGACGTCCTATTTTGGACATCTCAATATCACTGGAGAACGAAACGACGGAACTTTGTTCTGGCAGCGGGTATTTTCAAAGCCGCGTGAAGTGGATATCAAGCGGATGGAACCACTTATGAAGGTCATGGAAGAGGTCGCCCGAGCGCATGACAAAACCATTGCGCAGGTGGCGCTGAACTGGCTGCTTACGACACAGGAGGCCGAGGGCGTCCATGTGCTGCCGATTCCCGGCACAAAAAGTGTCCGGCAGGCAGTAGACAACGCGGGCGCTGCTGACTGGAAAATGACCGCAGAGGAGCGGGAAACCATCTGCAAAGCGGAGCAGGAACTGTAAAAACAGCATTTAAGATCATCTGTACATTCGCTGATCTCTGGAAATCGGCGGACATGCAGATGATTTTTGTTTTACAGGCATTCAGTCGGTTTTTGCGGGCCGTGTGGTCACCTCTCCGCAGCGCAGAGCTTCCTCGCGGCCATTCTCCCGCCGGATGACCAGCCGGCCTTCGTCGTCGATGGCAAGGGCTTTGGCGGCGTAAGTCTCGGTCTCGGCGCACACAGTCACCCAGTGGCCGGGCACGAAGCACCGGGCACGGTATTCATCCAGACAGCCGAACCCCGGGCAGAGGGCCAGCAGTTCCCGGGCGATGGCTCCGGCCAGCGCGGCGCGGCTCACAGGGGCAGGCCCGCCGGGGTAAAGGCTCCCGGCCTTTGCGGCAAGCTCGGCGGGCCAGTCAGCGGCGGTGGAGGTGAGGTTCAGGCCGATGCCTACCACCAGCCATTCCAGCCGCCCGCTCTCAAGGTCGGTTCCGGCTTCGGTCAGGATGCCGCAGACCTTTTTGCCCTGATAATAAAGGTCGTTGACCCATTTGATGGAAAGCTCCAGCCCGCAGAGGGCCTTCACCGCCCGGCACACCGCCACGGCCGCGCTGATGGTGGCGGTCTGGGCGCTGGCGGCGGGCACTTCCGGCCGCAGCAGCACCGAGCAGTAAACACCTTTGCCTGCCGGGCTCTCGAACTTCCGCCCCAGCCGCCCCCGGCCCGCGCTCTGGTGGGCCGTGAGCACGAGCGTGCCATGGGGTGCGCCGTCCAGGGCCAGAAGCTTTGCGGTGCGGTTGGAGCTTTCCAGCGTGTCATACAAATGCACGGGTGCGGGGTAGTCCCCCACAGCTTCGGTGCAGAAAGGGTCGCCCCCGGCCAGCCGATAGCCCCGGCGGGGAGCTGCTTCCAGCGCGTAGCCCTGTGCCGTGAGGGCGGCGGCGGCCTTGTGCACGGCGGCGCGGCTCACGCCGAGAGCTTCGGCCAGCTGCTGGCCGGAAATATATTCGCCCCCGGCGGCAGAAAGTGCCTGCAGCAGGGCCTGACGGGTGGAAATGGGCATGGCCGTTTTTCTCCTTTTGTGGTATACTGTTCCATTGTATCATAGAAAGCAAAAAAGTTCTGCGTTTTGCGCAGGAAAATCTTCCTGTGATTCGTTTGAGAAGACAGAGGGGCCGCGCAGAGGCTCTTCAAAAAACACGGGGAAACCGGAAAGGAAGGTGTGCGGATCGTTGACGACCTTGGAATTCAGCGCGATGGTGCAGAACTATCAGGCGCTCGTATACACGGTCTGCCACCAGCTGGTGCCGGATGTGCAGGACGCACAGGACCTGACGCAGGAGACCTTTCTGGCGGCGTGGCGGGCCATCGACCGCTGCCCGCCCGGGTATGAAAAGCAATGGCTGGCCCGCATCGCATCCAACAAAGCAAAGGATTATCTGCGCAGTGCGTGGGTGCGCAGGGTGAACACGCCCGGGGACGAGGTGCTGGCGCTGGAGGGGGCTCCGCCGGACTGCCAGCCGGAACAGCAGGTGCTGGAAACGCTGGGCGAGGAAGAACTCACCCGGATGATCCTTGACCTGCGGGAACCCTACAAAACGCCCTGCCGCCTGGTGCTGCTGGAGCAGCACACCATGGCGCAGGCGGCGCAGCTGTGCGGCCGCCCGCCCAAGACGGTGGAAGCCCAGATCTACCGGGCCAAAAAGATGCTGGCACAGCAGATCTTGCAGCGAGAAAATGACGGAAAGGAGTGCGTGCATGGAACTGTTTGATGAAAATGGCTGCCTGACGGATGAGGGGCTGCAGGCCCTGACGAAGGGGCAGCTGGATGAGATGGGCAGGCTGGAAGCGGCAGAGCATTTGTCTTACTGCGACAAATGCATGGACCGCTACACGGCATTGCTGACGGCAGATGTGCTGGAAACACCGCCCCGCTCCGCCCACAGCGCTGTGATGGGCACCATCTGGGTGCGGCTGATGCAGAACACCTGGGGCCGCGCCGCAGTGGCTGCAGTGGCCGCAGTGCTGGCGCTGACCATGTGGCGCTCCGGTACCATCGGCCAGCTGCTGAGCTTCCGCCAGCAGCTGCACAGCTGGATGCCGGAAACCAGCCAGAGCCAGACCGACGAAGACCCTTGGCAGCTGGGAAAGCCGGTGGAGGATGGCCGCAAGCCGGAGCAGCCGGAGCAGCTCGGCCGACCCATCGATGACACCGAGCCGCAAAGCAAGATCAGCTTCACCGAGGTGCTCAACAGCCTGCTGTTCGGCAGCCATGAAAATATAAAACGATCAACGCTTAACGATCAAACGAAATGAGGGAATCGATCATGATGAAAAACGGGATTTTGACCTTCTTCTTTGCCTTCTGCCCGGGCGCAGGTCAGATGTATCAGGGCTATATGAAGCGCGGCCTTTCGCTGATCACGATGTTCTGCCTGTTCATTGCGGCCGGAGCGCTGCTGGGCCCGCTGGTCGTTGGCTGCGCCATCGTGTGGATGTACAGCTTCTTTGACACCTTCAACCTCCGTGCCCAGATCGGCGCAGGAACGGCCCCGGAGGACGACTATCTGGTGCACATCAACTGGCACGATAAGCGCATGGAGCAGTTCATGATGGACAGCCACAAGCTGCTGGGCTGGGGCCTTATCGCTCTGGGTGCACTGGTAGCCTACCAGAACATCATCATGAACACGCTGGGCGACATCGTGTGGCGCTGGGGCAAGGAGATCCCCTTCTTCCGCGCACTTTACCTGATGATGGATCAGCTGCCGGAGATCGTGGTCTGCGTGGCCCTCATTGTCTGCGGCATCTGGCTGGTGCGCGGCCCCAAGGGCAGAAAGCAGAAAAAACAGTCTGCTCCGGAAGAGGAAGATTTTCAGGAATATGTGGGAACCGAAACTGCCCAGCCTGCCGAAGAAAAGCCCGGCTTTGCCATGCCCAAGCTGGCCAGCCTGCTGAGCAGGCCCGTGACTCCGGACGACAACGCGGAGGGTGACGACGATGGACGAGAAGAATAACATCCACGAGAATGATTCCGTTCAGGAAACGCCTGAGATGCAGCCCCAAAAGCCTGCAAAAGAGTTCCCCCCGCGCCGGGTGGGCAGCTTCACACTGGGTGCATGCCTGATCGCAGCGGGCATCTTCTTCCTGTGCTGCCACTTCGTGCCGGGGTTTGACTGGAAACTGGTGCTGAAAATTGCCCCGGCGGCAGGATTGATTCTGCTGGGCGGCGAGGTGCTGTTCTTTGCCGCACGCCCGAGCCGCTGGAAATATGATTTCTGGTCGGTGCTCATCTGCCTTGTGCTCATGGGCGGGTGTTTCTGTCTGTCCCTGCTGCCTGTGGTGTGGGAAGATTTCAGCCCCGAACGCCGCCAGACCAGCACGAAGCTGAGCCAGGAATACACCGTGGAAGCTTACGATAAGATCAAGGAAACGGCCTCGGATGTCAGTGTGAAGGACATCGGCGGAAATGTGTATCTCTACACCAGCGACCCCAAAACGCTGGAGGACATTCACGACGGGAACGGCTATGTGAGCCTGAATGTGCAGCTGTTCGGCTCTTATGACAGCGCCGAGGAGTTCGCGCAGAGCTGCCGCAGCGTGACCGACGCCGTGCAGAAATGCACGGTGCAGCCCAACAGTCTGGTCATCACCTGGTCTCCGGAAAGCGACCCGGGCCAGAGCCTTGATTCCGGCAGGCCGCAGGGGGTGGAGCAGTACACGCTGGAACTGGACGGCATTGCGCAGCTGGACTGGACAGCCGACCAGATGGCAAAGCAGACCGAGGTGCAGTACCTGCTGGACGAGGAAAACGACCAGCCGGACGAACCCGAAGAGGCTGAAGGATCTTCGGCAGAAAGTTCAGAACTGAGCGGGTCGAGAAAAGGCTGAATGAAACGAAAAAGCTTCCGTGCATTGCGCGGAAGCTTTTTTTGCGCGCAAAAGAGAAATATGGCTTGACGGCAGGGGCTGCACTGGGGTATGCTTGGGCTGTAAGGGCGGGGCTTGCCCGCCGGAGCTTGCGAAAAAAGGAGAAACCAGATGATTGCGGAACGAAAAAAGAACCCTTTGCGGCTGCTTGCGGCACTGCTTGTGGTGCTCATGCTGTTCACAGGCTGTGAATCCAAGAGCAAAAAAGCCATGAAACAGCTGCAGCTGGGCCAGAAGTATCTGACCGAGCAGAACTACACCGAGGCTGTGGCGTCCTTCACGGAGGTCATCCAGCTGACCCCGGACAACATCCCGGCGTATATGGGCCGTGCGGAAGCGTATGTCGGGCTGGAACAGTACGATGAGGCCAAAGCAGACTACACCACCGTCATTGAGAAGACGGAGGAGAGCCCCTATACACAGGCACAGGCTTATATGGGCCGTGCCGAGGTGAACGAGACGACCACGGACAATGAAGACGCACTGAGCGACTACAAGTCGGCTTCCACAGCGCTGGACAAAGTGGATGTGGAAAAGATCACCGACCTCACGGAACAGGCACTGGAAGCTTTGAAGATCAAAGTTTACAACGCCTGTGCCCGCCTGAGCGCGTTCTTCGGCCAGAACGAAGCTGCTGCAGCGGAATACACCAACGCTCTGAACAGCCTTGCAAAACTGCCGGATGATACGGATGTGCTGGACGTGACGGAAAACAAGATCAATGCCTACACCGGCCGCGCCGACGCAAACAGTAAGCTGGAAAACTATGATGCGGTTCTGCCGGACTACGACGCCCTCATTGAGCTGGGCAGCGATAAGACCGCAGAGCGCGACGCTCTGCTGGCAGCCATGAGCCTTGCCAAGAGCAAGGCCGGCGACCTGAACGCTTCGGACAGCTGGCTGGACGAAGTGAACCACGCAGAGTATGCGGAAGGCATTCAGCTGACCGAAGCACAGAACGTGCTGGGGCAGGCAGCAGCAGCCGTACAGGCCGACAGCACCAAGGCATACGACAAGGTGAAGGAGCTGCTGACCACCGACGCTGCAAAGACCGCCATGCAGAACCTTTTGGCCCGCGGCTATCAGCTGCGCTATTATGATGCAGACGGCAAGATGCTGGCCGTTTATGCGGGCGACACGGCATGGCCCGATGTGAACGAGACGGAAAACGGCACCGTCACCGCCGACGCTCTGGAAGCTGTGGCACAGCCCACTGCCGAAGAGGTGAGCGGTGTTTCCCTCTCCAAACTGTATGTCTACTATGGTGCCTGCGAGGGCCGCAGCCGTGAGGGCGAGGGCGTGTGGTTCATCCTGAACCCCGCCAAGACCGACCTGACCGCGGAAACTTACACCTGGAAAAACGACAAGCCTGAAAACGGCTTCAAGCAGAAGGAAGAGCCGAAGCCTGCAGCGGCACCGACACAAACTACTAAAAAGACAACGCCCACCCAAACTTATACAGCTCTAACAGCACAATATGTACTGGCAGATATCAATGAAATGCGTGCTCATATGGGGTATGCACCGGTTGTTTTGGATACAGATAATCAGTCAACAGTCAACCAGATGGTGACATGGTGGAGCAAATATCAAAATGATGAAATTAGCAGAGATGAGTGTGATGCAAAAATCAATGAGTTGCTTCCGATGATTCCGGGTTATCAGATGTATTGGGCAAATGGATATGGCAGTGGCCCTCAGGAAAGTACAAAGGTGGCAATTGGTATTAAAGATTGGGATACGGTTGTAGTTTATAGCTAAAACGAAAAAGTAAAATGAGGCAGACGATGAAAGAGATAAAAATCGGAAAAAAATTCCGGATTGTGGCGGCTTTGTTTGCGCTGCTCGTGCTGCTCACGGGCTGTGAATCCAACAGCAAAAAAGCCATGAAACAGCTGCAGCTGGGCCAGAAGTATCTGACCGAGCAGAACTACACCGAAGCTGTGGCGTCCTTCACGGAGGTCATCCAGCTGGCCCCGGAGAACATTCCGGCGTATATGGGCCGTGCGGAAGCATATGTCGGGCTGGAACAGTACGACGAGGCCAAGGCGGACTACACCACCATCATTGAGAAGACGGAGGAGAGCCCCTACACGCAGGCACAGGCTTATATGGGCCGCGCCGAGGTGAACGAGCGGACGGAGCAAAACGAAGATGCCTTGCTGGACTATAAAGCGGTGGTCATGGTGCTGGGCAAAATCGCCGTGGACAACACGAACCTGACAAAGCAGGATCTGGAAGACCTGAAAAACAAGGCAGACGACGCCTGCACCCGCCTGACCGCTTCTTCGGAGCAGAACGGGCCCGAAGAGGAAAACCCTGAAGAAGAGCAGACCGAGGAAGAAAACGGACTGGAAGAGCAGCCGGAGGACACGGACGAACAGGAGCAGCCGGAAGAAAAGGCCGCAGAAGAAAAGCCCGCCGCCGCTCAAAGCACGGCTGGCGCACTGAAACTAGGGCAGACGGTAAATCTGGGCGGAGTGACGGTGACGCTGGAAAGTGTCACGAGAGGTCAATATGTGTGGGAAGCGCCGGACGTTCTGGAAGTTGATTTCACGATCCACAACGGCAGCGGAAAGAGCATCTGGCATGGAAACAGGATCGCCATTCAGTCGGAGGCCGAATATGATACGGTGCGTGCAGCTTACCAGAAAAAGACCGAGTTCACCGTGACAAGCGGAGGAAAGACGCTCAAAAATGCGCAGGACGGACGGTATTTCTACACGACACCGGAGCTGATCGCCAATGATGACTGGGGCGAACTGGGCGAAGGCGAACTGCTGCCGGATGGAACGGATTCGGATATCGTGGTCTATTTTGAGCTGTCCGGCTCCGGGTGGGAGAACGCCGTGCTGACCTACACGCCCTCCTATGCGGGCGGACAGTCAGCGACATTTGTGGTCACGCCCGGCGACATCACGCAGAATTAAGCAAAAACGAAGAGAACCCCGGCAGAACATGACGTCCTGCCGGGGTTCTGCTTATCTTGGTAAAATTTACAGCTTCTTGCCGGTCAGCAGCTCGTAAGCTTCCAGATACTTGGCAATGGTCTTGTCAATGACATCCTGGGGCAGGTCATAGTTGCTGTCGGGGTTGGCCTTGAGCCAGTCGCGGACGAACTGCTTGTCGAAAGAGGGCTGGCTGTGGCCCGGCTCATAGCCCTCCAGCGGCCAGAAGCGGGAGGAATCCGGGGTCAGCATCTCGTCGCCCAGCACCACATTGCCGTTCTCGTCCAGGCCGAACTCGAACTTGGTGTCCGCAATGATGATGCCGCGGGAGAGGGCATACTCAGCGCACTTCTTATACAGAGCGATGGTGTAGTCGCGCAGCTTGGTGGCGTACTCTTCGCCGTGGCCGGGGAACTGTTTTTCCAGCACCTCGATGCTCTTTTCGTAGGAGATGTTCTCGTCGTGATCGCCGATCTCAGCCTTGGTGGAGGGGGTGTAGATGGGCTCAGGCAGCTTGTCGGACTCTTTCAGGCCCTCGGGCAGCTGGATGCCGCAGACGACGCCGGTCTTCTGATAGCCGGCCCAGCCGCTGCCGGTGATGTAGCCGCGCACGATGCACTCGATGGGCAGCATGGTCAGCTTGCGGCACATCATGCTGTTGCCGTCAAACTGGGGCTGCTGGAAGAACTCCGGCATGTCCTTCACGTCCACGCTCAGCATGTGGTTGGGCAGAAGGTCGCGGGTGTAATCGAACCAGAACTTGCTCATCTGGGTCAGAACGGTGCCTTTTTTGGTGACCTTGTTTTTCAGGATGACATCAAACGCGGAAATGCGGTCGGTGGCAACCATGATGAGGCTGTCACCGTTATCATAGATCTCACGAACCTTGCCTTCTTTGATGGGCTTGAACTCAGTCATAATCAAACACTCCATTTTCCAATGCCGGTGTGCGGCGGTGTATCTTACGGCATTATTGTACCATGTCTGCGGACAGTTTGAAAGGAACAGAATGAAAGGAAAATTGAGTTGTTTTTGTGTTTTTCTCGTGAAAAGTGCGCAAAAAACAACGGCAAAATTCGTCGATTTGACGATAAAAGTCGTACTTTCACAAGAATGAAGCACTTTTTTGGTGAAATGCGGGCATGGACAATCGGAAAATTGTGCGGTATTGTATACTTAGTAAAGTGTACCATGAAGCAAGCCGAAAAACCGTGTGCCGGCAGCTTTCTCCTCGGACAGCCCGGGACACCTGTCCCGCCCTATTGCCCTGCGGGCAACAGGGTCCCACCTCCCGGAAGTCCTCGGAGAAACTCCCGGTACACAGGCCATACCCACAAGCTTGCGGTACGACAGATAGCTTTCCACGCAAATGCAGCGGGGCATTCCATCCCCCGCCCTGGCGGATCAGTTGCATTGGAAATTATCTGTCGGCCTGTCTGAAAAGCAGCACACAATTTTATAAGGAGGTATTTTTATGGGCAGTTTTCCGAAAAGTTTTCTCTGGGGCGGCGCGACTGCAGCCAATCAGTGTGAGGGCGCATGGCAGGATGGCGGCAAGGGCCTTGCCACGGTGGATGTGACCCCCTTCGGGCCGGACCGTTTCCCGGTGGCCCGGGGCGAGCTGGAAATGCTGGAATGCGACGACCGGCACTATTACCCCGGCCATGAAGCCATCGACATGTACCACCACTACAAAGAGGACATCGCCCTCTTTGCGGAGATGGGCTTCAAGTGCTACCGTCTGTCCATTGCATGGACCCGCATCCTGCCGAACGGCGACGACACCCAGCCCAACGAAGAGGGCCTGAAGTATTACGAAGACCTCTTCGACGAGTGCCATAAGCACGGCATTGAGCCGCTGGTCACCATCTGCCACTTCGACACCCCCATTGCCCTCATTAAGAAGTACGGTGGCTGGAAAGACCGCCGCATGGTGGACGCCTATGTCCGCTATTGTGAGATTTTGTTTGACCGCTACAAGGGCAAGGTGAAATACTGGCTGACCTTCAATGAGATCAACATGCTGCTGCATCTGCCATTCACTGGTGCGGGCCTGGTATTCCACCCCGGTGAGAACGCGGAGCAGGTCAAATATCAGGCTGCACACTATGAACTGGTGGCCAGCGCAAAGGCCGTGAAGCTGGCCCACGAAAAGATGCCCGGGGCCATGGTGGGCTGTATGCTGGCAGCGGGCCAGTTTTATCCCCGCACCTGTGCGCCGGAGGATGTCCGCGCTGCTCAGGAAGCCGACCGCGACAATTATTTCTTCACCGATGTGCAGGCACGCGGCGCTTACCCCGTGTGGGCAAAAAAGCGGATGGAGCGTGCCGGCATTGAGCTGAAGACCGAGCCGGGCGACGACGAGATCCTGAAAGAGGGCACCGTGGATTTCGTGTCCTTCAGCTACTATTCCAGCCGCTGCATCACTGTGGACAAGGAGATCCTGGCAGGCGAAAAGGCAGACGGCAACGCGGTGTTTGAAGCAGCCGTGAACCCCTATCTCAAGGCCAGCGAGTGGGGCTGGGCCATCGACCCCATCGGCCTGCGTGTGACCCTGAACACCATCTATGACCGCTACGAGAAGCCCATGTTCATTGTGGAGAACGGCCTCGGCGCGGTGGACAAGGTGGAAGCGGACGGCTCCATCCACGACAGCTACCGCATCGATTATCTCCGCGCCCACATTGAGCAGATGGAAAAGGCCATCAACGAGGACGGCCTGCCCCTGATGGGCTACACCACCTGGGGCCCCATCGATCTGGTGTCGGCGTCCACTGGCGAAATGAAGAAACGCTATGGCTTCATCTATGTGGACAAGGACAACGACGGCAAGGGCACACTGGCCCGCAGCCGCAAGGACAGCTTCTATTGGTACAAAAAAGTCATTGCATCGGACGGCACCGATCTTGGCTGAGCCTGATGGCCGCGCTTTGCGGAACGGCTGCGGTGAACTGTGGGGAAGGGCAGAAACAGAGAGGGACGATTGAATTTTATGACACCTGAGATCATTGCGCACCGGGGCGCATCCTATCTTGCACCGGAAAACACGCTGGCGGCCTTCCGCAAGGCGATGGAAGTGGGTGCGGACGGCGTGGAGATGGACGTCCAGCAGACCAGCGACAAAAAGCTGGTGATCCACCACGACTATATCATTGATCTGCACACCGACATCACCGGCAAGATCTACGATATGACCGAAGGTGAGCTGAAAGATCTGGATTTCGGCAGCTGGAAGGATGTGAGCTTCAAGGATGAGAAGATCGCCACCCTGCAGGAGGCGCTGGCGCTGTGTGCAGACATGGAAGGCACGCAGGTGCAGCTGGAGATGAAAGCGCCCGTGGACGGCGACACTGAGTTCGTGTCCCGTGTGCTGGAAGAAGTCCGGGCTTCGGGTCTGGGAGACAAGCTGGTGCTGACCTCCTTCAACCACGACCATCTGCGGCAGGCAAAACAGCAGATGCCGGAGCTGAAGGTGGGCGCGCTGGTGTACGGTGCAGTGGAGACGCTGGCACTGCCCAAGGGCACCTGGGAACTGCTGGGAATGCAGAACGGGCTGGAAGAAGACGATGATTTTCCACAGCTGCCGCCGCTGACGGTGGAAAACGTGGACGACGAGAACTGCAGCTGGCTCGCCCGCTGGGTGAGCGACAAGTTCAGCATGCTGCGGGCCAGCTTCCCCGGCGACAGCCTGCAGGAGATCATGGGCAAGATCCGCCAGCAGCGCGACCCGGCGGAGTATGTGAAAACGCTGGATTTCAAGCCGGACTGGGTGAACTGTGAGTATCACACGGCCTATCAGCAGACCGGCCTTGTGCAGCGGCTGCACGACCTTGGCATCAAGGCCGCGTTCTGGACCGTGGACACGGAGGAAGCAGCACGTTATCTCTGGCCGCTGCAGCCGGACGCCATCGTCACCAACCGCCCTGACCGTATGCGGGAATGGTTCACAGAGCTGGAAATGGAAGAATAACAAAAAAGGAAGGAACTGCGATGCAGTTCCTTCCTTTTTATGTTACAGGATGTACCCGAAGCTCCGCAGCACGAACAGCCAGAATGTCAGGCTGAACGCGCTGAACAGGGTGGTGGTGACGCACACGCTGCCGGTGAGCACGCCCTCGTGGCCCATTTGCTTTGCCATGACGTAGCACGCCGGGGTGGTGATGCTGCCCAGCATCACCAGCAGTGCCACCAGTTTTTCGTCTGTGAAGCCGAAGTGCACCGCCAGCGGCAGGAACAGCGCCGGCAGGATCATCAGCTTGACCACCGTGGCCACAGCTGTCGGTTTGAGGTAGCCCAGAGCCTTGCGGCCCTTGAAGCCCGCGCCGATGGCAAGCAGGGCCAACGGGCTGGTCAGCCCGGCCACGTTGGAAAGGGCCTTATCCAGCATGGCAGGCATGGAGATGTGCAGCATGCTCCACGCAAAGCCTGCCGCGATGCCCAGCAGGATGGGATTGGTCAGAATGCCCTTTACGCTTTTTTTCAGCCGGGCAGCCAGGGAGCCGTTCTGGGTGGAACTGGGGCTCTCCAGCATCAGGATGACCACGGCCATGATGTTGTAAAGCGGCACGCTGCCCAGGATCATCAGGCTGGACATGCTGGCATCGCCGTAGATGCTCTGCAGAAAAGCCGAGCCGAGGATGGCCGCCGAGGAACGGTAGCACACCTGCACGAACTCGCCCACAAGGCCGGTGCCCTTCAAAAAGACTTTTGCCAGCGCCCAGATGACGAGGATGCACACCAGAGTGACCACAAAGCAGAACAGCACATACCGGCCGTCAAAAGAGGCGCGGACATCGTTTTTGCCAAGGTCGCGGAAGAGCTGCACCGGAAGGGCAACATAGAACACGAATTTATTTGCTCCGGCTACGAACTCGTCGCTCAGAAAACCGGTGCGGTGCAGCACATAGCCCAGAAGCATGATGAAGAACAGCGGCATGGTGCTGTTCATGCTGAACAGGATGTTTTCTGCCATGGCTCACACCCCGCCGTGGCGGCGCTGCTCTGCCGCCAGCTCCTGCTGCAGAGCGGCCTTGCGGTGATCCAGCAGCAGATCTTTGTTGTATTTGAAGTAGCGCTCACAGCCGTTCTCGGTGAGGAAGGCATGGGATGCCGGGTTCACAGTCAGTTCGGTGACGAACACCACCATTTCCTGGCTCTCGTCGAAGGCCTGCTCCATGAAGTCGAAGGCCGCTTCCAGCGCGGCGCTGGCGGTCTGCTGGGCTTTTTCACGGTCATCGGCAAGAGAACGGAACTGCCCCCGCAGCAGGTCGAAAGCTTCCTGCGTCCCGGCGGCATTGGCCCGGCGCAGCTCGCCCTCCCACTGGCGCAGCACGGCCAGCACCTGCAGGCGGGTGGTAAGGGCGTCTTTGCTCAGCAGCCCGGCGGCACGCTGGCGCTGGGTCTCGGCGTCATAATCCACGATCTGCTGGTGGAACAGTTCCGCAGAGCCGTCCGGGATGTCTTCCGGCAGGGTGGCAAGGGCTTTTTTGGTCTCCCGCAGGAAAGCATAGCAGGCGTCCGCCACAGCGTCAGCCTGGCGGGATGCGACGAATCGGGTGCCGAGGCCGGACAAAATCAGGCTGACCAGAGACAGCCGCTCGTCGAAAGGTGCCTGCAGCAGCCGCGCAAACACAGCGGGCTTTGCCTGACCGGCGAGAATCTCCTCAACGCCGTAGTCGTCGCGGTATTTATAATAGAGATCGAGGTAGGCGGAGAAGTCCTCTGCGATCTTCGGGTGCTGGATGTACTCCCGGATGAGGTCTTCATCGGCCTGCAGGCCAAGGCTCTCGTAAGTGTCCAGCAGGTTGGAGAGGTCTTCCCAGCCGCGGGCAGTGACGAACTGGGTGCCATCCACATCGGCGTTGATCTGATAGAAGTTCTGCGGGTGCAGTTCCAGATAGCTCAGGATAGCGCTGTGGATGTGGGCGGCACGGGCGTAGTCTTTCCACACCGGCAGGTCGGGTTCGATGTCCATGCGGCGCACGCGGTCGAGGGTGACGATGTCGAAATCACGGACGGATTTGTTGTACTCCGGCGGGTTGCCTGCCGCCACGATGACCCAGCCCGCAGGCACAGCCTGATTGCCGAAGGTCTTGCACTGCAAAAACTGCAGCATGGTGGGGGCCAGCGTCTCGGACACGCAGTTGATCTCGTCGATGAACAGGATGCCCTCGGAAAGGCCGGTGGCTTCCATCTTGGCGTAGATGCTGGCAATGATCTCGCTCATGGTATATTCGGTCACCGAGACGTCCTTTCCGCCGTAGTTGCGCTGGCGGATAAAGGGCAGGCCCACGGCGCTCTGGCGGGTGTGGTGGGTGATGGTGTAGGCCACCAGCGCCACACCGCACTCCCGGGCCACTTGCTCCATCACCTGGGTCTTGCCAATGCCCGGAGGGCCCATCAGCAGGATGGGACGCTGGCGGATGGCCGGGATGGCGTATTCGCCCAGTGCGTCCTTGGCGAGGTACGCTTTGACGGTGCGTTCGATTTCTTCCTTGGCTCGTTTGATGTTCATAACAAAAATTCCCCCTCGTTGTCAGGAGTTGTTCAGATCACGGTAGAGGTCGTCTTCCTCGGCCAGTGCGTCGGCAAGGGTGCTTTGCGGGCGGGCCGCAGCCCCGGTGAATTCTTCTTCGTCCAGAACTACCTTCATGGCCCATGGTGGCACATTGGCGTCGTCGAACCGGTCGCCCAAAAACAGAAAAGCAGTGTCGTAGGCTGGGCGCTTGGCCGGGTAGGTGCCCATGCCGTCGGTGAAGTAGAGCAGGCCCCGCAGATTCGAGAACTTTTTCTCGGCGCACAGCTGGTTCACATATTCAAAGGCCGGGCGGAAGTCGGTTCCGCCGCCGCCCCGCAGCTCAAAGTGGTTCATGGCATGGATGAGTTCGTCTTCGTTGTGGATGAGGATATCCTGCCGGATGGCGTTGTCCGCCTGAATGAGGTGCAGGTTCATCCGGTGGAAGAAGTTCTCCCGACCTTTCAGCAGGGTGTAGGTCTCGGCAAGGAACGCCCGCACCAGCTCACCGGAAGTAGAGTAGCTGGTGTCGATGACCAGTGCCAGCTCCTCGATTTTTTTGCTCTCCCGGGTCTCCAGAGGTTCAATAAGCGGCAGGTTGCCGTAGACCGAAAGGCCGTAGGTGTAAAAATTCAGGTCGAACTCATCCGGGTCAAGCTTCACTTCTTCCCGCAGGATGCAGAACCGGCGCAGAAAATCCTTATAGCTGCGGCGGCTGCGGTTGGCGGCTTTCACCTGCTGCTTCAGCGCGTCGGTGCCGTCGCCGGCTTCTTTGTCCCGCAGGTCCAGCTCGGTCTGCATCCGCTCGCCAATCTTCTGCCATGTTTTCTGGGGCAGGGGCGTGGGCGTCTGCTGGGGCTGGTCGGGGGCATCTTTGGGCCACAGGCGGTGGTCATCGGTGAAAAACTCCCGTTCCAGCTGGCGCAGGACGCCGGGCGTCTGGCGGGTCAGCCAGCGGTAGACCGGTGCTGCCGCCACGACCTTTTCTTCGGCGGCAATCTGCTGGTAGGCGTTCTGGCGCACATAAGTCAGCGGACGCTTGACGCTGGCACGGTTCAGGCTGTCGATGACGTTTTCCACCGCGATGTCGCAGGCCAGGTTCCACATCTGAGGCTCCCGGCGGCCCCGCAGCCAGAGGTGACGGAATACGCAGTGGAATATCGTGTGCAGATACAACCGATTGAGATACTTTGGGTTCTCCTGATACAGCCGCAGCAGACGGCTGGGCTGATAGTAGAGCATCTGGCCGTCGGTGGCAAGCACCATGCACCGCTCGTCCGGCGAGGGGGTCAGGGCAGAGAGGGCCATGTCCAGAAAACGGAAGTCCAGATACAGCCCGCTGCGCACAACGGCCAGCACTTCGCCGCCCATGCGGGCCTGCCACTCCTCGTGGGTCTCGGGCCGCTGGGACTGGAACGGCTTGCGGGGGTCAAAGAATTTTTCTTTTGGCAAGGGGTTCACCTCACTTATAAAAGAGCGAAAGCCTTCCCCCTCGGGGGAAGGTGGCACGAAGTGCCGGATGAGGGGAAGCTGCGGCTAGATTCCGTTTCCAGAAACGGGTTCAGAAGATAACTACCCCTCATCAGTCTGCCTTGCAGACAGCTTCCCCCGAGGGGGAAGCCTTAAGTTCAGAAATCAAAATCGTATCTGTTTTTCTTCTTCTCTGCCGCGTACTTTTTGTGTTCCGCATCGGCAAGCATTGCGGCGGCGGATGCATTCTCTGACTTTGCGGCAAGGGCGGCGGCTTCCGCAAAGCCGTCCCTGTCCAGCACATCCAGTGCAATGAGTGCACGCACAGCATCGTTGTCCTGCGCCTTCAGCAGGCGGGTGAGCACACGGTCCGTGTTGGCGGTGAGAAACTCCCGATAGTGCCCGGCGGCGGTGCCGCTCAGCTGCCACGGGCAGCGCAGGCGGTCGAAGCAGAGCATGGCCATGATGTTGGCGTCGTCGGCGTCGTGGCCCTGCGGGAAGATCGCATCGTATTCTGCGGGGAGGAATTTGTTGTCGAGAAAACACTGTCTGTAATGATATCCCTGCCCGGAAAAGGTATGCAGCAGGATGTGGGCCGGGGTCTCTTCGTAGTCTTCCCAGTAGGCGGGGTACCACAGCGAAGCCAGGGGCTCCGCTGCCCCGGCGGGCCGGAACTCTGCCCGCACAGCCTCGGTGATATTGTTGACGAGGGCAAACAGGCCGGTGGAGTCCTCGGGCCTTGCCTGCACCCGGATGGTTTCCAAGGCGAAGCAGTTCAAAAACACATCGCTGCCCATGGTCAGGTTCCCTGCGCCCACGGTGAGCAGGCGAAGCTTGCGGCAGTTGTAGAACGCGCAGCTGCCGATGACCTGCAGGCTGTCCGGCAGGGTCAGCTCTTCAAGGAAGTTCCCGCACACCGGGTGCAGGTCATCTTCCACCGAAGCAGGTGTGTCGAAGCCGAAATCATATCGGCGGGAAGTGCCGCCCACGTTCTGGCCAAAGGCCCGGGTCAGCCGGGCGGTGCCGTCCGGCGTTACCTCATAGCGGCAGAGCTTGTCCGGCGCGGGCAGGCTGCGGGGCTTTTCGGAAAAGCAGTAGTCACCCAGCTCCGTGACGGAAAAGCTGCCGCCCTCCGGTGCAGGCAGAGCAGAGGGAAGAGTCACGCAGGGCTCGGTGCCGTACACCCGCACCAGCCGTGCGCCGCCTGCCGACAGGGGCAGAATATCTAATGTGAGCTTGTCTGTTTCGTATGCCATGCCGAACCTCTCCGCGTTGAAAGCTTATTTGCCTTTTCAGTATAAACCATGCAGGGAAGCTTGTAAAGCGGGAACAACAGACCCGTTTTTTCCACAAACCGGGCCGGAAGGGTTGAAAGAGAGGGGCGTTTCATTGTACAATAAAGAATGTAAGCAAAATTTTACCCCTGTAAAGAGAGGAATGGAAAATATATGGCTGAGATCAAAGTTTTGGCGCTGGATCTGGACGGCACCCTGACCAACGACCAGAAAGTCGTCACCCCCCGCACCCGTGCTGCGCTGGACGCAGCCATCGAAAAGGGCGTCACCCTTGTGCTGGCTTCCGGCCGGCCGACAGCAGGCATCACTCCGCTGGCCAAAGACCTGGGGCTGGACAAGAAAGGCGGCTGCATCCTGTCCTACAACGGCGGCAAGATCGTGGACTGCCGCACCGGCGAAACGCTGGTGGAAAAGACCCTCGACCCGGCGGTCATCCCGGAGCTGTGCGCCTTTGCTGAAAAGCAGGATGTGGCTATCCTGACCTATGACAACCGCGGCATCGTCTGCGAGCGGGACAAGGATGAGTGGGCCAACAAGGAGTGCTTCACCACCAAGCTGCAGATGTTCCATGTGGACAACATGGCAGAGTATGTGGATTACCCCATCTGCAAGATGCTCATCACGCTGGACCCGGCCCGCCGGGACGAGGTGTGTGCCGCTGGTCAGAAGCAGTTTGAGGGCCGGATCGATCTGTACCCTTCCAGCCCCTTCTTCATTGAGGCGGTGCCTCTGGGCGTGGCGAAGGATGACAGTCTGGCCGCTCTGCTGCAGCGCATGGGCCTGACCCGTGAGAACCTCATGGCCTGCGGCGACGGCCTGAACGACCGCTCCATGATCGAGTATGCCGGTGTGGGTGTGGCCATGCAGAACGCTGAGCAGCCTGTGAAGGATTCCGCCAACTATGTGACCGCCGCCGATAACAACCATGACGGCGTGGCCGAGGCGGTGGAGAAGTTTATTTTAGGATAACATCCTCGCCCTCTCAGGCGCTGACGCGCCAGCTCCCCCAAAGGGGGAGCCTTTGGCAGAACCGAAAAGCTTACTGTACTGCCAAGGCCTCTCCCCCTGAGAGAGGTGGCATCACGTTAGTGATGACGGAGAGGGCGAGCCCGTTTACCATTACGAGAGGATTAACAAAATGCCGCGCAATCTGGTTTTATTTGATCTGGAATGGAACATCGGCTACCAGCCGTATACCTTTAATTATCACGGCGTGCAGCAGACCTTCCGGGGCGAGATCGTGGAGATCGGCGCTGTGAAGATCGACGAGGATGCCAACGTGCTGGACACCTTTTCCATCCACCTGCGCCCGCGCATCTTCCGCAAGCTGCAGCATCACATCGCCAAAGTCACCGGCCTGACTCAGGCTGATCTGGACAAGGGCGAGCCCATCGTGCAGGGCCTGCGCCGCTTCATGCAGTGGTGCGGCCCGGACGCCGAGTTTGCCGAGTGGGGCATGGACGATGTGCCGGTGCTCAAGCAGAATCTGTTCCTGTGCAACATCGACGAGTCAAAGCCCACGGTTTGGTACGACCTGCAGCAGGTGTTCCTGCGGGAACATCCCCGCAAGGAAGGCGAGGGCATGACGCTGGAAAGCGTCGTCACCCGCATGGGCATCCCCATGGAACGGCAGTTCCACGATGCACTGTCGGACACTTTATATACTGCCGATGTCTGCCGCCTGCTGGATCTGCGGGCTGGTCTGGCGGCTTATCCCACTGAAGACGAGGCTCTGCGGGCAAGCCTGTGCCCCGCCCCCGGCGACTACCGGAACTTTGAGGTGTTCCACGGCTATGTGGAGCAGTACACATGGCGCACTGACCCGAAGATCTACACCATGAACTGCCCGGAGTGCGGCGCACCGTTGGCTCCGGACGACGTGTGGCTGAAAAAGGGCAGCAACAGCTGGTATACCCTGAGCCGCTGCCCCCACTGCAACGGCACCGAAAATGCTGTGGGCAAAGGCGTATTTCAGCGGTACAAACTGGCCCGCCGGGACGGTCTGCACTGGAGCTATGCCCGCTGCCTGCAGATCCCGGACGAAGCAGGCCTTGCCCGGTGGGAGAAGCAGCGCGCTGCTCAGCTGGAGCGGATGAAAGCCCGGGCGGAGAAGCAGGCGGCAGAAGGGTAAGCCATACTGCCCCGGAAGCGGCACCGGATGCTCCGGCACGATGCCGCGACGCCATGTCTGAAGGGCGGGCATCTCTTATAATCGACGATGCTGCCCCACGTGGAAAGAAAAGCTTTCTTTCGCTGGAGGTCTGGCGAGCGCAGCCGGGACGGAGTGTCCGGTGCTGCTTCTGCACTGGCGGATGATCTTTGCAGGAAACCGCCCTTCTGATTCGTATTATAATAAAGAGCCATCCATGAGGGCCGAAAAAAGTCGATTCGTGTTCATGGCTCTGTCATAGAATGTGGATATACTACGGATAGACGGCCTGCGCTTTCGGGAAAGTGCGCAGGCAGAAGGGACGGAAAGTGCAATGAATTTTTGGCTGCGCCAGCTGGGAACGCTGGAATTCTGGGAGACGCTTCTGGACGGTTTCGGCAATCTGGGGCCCATCGCGCCCATCACGCTGGCCATGGTGGAGTCCTTTTTCCCGCCGCTGCCGCTGGTGGCCATTGTGGCGCTGAATGTGGCGGCCCACGGCGGGCTTCTGGGGTTTCTGTACAGCTGGACCGGTGTGGCGCTGGGCGGAAGCATCATGTTTCTGCTGTGGCGGCGCGTGGTCAAGCGCTATTTCTGGAAGCTGGCTTCCCGCTCGCCCAGGCTGCAAAAGGCCCAGCAGTGGGTGAACCGCTTTGACACCTCGTCGCTGTTCATGCTCACGCTGCTGCCCTTCACGCCCAGCTCTTTTATGCATCTGGCGTTCGGCATCTCAGACTTCGACGAAAGGCGTTACCTCATCACCATGGTGCTGGGCAAAGGCGTCATGGTGGCCATGATGGCGGTGTTTGGGCAGTCGCTGGTGAGTGCGATGCGGAACCCGGTGTATCTTATCCTTGCCGTTGTGATCTGGTGCGGCATGTACCTTGCCAGCAAGCAGTTCTGCAAGCGGCACAATCTGGAATAGTCATTTAGAATACCCTCCGCTTCGCTCTGGGCATAAAATAATGAAATATTATTTTTTAATATTGCAAACCAGCCAAGCCTGCGGGCTTGGCTGGTTTGCTTTTTCACGGAAGGGGCCGCAGTTGCAAGCAGCATATTTTCCAGTTGCGCGGTCATTTCCAAAGGAAATAAGCGCAACAGATGAAGTTTCCCTTTTGGGCCTTTCCTGTGAAAATGCAACAGCAGACAGCCCGCAGGCTGTCTGCTGTTGCTCTATTATAAAAATATTTTTCCTCTAAATACGTCCAGAGCGCAGCGGAGGGCATTTAAAATTGTTTTCTTCCCCTTGACATTCGCTTTGACCGCTGTATAATATGTATGCTATCAAACAGTTTTATTTGAAACTGTCCGGCATCAAAACAATCTAAAGGACAAATCATTATGTGTGACGAAATCAAAGACGAGTGCTGCAAGCATGCCGACCCGCCATGGGAGGGGCCGCAGGTCATCCCGGCCCAGATCCGCCGGGTGGACAACCTGATCTTCCGCAAGATCAACCAGTTCGCACGCGAAAACAACGTGGAGCAGGCCACTCCCATGCACGGCTGGATCATAGAATATCTCTACCGCCACATGGATACCCCGGTGTTCCAGCGGGACATTGAGCGGGAGTTTTCCATCACCCGTTCCACTGTGACCAATATTTTGCAGCTGATGGAGCGCAAGGGCTACATTGAGCGGCGCAGTGTGCCGCAGGATGCCCGGCTCAAGCAGCTGGTGCTCACCGAAGAGGGCGTGCGCTTCCACGAGAAAACCATGCTCTCTTTCCACCAGACGGATGATTATGTGGCCAGCTTGCTGACGGAAGAGGAAAACGCCGAGCTGCTGCGGCTGCTGAACAAGCTGCGGGATGCATTGCAGTAACCGATTTGAAATTGTCTCCGCTTTGCTCTGACAATATCAGCGGAAAAATTATTTTTTATTTTGCGTTTGTCGCGGCCTGCGGGCCGCTCCAAACGCATTTTCACGGAAGGGGCCGCAGAAAGAAACAGCATCTTTCTGGCCAGCATTGGCACCGCCCGCTCCGTCCTGCTGACGCTCGCCAGACCACCAGCGAAAGTAAGTCTTGCATTTCACATAAGGTTGCATCGTCGATTCCAATTTCAGCCCGCCCTTCAGACATGGCGTCGCGCATCTTGCCGGAGCAGTCGGTGCCGATGCTGGGTAAATGCTGCCCTGCCATCCCCGGCAAATCGCCGGAAATCCACTTGTTAAATTAGTAACTATGAACATTTTTCGAAAGTTTTCTGAATCTATTGACAATTAAAATGTTTTGTATAGAATTGTTCTGTACCAAACAAATGAAATTAACAGGAGGTAACTCAGATGATCAAAAAGTTAGTGTCACATCTGGGCGAGTACAAACGCGCCGCAGTTCTGACACCGCTCTTTGCCGCGCTGGAAGCTGTCATGGATGTGCTTCTGCCCACCATCATGGCCTTCATCATTGACCTCGGCATTGAAAAAGGCGACATGAACGCCATCATCAAGTACGGCCTGCTCACCTTCCTGGTGGCGGCGGTCGCGCTGCTGCTGGGCGTTCTGGCCGGCAAGTATGCCGCAGAGGCATCCACCGGCTTTGCCGGCAATCTGCGCGATGCCATGTATGAGAACATCCAGCACTATTCATTTTCCAACATCGACAAGTTCTCCACCGCTGGTCTGGTCACCCGCATGACCACCGACGTCACCAATGTGCAGAACGCATTCCAGATGATCGAGCGCATGTGTGTGCGTGCTCCGGTCCACCTGATCTTTGCACTGTTCATGTCCGTGATGATCGGCGGCCCGCTGGCCCTGATCTTCGTGGTGGCGGTGGTCTTTCTGGTGGCAGTGCTGGCAAGCATCATGGTGCCCACCTTCAAGATCTTCGACCGCGTGTTCAAGAACTACGACGCCCTGAACGCATCCGTGCAGGAGAACGTCTCCGCCATCCGCGTGGTCAAGAGCTTCGTGCGCGAGGGCTTTGAGAACGAGAAGTACACCAAGGCCTGCCAGAGCCTGTACGACCAGTTCGTCAACGCCGAGAGCCGCCTGAGCTTCAATAACCCCGCCATGCTCACCGCCATCTACGGCTGCAACATTGCTTTGAGCTGGCTGGGCGCAAAGTACGTTCTGCATGGCGCCATCACCACCGGCCAGCTGAACGCCTTGTTCGGCTATATCATGAACATCCTCATGGCCCTGATGATGCTGAGCATGGCTTTCGTCATGATCTCCATGTCCGCCGCTTCTGCTAAGCGTATCGTGGAAGTTCTGGACGAGACGACCGACCTGCCCCCGGCAAAGCAGCCTGTGCAGCAGGTGAAGGACGGCGGCATTGAGTTCGAGCATGTCACCTTTAAGTATAAGCATGGCAGCGGCCAGCCGGTGCTGAACGACATCACCTTCCGCATCAGGCCCGGTGAGACGCTGGGCATCATCGGCGGCACCGGCAGCGCAAAGTCCAGTCTGGTGCAGCTGATCCCCCGCCTGTACGACGCCGAGACCGGCACCGTGAAGGTGGGCGGCGTGGATGTCCGCGACTACAACCTCGACGTGCTGCGCCGTGAAGTGTCCATGGTTCTGCAGAAGAACGTGCTGTTCTCCGGCACCATTCTGGATAACCTGCGCTGGGGCGACGAGAACGCCAGCGAAGAAGAATGCATCCGCGTTGCAAAGCTGGCCTGTGCCGATGAATTCATCGAGCGCTTCCCGGACAAGTACAATACATGGATCGAGCAGGGCGGTTCCAATGTGTCCGGCGGCCAGAAGCAGCGTCTGACCATCGCCCGCGCCCTGCTGCGCAAGCCCAAGGTGCTGATCCTGGACGACTCCACCAGCGCTGTCGATACCGCCACCGATGCCAAGATCCGCAAGGCGTTCCGGGAAGAGATCCCCGGCACCACCAAGATCATCATTGCACAGCGCATTTCCTCGGTGCAGGATGCAGACCGCATCCTTGTGCTGGATAATGGCCGCATTGACGGCCTGGGCACCCACGAAGAGCTGCTCAAGACCAACGCCATCTATCAGGAAGTTTACAACAGCCAGACCCAGGGCGGCGGCGATTTCGACAAGCAGGGAGGTGAGCAGTAATGGCTCAGGCAAAAGAAGTCCGCGGCCCCGGCCCGCGCGGCATGGGTCCCAAGCCCAAAGTTGAGAACCCGGGCTTGCTGCTCAAGCGCATCATGGGCGAAGTGTTCCAGCACTATCTGCCCCACTGCATCTTGGTTCTGGTGTGCATCGTGGTCAGCGCACTGGCAAACGTTCAGGCAAGCCTGTTCCTGCAGACCCTGATGGACGATTACATCGTCCCCATGACCAAACAGCAGAACCCCGATTTTGCCCCGCTGGCCGCAGCCCTGCTGCGGGTGGGCATCATCTACGTCATTGGCATTCTGGCCGCATGGCTCAACGCCCGCACCATGGTCAACGTGACGCAGGGCACCCTGCGAAATCTGCGCATCCAGCTTTTCACCCACATGGAAAGCCTGCCCATCAAATACTTTGACCAGCACCCCCACGGCGATATTATGTCCGTGTACACCAACGACGTGGACACCCTGCGCCAGATGCTCAGCCAGAGCATCCCGCAGCTGGTGTCCAGTGCCATCACCATCGTGTCCGTGTTTGCCAGTATGTGCATGCTGAGCTGGCAGCTGACCGTTGTCACCATGCTGATGGTGGCCCTGATGCTGTTCTGCTCCAAGAAGATCACGCAGCAGTCTGGCAAATACTTCATCCAGCAGCAGCGCGACCTGGGCAAGGTGAACGGCTACATCGAAGAGATGATGGAAGGCCAGAAGGTCGTCAAGGTCTTCACCCACGAGCAGAAGACTCTGGCCGGTTTCCGTGAACTGAATGACCAGTTGAAGGAAAGCGCCAAGCAGGCAAACAGCTTTGCCAACATCATGATGCCCGTCAATGCCCAGCTGGGCAATATCAGCTACGCCATCTGCGCTCTGGTGGGCGCAGCCATGGCTGTGACTGGCATGGGCGGCATGACGCTTGGCACCGTTGTGGCGTTCCTTTCTCTGAACAAGAGCTTCAACATGCCCATCAGCCAGGTGTCCATGCAGGCCAACAGCATCATCATGGCTCTGGCCGGTGCTGAGCGTATCTTTAAGATGATGGATGAAGAGAGCGAGACGGATGAGGGCTATGTCACGCTGGTCAACGCCAAGTATGACCGCAACGACAACCTCGTGGAGACCGCTGAGCGCACCGGCCTGTGGGCATGGAAGCACCCCCACCACGACGGCACCACCACCTTCCACAAGCTGGAAGGCAACATCACCTTCACCGATGTGGATTTCGGCTATGTGCCTGAGAAGACCGTCCTGCATGACATCAACCTCTATGGCCGTCCGGGCCAGAAGATCGCCTTTGTCGGCTCCACCGGTGCCGGCAAGACCACCATCACCAACCTGATCAACCGTTTCTACGACATTCAGGACGGCAAGATCCGCTATGACGGCATCAACATCCACAAGATCAAAAAGGCTGATCTGCGCCGTTCTCTGGGCATCGTGCTGCAGGACACCCACCTGTTCACCGGCACGGTCATGGAGAACATCCGCTACGGCCGTCTGGATGCCAGCGACGAAGAGTGCGTGGCAGCGGCTAAGCTTGCCAACGCGGATGGTTTTATCCAGCGCCTGCCGGATGGCTACAATACCATGCTGACCGGCGACGGTGCAAACCTGTCTCAGGGCCAGCGCCAGCTGCTGGCCATTGCCCGCGCTGCCGTTGCTGACCCGCCGGTGCTGATCCTGGACGAAGCAACCTCTTCCATCGACACCCGCACCGAGGCTCTGGTGCAGCGCGGCATGGACGGCCTGATGTACGGTCGCACCAGCTTTGTCATCGCGCACCGCCTGTCCACTGTCCGCAATGCAGACTGCATCGTGGTTCTGGAGCAGGGCCGCATCATCGAGCGCGGCAGCCACGACGAGCTGATTGCCAAGAAGGGCAAGTATTACCAGCTTTACACCGGCAATCTGGCCGACAACTAAAGCAATTTTCTACCTCCTCAATGGCGGACGCAGCGATGCGTCCGCTCTTTTTTACATCTCTTGCCATCATTTTACATTGCGGCGTTCCGGCCCGCGCCGGTTTTACCAAAGCTTTTCGCGGGCATGGTTTTTTCACGGGCGGCGGCGCGCTACAATAAAAGCGTTCCCAAACTGAAAAAGATGATTGGATAAAGAGAGGATCGCGTTATGAAACAACCCAAGATGTCCCGCCGCAGCTTTCTGAAATTCGGTGCAGCCGCTTCCGCAGCCGGCATGATGGCCGCAGCCCCCGTGGCTGCCAGCGCAGCACAGCCGGACGCTTCCGCCGCAGCCGACGAGGAAAACGGCCTGCTGGACCTGTTCAAGAAACCCAAGTACATCTTCCTGTTCATCGGCGACGGCATGGGCACCGCCCAGATCCAGTCTGCCCGTTTCTATAAGGGCACCGTGGACAACAATGGTGCCATCACCGAAGCAGACCTGAGCTTTACCGGATTCCCCACCGTGGGTAGCGTGACCACCTATGACAGCACCTCTTTCTGCCCGGACTCTGCTTCCACCGCCACCTCCATCGCCACCGGTCACAAGACCGAGAGCGGCGTCATCAACATGTGCCCCTGGACCCGCGACGTGCCCTATGAGACCATCGCTGAGAAGCTCCATAAGCAGAAGGGCTACAAGGTGGGCGTTATTTCTTCGGTCAACATCGACCACGCTACCCCCGCTGCCTTCTATGCCCATCAGAACAGCCGCAAGAACTATTATCAGATCGGCGTGGAGCTGGCAAATTCCGGCTTTGAATACTTTGCAGGCGGCGAGTTCCAGAAGGTGAACGGCGACGGCACCGGCCCCAACAACCACGAAGTTGCCGCACAGGCCGGCTACAATGTGGTCACCACTCAGGCTGGCGCTGCAGCGCTGCAGGCCGGTGCGGGCAAGACCCTCATCATTGCCGAGAACCTGGCCGACGGCAAGGCTATGAACTACGCCATGGACGCCGCCGCAGGTGAATGGCAGCTGACCGATTATGTCAAGAAGGGCATTGAGCTGCTGGACAACGACAAGGGCTTCTTCCTCATGACCGAATCCGGCAAGATCGACTGGGCCTGCCACGCCAACGATGCAGCTGCTTCCATCCACGATGTGCTGGAGATGAGCAACGCTGTGCAGGCTGCCATTGAGTTCCAGCAGAAGCACCCCAACGAGACCCTGATCCTCGTCACCGCTGACCACGAGACCGGCGGCATGGCCATCGGCTACAAGACCACCAACTATGACACCTTCCTCACCAACCTGACCCACCAGAAGATGTCCTACGCGAAGTTCGACTCCACCTATGTGCAGGGCTACGTCGACAACAAGACTCCCTTCGAGACTGCTATGCAGGACGTGAAGGCAAACTTCGGCCTGACCATGCCCACCGACCCGGATGCTGCCAATGCAGGCAAGCTGCTGCTGACCGATTACGAGGTGCAGAACCTCCGCACCGCCTATGAGCGCACCCTGAAGGTCGGCTCTGCCGCTCAGAAGGACATGACCCAGCAGGACTATGAGCTCTACGGCACCTACATTCCCTTCAGCATGGCCATCTGCCACACCATCAACCACAAATCCGGCATGGATCACACCACTTACGCACACACCGGCGCTATGGTGAACATCTACGCCAACGGCGTGGGTGCCGAGAACTTCGGCGGCGTGTTCGACAACACCGAGATCTATCACAAGCTGGCTGACCTGACCAAGGTGCAGTAAACGCTCCTGATTTTCCACATCTTTCCCGTATAAAGTGAAAAACCTCCCCGCCCTGAAACCGCAGCGACTGCGGCAGGGCGGGGAGGTTTTTATGTCAGAAACTTAGTTGTTGATCTCAGGGAAGCCCTCCAGCTTGCTGGTGCAGTGGGGGCAGCGCACAGCCTTGATGCTGATCTCACTCTGGCAGTAGGGGCACACCTTGGTGGTGGGCTCTGCCGGGGCGGCAGGCTCAGCGGGCTTTTTGTGCAGAGCGTTGATGGCCTTGATGACCACGAACAGCACGAAAGCCACGATCAGGAAGTTGATGACAGCATTCAGGAATGCACCGACGCCGATCATCACGTCGCCCACATGAATGCCGACGTCTGAGAAGTCCGCATTGAAGAACAGGCCGATGGTGGGGTTGATGATGTCGCCGACCAGAGAGTTCACGATGGACGTGAACGCACCGCCGACGACCACGCCGACTGCCATGTCCAGCACATTGCCGCGCATTGCAAACGCCTTGAATTCCTCAAAGAATTTCTTGATGCCTTTGATCTCTTTTTCTGCCATAGGAAAATCCGCTCCTTCTTACCCCTATACCGCAGGGGGATTTTATTTACCTCTATGATAACGGATTCTCCGCATGATTTCAAGGGAAAAAGCTATGTTTCGGCATTTTTCAGGGACAGAAAATACTGTTCTTTTTGGGTGAGAAAATAAAAACGGGAAAGCCCGAAGGCCTTCCCGTTTGGCAGTTATAGATCAGAAATTACTTCTCCGGTGCAGCGAAAGCAATGGGGGTAGCACCAGCGGCAGCATCCACGCTCTTCAGAGAGATGGGAGTGGTCTCATAGTGCAGGGTCTCAAAGCTCTGAGTCTCGCCGTCTTCGGTGGTGAACTCCAGCACATAGTTGATGTCAGACTGCTTGTCGGCGTCTTCGTCACGGGTGATGACAACGCTCTCGCCGTCAGCCAGACCGTTCTCGCCAGCCAGATTGTCGCCCTTCTCCTCGGAGCCTGCGTCGTACAGGTACAGCTCGGTCACGGTAGAACCGGTGGTGTTGTACACGGTGTACTCAGCGGAAACAGCCTCGGCCTCGCTGGAAGCAGCCTCAGAGCTTGCAGCCTCGGAGGAAGCGGCAGCAGAAGAAGCCACGGAAGAGGAAGCAGCGGTGGAAGATGCGGAAGAACCGCAGGCGGTCATACCAACAGCCAGTGCCAGAGCGGCAGCGACGATTGCAGCATTCTTGAGTTTCATATGAAATGTACTCCTTATAGTCTTTCTTCGTGTTCAACCAACAAGGTGGGTTGGCTGACGAAGATGATTATACGGAAAAATCGACAAAAAATCAAGAGCTTCATGCGCATTTTCAACGATAAAACAGGAATTGTTACCGTTTTGACATGAAATAGACACAATTTAACGCAAGCTAACATGAACCTGTGTCTTTTTGCCGAACACTCTGTGAAAAGACAAATCCGGGCAGACCGCGATCTGCCCGGATTGTGATATCAAAGATACTTTTATTAGGAATGGACGCGGTGCACGCGGAGCCATTTCAAGGAGCTTTTACTTGGGCTGGCGGCCGATGTAAGCCAGAATGCCGCCGTCGGCGTACAGGATCTGGCCATTCACGAAGTCGGAAGCGTGGCTTGCCAGGAACACGCAGGGGCCAACCATGTCGTCCGGCTCACCCCAGCGGCCTGCGGGGGTCTTGGCGGTGATAAACTGGTCGAAGGGGTGGCGGCTGCCGTCCGGCTGGATCTCACGCAGGGGAGCGGTCTGGGCGGTGGCAATGTAGCCGGGGCCCATGCCATTGCACTGGATGTTGTACTCGCCGTACTCGGAGGCGATGTTCTTGGTCAGCATCTTCAGTGCACCCTTGGCGGCAGCGTAGGCGGAGACGGTCTCGCGGCCCAGCTCACTCATCATGGAGCAGATGTTGATGATCTTGCCCTCACGCTTTGCGATCATGTCGGGCAGGACGGCCTTGGAGCAGTTGAAAGCACCGCCCACATGCACATCGATGACCCGCATGAAGTCGGCGTGGCTCATCTCGATCATGGGCACACGCTTCATCAGGCCGGCGTTGTTGACCAGAATGTCCACGGGGCCGACCTCGGCCTTGATCTTGGCCACCATGGCGTTGACAGCGTCCTCGTCGGACACGTCAGCAACATAGCCGTGAGCGTCGATGCCTGCCGCCTTGTAGGCTGCAAGGCCTTTTTCCAAGCTTGCTTCGGAAGAGCAGTTGAAGCAGATGGTGGCACCGCACTGGGCCATGCCCTCGGCGATGGAGAAGCCGATGCCGTGGGCACCGCCGGTGATCAGGGCCACTTTGCCCTGCAGATTGAAAGCGGAAAGATCCATGATTTTCTCCTTTATACTGATAAATTGGTGAGCGGCCTCGCCCTCTCCGTCACCTGCGGTGACACCTCTCCCAAGGGGAGAGGCAAGAGCCTGACCATTGCGTTTTCTGTCCCATCGGGGATCGTTTGTGAAGCAAAACGAGAGGACCTCAGTTAAATTTTTAGCAAAAAGCCCCGTACCGGTTCTCCCGGTACGGGGCTTTGTATGGTGCTTTTTAGCGCAGGTCAGTGGTGGCGATGTTGTCCATGTCGTCAAACTCCATGTTCTCGCCGCCCATTGCCCAGATAAACGTATAGTTCGAGGTGCCTACGCCGCTGTGAATGCTCCAGGAGGGGCTGATGACAGCATCCTCGTTGTGCATCACGATGTGGCGGGTCTGGGTAGGCTCGCCGCACATGTGGAACACCACCTGCCCCTCGGGCAGTTCAAAGTAGGTATAAATTTCCATGCGCCGCTCATGGGTGTGGCTGGGCATTGTGTTCCAGTTGGAACCCGGCTCCAGTTCGGTCATGCCCATGCTGAGCTGGCAGGTCTTCAGCACATCCGGATGGATGAACTGATTGATTGTGCGCTTATTGCAGGTCTCGACGCTGCCCAGAGGACGGTGATTTGCATCAGCCATCTTGATCAGGCGGGTCTCGTAAGAGCAATGTGCGGGAGCGGACACCATGTAGAACTTGGCGGGATGCTCCGGATCGGCGGAAGCAAAGGTCACTTCCTTGGTGCCCTTGGTGATGTACAGGCAGTCCTTATAGCCCAGCTTGTACTCTACGCCGTCGGCCACCACGATGCCGGTGGAATCCTTGCCGATGTTGAACATGCCGATCTCGCGGCGCTCCAGGAAGTAGTGGGTGCCGAAGTTTGCCCACACGTCGATGCCCTTGTCGATGGACACGGTTTCGTGCACCGGCATGCAACCCAGAGTGACCATGCGGTCAACGTGGCTGTAGACAGCGACGACTTCATCAGCCTTGTACAGGCCGGTGATGAGCATTTCGTCACGCATTTCCTCGGTGGTATAGCGCTTGAAATCCTTCTGATTGCAGGAATAGCGGATATCCATTGTGGACTCCTTCCTGCTCTTAGCGCTGGATACGGCCGGAACCGTCGCCGCCAGCCAGCTTCTCGACCTCGGACACGGTCATCATGTTGTAGTCGCCCTCGATGGTGTGCTTCAGCGCAGAAGCAGCCACAGCGAACTCAACAGCATCCTGAGTGCTCTTGCCGGTCAGCAGAGCGTAGATCAGGCCGCCGCCGAAGGAGTCGCCGCCGCCAACGCGGTCGATGATCTTCAGCTCGTACTTCTTGGAGAAGCAGTACTCATTGGAAGCAACATCGTACAGCATTGCGCTCCAGCCGTTCTCGGAAGCGTTGTGGCTCTCACGCAGGGTGATAGCGACCTTCTCGAAGTGGAACTTGTCGGCCAGCTGCTTGGCAACGCTCTTGTAGCCCTCAGCGTTCAGCTTGCCGCCGTAGATATCGGTAGCCTCAGCCTCGATGCCGAACACGTCCTTTGCGTCCTCCTCGTTGGAGATGCAGACGTCAACGTACTCGCACAGCTTGGTCATAGCCTCACGAGCCTCAGCGCGGGTCCACAGCTTGCCGCGGTAGTTCAGGTCGCAGCTGATCTTCACGCCGTGAGCCTTAGCAGCCTTGCAGGCCTCCAGGCAGATCTCAACGACATTTGCGCCCAGAGCCGGGGTGATGCCGGTGAAGTGGAACCAGTCAACGCCCTCGAAGATCTTGTCCCAATCGAAGTCGGAAGGCTGAGCCAGCTGGATAGCGCTGTTTGCACGGTCGTAGATGCAGACGGAACCACGCTGAGAAGCGCCCTTCTCGTTGTAGTAGATACCAACGCGATCGCCGCCGCGGGTGATCATGCTGGTGTCAACGCCATAGCGGCGCAGGCTGTTGACAGCGGCCTGGCCGATAGCGTGTGCGGGCAGCTTGGTGACGAAAGCTGCATCCAGGCCGTAGTTGGCCAGAGAGACAGCAACGTTTGCCTCGCCGCCGCCGAAGGTGAACTCCAGGCTGTTAGCCTGAACGAAACGCTCGTAGTTGAACGGCTGCAGACGGACCATCAGTTCGCCAAAAGTAACGACTTTCATTGGTTTTTCTCCTTTATTCACAGGTGATTCATCATCCTGCCGGTGGGCAGGGCTTTTACAAATAACGGGGGCTGGCGCTTAGGCCTGAACCAGGTGGAATGCGAAGCCGGCGATCTCGTCTGCGAAGTAGCAGGCAACGGTCTTGCCGTTCTTGACGTTCTTGCTGTCCAGATCGAACTTTGCGCCGCGGCGGGTCAGGTGATAGATCGCACGGTCCACGTTGTTGCAGCCGATGGCGATGTGGCCATTGGTGCCGCGGCCCGGCTTCTTCATGATCTCGAATTCCTTGCTGCCAACGAAGATGCTGGAGTTGCCCGGGGTGACCTTCATGTTCAGCAGGGTTGCGATCATGTTGGCGACCTTGGCAGCCTCTTCCTCGTTGCCGGTGTTGATGCCGACATGGACCAGCTTCAGGTCCAGCATGGTGTCAACAGCTTCCTTGCTCTGAGCGGTGATCTTTGCCCAGTCGCCGGACTTGATGACATCGCTCTTGCACATCCAGGTGCCGCCCACAGCGAAGATCTGGTCATAGCCCAGATAATCGTTGACATTCTTGGCGTTGACACCGCCGGTGCACATCCAGCGGGCACCCTTCAGGGCAGCGCCGATGTTCTTCAGCATGCCGACGCCGCCGTTGGCCTCAGCGGGGAAGAACTTCAGAGCCTCGCAGCCCATGTTCATGGCCTGCTGCATCTCGCCTGCAGAGCAGGTGCCGGGCATCATGATGCCGCCCTTGTCGATGACGTGCTTGCAGACCTCGGGGTCGAAGCCGGGAGCAACGATGAAGGAAGCACCAGCAGCCATAGCGCGGTCAGCCTGCTCGGTGGTCAGAACAGTGCCGGCGCCCAGCAGCATCTCGGGCATCTCTTCGTGGATCTTGCGGATGCACTCCTCAGCACATGCAGTGCGGAAGGTGACCTCAGCTGCGGGCAGACCGCCGTCAGCCAGAGCCTTGCACAGGGGCAGGGCCTCATCAACGCTGTTGAAAGCGATAACAGGGATAATGCCGATCTGATAGACCTTTTCTACGATGGGATTCATAACGCATTTCTCCTTTTTAGTTTGAACTCTCTCGGTGCGCGTGGGCTGCCGTTGGGGCATGGTGCACCCACTGTGCGCTCATATTATTAGTATAAACGACGGAAATGAGTTTGGAAATGCTCAACAAGCACAATGTTTTGCATAATAGCTTGTATACATTGCACAAAAATGACGAACGGCCTGAAATTTGGGCCATTTTTGCCCCCTGTTTGCTCAGATGCCGAGCTTCCGGAAAAGCTCTGCGACGCCGTCGTGGTTGCAGTCGGCCTCGCTCACGATGTCACCGATGGCCTTGATCTGGGGCATGCCGTTGGCCATGACAGCGGCGATGCCGGCTTTTTCCAGCATGGCGCGGTCATTCTCGCTGTCGCCCACAGCAAGGGTGTTCTCATGGGGGATGCCCAGCAGGTCAGCCAGCGCAAGCAGGGCACTGCCCTTGTCCACACCGGCAGCGGTGACCTCAATGTTTTCCGGGGAGCCCTGCACGACCTCCACGTCGCGGATGGCCTGGAAGCGGGGCATGGCGGCGTTGGTCAGCTCCACGCTGCCAAAGAAGACACACATCTTTTCCACTGTGTGCGCATTGCGGCTCATCCACTCCGGGAAGTCCCGCACGATGGTGAAACGGCCGTCGTTGGGCTGGCGGGCTTCGGTGTTTCCCTTGCGGGCATAGCGCATGGCAGCGTATTCGATGCTGGCATGGTCGGTGCAGGCGTAGCCGTCCGAAAAGATGCGCAGGTCGGCGCGGCAGGCCATGCACACATCAAACACTTCCCGCGCTTTCTCCACCGGCATCTGGCGGTGCAGCAGGCAGGTGGGCTGGCTGGTCTGGTGCTCTGCGGCATTGGAATAACGGCTGTAGACGGCACCCAGCGGGTCGGAGCCCAGATCCCAGACGGCAGCGCCGTTGGAGGTGATGGCGTAGCGCACGCCGGGCAGCTGCGCCACCACCGGCGGCAGGCTGGCCAGCGGACGGCCCGTGGCAGGCACCACGACCACACCCTTTGCCACGGCGTCGGCGATGGCGGCGCGGGTGGCGGGGGAAACTTCGCCGTGGTGGTTCAGAAGGGTGCCGTCCAGATCCAGGGCGGCAAGGCGGACGGGAGGAAAGCTTTGCGACATGAGAACTCCTTTGTGATATATAATAAGTAGAAAGAAACTGGATTTCGAACCGGGGCCCAAAAGCCCGGCATTTTTATTTTATCGCACCGAAAGGGTTTGCGCAAGATGGCGGGATGTGGTATAATCATACGTCAACACATTGAAAATATAGGAGAAATACCATGAATCTCAAGCAACTGCGGGCCCAGTGCCGCCCGCATCTGTGGTTCCAGCTGTACTGGGTGATCTATCTGATCTGGTTCTTCTGGCTGGACTTTACCGTCACTCAGCCGAAGTATATCATCCACAGCCCCATCGATGATATCATCCCCTTCAACGAGTGGTTCGTCTTTCCCTACTGCAGCTGGTTTCTGCTGCTGGCAGGTGTCACTGCGCTGCTGTGGTGGTTCGATACTGCAAGCTATGACAAGCTCTGCCTGATGATGTTCTCAGGCATGACCTTCTGCCTGATCGTCTACATGATCCTGCCCAACGGCCTGGACATCCGCCCCACGGCGGAGGCGGTGGGACGCAGCAACATTGCCATGAGCATCATGAAACTGCTGTGGAACGCAGACGCCTCGGTGAATGTCTGCCCCTCCATCCACTGCCAGAGCTCGGCCTGCATGGCGCTGGCCTTCAGCCAGAGCAGGCTGACCAAGGGCCGCACCGGTCTGAAGGTGCTGGCCTGGGTGTGGGCGGCGCTGATCTGTGCATCCACTGTGTTCACCAAGCAGCATTCCATCATTGATGTGGTGTGCGGCCTGGCGGTGGCCTTTGTCTGGGTGCCGGTGCTGTACCGTCCGGCAAAGAAATAAGCCTGAAAGCCCCCGGAAGGGGGCTTTTGCTGTTATCGGGTCAAGGACAGCTGGACAAAACAGAGAAAATATTTGACAATTTTTAGTTGCAGTCACACTTGACAGCCGCCCCGGGGCTGGGTAATATGGTGATGTACACTGATATATTACTTCGGGAGCCCGAAGGGAGAGAAGATCATGTCATCACGAAGTGCGCGCGAAACGGCATACCAGACCATCCGAAGCAGGATCATCACCATGGAGCTCAAGCCCGGAGATCCGCTGAATGACCGGGAGCTCGCGGAAGAACTGGGCATCAGCCGGACCCCCATGCGGGAAGCGCTGCTCATGCTGAACCTGGCACGCATGGTGGACATCAAGCCCCAGAGCGGCACCCATGTGGCTCCGATCAACCTGAAGCTCATGGAAATGGAGCAGTTTTCCCGGTATACGCTGGAAAAAGAAATTTTGAACCGTCTGCGCGGCCGCCTGACCGAGGAGCAGATCGCGGAATATCGGCAGAACATCGAGGATTATCGCCAGCTGGAAGCAGATCTCACACAGCCTGACCGTCCCACCCGTCTGCTGGAGCTGGACAATGCCTTTCACCGCAAGGCTTTTGAGCTCTGCGGCATGGAGGAACACTATGACTACATGCTCTCCAAGCTGCAGCATGTGGAGCGCATCCGCAAATTCAGCCTGCAGACCGAGGAGAACAAGTCGGTGTGCGGAGCCCACACGGCCATTCTGGAAGCACTGATCAGCGGCAGCGCGGAGGATGTGGGCGAAGCGCTGCAGGGCCATCTGACCCGCTATCAGCTGTCGGTGGAGCAGGCACGCATCATCCACCCGGACTATTTTATCGACGAATAAATCATGAGGGGATGCCGAAAAAGCGTCCCTTTTTTATTATGTGTCAGAAATGTAAAAAGTTTGAATTACTTGAATCCCGTTATTGACCGTGTCTGCGTTTTGCGGTAAAATCGTGGTAGAATCAGGTGCATTGGGTGCACCGTTTTCCATGGCAGCGTGCAGAGCGCACGGCTGCACAACGTTCCTTTGGAGAGAACAGGAGGTCTTGTGTCATGAAGGCCAAACGATTGATCGCATTTGCACTGGCAGCTGTCTTTGCGCTGAGCGCAGCGGCCACGCCGGTTCTGGCAGCAGCCCCCTCTGCGCAGCAGGCCCCGGCGGCTGTGGAAGAAGAAAACAGTATGGTGACCATCCGCATCAAGGCGACGGGCAACCTGGTTTATGGCTCCGACTATAAGCTGGAGATCGAGACAAACCCTGCCGACACCCAGTATCTGGGTGTGGTGCTGGGCACCGGCGGCGAAGCCAATGGTTATGTGACGCTGATGCTGTCTGGCAAGATCCGCGCCCTGCTGCAGATGATCCCGCTGCCCAAGAAGATGTCCAAGACGCCGGATCAGGCCGAAGAATTCAATGTTTACAGCTACCTCAAGCAGCTGATCGACGGTAATGACGTCAGCGTGCTGCTGCGCGTGGCAGACGAAGCTGTGTCGGTGATGGATGTGCTGCACTTCTATGTGCCCACCATCGATCAGGTGTCCAACGGGCTGCGCCTTGCGCTGAACCTGATCCGCAAATATCTGCCGGAGGGGGCTTTGAGCCGCATCTATCTGGATGAGCAGCCCACGGATTCCGGCAATTATGTGGCCGGAGCCATCGCACTGGAAGCCGGAGATGTGAACACGGCGGGCTTTGCTATGTTCAAGATCAAGTCCCGCACCGAAGGCGTGCGCATGTACTGGGCACAGCAGGCCGAGACACTGAGCGTTGAAGAAGCAAAGAACTTCAACGCAGCGGCCGTGCTGGAAGTGGATGGTCAGGTGGTGCCCACTGACAAGATCCGCTACACCTATAAAAAGAACGGATTTGTCTGCGGCGACACGCTGCCCACCGAGCCGGGCACTTATGTGGAGACCGCCGAGATCAGCGGGAATTATTCCTGCAGCAAGATCAGCCGCAACATTACCATCAATTAAAATCGAAGCAAAAACAGCCTGTGCAGATGCACAGGCTGTTTTTTACGTTCGTTTACATTCAGAATCCGCGGTACCGGAAGCCCCAGCCGCCGCCTCCGCAGCAGCAGTTGCACAGCAGGTTGAGCAGGATCATGCTCCAGCACCACTGCATCAGGCCGCCGCCGGAGTGGGTGTAGGTGCGCTGAGTGGTGCGGTAGGTCTGGCCGGGGTTCTGCATCCGGCGCAGGTGCATTTGGTATTCCGTGTTGCCGGGATCCATCTGCACGGCCCGGCGGGCATCCTGCAAAGCGTCGATGCGGTTGCCAAGGCCCTGATGGGCGAGGGAAGAGAGATAGTACCACCGGGCATTGCGTCCGGTCATGCTGTCCAGCACCCGGCGGGCTTCCGCATAGCGGCCATTGGCCACAAAGTTGCGGGCAGCCTGCATCTCCGGGCTGTCGGAGCTGGAATAGCTGGCACCCTGCTGGCCGTAGCCTTGCTGATACCCGCCGAAGCCAAAACCGAACCCAAAGGGGTCGAATCCGTCAAACCCGCCGTAGCCATTCTGGTAGCTCTGCTGCTGATAGCTCTGCTGGCCGTAGCCCTGCTGGTAGCCGCCGTAAGGATTGCCGCCCATCTGGGGGCCGGTCTCACCCTTGGTGATGGCGTCATAAGCCGCCTGCACTTCCTTGAAGTGCTCTTCAGCGGTGGGGTCGTCGGGGTTCAGGTCCGGATGCCAGCGCTTGCATTTGGCGCGGTATGCTTTTTTGATCTCGTCATCGCTTGCGCCGCGCGAAACGCCCAGCACCTCATAGGGATCTCTCATGGATATACTTCCTCACGTCTCATTTCATGCGGCCTCGTTGCCGCACAATACTATCAGTTTACCGTATTCTCGTATGAAAATCAAGCTGAACCGCCGGTGCGGCCCGCTTTCCGGGCCTCTTTGGCGGTCTTGCAGTTGTATTTCAGCCATACACCGGAGTAGAGGATATTGCGCAGCAGGTCAACGTCTTCCACGCAGGGCAGGCGCTCGAAGCTCTGGGCGCATTGAGCCAGCAGCAGCTCGAAGATTTCTTTCATCTCCTCTTCATAGCCGGGCTGAGTGCTCAGGGTCTTGAGCGGATTGTAAGCACCACGGCGCCTGTCGCGCTCAAGGTCGTCGTAGGCGTCCAGCAGGTAGATGTATTTGCCCAGATGGAAGCCGATGCTGCGCAGCTCCGGCGACCAGTGATCCTGCCGGTAGTCGAACAACTCTGCCATCAGTTCGCCGAAGCAGCCGGACACGGCGTCCAGGTCTTCACTCCCGGCAGCTTCATATTCCGCCAGCCGGTCAAGGCAGGAGCGAATGGCACGGCACTGGCGCGGCCAGCGGCTCTCGGCGTCTTCGCGGCAGCCGGTGAGCAGCTTTTCATAGCCAAGCCCCAGCAGGCTGCGGTCGTCTTTCCATTTGTCTTCGGCGTTGTAATAGTGCAGCGCCACGCTCAGGTCAGCGCAGTAGTCGGTGGGGGAGTCCGCCTGCCAGTCCACACCCCGGATGGGGTGGACCGGGCAGCGGCCATGGCCGGTCTCGGCTTCGGTCTCGCCCTCATACAGGCTGCACAGCAGCAGGTTCAGGAAGGTCAGGTCATAGCTCAGAGTGAACCGCCCCCGCAGGCCGTGCAGAGCGTCGATGCGGCGGCACAGCCCGCAGTAGGCGGTACGGTAGCGTTTTTGTGCTTCTTCCGAGAGGGATGCCTGATCGGGAACAACATATCCGAACATGGCTCAGCTCTTCTTGATGAACTGGGTGCCGCAGCGGGGGCAGGAGATCTGGATGCGGCCCCGGCCCCGGGGCACGCGCAGCTTCTGGCGGCACTTGGGGCAGCGATAGTAGTGGTAGATCTTGCGGTTGGCCCACTGATCCTTCAGGCCCTGGAACTTGCGGTCCACGCGGTCCTTGATGGAATAGTATTTATAATTTTCCTCGGTGCGCTTGGAGATATTGCGGCTCAGGGTGCGGTAATAGCACAGCACCAGCAGCACCACGCCCACCCATGTGAACAGGCTGATGCGGGTGAGCAGCGAGAACAACAGCATCACGATGGAAGCGATGCTCAAAAACTGGTTCAGGCCATCGGTGCCGTAGCGGCCGATCATAAACTGACGGATTTTTTCTTTCATAAGTCCTGCGTCCTTTTATCTGAAGTTGTCAAGCGGGCGCTGCGGCCCGCGATGTTCCTTGTCTTTAGGATACCAGCCAACCATGATGAAATTTTGAACAGAGTGCAAATCTATCGTGAAGGGACGGAAGTTAAGCCTCGCGGCAGCGCACGGTGATAAAGGCTTCGGTGTCCAGCGCACCCTCCATGCGGCAATGCAGCACGGCGCGGCCTGCTTCGCCGGTGGTGGCAAGATAGGTGCCTGCCATGCCGCCCCGCAGTGGGACGACGCTGGGGCCAAGGATCTGCAGCGGGCCCTCCACGCTCAACTGAACGGCTTCGCCGCAGTAGGGCAGCAGATTGCCGTTCTGGTCGATGGCACGCAGGCTGACGGCGGCGCAGTCCCAGGTGGGGCCGTCGGTGAGGATGGGATTGTGCACGGTGCACTCCAGCCGGATGCTCTGCACCGGCTCCCGCACCACGGTGCGCACGGTGCGGCCGTGCCACACGGCTTCGAACCGATAGACCGGCGCGGGCCCGCCCAGCACACCGATGTATTTGTAGTACATCCGCACCACTTCGCTCCAGCTCAGCCGCAGTGAGAGCATCCGCGCCTTGGACAGGGGCGAAAGCTCCATGGCATCCCGGCGCATTTCGTTGAGGATAGCGGCGGTCATCTGCGCAGAAGCCGGATCCATGCCTTCGTACTTCTGCAGCAGGGAGCCCACAAAATCGCTGATCTCGATGGGCGGGTGGGGCAGAGCTGCGAACCGGCCATGGCGGTCGGGGGAAAATTCTGCAATGAAATCGTTGTCGCGGTAGAGCCGCACGCTCTCGGCGTTGGTAAAAACCCAGCAGGCAGTGGGCACGCCGCCGGGCAGGTCGCCCAGCGTCATGGAAGAGGACACTTCCATGACGATCTCGGAAGGCGAGCGGGCGGTCTTCTGGCTGGCATAAACGGCGGCGGAAAGCTTCGGGTTGCGGAACATGTCCAGCACACCGTGGTAGCAGACCCGGTCACCGCTGCCAAATTCACGGTGGGTGTTGTAATCGGCCATGCACCAGCCGAAGCTGCCGGCCACGCCTTGCTGCGCGATGGAATCGTTGAGCACGGCTGCGTAGCGCAGGGCCTGCACCAGACGGTGGGGTTCATCGTCAAAAGGCTTGGTGGGGAATTGCTGCCCGCCGAACTCACTGATGAGATAGCCCTTGCGGGTGTCCGGTGTCACGGCAGAACGGTTCTCGCAGCCCGGCCCCCGGCCACGGTAAGAATAATCGTTGTAGGCGTAGACATCTTCCAGCAGCTGACTTTTGCGGGTGATGCGGGCACCTGCTGTGGGGCGGGTGGGGTCCAGCCGGTGAATGGCTTCGTTGGTGCGTTTGTAGAAAGGCTCATCGTCGGCGCTGCCGTTGATGCGGGCACCCCACAGGAAGACGCTGGGATGGTTGCGGCACTGGCACACCATCTCGCGGCAGTTCTGCAATGCCTGGGCTTTCCAGCTCTCGTCGCCGATGTACTGCCAGCCGGGCATTTCGGTGAACACCAGCAGGCCCAGCTCATCGCAGGCGTCCAGAAACGCCGGGCTCTGGGGATAGTGGCTGGTGCGCACGGCGTTGCAGCCAAGGTCTTTCTTTAAAATCTGCGCGTCCAGCCGCTGCAGGCTGTCTGGCATGGCGTAGCCCTGATAGGCGAAGCTCTGGTGCCGGTTCAGGCCCCGCAGCTCCACCCGCTGGCCGTTCAGGTACAGCCCACCCGCCACGAACTGCACCGTGCGGAAGCCAAACCGCACGGTCTTTTCGTCCAGCACGCGGTCAGGCAGGCCGCCGGTGCCGGGGCGGATGAGACGCATGGTCAGGGTGTACAGAGTTGGGTGCTCGATGCTCCACGGATGCACTCCGTTCAGCACGCCGGTGATGGGCAGGGTCAGCACGCCGCTGTAGACTGCACGGCTGCCGGAAGGACTGCGGATCTCGGCCTGCAGAGTGCAGCCCACGGTCTCACCCACGGTGGAGGTATAGATGCGAAAATCACCCTCGGCCTTTGCCTCAATGAACACATCCCGCAGATAGGCGGGTTCCTTGACGTCCAGCGATACAGCGCGGTAGATGCCGCCGTAAGTCAGATAGTCGATCTGCCCGCCGAAAGGCGGAATGTTCAGGTCTTCGCGGCTGTCACAGCGCACGGCCACAACATTTTTCTGCCCAAGATGAAGGGCACTCGTCAGGTCTACCGTAAAGGCGGTGTAGCCGCAGGCGTGATGGAACAAACGCCGCCCGTTGCAGAACACGGTGGCGTCGTGGGCGATGGCCCCGAAGGTAAGCAGCACGGTGCGGCCCTCCCACTCCTTCGGTGCAAAGAACTCCCGGCGGTAGCCGCACAGGCGCTGGTATTCGTTTTCGTTGCAGTAGTTGTAGGGCAGCACCTTGACGGTGTGGGGGATGCGCACCGGTTCCAGTTCCAGCCCGCACTCCGGGCGCACCAGTGCCGGGTCAAACTGCGGGGTGAACAGCCAGCCTTCGTTCCAATCGTAGTGTTCCATAGCAGGATCTCCATCTGAAAAATCACTTTACATCTTATAGTAACACAAAGATATGAACGAAAAAAGAAGCAAAAGCCGGTCGCACAAAGGTTTTTTGCTGTTTCTGGCACAAAATGAGGAAGAGTGCAAACAAAAAGAGCTTTCCCCGGCGGGAAAGCTCTGAAAACTCAGCGGATAAAATTGGTCATGGGGCGGTGCGGGTTTTCCGGGTGGGCAAAGCCTGCGGCTTTACCGGCTTCGATGCAGTGCAGCAGCCAGGCCATGTTGCGGCCCAGCTCCTGCATCACGGCGCAGCCCTCAGCGTCCTGCAGCACCTGCTCGGCGTTGGAGCCGTGCACCATGGCCCAGTAAGAACCGTTGACCAGCGGCATGTGGAAGAACTGAGGATACTTGACCAGCTGATCCAGCGTGGTGGTGGTGCCGGCGCGGCGGGCGGAGCAGCAGATGGCGGCGGGCTTGTAGGCCAGATATTTGCCGCCTGCGTAGGACAGACGATCCATGAAGCTGGTCATGTTGCCGGAAGCGGAAGCGTAGTGCACCGGGCTGCCGAAGACGAAGCCGTCGGCGGTCTTGGCCTTTTCAATGGCTTCGTTGACCACGCCGCCGAACACGCAGCCCTCGCCGCTGCGGCAGCCGCCGCAGCCGATGCAGCCGCCCACGGGCTTGCCGCCGACATGCAGGATCTCGGTGTCCACCCTGGCGTCATTCAGTTCCCTGGCGATGAGGGACAGAGCGGTATAAGTGCAGCCCTTTTCGTGGGGGCTGCCGTTGATGAGCAGGACTTTCATAAAAATACTCTCCTTTATCTCGGAAAATGCGCCGCGAAACGCCCGGCGCTGCTGGGAATATTGTAGCACAAACTGCGTATCTGCGCAACGCGGGGGCTCTTGACAAGACTATGCCGTTGGGGGATAATAAAGGATACAAAAATGAGTGAGCAGCCGCAGGAACCGGCTGCCAGAGGAGGAACAAGTATGCGCGTGATCGCAGGAGACGCCAGGGGCAGACGGCTGGAAGCTCTGCCCGGCACCGACGTGACCCGGCCCACCCTTTCGCAGGTGAAGGAGGCGATGTTCAGCATCGTGCAGTTCGACCTGCCCGGGGCGCGGGTGCTGGATCTGTATGCCGGCAGCGGCCAGCTTGGCATTGAAGCCCTGAGCCGCGGCGCTGCACGCTGCGTGTTCCTGGACGAAAACCGCGAGGCCGTGAACATCGTCATGCGCAACTGCAAGGCCTGCGGCGTGTTCGACCGCAGCCGCGTGAACATCGGCGAGGCGGCACGGTATCTTTCCGCCTGCCGTGAGCAGTTCGACATCATCCTGCTGGACCCGCCCTTCCGCGGTGGTACGCTGGAAAAGATCCTGCCCGCGGTGGACAAGTGCACTGCGCCCGGCGGCATCGTGCTGTGCGAGAGCGAGACCGGCCTTGTGCTGCCGGCGCAGGCGGGCGGGCTGACCCTGCAGAAACAGTATAAGTATGGCAAGGTGCTGCTGTGGAAGTACACCAAGCCCATGCAGCCTGCCGGGCAGACGGAGGAGGAACAGAAGGGAGAATCGTTATGAATGTGAAGGAACTTCTGGATACCATTGAGGATGCGCTGGAGGAAAGCGCCAATGTGCCCCTTTCCGGCGGCAAGAAGATCGTGGATGTGGAGCAGATCCGCAACCTGCTGGATGAAGTGCGGGCCAACCTGCCCGGTGAGCTGCGTCAGGCTCAGCAGATCGTGAATGACCGCGCCCAGATCGTGGACACGGCCAATGCTCAGGCTCAGGCCATCGTGAAAAAGGCCGAAGAGCGCGCCCGCATTCTGGTGAGCGACGCTGAGATCGTGAAGGCGGCGCAGCAGCGGGCCGGAGAGATCACCTCCGCAGCGCAGAGCGAAGCGCGCACTCTGCGCCAGACTGTGACCGACTATTGCGACAACATGCTGAAGACCACCGAAGAGATCATGGTGGAAAATGCTGCGCAGGTGAAGAATGTGCGTGCAAACCTGCGCCAGAACGCAAAGAAAAACGGCTGATTCACACACAAATTACACATCCTCTGAAATGATGGGTCCCTGCAGGCAAAAATGACGGCTTGCAGGGACTTTTTTTGTTACATTTGGCAGAAAGAAGAGGAACAGAAACCCTTGAAATCAGGGGCTTGATTTGCTAAAATAAATATGTATCAGTGGGTGAAAGTGGGTAAAAGTAGACGCTGCACCCTGAAAACCCTTCGGAAAGGGGGCGTGCAGATGTTTTTTGGCCGGTATGACTACACCATCGATGCCAAGGGGCGTCTGAACTTCCCCGCCAAATTCCGGGATGCCATGGGCGAGAGCTTCGTGGTGCTGGAGTGGGTGGACAGCTGCCTGTTTGCGCTGCCCATGAGCGAAGTGGAAAGGCTGGCGGACAAGCTGGAAAGCGATGAGCTGATGGACAGCTGGGCTGTGACCGGCGACCTGTTCAGCACCGCGTGTGAAGTGACGCCGGACAAGCAGGGACGCATCCTGCTGCCCGCCGAGCTGCGCGAGTATGCAGGCCTTGCCAAAGATGTGACCATCATCGGCAACCGCAACCACGCCGAGATCTGGGCCACCGATGTCTGGAACGCCCGCCGCGCAGCCGTCACCAATGAGCAGCGAGCCGAAAGGCTGCGGAAGCTGCACCTCTGATGCAGAACAAGATGAAATTGAGGAAAGGAGGTCGTGCCAATGGACCTCGAACAACAAGCGGCCTTTGACCCGGCCTCGTTTGAGCATATCCCCGTCCTGCTGAACGAGTGTCTGGAAGGGCTTGCTATCGACCCTGCCGGGACTTACCTCGACGGCACCGCAGGCGGCGCGGGCCACTCCCGACAGATCGCCCTGCGGCTGGACGGAGAAAAGGGCGGGCGGCTGATCTCGCTGGATCAGGACCCGGACGCCGTGCAGACTGCACGGGCGCGTCTGGCTGGGCTGCCTGCCACGGTGGTGCAGATCAACTTCCGCTACGCCGGGCAGGCCCTTGAGCAGCTTGGCATTGACAAGATCAATGGAGCCCTGCTGGATCTGGGCGTTTCCAGCCACCAGCTGGACGACGCAGCCCGTGGATTTTCTTACCGTGCAGACGCACCGCTGGACATGCGGATGAGCCAGCAGGGCGAAACGGCGGCAGACCTTGTGAACACCGAGAGCCGGGAAGAGCTGGCCCGCATCCTGCGGGATTATGGGGAAGAGCCCTTTGCTTGGCAGATCGCGGGAAAGATCGTGGAAGCCCGGGAGGCGGCACCCATCGAGACGACCCTGCAGCTGGCTGATATCGTGGCCAGCGCCATGCCCCCGGCAGAACGCCGGAAAAACAAAAACCCTTCCCGCCGCACCTTTCAGGCACTGCGCATCGCGGTGAACCATGAGCTGGATGCGCTGGAAGAAGGGCTGGACACGATCTTCGACCACCTTGCGCCGGGCGGACGCCTGTGCGTCATCACCTTCCACTCGCTGGAGGACAGGCTGGTGAAGAACAAGTTCCGCCGCTGGGCCACGGCCTGCACCTGCCCGCCGGAGTTTCCGGTGTGCGTGTGCGGCGGCAAGGCCAAGGCCAGGCTGATCACCCGCAAACCTATTGAAGCAAACAGTCAGGAGCTGGAGGAAAACCGGCGCAGCCGTTCCGCCCACCTGAGAGTTCTGGAAAAATGCTGAGATGCCGGACAGATCTTGTCGGCATCATGTGAGGAGGAGAGCAAACCATGGGTCAGGCAGCATATGATTATAACGCGGTACGCCGCAGAAAAGCCCCGCAGACGCAGCGCAAGGCGAATCTGCGGGTGGAAAAGGGCGGCAAACGCCGTCTTTCGCCGCTGCAGGCCGCTGTCCACAACGCCATGCATCTGGTGGCGGCAGCGCTGCTGGTGGGTTTTGCCATCAGCCTGCTGTGGAGCGAGTCGCAGCTGGTGGAACTGAACGATCAGATCCAGGACGCCAAGGCTCAGCTGGTCAGTGAGCAGAGCCAGTACACCTACTATAACAGCACACTGAGCAGCAAGACCAACATCACCAGCGTGGAAGAGACGGCAAACCGTCTCGGCCTGATGAAGATCGACCAGAGCCAGATCACCTACATCCGTCTGGGCGAGAGCGATACGCTGGAGCGTACGCAGTCTGCTGTGCGGCAGTGGACCGACTTCATCTATAATGGTGCCGTGAACATTCTGGGCACCATCCAGTAAAGCAGAAAACGGGAAAGCGTGCGGCAGCGCACGCTTTTTCGGTTTCTGGCCCTTCCGGGCGAAATCCATCAGACAAAAAGCGGCGTGCTCTGCCGGGTGCAGCGGCTGCCGCAGGAGAATATCATGCAAGAATCTTCCCCCAAACAGAACAGAAACCGCGGCTACCGGCTGCGGCAGGCCGGTGCCCGCGACCGCCTGAACCCGAAGGTGCGCAAGATCTGCAGCAGGCTGGCGCTTGCAGCTGTTGTGGCGGCTTCGGTCATCGTCATCCACAGCCTGTACGTCATCCAGATCAAAAATGGCGCGACCTACCGCCAGTATGCGGCAGAGCAGCAGCTGCTGGACACCACCATCAAGGCCACCCGCGGCGAGATCTACGACACTTCCGGCATCACGCTGGCATCCACCAGCGTCGTGTGGACCATCTGGGCCGACCCCAGCTACAGCAGCATCCTGTATACTTCGTCCACAGCCGATGACGGCACAGTGACCAAGACGCTGGACCCCGCCATGTGCGCCGAGGTGAGCCGGGAACTGACCCTGCGGCTGCTGTCCGGCGACGGCGAGGCAATGGACACGGTGGACACTTCTTCGGAAGCCTACCAGCAGCAGTATCAGGCCGTCTATGACGCGCTTTCCAAAACGGACTCTTCCTATGTGACCCTTGCCACCAAGGTGAACAACGCTGTGAAGCTGTCCATTGAAAAATATGTTTCCAGCTTCAACAAGGCTCACAAAAAAGCCACCGAGACCTCCCGCAAGGGCCGCATCTCGGTGTCCTCGGAGAAGAGCTTCCAGCGCAATTATCCTTACGGAGCCTTTGCGGCGGCGGTGATGGGCTTCACGGATGCTGACGGCGTCGGCGTCTACGGTCTGGAAAAATCCTATCAGTCCACGCTGGCTGGTGTGGATGGACGCACCATCACCCAGCGCAACGCTGTGGGCAACGCCATTGCGGACGCCAACGCCACTACCTTCGCAGCCAAGGACGGCTCCAATCTGGTGCTTTCGCTGGATGTGAATGTGCAGGAGATCGTGGAACGCTATCTGAACGAAGCCATTGCGGCAAACACCGTGGAAAACCGCGGCTGCGCCATTGTGATGAACGTGAAGACCGGTGCGATCCTCGCCATGGCATCCAAGCCGGACTTTGACCCCAACAACCCGCTGGACTACAGCGCCAACCTGGCTTACCTCACGGAGCAGGTGCAGGCGGAGCCGGAACTTTACACCATCTACAAAAAAGATGAAAAGGGCGACTACCTGAAGGACGAGCACGGTCAGAAGATCCCGGAGGAAGACCCGGACTATACCGGCACCTACCGCGATATCCTGTGGAAAAACAAGGCCATCACCGAACTGTACTACCCCGGAAGTGTTTTCAAGGTCATCACCTCCGCCATGGGCATCGATTCGGGCCTGGCCAACATCAACACCACCTTCACCTGCGCCGGTGCCTATGGTGTGGCCAAGGAGACCTACCACTGCGCAGGCCATAAGGCCCACGGAACCATTACGCTGGCAGAAGCTCTGCGCCAGAGCTGCAACATCTATTATATCCAGCTGGGCCAGCGCATCGGCTCCCAGCAGTTCTATAATTACTTTGATGCGTTCGGTTTCACCTCCCGTACCGGCGTGGATCTGCCCAGCGAGACCAACTTCATGCAGTACTATAAGGCCAATCAGCTGGGCGAAGTGCAGCTGGCGTCCTCGGCCTTCGGTCAGGCGATGGCTATCACGCCGCTGCAGATGTGCACGGCTGTGGCTGCAGCCGTCAACGGAGGTTATCTGGTCACGCCTCACGTCGTGGACAAGATCACTGATTCCAACGGCAATGTGATCGAGGAGATCGGGGCCAATGTCCGCCGTCAGGTCATCAGCGAGAGCGCCAGCAGCGTGATCCGCCAGATCATGGAATATGAGGTGGGCAACGGCACCGGTGGCGGCAAATACGCTTATGTGTCTGGCTACCGCATCGGCGGCAAGTCTGGCACTTCCGAACAGCTGAACATGGACCGCCGTGCTGACGGCGACTACAAGAAGGTGGCATCCTTTGCCGCCGTTCTGCCCGCCGATGACCCGGAGATCATCGTCTATGTCATGCTGGATGACCCCAACAACGCCCGCACCGACTACTCGTCTCTGCTGGCGGCTCCCGTTGTGGGCAACATCATCAGTGAGGTGGCACCTTATCTGGGCATCGCCACCGACGGCGAAGACCGCAGCCAGACCACTGTCACGGTGCCGAACCTTGTGGGCACCGAGTGGAGCAACGCGCAGGTGCAGCTGAACATCAAGGGCCTGAAGCATCAGCTGGCCGAGAGCACCTCTGACCAGACTGCGGCCGCTGTCACTTATCAGTATCCCCATGCAGGCGCAAAGGTGGCCTATGGAACCACCGTGTATCTGTATACCGATACTTACGAAGGCAGCCACACCGAAGTGCCGGACGTCACCGGCAAGAGCGCGGACTTTGCCCGCCAGATGCTGTCGGCGGCTGGCCTGAACTGTGTGGTGGAGGGCAGCGCAGGCGGCACTGTGCAGGCCCAGAGCACAGACCCCGGTTCCAGCGTGCAGCGCGGAACCATCGTGACCATTACCTGTGAATAAAAGAGAAATAAGAGAGGGGAAAGGACCAATGGAAAAGATCTCTGCAAGCAAGCTTCTGGCCGGGCTGGTGCCCGATGGCTTCCTGACCAGTGACCCGGAGGTGGAACTGGTGACCACCGACAGCCGTGAGGTGCAGCCGGGCTGCATCTTTGTGGCGTTCCCGGGCGAAAAATTCGACGGCCATAACTTTGCGGCCAAAGCACTGGAAGAGGGTGCGGCCTTTGTAGTGGTGAACCACCCGGTGGAGGGCGTCCCGGCAGACAAAGCCATCCTCTGCCCGGACAGCTACCATGCCATGATGGTCATGGGCGCAAACTACCGCAGCCAGTACCACCCCAAGATGGTGGGCGTCACCGGCAGTGTGGGCAAGACCACCACCAAGCAGATGACCTATGCCGCTCTTGCGGGTTTTGGCGAGACCATCAAGACCGAGGGCAACCAGAACAACGAGCTGGGCATGCCCCGCACCCTGATGCGTCTGGAAAAGAGCACCGAGTATGCAGTCATTGAGATGGGCATGAGCCACGCCGGTGAGATCGACCGTCTGGCCCGCGCTGCCCGCCCGGATGTGGGCATCATCACCTGCATCGGTGTGTCCCACATCGGCAATCTGGGCAGCCAGGAGAACATCTGCAAGGCAAAGCTGGAGATCTGCAACGGCCTGCCCGAAGGCGCCCCGCTGGTGCTGAACTATGATGACAAGTTCCTGCGCGCCGCCAAGCTGCCGGAGCATGTGAAGCCCGTGTGGTTTAGCCTGGCCGACGAAAACGCCGATGTGTGTGCATTGTCCATCCGGCAGGAAGCGGACGGCATGAGCTTCGTGCTGGAAGATCAGGAAGAGGGCACCTTTGTAGTGAAGATCCCTGCCATGGGCAGGCACAATGTGGCCAACGCGCTGGCGGCTTACTGCGCTGCCACCCGTCTGGGGTGCGACCCCCGCGGCGTCATCAAGGGGCTTTCGGGCTTTGAGCAGACCGGCCGCCGTCAGAAGGTGGTGCACAGCAAGGGCGTCACCGTCATTGAGGACTGCTACAATGCCAACCCTGACAGCATGAAGGCTGCACTGGCAATGTTCAAGGAGTTTCCCTGCAAGCGCCGCTTTGCCCTGCTGGGCGATATGCTGGAGCTGGGCGGGCTGAGCCGTTCCGCTCACGAAGAACTGGGCCGTCTGGCCGCAGAAAGTGATCTTTACTGCCTGGTGACCTATGGCGAAAACGCAAAGCGCACGGCGGTGGTGGCTGCGGCAAAGGGAGTCAAGACCCTGCATGCTGACAATTACCGCGAGGCAGCGGACGCTCTGCTGAACCGGATGGAGCCGGGCGATGCCCTGCTGGTGAAGGCCAGCCACGGCATGGCACTGGAAAAGGTGCTGGAAATTTTCTACGCAGAGCAGAAAGACGTCAAAGAATAACTTTTTGACGAAAATTGGAGACTGAAAAATGATTCGTTTCGCCTTGATCGTCGCGTCGGTGCTGGGTTTTGCGCTGACAGCGGCGCTCGGCAATTTAATGGTGCCGCTCCTGCGGGAGCTGGAGCGGTCGGCCCGTGGGCAGGACGCCGACACCTCTGCCCCGGAAGAGCGGGTGCCCACCATGGGCGGCTTGTGCCTGATGGTGGGCACGTTGGCCGCTGTGGGCGTGGGCTGGGTGGCCGCCTGTGCCGCGCAGCCGCAGCTGCTGGGCAGCGAGGGAAAAATGATGTCCCGGCTGCTTATCGCGCTGTTCGGTGCGCTGGCTTTCGGCGGCATCGGCCTGGCTGATGATCTGGCCCGGATGCGCAGCCGTGCGGGCCTTGGCCTGCGGCGCGGGCCGCGCCTTGGGCTGGAGGCTGCCGCTGCTGCTGCGGTGGTGGGGCTGCTGAACCTGAACGGCTGCCTGACGCCGGGGCTCATCCTGCCGGGAAAAGGCTATGTGGATTTTGCCGCCGCCCCGCTTTTGTGGGGCGTGCTGCTGATGGCGCTGGCTGAGTGCGGCCGCATCGCGGACGGAGCCGACGGCACCGTGTGCGGAGCATCCTTTGCGGCCATGCTGGGCCTGATGATGCTGGAAACACAGCTGGGCTGGTTCCCGCTGGCGGTGCTTCCGGCAGCACTGGCCGGGGCGCTGATGGCATTTCTGCTGTGGAACTTTCCGCCCGCAAAGCTGCGGCCGGGCAAGTGCGGGTGCATGTTCCTCACCGGAGCGGTGGGGTGCATCCCGCTGTGCATTGGTTACGGAGAGCTGAGCGTGCCGCTGGCTCTGCCCTTCTGGGCGGAAGGCGGCATGGTGGCGCTGCAGATCGTGTCTTACCGGCTGACGGGCCGGACACTGTTCCGCACGGCTCCGCTGCACCGCTGGCTGGAAAAGCGCGGGGCCAGCGCCGTGAACATCTTTTACAGCCTGTGTGTGCTGAGCGTGTGCGGGCTGGCGCTGGCCGTGGGGCTTGCCCGCTGGGCCTGAGCGCAGATTCTTTGAACAATGAGGGGAGAAAGGCAGATGGCAACCATCCGCAGAAAACGCAGGGAGCCGGTGCGCCCGCTGCAGAGGGATCCGGGGCCGTGGTCCCGGCTGCTGATCGACTGGCTGGCAACACTGGCGATCATTATGATATTTGGTCTGGTGATGCTGTACAGCGCCAGCTATACAACGGGCTACCTGCGCATGGGCGACAGCCTGCACTATATCAAGCAGCAGGTTTTGTGCATGCTGCTGGGCCTTGGCTGCATGTTCGTGATGAGCTATGTGGATCACCGTTTTGTGCGCAGGCTGCTGTGGGTGGGCTACGCCATCGTGCTGGCACTGCTGGTGGTCACCCTGTTCATGGCCCCGCTGAACGGCTGCCGCCGCTGGATCCGCTTCGGCGGCTTCACGCTGCAGACCTCAGAAGTGGCAAAATTTGAGATGATCCTGCTTTCGTCCCATCTGGCGGCGAAAGCACCGCAGATCGAAAAGTATGACCCCAACAAACGCATCCGTGTCGCCCCGCACACCTGGTTTTATGTGCGGGTGTGGAAGCAGCTCGTCATTCCGGTGGCTCCGCTGCTGCCGGTGATCATTCTGCTGGCGCTGGAGCCGCACATGTCCGGCATCGTGCTGACGGTGGCCATCGTGGGCACCATTCTGCTGCTGTCCGGCAGCGGCGGCATCCTCACCTGGATCGGCGCAGGCACAGCGGGCCTTATGCTGGAAACGCTGCTGTCCCATGTGGATTCCATCCCGTACCTGCAGGATCGTCTGGACGGCTGGACGCAGGATCTGAGCAAGATGACCGACCAGACCGTGCAGAGCCTTTATGCCATCGGTTCCGGCGGACTGACCGGTCTGGGCCTTGGCAACAGTGTGGAAAAGCAGCTCTGGCTGCCGGAAAGCACCAACGACTTCATTTTCAGCGTGGTGTGCGAGGAACTGGGCTTCGTGGGTGCGGTGCTCATCATCGTGCTGTTCGTACTGTTCATCGTGCAGGGGCTGTGGATCGCTTATAAGGCTGAAAACCTCTACTGCACCATGGTGGGCATCGGCATCATGGCCCAGATCGCATGGCAGGTGTTCTGCAACATCGCGGTGGTCACCAACACTTTGCCCAACACCGGCATCAGCCTGCCCTTCTTCTCATCCGGCGGCACAAGCCTGATTCTGCTGCTGGCCGAGATGGGCGTGATGGTCAACATTGGCCGCAACGGTGAGCGTGCTGCCCAGCAGCGGGAGCAGAACCGTGCCGAACGGGAAGCTGCCCGCGCCGCGCAGGACGTTGAGCGTGCCAGCAAGACCATCAATCTGGATGACGCCCGCCGCGCACGCACCGAAGTGTAAGGATGCTTTTTGCACTTCTGGGCCGGACGATTGGTAGTTTCCACGCAAATGCAAACGGGTTGTGGCACCCAGCATCTGCTTCGCTGTCGCTCGCATCTTGCTGGCCACTGCCCCAACAACAGCTCCCTGCCTCCGCCACTGGCGGCGGTCGCTGTTGTTGCAGGCCATTCCATCGCCCGCCCTATTGCCCTGCGGGCAACAGGGTCCCACCCCAGCGGATCATTTGCTTTGGAAACTCCCCGCCGTCCAGCCAGTGGAAAGCTAACAGCTATAAACAAAAGGAGAAATCATCATGCGCGTTCTGATCGCTGCCGGCGGCACTGCCGGTCATATCAATCCGGCTCTCGCCATTGCGGGTGCCATCAAAAAGGCAGACCCTTCTGCCGAGATCCACTTTGCAGGCCGCAAGGAGGGCATGGAGTACCGTCTGGTCACACAGGCGGGTTACCCCTTCCACCACATTGAGATCACCGGTTTCCAGCGCAAGGTGTCGCTGAACAACATCAAGCGCAACATTGTCACCCTGTGGAATCTGGCCCTCTCCGGCCCCAAGGCCAAAGCTATCATGAAAGAGGTCAAGCCGGATCTGGTCATCGGCTGCGGCGGCTATGTGTCCGGCCCGGTGGTGCGCTGCGCTGCAAAGATGGGCATCCACACCGCTATCCACGAGCAGAATGCTTTCCCCGGCGTGACCAACAAACTGCTGGCTCCGGATGTGGACATCGTGTTCGCCGCCGTGCCCGCCGCAGTGGAAAAGCTGGGTGCACCCGACAAGACGGTCGTGGTGGGCAACCCGGTGCGCCCGGAGGTGTTCACTCAGGCAAAGAACCGCGACGCCATCCGCGCCGAGCTGGGTGCAGGCGACCGCACCGTGATCCTGTCCTTCGGCGGCAGCCTGGGTGCCCGCCGCGTCAACGAAGTCGTGGCTGATCTGTGCGCCTGGGAGCAGCATGAGAACAAGCCTGTGCTGCACCTGCACGCCACCGGCCAGTATGGTGTGGAGCTGTTCCGGAATCTTGAAAAAGAAAAGGGCTTCGCCCCCGGCGACAGCCTTGTGGTGAAGGAATACATCAATAACATGCCGGAGCTGCTGGCTGCGGCAGACCTTGTCATCAGCCGCGCCGGTGCACTGACGCTGGCAGAGCTGGAAGCTGTGGGCCGCGCTGCTGTGCTGATCCCCAGCCCCAATGTGGCTGAGAACCACCAGTATTTCAACGCCATGGAGCTGCAGAAGGCCGGCGCCGCCGTGGTCATTGAGGAAAAAGACCTGACCGGTGAAAAGCTGGTGGACACTGTTTCGGAGATGCTGGCACAGCCCGGCAAGCTGGCTGAGATGGGCCGGAATGCCCGCAGCCTGTCGGTGGACGACAGTCTGGACCGCATTGCGGATGCCCTGATGAAACTGGTGCAGAAGCACTGACGTAGAAGAAACCGTGAAAGGAGGTGCGCGTCATGCAGCAGAACCGTGGAAACAATGGCAATATCTATGACCTGCGGCGGGACCTGCAGCGCCCCTCGGCACCTTCGCAGGGGGGCGGCAGAAGTTCCGGCGCGGACAACAGCAGCCGTTACGGCTTCAACGGAGAACCGCTGAGCTTTGCGCCGGATCGCACGGCCAACGGCACGGTGCGCCGCACCCGCACCGATAACAGCATCGAATTCCCCACGCAGCAGAATGCCCCCCAGCGCAGCCGGGGCCAGAGCCGCCCGGCGCAGCAGCGCCCCCGGACTGCGCAGGGAAAACGGGGCGCGGCTCAGCGCCCGCAGAGCGGCCAGAAGCGCCGCACCCGCAGCGGGCAGAACCCTAAAAGCGCTGCAGCTCAGCAGCGCTATCAGAACCAGCGTCTGCGCCCGACGCAGCCGAACCGTGACCCTGTCCGGAGGGAAAAGCGCAAAAAGCGCAAGATGACCCGTGCCGCCATCAAACGGCGGCGGATGTTCCGGCGGCTGATGGCGGTGGTCACACTGCTGGCTGTCATTGCGGCGGGTGTTTACCTCACCACAACCATGCTGTTCAAGATCGGCACCATTCAGGTGCAGACGGCAGACGGAGCGGTGGTGCAGGAGGTGGCGGGCTATTCCAGTGACCAGATCCTGCAGACGCTGGGCGTGCAGCCAGAGGAAAACATTTTCAGCTTTGAGCCCGGGGCAAAGGAAGCAGTGCTGGAGCGCCAGTTCCCTCTGCTGGAGTCCATCCGGGTGATTCGGAAATATCCCAACACCGTGATCGTGCGGGTGACCGAAGCGACCCCCGCTTATGCCATGCAGACGGAAAGCGGCTGGCTGACCATCTCTGACAAGTTCAAGATCCTGGCCTGTGAAGCATCTCAGCCCGAGGGGCTCAAGACTCTGTACGGCGGCGAGGTGGCAGCCACGACGCCCGGCGAGCAGCTGAGCTTTGCGGTGACGGATGCCGCGGACAGCGCAGTCGCTGATTCCGCGGCCAGTGCAGCGGCCGACAGCCTGGAGGAAGCCGACAAGAAGATGGAGGCGCTGGCCACCCTGCAGGCAAAACTGGAAGAATACGGGATGCTGGACGATGTGACCCGCGTCGAGTTTGCAGACACCGACCAGATGGCTTTTCTGTATCAGGACCGCATCAGCGTGCTGCTGGGCACGCTGAACGATCTGGATTATAAACTGGACCGCGCACGCTATGTGCTGACCGACGCCGACGGAAAAGGCGTGAGCCCCACCGACACCGGCGGACTGGACTTCAGCCATGTGAGTGCGGCCAGCACAACCCGGAAATTCTATCTGGCGCAGGGCGCGCCCACTCTGCCCTCCGGCTATGTGGTGCCGGAAAAGACAGAGGCAGAAACACCGGAAGCAGAGGAAACCGCAGACAATGAGCAGACTGCGGCGGACGGCGAAGCAGCCGGAGACGCTGCAGCCACAGCCCCGGCGGAAGACGGAACTCAGCTGACCGACCCTGAGCGCATGACCGCCAACGATGAAGAAAACCCCATGTGACCCAACATCAAACGATTTGAGGAGTGAGCAGTTATGAAACTGGAACAGTTACTGGAAGGCGTGCCTTTCACCCTCGTGCAGGGCAGCCTGGACACGGAGATCTCGGATATCATCTACGACAGCCGCAAGGCGGCGCCGGGCCTTGCATTCGTGTGCATCGTGGGCACCCAGCGGGACAGCCACGAGTTTGCTGCTGACTGTGCCGCCAAAGGCGTCAGTGTACTGGTCATCCAGCATGATATCGACCTGTCCGCTATGCCCGGTGTTACTGTGGTCAAGGTGGAAAGCAGCCGCTATGCCATGGCACTGATGAGCGGAAACCTGTTCGGCAATCCTTCCCGCAAGATGACCATGATCGGCGTCACCGGCACCAAGGGCAAGACCACCACCACGCATATGATCAAGAGTGTGCTGGAAGCCGCAGGCCGCAAGGTGGGCATGATCGGAACCAACGGAATCTATTACATGGGCCGCCACAAGGAGACCGCCAACACCACCCCCGAGAGCTACGAGCTGCAGAAGACCTTCCGGGAATTCCTGGACGCAGGCTGTGATACGGCTTTGATGGAGGTGTCCAGTCAGGGCCTGATGATGGACCGTGTGGCAGGCATCCACTATGATGTGGGTGTTTTCACCAACCTGTCGCCCGACCACATCGGCCCCGGCGAGCACAAGACCTTTGAAGAGTACCGCAGCTGGAAGGGCCAGCTGTTCAAGCGCTGCGATGTGGGCGTGGTGAACATTGATGATGAGAACACGGAGGCTCTGCTGGAAGGCCACACCTGCAGTCTCGTGACCTATGGCCGCGGCGAACTGGCCGACTACCGAGAGACTGGTTTTGAGCTGCTGCGCACCCACGATTTTCTGGGCGTCAAGTTCCATGTCACCGGTAAGGACGAGATGGATGTGAAGGTGAACATGCCCGGAGAGTTCAGCGTGTACAATGCTCTGGCTGCTCTGGCAGTGGGCAAGGTGCTGGGCCTGCCGGATCAGGCCATTCACGACGGTCTGGGCAAGTGCGTGGTCAAGGGCCGTGTGGAGCTGGTGCCCATCAGCAAAAAGTTCACCATCCTGCTGGACTACGCCCACAATGAAGTGTCCACCGAAAGCCTGCTCACCACTCTGCGGGCCTACAAGCCCCACCGTCTGGTGGTGGTGTTCGGCTGCGGCGGCAACCGCTCCAAGCTGCGCCGCTACGGCATGGGCGAGATCTGCGCAAAGATGGCCGACTTCTCCATCCTCACGGAGGACAACAACCGTTTTGAAAAGGTGGAGGATATCATCGCCGACATCCGCGTGGGCATGAACAAGGGCAACCCGGACGCAAAGTTCGTGGAGATCCCCGACCGTCTGGACGCTCTGCACTACGCCGTGGATCATGCGCAGGAGGGCGACCTGATCGCCGTTATCGGCAAGGGCCATGAGACCTACCGCGACCGCGAGGGCGTTAAGACGCCGTTTCTGGAGCGGGAACTGCTGGAAGAGTACGCCGAGCAGATCGGGCTGGAATAAGGCATAAAAATAACGCCGTGTCAAATGACACGGCGTTATTTTTATGCGATAATTAAACGTTCAGCTGCGGAGCTTTGTTCTCCGGCAGAAGATTGGTCATGCTCTTCAGGCTGATGCCGATGGTGGACAGGTTATGCAGCATGGCGGAAGAAGCCGGCTGCAGGATGCCCAGAGCACCCAGCGCGATGAGCGCGGAGTTGAAGGTGAGCACGAAACGGTAGTTTGCGTGCACGCGCTTCTGCAGGGAGTTGGCGATGGCCTTGAGGGCCACCAGTTCTTCCAGACTGTCGGCCTTGATGGTCACATCGGCGATCTCGCGGGCGATGGCAGCGCCGGAGTTGATGGCGATGCCGATGTCGGCAGCGGACAGGGCGGGGGAGTCGTTGATGCCGTCGCCGATCATCACGACGGTGTGGCCTTCGGCCTTGGCCTGCTGAACAAAGTTTGCCTTGTCCTCGGGCAGCACTTCGGCGAAGAAGTGGTCTACACCCACCTGCTTTGCGATGGCGGCGGCGGTGCGTTCGCTGTCGCCGGTCATCATGACAGTGTTCTTGATGCCCAGAGCACGCAGGCTGTTCAGCACGGCAGAAGCTTCAGGGCGCAGCGGGTCGGAGATGCAGATGACGCCCACCAGCTGGCCGCTGGCAGCCATGTACAAGTGCGAATACTCAGGCTTGAGGTCGTCGAACTTCTGCTGCTCACCAGCGGGAATGATGCACTTTTCGTCCTCGAAGACGAAGTGGTGGCTGCCGATGACCACGCGCTCACCGCCCACGCGGCTGGCGATGCCGTGGGCCACGATGTACTCCACCTCGGAGTGCATCTCCTCGTGGGAGATGCCGCGCTCCTTGGCGGCGCGCACGACGGCATTGGCCATGGAGTGAGGGAAGTGCTCTTCCAGACATGCGGCCAGCTGCAGAACCTCGCGCTCGTCGCAGCCGGAGAAGGGCACCACATCCACCACCTGCGGGGTGGCGCGGGTCAGGGTGCCGGTCTTGTCGAAGACAATGGTGTCGGCCTTGGACAGAGCTTCCAGATACTTGCCGCCCTTGACGGTGATGTGGTAGCTGCCGCACTCGCGCATGGCGGACAGCACGGCCAGCGGCATGGACAGCTTCAGTGCACAGGAGAAGTCCACCATCAGGCAGGAGATGGCGCGGGTGACATTGCGGGTGAACAGGTAGGTCACAGCAGTCGCGCCCAGACACCAGGGCACCAGCTTGTCGGCCAGATCCAGCGCACGGTTCTCGGTGCTGGACTTGAGCTTTTCGGATTCTTCGATCATGGCCACGATCTTGTCATAGCGGTTGGAGCCGCCCTCGGCCTTGGCGATGAAGACGCACTCGCCTTCTTCCACGACGGTGCCGGCGTAGATGGTGGAGCCTTCTGCCTTGCGCACCGGCATGGACTCGCCGGTCAGCGCAGCCTGATTGACCATGGCTTCGCCTTCCAGCACGGTGCCGTCCAGCGGGATCATGTTGCCGCTGCGCACAACAACTTCGTCGCCGGAGCGGACCTTGGTCAGGGGCACCAGGATCTCAGTGCCCTGGCTGCGCACCCACACCTTGTCCACGTTCAGGGCCATGCTGCGGGCCAGATCGTCCAGGCTCTTCTTGCGGGTCCACTCTTCCAGCAGGGAGCCCAGATTCAACAGGAACATGACTGACCCGGCGGTGGCAAAGTCACCGCGCAGGATGGACACACCAATGGACAGAGCGTCCAGAACCTCAACTTCCAGCTTGCGGCTCAGCACGCAGCGCACGCCCTTCCAGATGAAGCTGATGGAGCGGAATGCGGTATAGGCAGCGGCAATGGGAGCAGGCAGGAACAGCTTGCGCAGGGCGCGGCCCGCCACCAGATTGAACATCTTGTCCTGGTATTCACGGTTCAGCTTGCGGCTGTCGGCGGAGGTGACCAGAGCGTCGTACTCGGCCACATCGAACTTGTAGCCTGCCAGAATGGCGATGGCAGCGGAACGCTTGCCGGTATAGGTGATGACCACATCGCCGGTGCGCTCGTAGACGGTGGCGTGGACGATGGCGTCGTTGTGGTTCAGATAAGCTTCCAGCACATCGGCGCGGTGCAGGGTCATGCGGACTTTTTCCACATGCACGCGCATCCGGCCCTTGCCTTCATGCAGAATGGTACATTTCATACGTCAAATTATCCTTCTCTATCGATTTGCCGCAGCTGCGGGCAAAGCTTTCCCGGAGCCTGCAGCCCCACAAAAAAGAGCCGCCCGAAGGCGGCTCGAAAGCCACACTGAGGCTTTCTTTGCTTTGTAAACGAGAGCTGAATTACTCAGCGGTCTCCTCGGTGGTCTCCTCAGCAGCGTCCTCAATGACAGCGGCTTCAGCCTCAGCAGCGCGGGCCTCGTTGATGGCCTTTGCATCAGCCAGAATGTCACCAGCCTGCTCCTGAACCTTGCTGACAGTCTCCATGGTGGAGTCCTTCATGCGCAGCACAGCTGCGGTGGTCTGGGTGTAGACCTTCTTGGCGTCCTTGCTGGACAGAAGCTTGAAACCGGCGGAGCCAAACAGAGTGCCAGCAGCGAACAGTGCGATCTTCTTGATGTTCATAGTAAATTCCCTACCTTTTCTATTCTTGGTTGAGGGCCCGCACAAAGCAGAGGCCCGTAAGATAAATGTACCGGCCCAAAAGCCGGAGGACAGGGCAGACATGCCCCTCACTTCGAGCCTATTGTAGCACAGATTTTACCATTTTCAAGGGTTTTCTTGAATGTTAATATACATAAACTTTGTACGCAGGGTAGTTAGAAAACGCTATCCTATCGCGTTTTTTATGGCAAACTACAGTTTGTAAATGTGAACTAACTGCTTTGGGAACGGCCTCAGGAATTGCCAATTTACAGTGTGTACAAAACAGCCCGGCGCACAAGGCGGACGGCCTCGCCCTCTCAGTCTCGCGTTCGCTCGCCAGCTTGCTCCCCTTTTTGCCGCCTACGGCGACATCTTCCCCCGGCACGGGGGAAGTCTGTCAGAGGGAGAGCCAAGGACTTGAACGTTACGCTTCTTGCCGCCCCCTTTTTTGGGGAGGGGGGCACGGCGTGAGCTGTGACGGAGAGGGCGAGTACACTAAAAGAAAAGCACCTGCATAAAGTTCAGAAAACTTTTGCAGATGCTTTCGAATTTTTAAATCGTTTTTACAGGATACGCACCCGGATCACGGCGGGGATGGCAGAAAGCTTCTCGGCCAGCTTTTTGTCCAATGCGCCAGTGGCGTCCAGCATGGTGTAGGCCATGTTCTTCTTGCTCTTGTTCACCATGTTTTCGATGTTCAGGCCGGCTTCGGTGGTCAGGGCGGTGATCTGGCTGATCATGCCAGGCTCATTCTTGTGAATGATGCAGATGCGCTTGCCGCCTGCACGGGGCTGGTTGACCTCGGGCATGTTCACCGAGTGGGTGATGTTGCCGTTCTTCAGGTAGTCGCTCAGCTCCTTTGCGGCCATGACTGCGCAGTTGTCCTCGGCTTCCGGAGTGGAAGCGCCCAGATGCGGGGTGCAGATGATGCCGGGCTTGCCGAGGATGGCTTCGGACGGGAAATCGGTCATGTAGCCGGAGACCTTGCCGGTCTCCATGGCATCCAGCAAAGCTTCGGTGTTCACCAGCTCACCGCGGGCATAGTTCAAAATCTTCACGCCGTCCTTGCACAAGGCCAGAGTCTGAGCGTTGATGGTGTCCTTGGTGGTGGGCAGGTAGGGCACATGGATGGTGATGTAGTCGCACAGCGGCAGCATGTCGTTCAGGTTCACGCAGTGGTGCACCTGACTGCTCAGGTTCCAGGCGGCTTCAATGGAGATGTAGGGGTCATAGCCGTAGACCTCCATGCCCAGCTCAATGGCGCAGTTGGCCACGCGGGAGCCGATGGCGCCCAGACCGATGACACCCAGAGTCTTGCCCTTGATCTCGTTGCCCACGAACTGCTTCTTGCCCTTTTCCACGGTCTTGGCCATGGCAGGGTCACCAGTCAGGTTCTGGCACCACTGGGCGGCGGCAGTCACGTTGCGGCTGCCCGCGATCAGCATGCCGATCACCAGTTCGGCCACGGCATTGGCGTTGGCACCGGGGGTGTTGAACACCACAATGCCCTGCTCACTGCAGCGGTCCAGCGGAATGTTGTTCACACCGGCACCGGCGCGGGCGATGGCCAGCAGGTTGTCGTTGAAGGTGGTGTTCAGCATGTCGGCACTGCGGACGAGAATGCCGTCCGGGGCATCGGTGTCCACGGCCACGTCGAACAGCTTGTTGTTCAGCTTTGCCAGGCCCACCGGGCTGATGGCGTTCAGAGTTTTGATGGTGTACATATATAAATCCCCTCTATTATGCATTCTCTTTGCGGAACTTCTCCAAGAAGTCCACCAGCTTATCCACGCCCTCGGCGGGCATTGCGTTGTAGATGGAAGCGCGCATGCCGCCCACCAGACGGTGGCCCTTCAGGTTCACGAAACCGGCTTCTGCAGCCTCGGCGCAGAACTTCTTGTCGAGGTCGGCATTGGGGCTGGTGAAGGTGACGTTCATGGTGCTGCGGTAGCGGTGCTCCACAGGATTCGTGAAGAAGTCCTGACCGTCGAGGTAGTCATACAGCACTTTGGCCTTGGCTTCGTTGATCTTCTGCATATTGGCAAGACCGCCGATGTCGTTTTCCAGATACTTGAGCACCAGACCGGTCATGTAGATGCACCAGCACGGCGGAGTGTTGTACATGCTGTCTTTGTTCAGCAGGGTGGTGTAGTTCATCATGGTGGGCACATTGTCGGCGGCATGGCCCAGCAGGTCGTCGCGGACGATGGCAATGGCCATGCCGGCGGGGGCAACGTTCTTCTGCACGCCGAAGTAGATGCAGCCGTACTTGGTCACGTCCACGGGCTTGGAGAGGATCATGGAGCTCATGTCCGCCACCAGCGGCACGCCCTCAACCTCAGGGACTTCCACATACTGGGTGCCGAAGATGGTGTTGTTCTGGCAGATGTGGATGTAGCTGGCGTCCTTGTTATAAGGAATGGTCTTCACGTCCGGAATGTAGGTGAAGTTTTTGTCCTTGCTGGAAGCCACGATGTTGGCTTCACCAAACTTGGCGGCTTCCTTTGCGGCCAGATTGGAGAAGTTGCCGGTGACGATGTAGTCAGCTTTGCCGGTGGTCATGAAGTTCAGCGGAACCATGGCGAACTGCTGGGTCGCACCGCCCTGGAAGAAGCCCACCTTGTAGTTGTCGGGGATGTTCATCACACGGCGCAGAGTGGCTTCAGTGTCTTTGATGATGGCATCGAACCATTTGCTGCGGTGGCTCATCTCCATCACGCTCTGACCGCTGTCACCGTATTCGAGCAGCTCTGCCTGTGCCTGCTTGAGGACTTTCTCGGGCAGCATGCTGGGGCCTGCGCTGAAGTTGTAAACTCGTGCCATAATGAACTCTCCCTTTCCTGTATCACGATGCATCGTTTAAAATGCTCGATGCCATTGTTTCTTGCTGTAGCCGTAGTATACCGGTTTTCAGGGGGCGAAAACAAGAGCATCTTTGCACAAAGATAGGGGCGGGAAATCCCCTGTGCGGACACAAAGCACACAAATGTCCGCGTCAGAAAAACAAAAAAAGAGACAAATGTAAAAATATGCTGAAAAAGCCTGATTTCATGGGTATTTTCGGCTCTTGCACTTTGTAGCCAAAATCGGTATAATAAAAGAACGAAGACAAATGTAAAAATAAAAAAGATGACAAAAGGAGGGAGAAAAGCAGGATGTACGGCATCCCGGACAAGATAAAGCCGCTTTCAGCAGCGGAAGAACAGGTCATGCTTGCCGTGTGGGCCTGCCGTGCCCCGGTCACCCGGCGGGACATCGACGCAAAGCTGCGTGCAAAGGGCTGGGCCCCGGCTACGGTGCTCAACTTCCTCTACCGGCTGGAAGAAAAGGGCTGGGTGAAGCGCGGCCGCGAGAGCAACCATAATACCTATACGCCTGCCGTCACCCAGCGCGCTTACAATGTGTGGAGCATGCGTGAACGGCTGGATCACCTTTTCGGCGGCGATCTGGCGGCGGCGGTGCACGCGCTGGTCAGCGAGAGCGGCTGCGGCCAGAGCGAGCTGGAACAGGCCATGAAGGTGCTGGAAGAAAAGCATCTGGAAGCGGAAGAATACGATCTGTATGACCCCTATGGTTAAAGGAGAGAGAACGAGAATGGATTGCAAACTGAGAGCGAAGAACTGCGGCGGATGCCCCATGCTGGGCATGGACTACGCTGAACAGCTGAAAAAGAAAGAGGATTCCGTGCGGAAGCTGCTGGGCAAATACGGCCCGGTGAACCCCATCCGGGGCATGGAGAACCCCTACCACTACCGCAACAAGGTGATTTCCACCTTCACCACCGGCTGGGGTGGAAAACTCACCTCCGGCATCTACGCGGCCAACAGCCACAAGGTGCTGCCGGTGGAAAGCTGTCTTTTGCAGGACGAAGTGCTGGACAAGACCATGCAGGCGGTGCGTGCGGCGGCCAATGCCTGCCGCTACCAGCCCTACAACGAGGATAAGGGCGCTGGCCTGCTGCGCCACTGCCTGCTGCGCCGGGGCGTCATGACCGGGCAGGTAATGGTGGTTCTGGTGACGGCGCAGCCGGTGCTGCCCGGCGCAAAGAACTTCGTCAAAGCGCTGCTGGCCGAGGCAAAAAAGCAGGAACTGACCATCACCACCATCGTACAGAACGTAAATGACCGCAAGACCAGCGTGGTGCTGGGCGATATGGAAAGGGTGCTCTATGGCAAGGGCTTTATTCTGGATACTCTCTGCGGCAAGACCTACGCCCTGAGCCCCCGCAGCTTTTACCAGATCAACCACAGCCAGACTGAGGTGCTTTATAGGTTGGCCGTAGACGCCGCCAGACTCACCGGCAAAGAGGTGGTGCTGGACGCCTACTGCGGCATCGGAACCATCGGCCTGACTGCCAGCGGAAAGGCGAAGCAGGTGGTGGGCGTGGAGGTGAACCGCGACGCTGTGCACGACGCCATCGGCAACGCGAAGCACAACGGCGTGAAGAATGCCCGCTTTTTTGCCGCTGACGCCACTCAGTGGATCAGCGAAGCCGCCGCCGCGGGCGAGCGTGCAGATGTGATCTTCATGGACCCGCCGCGGGAAGGCTCTACCCCGCAGTTTATCGACAGCGTGGCCCGCATGGCCCCGAAGCGGGTGGTCTACGTCAGCTGCAACCCGGTCACGCTGGCCCGGGATCTGGAACTGCTGACCCGCAAGGGCTACAAGGTGGAAAGCAGCACGCCGGTTGACCTTTTCCCCAATACGGAACATACAGAAGTGGTCTGTTCTCTGATCCGTCAGAGCCCGGCCCCGCGCAGAAAAGGCCCGGCGGGGAGACGTTGAAGCGAAGCATTTTAAGATGATATAAGAAAAACGTGGGGTAGTGTCTGCAAATGGTACTGTCCCACGTTTTTGGTTATTTGGGTTCACTTCATTCTCCGCAGGCGGCGCACAAGGTCGGATGCGCTGTACAGCACACGAGCCACCGACACAGTATCCTCGCCCACGATGTAGAACACCGAGTAGTTGTCCACCAGCATCTGCCGCAGCCCTTGGGTGCGCTCCGGCTCACTTTCTACCAGCGCACAGCGTTCCGGCAGGATGTTCAGCGCTTGGATAGCTTCTGCAATGCGGTTATACTGCCCCATGGCCGTGTCAGGCTCCAGCAGACGGTCAGCAATATAGCTGTAAATCTGCTCCATGTCGCTGAGGGCTGCATGGGAAATTTTCACGTCATACTGCTTCATCTGTGCTGTTCCCTGAACTGTGCGAATGCGCTTGCAACATCCACGGTATCGCCGTTCTGAATCTCCTTAATGCCTACCTGCAAGGCTGCATGGAGTTGGTCATCGGTCATGGTGTCAGCGTTCAGAGCCGCAGGAGCTTTCGGCAGGGACAACGAGAAGGGAATGCCGCCAGTCATGGTGATCTGGCGCAGATACATATCAATGGCGGTTGCCATTGGGATACCGAGCTGCTTCAGCACATCTTCGGCCTGCTGCTTGACGGTAGGGTTGACACGGAGATTGAGTGTCATCGTTTTTTCCATGGTTATCACCTCAGCATTATTGTAACGCATTTTGCGTTACAATTCAACATTGCCCCTGCACGTAAAGAGAAATCTCCAGCTTGCACAAAAACAAGCCGGAGATTTTGTGAATATTATCAGGAGCCTTGTTTTACAGCGTAGTAATTAGAGAACATGTTAGCAATTTGATCCTTTTCAAGACGTACAACATCAGTAAATTCTCTAATGTAGAAATCATCATGAAACGTAACGGGTTTATTATAGCAAGTTTTAAATACAAATGTGTGTTTATTATATGCCAAAGCAGTTTTCATTTCTGTAAGTATGTGCATTTTATATTCTTCTGGCACTCCATCGCACTTCTTTATACTCTCTTTTATAGAATGAGTATATCGATCAATATCCTGCCCAATTGCAGCTGCATCATGTTCTATTCCGCACAAAGGAATATCGTTTATCAAACTATACTTGATACCATATTTCTCTTGATATTTAATGGCGTCGTCTTTCTTGTCCGCGACACCAACAATCACATACCCCGTTTTATTGGGGCCGCTGTTGTTAATAGCTGTTAATGTTTTTATCACTTTTTCTATCATTTCTTGACTAATCGAATTTGTACCATACGGCACAAATCCAATTTTAAAGTCATATAAAACTTGTTCTGTTCTCGACTTATTAAGAATATTGGATAATTCTTGAGACCAACTATCAATTGCTGGATCTTCGCCTGCTCCATGAGAGAAAGCATCTTGTATTAGTCCAACAATTGTGTCGATAGCTTCCTGTTTTCTTTCAGGTAAAACTCTTAGGATGTGTAAGCAGTTCCCATCTAGTTTTTTTGCAACCAATGCTTGATTTACGCAACTGCTCTGTTTTACAATCAAAAGATTATGAATTGCCATAAAAACAATTTCAAATGGAATTATCAAATCCGAAGTTGTCTTTGGCGCATTTGTTAACTGACGAAATGTCTTCCCGGATACATCGAGTATTTCATGTATGCAAGACATCACCCTCCGAAATTGTCTTTTTACTTCGTCTGTCCCAATTCGATCAATAGCATTATTTATTTGTGTCATCTCTAGTGGAACATCTCGATTTAACGGATTTGGAGAATATCCATAAAGTTTATTAAGAGATTGGGCATTTAATAACACCTGATTTTCTTTTGGAAGAATCATGTTGGCGATTATATACGCTAGTGCCTCTTCATCTCTGGACTGCCGGATTTCTGCCGTATTTATAATTCCATTTTTTACCCAGAAAATATCGTCTACAAAAATAGAATAGTGCAAGCGATAATTACTGAGACTTATGTTGCTCATGTCTTTTAATTGAAGTATATCTTCCGAGACATCTCCACGTATTTCCGAAGACAATTCGCGTATAATATTTGAAAATTGTGTATCAACACCGACTTGTCGTAGTTCTTGTAAGGCTAAATGTTTACCGGTGGAATTGATTCTTTTGAAAACTTCTTCTATTGCATTGTCCTCTTCAGCAGGAAATACCGAAACTGGCAATGGATAATTAGCAATGTCCTTGCACACTTTTGAGTCAATTATAGGAAATCGTTGCCGTAGTTTCCCACTTCGTTTTAACTCTATTGTGTCTGGCATCGATTCCAAATTGAAAAAGCCATTTTTCAATTGATACTTCTGACTAATAAACGAACACAATGTATCTAAGCGTTGCATACCATCTATGATTTCATATCTTCCGTTTTCGGTGGCTGCAAACAAGAACATAGGAACTGGGAGACCATTTTCAATAGTGTCCAGAAAATTTCTTTTTTCTTCTATTGTCCAGCACAACTTTCGCTGATATTTTCTATTTACAATTAGTTTTTCACTACAATACAAAGAATAGATTTGACTGATTGTCATTGCTTTAATTGATAGTTCTTCTTGGATAAGCATTGTTCTATGTCAACTCCTTTTTTCATTGAATTCCAACAATCACTTCTTCTTTTACGCCTTCTCTTTCAGCCTCCTTCAAAATTTTTTCAAAAATTTCATTTCTCTCAGTTTGTATCTCTTGCTCATATTCTTCTAATTCGCGTGGCAACGATTCCTTCAATTGGCTAATATGACTTGTCAAAACACTAATTTTTTCATCTAGTTCAGCATCTCGTTTTTTCCTAAACAGTGCAAACGAATTTTTCTGTCTTAAACATTCATCAATTTGGAACTGAGCCTGTTGAATTTTTTCTTGATTGATGTCCCGCTTATTAGATGACACCTTTTCTTTTTTTGCATCGAGTTGTTTTAAGTCGAGATGATATTGCTCAATCAATTTTGTAATGGTCTTTTTCTTGCGTTTTAATATTTCCTCTTGCCGCTCGCGTTCTCTTTGTTGATTTAATTGAAATTCTTTATAATTGATAACACGATTACGAATTTCCGTGACAGTATTTTTATTTTTTCTAATTTGCTCTGCAATGGCACTATCATCGTTCCAAAAGGAAAAATCTTGTCTCGAAGTTTCTTCTTTTTCAGGCATTGCGCTCCATAGCTCTTCCAAATGACTAAGCGCATTTTTGTACTCACAGATTTCATCTTCTATGCCGCGAAGTTCTTGATCTTCCGAACTCTTTTCGATTTCATTTCTTTCATCGGAGCTAAAGCTTTCAATAACTTCTTTGATTTTCAAAAATACTATTTGTTCCTGTTCGAACAAATAACATGCTTTCCAATACAGTTGGTTAATTTCTGATGGTCTTACTGATGCTACACCTAAAAATCTTGATGCATCAACGCCAGTATCCCACAAAGTTGACTGAAGACCACCTCCAATTACATTTATAAATGCACACAATCTGCTCACATAAGTGAGTTTTTCTAACAAAATTTCTTTTCCACCTAATGATTGCATGTCTAATTCTTTTAAATCGCTCAAATAGCCCTCAATAGTCTGAATAAATGGATACCACGTTTCATTTTTGAAATTTTGAGGATCAAGCCATATCCAAGCGGATTTAAATTCGTGGTGTTGGAGCGCTTTTAATTCCGGCAATAGTTCATCATTAGCCGCATGACTTTCTTGCTCTCTTAATTCGTCTTTGATTTTCTTGCTTAGTTCATGTTCGTAGTCTTTTTGATTTTGAACATATTCTTCATAGCTCGTCGGTTCGCTATTTTTCTTATATGCACCGCTACCCTTAGAAGATTTTTTATCTTCTTCAGGCATATAATCCACAATGCTCCAGAATTTCACTCGGAGCTTTCGGGCTTCAGCTTGCGCTTGTTTAGTCAATTCCGAATTGCTCATAATGACTGCAATATCGCAATCGTAATAGGACGCGCCCGTATAGGCTTCCTGCACTGCCTTATTGGGAATCTGTCCCTGATAGAGTTTGCACTGGATGCCAAACCGAATACCGTTCTGCTCCGCAATAATATCAACACCATGGTCACCAGAACCAGAGGTTACTTCTGCCTTGGTAAAGCCCTTTTTCAGCAGGCAGTCCGCACAGTAACGTTCAAAGTCCCAACCGCTCATCGAAGAAAAATCCATGATTGACCTCCCGAATCGTTGACATATTTTAAGTTGAGTATAGCACACTTATCCCTAGTGCGCTATACCTCCACCGTATTCTCTTGGGTTTCCAAAGGGGCCGCAGCGCCCTTTGGCACACGACTTTGCTTGCAAAGTCTAGTGTGTTACACCTTGGTTCCGGCTGACTCAGAAAAGGCCCGGCGGGGAGACGTTGAAATTTCCATAGTTACGAAAAAAGTGCTGAGGACTCTTGCAGAAGCAAAAAATTTTAAGTATACTAAAGAAAAAGTAGGATGTCGGATGTTTGTTGGACAGGAAAGAAGGTTTGGGGATCATGCAGAATAACGACATGCTTTCCACCATGAAGCACATAAAATCGACCAATCAGTCTTTGCCGGAACAGGTGGCGGCACAGATCAATCAGCTGATCATCGACCAGAATATCGGCCCGGAGCAGAAGCTGCCCAACGAATTTGAGCTGGCAGAGCGGCTGAATGTCGGCCGCGGCACCATCCGCGAAGCGGTGAAACTTCTGGTGGCCCGCAATTGTCTGGAAGTCCGCCGCGGCAAGGGAACGTTCGTGGTGGAAAAGACCGGCCAGATCGAAGACCCGCTGGGGTTTGCCTATGTGAAGGACAAGATCACCCTTGCAGAAGATCTGATGGAACTGCGCCTGCGGGTGGAGCCCTGGGCGGCACAGCTGGCAGCACAGCGCATCACCGAGGAAGAGATGCCGGAGCTTCGCGCCCGGTGTGAGCTTGTGACGCAGCTCATCCGCAAGGGGGAGGATCACGGCGCAGCAGATAAGGCGTTCCACGCCTATATCGCGCAGTGCACCCACAACAGTGTCATCACTGAGATCATGCCGGTCATCACCTACAGCATTGAGATGTACACCCACTTCCGTTCCAAGCGGCTGCTGGAAGACACCATCCGCACGCACACCCAGATCACGGAGGCCATCTGCGCCCACAATGAGAAAAAAGCATACGATGCGATGTACAAGCATGTGGCGCAGAATCAGGACAGCATCGACATGGCCAAGCAGGATGTTGTGGAAAACTGACAAAACAAATCTGTTAAAATTGTAACATTCGGAGAAAACGACCTAACACCGTTGACAGCGCATGTCGGCGGTGTTATATTTTTGTCAACGAACGACGTATGACGTCGCACGACATACGTCGAATGACGAAGAATCGCAAAAACGAATATTTTCGATTGAAGAAAGAAAAAAGGAGAAACATCATGAAAAACTCGATTTCCCGCCGCTCTTTTCTGAAGGCTGTCGGCGCCCTCGGCGCAGCAGCTGCCCTGTCTGCCTGCGGCGGCAGCAATGGCTCTGCGTCCACCGGTGCATCTGCAGACGGCGCAGTGAAGCTGACCATGTCTTTGCAGGACAACACCTCTTCCAACTACTATCAGGGCGCGATGAAGATCGCTGAGTGTGTGGAGCAGGCCACCAACGGCCAGATCACCCTGACTGTGCAGGCCGGCGGCACTCTGGGCAGCGAGGGCGACTGCCTGGACATGGCCATTCAGGGCGACTTGGACATCGCATCCTGCGCAAACTCCGTGCTGGCAAACTACATCCCCGAAATGACCATCCTCGACCAGGCTTTCCTGTGGGACAGCGCTGATCAGGCAAACTACGCTGTCACCCATGAGCTGGGCGACCTGATCCAGGCCAAGGCCAACGAGCTGGGCCTGCATGTCATCGGCTATCTGGAGTCCGGCTTCCGCGATGTGTTCGCCACCCGCGCCATCGACTCCATGGCCGACTTCAAGGGCCTGAAGATCCGCGTGATGCAGAACGAAGGCCAGCTGACCGCTTTCACTTCTTTTGGCGCAAACCCCATTGCGCTGTCTTCTTCTGAGCAGTTCACCGCACTGCAGCAGGGCACCATCGATGCCTGCGAGAACGCCGTTTCCAATTGCTGGATCAACAAATATTACGAAGCCGGTGCAACGCATGTCATCAACACTCACCACTGCTTCGTTTACATCCCCATGTGCATGAGCGACGCCGCATGGAGCAAGATCCCCGAAGATCTGCAGGAGACTTTCCTCGCTGCTGTGCAGGAAGGCTGCGAAGCGCAGTGGCAGTATCTGATCGATGCCAACGAGGACGCAACCAAGAACCTGAAGGACACAGGCGTCACCTTCCACGACATCGACCTCGACGAGCTCAAGGCAGCTTACGACAAGGTCAATACCACTGCCTATGATGCAGAATGGGCCGCAGCGGTGGACGCTGCAAAGGCAGCCGTCTGAGAGAAGGGAACACTTCCATGAAAAAAATGAAAAAGATCCTGGAATGGATCACAAAAGTGGAATATGCCATCATGATCGTGGCCTTTGTGCTCATGGTCGTGTGCTACTTCACTTCGGTGGTGAACCGAAACTTTATCAAGGCCTCGATGCCCTGGGCCGAAGAACTGGCCCTTTACAGCATGACTTTCATGGCCCTGCTTGGCACGGAAGTCGGCCTGCGTGACGGCACGCAGGTGGCTGTGACCGCTGTAATCGAAAAGCTGCACGGCACGGCCCGCAAGGTCGTGGATCTGCTCAAGCAGGTGGTGCTGGAACTGTTCTCCTTCTCCATGCTGAACGCCGGCATCCAGCTGGTGGCAAAGCAGCTGCAGCACGGCCAGACCACTCCGGTTTTGAAAATCCCCATGGCCTTTATGTATTCGTCTCTGGTGCTGGCCTTCGGTCTGATCCTGCTGGTGCAGACCGTGACCTTCGTTGAAATGATCCTGAACTTCAAGAAAAAGGAGGCAGACGTATGAATGCAGCAGTGATCCTGTTCGGCGTATTCATTGTATGCCTGATCATCGGCGTGCCGGTGTCGGTCTCGCTGGGCACCGCTTCGCTGAGCGCCGTGCTTCTGAGCAATCTGGGCGCATCTTCCACTGTTATCGCGCAGCGCATCTTCGGCGGCCTGCAGTCCACTTCCATCATGGCCATTGCGTTCTTCGTCCTGGCCGGCAACCTGATGACCAAGGGCGGCATCTCCCGCCGTATCGTTAAATTTGCAAACTGTCTGGTGGGCAATGTCCGCGGCGGCATGGGTCTGGCGCTGGTTCTAGCCTGTGCATTCTTTGCCGCCCTGTCCGGTTCCGCCCCCGCAACGGTTATCGCCATCGGCACCATGCTGTACGGCGACATGGTCGATCTGGGCTACCCCGGCGACCGCACCGCCGGCCTGCTGGTCGTTTCCGGCGGCCTTGGCCCCATCATCCCGCCCTCCATCATCATGGTCATCTACTGCACCCTGACCGGTGCTTCGGTCAGCAACATGTTCTCTCAGGGCATGATGATCGGTGTCACCATCATGGTGGTGCTGATGGCTGAAGTGCTCTTCTTTGCCAAGAAAGAGAACTGGCCCAAGCAGAACGTTCACTACACCGGCAGAGAGATCCTGAAAATTTTCCTTGACGCAGTTCCCGCATTGATGACCCCCGTCATCATTCTGGGCGGCATCTACTCCGGCCTGCTCACTGCAACGGAAAGCGCCGCTGTGGCCGTCGTCTGGGCCACCATCGCCGGTCTGTTCATCTACAAGGAACTGACCTTCAAAGATCTGATCCCCATCCTGAAAGACTCCGCCAAGAGTTCGGCCATGATCCTGTTCATCATTGCAGCTTCTACCGCATTCTCCTGGGTGTTCACCTTCTCCGGCGCCTCTCAGGCGCTGGTGGATGCCGTGGTCGCCATGCACCTGAACAAGACCCTGTTCTGCCTGGTCGTGGCCGTCATCCTGCTGATCTTCGGCACCTTCATGGAGGGCACCGCAATTGCCGTCCTGCTGGTTCCGGTGCTGTGGCCCATCGCCCAGAGCATGGGGATCGACGTCATCCACTTCGGCATGATCGTCTGCATCTCCAATGTCGTCGGAACCATGACCCCGCCGGTGGCTGTCAACATCTTCTCTGCATCCACCGTTTCCGGCCTGAAGATGGGTGATATCGCCAAGGCCGAGATCCCCTTCCTGATCGGCTATGTGGCTGTGTTCTTCCTCTGCGTGTTCTCCGAAACATTCTGCACGTTCCTGATCCATTGATTATTCGAAACAAAAATACTTTCAAACTAACAGAAAGAAGGCTTTTATCATGAAATTCGATTATAAAGAGCAGTTCAGCGTTGCTGGCAAGAAGTGCATCGTCACCGGCGGTGCACAGGGTCTGTCCCGCGGCATGGCCGAGGGCCTGCTGGAAAACGGTGCAGAGGTCGTTTTGATGGACCTGCAGGCCGAAAAGCTGCAGAAGGTCGTGGACGAGTACAACGCTATGGGCTACAAGGCCTACGCAGTCTCCGGCAACCTGTCCCAGAAGAGCGAGATCGACCGCATGTTCAGCGAGGCCATGGAGCTGCTGGGCGGCCGGCTGGACGTCATGATCCCCGCCGCCGGCATCCAGCGCCGCTATGAGCCCTGGGAGTTCCCCGAGGAGCAGTGGCGTCTGGTCATCGATGTTGACCTGAATCACGTCTGGTTCATGTGCCAGAAGGCCATTCAGGTCATGAAGGACCGCGACACCGTGGGCAAGATCATCAACATCGCTTCCATGAACTCCTACTTCGGCGGCACCACTGTCCCCGCTTACTCCGCTGCCAAGGGCGCCATCGTCTCCCTGACCCGCAGCATCGCCTCCGACTGCGCAGACCACAGCATCTGCTGCAACGCCATTGCCCCGGGCTATATGGACACCGAGATGTGCGCCAATATGACTCAGGAGCGCAAGGACGAGTGCACCGCCCGCATCCCCGCAGCTCGCTGGGGCACCCCCGAGGATGTGAAGGGCCCCATCCTGTTCCTTGCTTCTTCCGCAAGCGACTACCTGAATGGTGCAACCATTCCGGTTGACGGCGGTTTCCTGACCAAGTCCTGACAGCGGACGGCTCAGGAACTTAAAAAGCGTTCCACTTATTCTTGTTTTTCTCCGTTTGTGCTGTTGAAGCACAAAAATGCCCGGACGTCCCGCAGCGTCCGGGCATTTTTTATCGGGAAAGTTCAGGCATCCCGTTTCCGGGTCTGAGGGCGGGGCTGGCGGTTTTTCTCCGTTGATTTCTTCAGCCCTTCCAGTGCCAGCAGGATGGCTGCGCCCAGCAGAAAAGCAATGGGCTGGAAGGTCGCAAAGCTCAGCGGGGGCAGGGGAGTGTCCAGGCTGGCGGGGCCGTTCGCAATGGCGTAGAGGGAGCCCAGCATCAGGCCGAGGATCAGCCACACCATCGGGCCGCGGTGGTTCAGCAGAGCCGTGCGGATGGCGTGGATGGAAACGCCCACGCCTGCGATCACGCCAAAGCCGAGGGCGCACAGGCCCGGGAACACGGCAAGCTGCAGGCGCAGCAGGCTGTGGACAGCCTGGATCGTGGGCAGATATACACCTGCGATCAGCAGGATGGACGAGCCGGAGATGCCGGGCAGAACCATGGCGGTGATGGCCACGGCACCGGACAGGAACAGGTAAACATACTGCAAAGGCTGGAGCTGTGCATAGTTCACATTTCCAAGCCCGCTGACACGGGCGCGGAGCAGGGTGAGGCCAACCACGATGACAAGGCCCAGCAGAAGAGCCCAGCCGTCACGCAGGGGCTGCTGCAGAGTTTTCCGTTCTGCCATGGCTACAAAGGGAATGGAACAGACGGTCAGCCCCAGAAACAGCGAGCTCATGAAATAGATGTTCTGCTCAAACAAGCTGGACAGCAGAACGACGCAGGACACCATGCCGATGGCCCAGCCAAGACCAAGCTTTGCCAGATACAGGCAGGCGGAGCGGCGTTCTGTGCGGCTGCCCCGGAACAGGCTGTGAAGCGCATTGAGAAAGCGCTCGTAAAAACCAAGGATAAAGGCGATAGTGCCGCCGGAAACACCGGGGACACTGTCAGCCAGCGCCATGCAGAAACCGTGAAATGCAGTTAAAATCATAGAGATCCCTCCAAAAAGAAAAGTTCCGGTTCACTGTTTTGAGTTTACCGGAACTTTTTTAAGAGATCTCTTGGGGAAGTTAAACAGTCGTTAAACAGCGTGGAGCCGATAGCCGACGCCCCAGACCGTTTGCAGAAGCTTCGGTTTGGCTGGGTCGTCCTCGATTTTTTCCCGCAGGCGGTTGATATGCACCGCCACAGTGATGTTGTCGCCCATGGATTCCAGGCCCCAGATCAGCTCATAGAGGTCTTCCCGGCTGAACACCTGCTCCGGGTGGCGCATGAGGAACAGCAGCAGCTCGTACTCTTTGTTCTTGAGGGGAATCTCCGTGCCGTTTTTGGTGATGCGCCGCGCGGCGGGGTCTGCGGTCAGCGGGCCGGCAGTGATGGTCCTGGGCACATCGGCGCAGGGTTTCAGGCGGGCGTACTGTGCCAGATGCGCTTTGACCCGCGCCACCAGCACGCTGGGAGAAAAAGGCTTGTCGATGTAGTCATCGGCCCCGAAGCCAAGGCCGCGGATCTTGTCCACATCTTCGCCGCGGGCAGTCACCATCAGGATGGGAATGTCCTTTTGTGCACGCACCTGTTTGCAGATGGTAAAGCCGTCCACGCCGGGGAGCATCACGTCCAGGATCAGCAGGTCGAAAGGCTGGTGCAGGGCCGCGTCCAGCCCGGTGGTGCCGTCCGGCGCAATGGTCACGGCATAGCCGCCCAGCTCCAGATAGTCCCGCTCAATGGCGGCAATGTCGGCATCGTCTTCCACGATGAGGATCTGCTTCGGGTCGTTCATTCTGCACCTCGGCTTCCCTGCTTGGCCTGCTCAAACAGCTGGTCGGCCAGCACTTCCAGGTCGCCTTCCCGGGTGCGGATGGTCTCCAGATAGTGCCGGCGGGTCTCTTCGTCGTCGGCAACATCTTCCAGCAGCGCTTCGGAGTAGGCGCGGATGACGGTCAGGGGTGTTTTCAGGCTGTGGGACAGGTCTGCGATCAGTTCCTGCTTTTTCTGCTGCTCCCGCTGCTGCTGAGTCAGCGACTCCTTCAGCCGCGCGGTCATCTCATCCACTGCGTCGCAGGCCGGGCGGAACTCATCCGGCTCAGTATAAGCGATGGGCGTGTCCAAGTCGCCGTCCCGCACGCGCTGGACGCCCTGCACCAGTGTGTCCAGCGGCTGCTGGATGTGGGCGAACAGAGCCCGTGTGAGGTAAAGATTTGTGAACACCACGGCGGCCAGCAGGGCGACAAAGACCACGGCGGCATAGACCAGCACCAGCAGCTTGACCCCTTTGAACACCTGCTCCACTTCCTCGCCCATGGCGTGCAGGTCCCGGAGGGACAGCCCCAGCCGGGGCAGATAGACGTATTCCAGCAGCAACAGCGCCGCGCCCAGCCCGATGATGAGCAGAACGCCGGCGATCACAACGGGCACCACCAGCATGATGAGATTGGAACGCCGGAGCCGTTCCTGAATGGTCATAAAGATCCCCTCCCTTATGGTTCTGCCTTGATTGTATCACAGATGGGGGCGGAAAAGTTAAATAAAAATAAAACTGTTTGAGGAAGAGCCGGAGACATGCTATAATAAGACTCATAGAACACAAAAGAAAAGAAGGTGCACAGATGAACGCACATATCAACTACGATGATATTCCCGATACCTCTGCCGTGCAGGAAGACCTGCTTGCAGAGCTGAGCGGCCAGCATGTGACCGTGCACACGAATGAAGAACCGGACTTCGACTACATGGAAAACGAAGATGTAGCCTTTGTGGTCAAGAACCCCCGCAACGACGAAGACCTGCTCATTGAGCTGGGCGGAGAGTTCTCGCTGTTCTTCGGCCTGTGGCACGGCCAGTACAAGGCAGAAGAAAACGATTATGAGAAGATGAAAAAGAACATCGCTGCCATTCTGGCGGGCAAGGCCGGTGTGCTGAGCCTGTATGCAGAGGGCCGGTGGTTGGGCAGCACGCTGTGCCCGGAGAAGGTGGCTGCAGACGCAGACGTAGCGCAGCTGTTGGAGCGCTGCTGGGAGAAGCAGGAGCCGAAGGAAAAGCTTCTGACACAGGGCGGCAGAGTGGAACTGCTGTACTGGGACCCGGCGGAGAACAAAAGCTTTGTCCTCCCGGCGAAGGGCTGAGCAAAAAAGGGAAGCACCCGTAGGTGCTTCCCTTTTTTGCTATATAATACGAGAAATCAGACCTTCTCGATGGTGATGCTCCACTCGCTGGTCATGGCCTCGTCCGGCTCCAGCACTTCGTGCTTGCCTTCCTCGTTCACGCTGTTGGCCCAGCCATTCCAGGGCTCCATGCAGACGAAGTTCTCGGCATCCTGCTGCCACAGCACACCGTTGTCGAAGGTCTCGTCGGCGTCCACCGTCACCTTGTGGCCGTTGCCCTTATCGGTGAAGGTCATGGGGAACTGCACGCCGGTCAGCAGGCGGATGGTATTGTCGGCGCCCTCCTTGCGGGTGAGGGTGATCTTCTCAGGAGCGGCGGGTTGCTCGCCCTTGGCGCTCTCGGAGCAGGTGGCACACTTGATGTCGAAGTCCACGTTCTCCAGCTTGGAAGCCATGAAGTAGGGGTGATAGCCAAAGCTGAACGGCATATCCTTGTCGCCCTCGTTGATGACAGTCAGGCTGATGGTGGCCTTGTTACCCTCGAGGTTGTAGTTCACCAGCAGGGTGAAGTCGAAGGGATACAGGAACTTGGTCAGGGGGGTGGACTCCAGCACCAGAGTCACGCCGTCCGGGCCGACGCTCTCCACGTCCCATGCGCACAGGTCGGCCAGACCATGGTTCTCCATGGGGTAGGCCTTGCCGTCAAAGTAGTGCACGCCGCCGTCCGGGCCGCCGCAGTTGGGGAACAGCACCGGCACGCCGAAGCGGGGACGGTTGCACTCGGAGAAGTTGGGGCGGCGGGTCCAGATGTACTCGTCACCGTCCAGTGTGAAGCCGGTGATCATGCCGCCGCGCTCCGGGGTGATGACCAGTTCGGTCTTGGCGGCGGGGTCGGAGATGACGTACTGCTCATAGCAGGCGTCGCCTTCGGTGATATAACGGGTGGTGATCTGATTCATAGTATAAACCTCCTATTGAGCCTTCCCCCTTGGGGGAAGGTGCTGAACGAAGTGAAGCGGATGAGGGGGAGCTGCGTTCAGATTTCGTTTATATAGAACGGATTCTGAAGATGACTTCCCCTCATCAGTCACCTTTGGTGACAGCTTCCCCCTCGGGGGAAGCCTTTTACGTTTCTTTTAACTTCTCAAAATAATAATCGATGCCGTAGCGGATGAGATATTTTATGACCCTTGCAATAACGGCCACGATGGCGGCAAAAATTCCGCCGTACAGCAGGAACGCGTAGATCATCATGCGGGTGGTCACAGCCATAAAAACACATCCTTTCTGTGGCGTACAGATGCACAAAAAGGCTGCCGGGCAGCATTTACCGCTCAGCAGCCTTTGATTTTTACAGAACGACGCCGTCCTTGAAGATGGAGATCTCGCGGAAGCCGTGCTTCTCGGCCTTGGTCTGCTCGCCGCTTGCAACGCGGATGACCAGATCCAGCAGGTCTTTTGCAGCTTCGTCGATGGTCTTTTCACCGTCAGCGATCACGCCGGTGTTGAAGTCGATCCAGCCGGACTTCTTCTCAGCCAGCGGGGTGTTGGTGGAGATCTTCAGGGTGGGGGCTGGAGCGGAGAACGGAGTGCCGCGGCCGGTGGAGAACAGGATCAGGTGTGCACCGGCTGCGGTCATGGCAGTAGCGGACACCAGATCGTTGCCGGGGCCGTACAGCATGTTCAGACCCTTGGTGACAACGGGGTCACCGTAGCCGATCACGTCCATGATGGGGGCAGTGCCGCCCTTCTGCACACAGCCGCAGCTCTTGTCTTCCAGAGTGGTGATGCCGCCCTGCTTGTTGCCCGGAGACGGGTTGTCATAGACGACCTCATTGTGGCTGATGAAGTAATCCTTGAAGCCGTTGATCATGTGCTCAGCCTTGACGAAGACGTCGTGGTTGATGCAGCGATCCATCAGGAAGCCCTCAGCACCGAACATCTCGGGCACTTCGGTCAGCACAGTGGAACCGCCGCGCTGGCCCATCATGTCGGAGAAGCGGCCGATGGTGGGGTTGGCGGTGATGCCGGACAGGCCGTCGGAGCCGCCGCACTTCATGCCGACCACCAGATCGGACACGGGGATGGGCTCACGCTTGAACTGACCGGCGTAAGCAGCCAGCTCCTTCAGGATATCGCGGGCGGCGGTGAACTCGTCGTCCACATCCTGACAGGTCAGGAACTTCACGCGGTCATGGTCGTATTCGCCCAGCTCTTCCACGAACTGATCGTGCTGCAGGTTTTCGCAGCCCAGATGCAGCACCAGAACAGCGGCAGCATTGGGGTGGCGCACCAGAGCAGCCAGCAGCTTGCGGGTCTGCGCATGGTCGTGGCCGGTCTGGCTGCAGCCGAAGGGATGGGTGAAGGTGTACAGGCCCTCGATGGTTCCGGTGACCAGATCCTGATTGTCTGCGACGATCTTCTTGGCGATGTCGTTGACGCAGCCCACGGTGGGGATGATCCAGATCTCATTGCGGATGGCGGCGCGGCCGTCCTTGCGGCGGAAGCCCATGAAGGTCTCGGGCTGCACTTTCGGCAGGGGAGCCAGATCGGGGGACGGATTGTAGCTGTACTCCACCTCACCGGACAGGTTGGTGTGCACGTTGTGGGTGTGCATCCAGGTGCCCGGCTCGGCGTCTGCGGTGGCGTGGCCGATGGGGAAGCCGTACTTGATGACATTCTCGCCGTTCTTGATGGGCTTGACAGCCATCTTGTGGCCCTGAGGAATGTCCTCAAGTGCGGTCACGGCAAGGCCGTCCACTTCCACCAGCGTGCCCTTGGCAATGGGATGCAGGGCAACGACCACGTTGTCGATGGGGCTGATATGAATTGCCTGCGGCATAGTAGTTCTCCTTATTGACATATAAAGCACAAAAGGGCTGCTGCCCAAAGCAGCAGCCCTCTTTTGTGCGGGAAAGTTATTTCTGTCTGATTACAGGCAGCTCTTGTAAGCAGCCTCGGCACCCTCGGTGCGGATCATCTCCAGATCAGCCAGAACAGCAGCCTCGAGGCCCTCGATCTTGGTCAGATCCTGATCCCACATCTGGGTGTTGGTCAGAACGGCGTTCACCAACTGTGCAGCGGTGTCGTCCTTGTGTGCATAGTAGAAGTCCAGAGCCCATGCGTCATCCTGGATCTTGTAGGTGTTGCCAGCGGGACGCTTGCAGATCAGGCCGTCAGCAGTGCGCTCCTGGATGTCGTTGGAGTAGAATGCGATATAAGCAGCCAGAGACATGGTCAGGCACTTGGGCAGCTTCTTCTGCTCCTCGATATAAGCCAGGAAGGAAGGCATGTTGCGGGCCTTCCACTTGGAGGTGGAGTTCAGGGAGATGCTCATCAGCTCGTGGTTGACGAAGGGGTTGTTGAAGCGGTCTTCCACAGCAGCGGCAAACTCTTCCAGATCCTTCTTATCCAGAGGCAGAGTGGGGATGACTTCCTCGTGCAGCATCCTGTTCATGAAGCCGCGGATGGTGTCATTGTGCATGCAGTCACGCACGATGTCGAAGCCGGCCAGATATGCGCCCAGAACGAAGCCGGTGTGTGCACCGTTCAGGATGCGGACCTTGCGCTTCTTGTAGGGGGTGACATCGGGCACGACCATGACGTTGACGCCGGCCTTCTTGAACGGCAGCTTGTCCTCCAGGCCTGCAGGGCCCTCGATGACCCAGACACCGAAGACTTCGCCGACATCCAGAACGGTGTCGTGGTAGCCGTTGGCCTCTTCCAGAGCGGCCAGTTCCTGAGGATCGCGGATGCGGCCCGGAACGATGCGGTCGACCAGAGTGGAGCAGAAGGTGTTGGCGTTGTTCATCCAGTCGATGAAGGCGGGCTCCAGGTTCCAGTCCTTAGCGTAGTTGTTGCAGCACTTCTTCAGCTCTTTGCCGTTGTTGTCGATCAGCTCGCAGGACAGGATGACCAGGCCCTTGTCGGCAGCGCCGTTGAAAGCCTTGTAGCGCTCAAACAGAACGCGGGTCAGCTTTGCGGGGAAGCTGTTGGGGGGAACCTGATCGAACTCGCTGTCGCCCTGAGTGTAGGCGATGCCGGCCTCAGTGGTGTTGGACACGATGGTCTCCAGATCCTCAGAGCGGGCCAGAGCCAGCACTTCGTCCCACTTGCCGTCGATGTAGGGGCACACGCAGTCGGACACGCAGGAGATCACGCGCTTTGCATCGACCTTCTGGCCCTTCTCGCTGCCGCGCAGATACAGGGTGTACAGGCCCTCCTGCTCGTTGATCCAGTCAGCCATCTGGGGGAAGTTGCCGATGGGCTGCACCAGCTTGACCTTGCCGTTGTAGCCAGCCTTCTCGTTTGCGATATCATAGAAGTAGTCCACGAATGCACGCAGGAAGTTGCCCTCGCCGAACTGCATGACCTTGACGGGAGCATCCTTCAGGATGTAGCCGTTGTAGCCGGTGTTCTCCAGAACCTTGTAGTTCAAAGTTTCCATCTCATTGATCTCCTTTATAAACTTGCTTTGCTCTCCAGAGCCCTTTTGCAGGGACTCTGTCTCTTATCCTTATTTTATGCTGTTGTATACAAATAAGTCAAGGGCTTTGTGCAATATTTTTAGCCCGGAGGGGGCATTTTAGAGCATTTCCAGCGAAAAGCACAATTGTGTGCTAGAAAATTTGTCACTTTTTCAGTTGTATACATGCGCGTTTTCCGCTATACTAAAGGTAAGACAAACCTGCCCGTGCAGGCGGGTGTCCCGTTGTACACAACGTTTGACGGAAATTTAACAAACACCATCACAGAAAAAGGAGTTATCGACCCATGAAAGCATTTATGGACAAGGACTTCATGCTCCAGTCTGCCACTGCTCAGCATCTGTATCACGACTATGCAGCTGATATGCCCATCTGCGACTATCACTGCCACATCCCTCCCCGTGAGATCTACGAGAACCGCCGCTTCGACAACATTGCTCAGGTGTGGCTGGGCGGCCGCAACCCGGACGGCGGCTACTTCGGCGACCACTACAAGTGGCGCGTGATGCGTTCCAACGGTGTGCCCGAAGAGTACATCACTGGTGACAAGCCCGACCGCGAGCGCTTCCAGAAGTTTGCTGAGGCTCTGCCCATGGCAATCGGCAACCCGATGTATCACTGGACCAACCTCGAGCTGCACACCTTCTTTGGCTACGACGGCGTGCTGAACGGCGACACCGCAGAGGAAGTCTGGAACCTGTGCAACGACAAGCTGCAGCACGATCCCAAGCTGACCGTCCGCGGCTTGATCGAGCAGTCCAACGTTGCTTTCATCGGCACCACCGATGACCCCATCGACAGCCTGGAGTGGCACCAGAAGATCAAGGAAGATCCCACCATCAAGTTCACCGTGGCTCCTTCCTTCCGCCCCGATAAAGCCATCAACATCAACAAGCCCGGCTTTGCTGAGTACATGGGCAAGCTGGCCGCTGTGGTCGGCAAGGAGAAGCTGGCCTGCATCGACTGCGTGACTGACGCTCTGACCAAGCGCATCGAGTTCTTCGCCGAGATGGGCTGCCGCGCTTCTGACCACGGCCTGGACTACATCCCCTACCGTGAGGCCACTAAGGAAGAGGTCAACGCCATCTACCAGAAGGTCATGGCCGGTGAGACCTGCACCCTGGAAGAGGCTGAGAAGTACCAGACCTACATCCTGATCCATCTGGGCAAGCAGTATCACCGCCTGAACATCGCCATGCAGCTGCACTACAACTGCCTGCGCGGCGTCAACCGCAAGATGAACAGCCTGCTGGGACCCGACACCGGTTTCGACATGATCAACACCGCTACCTGCGGCGGCCAGATCGCTCAGCTGCTGAGCGCCCTGAACGACACCGATGAGTGCCCCAAGACCATCATCTACAGCCTGAACCCCGGCGACGATGCACAGATCGGCACCATTCTGGGCTGCTTCCAGAACAGCGAAGTCCCGGGCAAGATCCAGCACGGCTCCGCATGGTGGTTCAATGACCACAAGATCGGCATGGAAGAGCAGATGACCCGTCTGGCAAGCCTGGGCCTGCTGGGCAACTTCGTCGGCATGCTGACCGACAGCCGCAGCTTCCTGAGCTACACCCGTCATGATTACTTCCGCCGCATCCTGTGCAACATCATCGGCCAGTGGGTCGAGGACGGCGAGTATCCCAACGACGAGAAGGCTCTGGAGAAGATCGTCAAGGGTATCTGCTTCGACAACGCAAAGCGTTACTTCGCTCTGTAAGAAGCGCTGCCTGAACTGAAAGACATAAAGGGCCCCCGGAACGGTTTTGTTCCGGGGGCCCTTTGTATGCAAAAATTACTTGCTCAGTTCATTCAGGATGCTGGAAGCAGTGGAAACATCGGAGTCCAGCAGAAGGTTATAGGCGTTCAGGATGTCACGGATGGCCTGCAGATTGTCCTTGGTCAGGGTGTAAGTCTTGGTGGTGCCGTCCTTGCCGGTGAAGGTGGCTTTGACGCTCTTGGCATTGAGCCACTCCGTGAACCACTCGGGCGTGTCATCCATGTCAAAGATCTCGTAGTCGAACCAGATGCCGCTGTCCTTGCTGCAGAAACCGGCATACTCATTGTCACAGGTGAAATCGTAGTAATTCGTCTCGGTCTCCACGCGGACAGATTTCATATCCAGCTTTTTGTCGCCGAAATAGGTCATGCCCAGGCTGAGATAAACAGTGGAATCTGCCTTGGAGATGAACAGGTAGGGGTACAGGCCGCAGGAAGCTTTTTCCAAACCGGCATCCTCATAGGGAGAGTCGATCTGCCAGCCATTTGCCTTGCTGTCAAAGGAAACGTTGAACTTGGACAGGGTGGAACGCAGTTGTGCTTCCGAGGCCGAGTTTGCAGCGGAAAGAGGGGCGGAGGCGGGAACCTCTGCGGGGCTGACAGCCAGCGCAGAGACGCCGCAGGTGAGCAGTGCAGCCGTGCACAGGGCAGCGACGACACGCTTGAAGGATCCGGTCAATTTCATGGGAAGCTCCTTTCTATTCGACAAAACGCAGTGAACTTTGGCTAAAGTATAACAGTTTCTGCCAGACGGAACATAGAAACAGCACGAAACGCCCGTTTTCTGCACTCAAACGACCAGCAGCGGATGGCTTACACCTGATGCGCGGCCAGCCAGTCGGTCATTTGCTGGGCGATGCCCTTGATGCTGCCGTCTTCGAAGGGAACTTTCAGCCCGGCGGTTTCCAGCAGCTCGGTGTAGCTGGCCATGCCTGCGCGGCGGACAAGGCGCATGTAGCGTTCCCAGGCGTCCTTGTGGTCATTGAGACTCAGCAGAAAGAACTGCAGTGCGGCCATGGTGGACAGGCAGTAGTCGATATAATAGAAGGGGCACTCGTAGATGTGCAGCTGACGCTGCCAGCCGGCACCGCGGCCATAGAAGGGCAGATTATCAAAATCGATCCACGGGCGGTATTTCTTTTCCAGCTTGAGCCACTCGGCGTTGCGCTGGTCGGGGGTCAGGTCGGGGTTCTGATACATGATGTGCTGGAACTCGTCCACCTCGCAGCCGTAGGCCAGAAATACGAAGCTGTCCTCGGCGTGGAGCAGGGCATATTTGTCGGTGTCTTTGCCGAACAGCAGGTGATGCCACGGTGCAGTGAGGAATTCCATGGCCATGGAGTGGATCTCGGCACTCTCCATGCCGGGGCATTCAAGGTCGGCGGGAACTTCGGGATTGCGCTCGGCCACATAACCCTCAAAGGCGTGGCCGCACTCATGGGTCAGCACGTCCACATCGCCGGAGGTGTTGTTCCAGTTGGCGAAGATGAAGGGGGCTTTATAGCTGGGCAGGCTGGTCATATAACCGCCGGACATCTTGCCGGGGCGGCTCTCCACGTCAAACAGTTCATTGTCCTGCATGAAGTCGATGAACTCAGCGGTCTCGGGGCTCAGCTCGTGATACATGGTGCGGGCGGCGCTCATGCGGGCTTCGTAGCCGGGAATGGGCTTGGGGTTGCCGTCCTTGAACATGATGGGCAGGTCGGTGAAGGCGGGGTGCTCAATGCCAGTGCGTTTTGCGCGCATGGCCATGACCTTCTGCAGCTGGGGCACCACGTCGTTTGCCACCTGATCGCGGAACTTTTTGATCTCTTCCGGGCCGTAGCCGATGCGGTTCATGCGGACGTAGGAAAGTTCGCTGTAGTCGTGATAGCCCATGACCCTGGCCTGAGCGTTCAGATTCTTGACGATCTCGCCGTAAAGCTCGTCCAGCTCGGCGCGGTGGGCATCAAAGTAACCGGCTTCGGCCTCATAAGCGGCACGGCGGACGGCGGGGTCAAGGTCTTCTTTATAAGGGCCCAGCTGGGGGATGGTGAGCTGTTTGCCGTCCAGCTCCACCAGTGCGCCGCCGTAGATCTGCTGATACTTGCTCACCAGCGCGTTGAACTGCTGCTGCAGCTCCACAGTGCGGTCATCCATGCCAAGAACAGCATTCTTCATGCCGGCCACACAGGTGGTGCCGAATTTGGCGGTCAGGGCGTCCACATGGGGATTGGTCAGAAAGGCGCGGCTGATCTCCACGCTGGCGTTGGTCACGGCGGGGCCGTTGGCATCAAAGAAGTCCTGCTCAGCTTTCCAGTACGCATCACGGGTGTTGCAGGTGTAGTGGATGTTGGCGAGGTTTGCGGCGGTGTTGTACTCCGCAAAGGCTTCGCTCTGCTCATAGTACAGCTTGACGAGGGCGTCGCCGTCCGGGGCGGCAGCAGCCTTTGCGGCCAGTTCTTTGCACTGAGCCAGCAGGGCGTCGATGTCCGGGCGGGTGTAGCTCATTTCGTTGAATTTCATCGGGAAACATTCCTTTCCGGGAGAAAACTCCACATTATAAATGTCATAAATGTCAGCTTCATCTTACCACGTTCTGGACCAAATGAAAAGGGGAGCTGGGCTGAAACCCGGCGGATGCTATGCAGAAACACTAAAATTTGACGATGCAGTTTGGCAAAGTTATCTATTGACGTGATTGCATGACCGCAAAAAAAGGACTATAATAAAGGCATCAACAGAGTAAGACCATGTGCGTTAAGTGCCGCATCAACGGGGAGTTGTGCTGTGGACGAAGGTGTACCCGCGGTGCATGGTCTGCATCCCGCTGCTGCATGGACTTGGGTGCAGGCGAGACGGTCTGCCGCCTTGCCCGGAAGTGAAAGTTGTTGGATTCACGCCCTCCTTTGTGCGGTTTGTCACAGGGAGGGCGTTTCTGTTTGTTTAGATTGCCCGCCCGGTATATTCCTTTTATAAGGAGGACAGTTGATATGAACAACTCGAAAACTTCCGTCCGCACACTGACCATGCTGGCACTGCTGGTGGCCATGAGCATCGTGTTCAGCCGGGTGCTGAGCATCTCCACAGGCTTTGTGCGGTTCAACCTGGGCAGCCTGCCGGTGCTGCTGGCAGCACTGCTGTTTGGGCCCGGAGCAGGTTTTGCCGTGGGCGCAGTGGCGGACATCATCGGCGGCGTGCTGGCCGGTTATGCCATCAACCCGCTCATCACGCTGGGTGCCGGTTCCATCGGTCTGGTGGCGGGTCTGGCATGGAAGCAGCTGCCGGAGATGCGTCTGGGCCTGCGGCTGCAGGTCAGCGTGCTGCTGGGCCATTTTGTGGGCTCCATGGTCATCAATTCGCTGGCTCTGCGCATTTTCTACGGCTATGCATGGAGTGTGTTGCTGACCCGCATCCCCAATGCGCTGGTGCTGGCGGCTGTGAACACCGTGCTGCTGCGCATCCTGCTGGAGAACCGCAGTTTGATGAAGATGGTGAAAAAATAAAACGGCAAAAGGGCGGTGAGCTGGAAGCTTCCTCCTCGGACACGAATCGGGCCATTCCATCGCCCGCCCTACTGCCTGCGGCAGCAGGGTCCCACCCCAGCGGACGGTCCTCGGAGAAACTTCCAGCCCGCCGCCCGGCTAGATGCAGCTTATCTTTGCGACCCCTACCCGTGAAAAAGTAAATCCGAAACGACCGCAGTCGTTTCGGATTTACAAATTATAAAAATATTATTTCCGCTGATATTGTCAGAGCGAAGCGGAGACAATTCTAAATCGTGATCTCAAAAAGAGGCAGATACAATGAACTACAAACAGGCAATGGAATATATCCACGCCGTCCAGTGGGCGGGCCACAAACCCGGCCTGACCCGGACCCGCACTTTGCTGGCTGCGCTGGGCGACCCGCACAAACAGCTGAAATTCGTCCATGTTGCGGGCACCAACGGCAAGGGCAGCACCGCCGCCATGACAGCCAACTGTCTGCAGGCAGCAGGCTGCCGGGTGGGCCTGTATACCTCCCCCTTCATCAACCGCTTCAATGAGCGCATTCAGGTGAACGGCGTGCAGATCCCGGACGACGAACTGGTGAAGCTGGTGGAACAGGTGAAGCCTGCCGCTGATGCCATGGAGGATATTCCCACCGAGTTTGAGATCATCACGGCACTGGGAATGCTTTATTTTGCCCAGCAGAAGTGCGATATCGTGGTGTTGGAAGTGGGCCTCGGCGGCACGCTGGACTCCACCAATGTCATTGATGCCCCGGAGTGTGCAGTGATCACGGCAATGGGCATGGATCATGTCAAAGAGCTTGGCCCCACCATTGCGGACATTGCCGCAGCCAAGGCAGGCATCATTAAAGAGGGCTGCCCGGTGGTGAGCTACGGCGGTGTGCCGGAAGCGGACGCCGTCATCCGCCGCGTCTGCGCGGAAAAACATGCCGAGCTGACCGAAGTGGATTTCAACAAATTACAATACGATGGTGGAGATCTTGATGCTGTGGAGTTTGACTTCGACGGCCTGACCGATGTGCATCTGCCTCTCATCGGCAGCTATCAGCCCCGGAATGCGGCGGTGGCGGTCACGGCCTTGCGGGTGATGCGTGCACACGGCTGGAATATCCCTGAAAGTGCGATCCGCACGGGTCTGGAAACTGTGAACTGGCCGGGCCGCTTCGAACTGCTGCGGCATGCGCCGGCCTTCCTGCTGGACGGCAGCCACAATGCCCACGGAATGCGGGCTACAGTGCAGAGCCTGAAAGACCGCTTCCCGGGGCAGAAGTTCGTGTTCCTTGTGAGCATCATGGCAGACAAGGATGTGGACGAGATGCTGAGCCTGCTGGCACCGCTGGCGGTGCGGTTTGTCACGGTGGCGGCGCACACGCCCCGGGCGATGCCGGCAGAGACGCTGGCAGAGCGCATCCGCAGTTATGGCTGCACGGCGGAAGCTGCGGATTCCATCGAAGCGGGTGTTGCCCGTGCGGTGGAGCTGGGCGGCAGCGGCCCGGTGTGTGCACTGGGCACGCTGTATTTCTCCGGCGAGGTGAGAGAAGCGTTCCGCAAATTGGCAGAGAACGATTGAGAATTGCCGCCGCGTTCGCTTTGGCAATATCAGCGGAAATGTTATTTATAATTTTGCAAATTGGAAAAATCTGCGGATTTTTCCAATTTGCTTTTTCACGGGTAGGGCCGTGGAAGGAAACGGCATCGAATTGGCATTGGCACCGCCCGCTCCGTCCTGCTGATGCTCGCCAGACCACCAGCGTGGTAAGCCTTCGCACGCCCCGTAAAGTTGCATTGTCGATTGTAGTTTACAGCCCACCCTTTAGACATGGCGTCGCATCATCCTGCCGGAGCAGTCGGCACCGATGCCGGGGAAACTGTATCTTGCCTTACGAAACTGTCGCGCAAGCGACTCCAAATCGGCGGAACACAAAAAATCCTCTAGCGAAGCGGTTTGGATTTTTTGTATGGAGCCTTTCTTCTTTGGGGTCTGAAAGGGGCGAGTAGCCCTTAATAACGGGTTGCGGCCCCCTGCATCTGCATCGTGCCCTGGAGCGGCACTCGCATCTTGCAGGCCGCGGCCCCAACAGCTCCTCCCTGTTTCCGCCACTGGCGGCGGTCGTCGCTGTTGCGTTGCGGGGTGGGTGGTGTCCAGAGGAAGGGAGGGGGGATTCGAAACACCCCTCCTTTCCTCTGGCCCAGCGGAGCGTCATCGGCGGTGATGCAATTTATAAAAGCCATGAAACTTACAGCGCCCGCCCACACTCTGCCCGGGAAGCAACTTCCGCTCCGATAACAAAAAGAAAAAGCGGTGACTCGTGCAGGTTGAGTCATCGCTTTTCTTGCCCTTTTCAGGGCAGGCAGGGTAAATGATAAGAAGGTAAATGAAGAAAATAGCAATTTGAAGAACAAAGGCGGCACAAGTGAGCGAAAAGCGCTCTGAGATGTCATGTATCCAACGCTGCGCCTTTGTTGGATACAACATACCACTTTTCCGAAAGAATTACAAGCCCTTTTTTCGATTTTTCACCGTTACACGTCCGAAAAATTGCATTTTTGGAGAAACGCACAAATTTAACGAAAAGTTCCCGGCAAACTGACGAACAAGCATAAAAATGCATTGAACTGGGCCGGAGCGGATGCAAAAACGGGGGAGATACGACAGTTCTTTACAAGAATCGGCTGGTGTGTTAAGATGAATACATAATGGAAAGTCTGCGCCCAAAATGGAGCGGACTGTGGAGCACGGGCGGGAGGCCCAGTGCCGGGAAAGGAGCATTTGAATGTCAAATCAGGCAGTCAGCAGCGCGAAAGCGCCGCTGTTTGGCGGACGGAAACCGCTGTTTACACAAAAGGAGCTGCTGCTGCTCACTGGCCCGCTGCTGGTGGAGCAGCTGCTGGAAGTGACCGTGGGCATGGCGGACACCATGATGGTGTCCCGCTGCGGCGAAGCGGCCATCTCGGGCGTCAGCCTTGTGGATATGATCAACAACCTGATCATCGTGCTGTTTGCGGCGCTGGCCACTGGCGGTGCGGTGGTGGTGAGCCAGTTTCTGGGCGCGAGAGAGCAGAAAAGTGCCGATGAGAGCGCGGGTCAGCTGATCCTGCTCAGCGGCGTGTTCGGTCTGCTGGTGGGTGCGTTCTGTTTTATTCTGGCCCGGCCCATGATCCGGCTGTTCTACGGTGCCATTGACGCCGACGTGCTGGATGCCAGCGTGCTGTATCTGAAGATCATCGCCCTGAGCTACCCGTTCCTGGCGCTGTACAACGGCGGCGCGGCGCTGTTCCGCAGCATGGGCAACTCCAAAATTTCCATGCAGATCAGCTTTTTGATGAACATCATCAACATTGTGGGCAACGCAGTTTGCATCTTCGGCCTGAAAATGGGCGTGGATGGCGTTGCATGGCCCAGCGTGGTGTCCCGCGTGGCGGCGGCGTTCCTGATCCTGCGCAAGTGCTACCAGAAGGGCCATGCCCTGAATGTGCCCAAGACCACCCGTCTGGACGCAAAAATGACCCGCCGCATCCTCGGCATCGGCATTCCGTCGGCCTTTGAGAACAGCCTGTTCGAAGCGGGCCGTATTCTGGTGGTGAGCATGATCTCCACCTTTGGCACGGTGCAGATCGCGGCCAACGCGGTGGCAAACAACCTGGACGGCATGGGCGTCATCCCCGGCAAGGCCCTGAGCCTTGCCATGATCACGGTGGTGGGCCGCTGCATCGGCGCACGGGACGATGAGCAGGCTATCTATTACACCCGCAAGCTGACGGTGTGGTCTTACATCGCCATGGGCCTGTCCAACGGTGCGATCCTGCTGTTCCTGCACAAGCTCATCGGCATTTATGCACTGTCCGGTGAGACCATGGTGCTGTCAGAGCTGCTGGTGCGCATCCATGCGGGATGCGCCATTCTGCTGTGGACGCTGTCCTTTGTGCTGCCCAACGCTCTGCGCGCAGCCAACGACGTGAAGTTCACCATGATCGTATCTATTCTGAGCATGGCAGTGTGGCGTCTGGGCTTCAGCTATCTGCTCTGTGTGCGGATGGGCTGGGGCGCTGTGGGCGTGTGGATCGCCATGATCATCGACTGGATCTGCCGTGTCACCTGCTTTGTGATCCGCTTCCGCAGCGGCGCATGGAAGACCAAATATCAGGCATAACATAGAAAGGGAACCTTCATGAAACTTATCAGCTGGAATGTCAACGGCCTGCGCGCCTGCCTGACCCATGGCTTCGCCGAGAGCTTTGCGGCCCTCGACGCAGACATCTTCTCGGTGCAGGAGACCAAGATGCAGCCCGGTCAGGCCGATTTTGCCCCGGAAGGCTACACGGAATATACTTACTCCGCCGAGAAAAAAGGCTACTCCGGCACGGCCTGCTGGTGCCGCCAGAAGCCGCTGGCTGTCACCACAGGTATCGGCATCGAGGAGCACGACCACGAGGGCCGGGTGCTGACACTGGAATATCCGGAGTTCTATCTGGTCAACTGCTACACCCCCAACAGTCAGGACGGGCTGAAACGGCTGGACTACCGCATGACATGGGAGGACGCGTTCCGGGCTTACCTGCTGGGGCTGGACGCAAAAAAGCCGGTCATCCTGTGCGGCGACCTGAACGTAGCCCACAAGGAAATCGACATCAAGAACGACAAGACCAACCACATGAGTGCAGGCTTCACCGATCAGGAGCGCGGCAAAATGACCGAGCTGCTGGAAGCCGGCTTCGCCGACAGTTTCCGCGTGCTGCATCCGGAAGAGGTGAAGTACAGCTGGTGGAGCTACCGTTTCCACGCCCGGGAAAAGAACGCGGGCTGGCGCATCGACTACTTCATCGTTTCCCGCCGCATTGCCGACAGGATCAAAGCGGCGGAGATCCACAACGAGGTCTTTGGCTCCGACCACTGCCCGGTGGAGCTGGATATCGATCTATAAGGAGGAGCGTATGCTCAAAAGCTATCTGCTGGTGTTTTTCATTTCCATGGTGCCCATCATTGAGTTGCGCGGTGCCATCCCCATCGGTCTGGGCATGGGCCTGCCGGTGCTGCCCACCTATCTGATCTGTGTCATCGGCAACATGATCCCGGTGCCGTTCATTTATCTGTTTGCCCGCAAGTTCCTGATCTGGGGCTACCATAAGCCGATCATCGGGCCCATCTGCCGCTTCTGCATCAACAAGGGCGAAAAGGGTGGCCGTGCGCTGGAGGCCAAGGCTGGCCGCGGCCTGCCGCTGGCGCTGCTGCTGTTTGTGGGCATCCCGCTGCCGGGCACCGGTGCCTGGACCGGCACGCTGGCAGGCTCCATTCTGGATATGAAGTTCAAGGACGTGGTCAAGGCCTGTATGGGTGGTGTGCTGTTGGCAGGCGTTATTATGGGCCTGGCCAGCGCAGGCTTTTTGGGAGCGCTGAGCAGCCTGTTCGCTGTGGGCTGAGAAAAAACGCTGTCTTCCAGCAAAGAACAACAATTGACAATGGCATTTTGCCCCTGAGTGTGCTAAAATAAAAAAGTGTTTTGAACCCCGGCGGCAGAAAGCCGACGGACAGAAAGGAACGATAAGATCATGGATCAGGCACTGAACCAGAAAATTGACGCATTTATTGCAGAGAACAAAGAGCAGCTCCTGAAGGACATCGCATCTCTGGTGGCCATCAACAGCGTGGAGGGCACCCCGGAAGAGGGCGCACCCTTCGGCGCAGGCCCCCGCGCAGCTCTGGACAAGACCCTCGAGCTGGCCGCAGGCATGGGCTTTGCCACCCGCAACTGTGAGAACTACATCGGTTATGCAGAGCTGGCCGGTAAGAACGCCGAAAAGTATCTGGCGACCATCTGCCATGTGGACGTTGTGCCCGTGGGCAACGGCTGGAGCGCAGACCCCTTCACCATGCGCATTCAGGACGGCTGGCTGCTGGGCCGCGGCGTGGCTGACGACAAGGGCCCCATGGTGGCTACCCTGTACGCTCTGAAGTTCCTCAAGGAGCAGGGCTATGAGCTGCGCTACCCCATCCGTGCGCTGATCGGCGACAACGAAGAGACCCACATGCAGGATGTGGACTACTACCTCAAGAACTATCCGGCCCCCGCTTTCTGCTTCACCCCGGACGCTGAGTTCCCGGTGTGCAACGGCGAAAAGGGCCTGTTCGGTGCCAAGATCGTCAGCCCGGTGTGCAACGGAGTGATCGCTGACATTGAGGGCGGCGTGGCAAACAATGCTGTGCCTGACCGCGCAAGTGCACTGGTCAAGACTGATATCTCCAAGCTGAAGAATGCCCCCAACATTACTCTGGAGCCGGAAGGCGACGGCGTGCGCATCCGCGGCTGGGGCAAGGCCGGCCATGCCGCCATGCCGGAGGGCACCGTGAACGCTATCGGTCTGGTGGTCAACTACCTGCTGGACAACGGCCTGTGCAACGACGCTGAGCGCGCTTATCTGGAAGCTATCCGCAAGCTGCACGCTTCCACCGCAGGCGAGGGCCTGGGCATCAACTGCGCTGACGGCCCCTTCGGCCCGCTGACCGTCATTGGCGGCCGCATCTACATGCAGGATGGCCGCATTTATCAGACTATGGACAGCCGCTTCCCCACCTGCACCAACGGCGAGACTATGGAGAAGCAGATCCGCGCTGCTCTGGGCGGCGGTGCCGAGCTGCAGAACGTGACCGCTGCTGAGCCCTTCTACATTGAAGCCGACAGCCCCGCCATCCAGGCCTGCATCAACACCTACAATGAGGTCACCGGCGAGAACGCCAAGCCCTTCACCATGGGCGGCGGCACTTATGCCCGCCACTTCCCCTACGCCGTCAGCTTTGGCCCCGAGCATGTGGACCTGCCGCTGCCGGAGTTCGGCGGCCCGATGCACGGCGCAAACGAAGCTGCACCCATTGACAAGCTGCTGGAGGCTGTGAAGATCTATATCATCGCACTGCTGCGCCTTGAGGAGATCGACTTCTGATGCAGCCGGTGAATGTGCTCGTCATCGACGGACAGGGCGGCGGCCTGGGCAGACAGCTTGTGGCTGCCCTCAGCACCCAGTGCCCGGAAGCCCGGCTCACGGCGGTGGGTACCAACAGCCTGGCCGCGAATGCCATGTTGAAGGCCGGTGCTCAGCGTGCCGCCACCGGCGAGAACGCCGTGGTGGTCAACTGCCGCCGGGCGGATATCATCGTGGGGCCCATCGGCATCGTGATCGCGGACGCTCTGCTGGGCGAGATCACCCCTGCCATGGCCACGGCGGTCTGCCAGAGCAATGCCACCCGGGTGCTCATCCCGGTGAACCACTGCGAAAATTATATCGTCGGCGTGCCCGACCAGTCCATCAGTGATCTGGTGGCTGCGGCGGTGCGGAAGGTGAAAGCCCTCTGCGCCGGGGAGCGCTGCTGAATGCATAAAAAGAACGCCCCGCGGATACAGTTTGTTGTATCTGCGGGGCGTTTTGCTGTTTGTTGAGAAAATCACGGCTTCTGCCGGGACGCGATCTGTTCTGCCGTGGGCGGGGTGTCGCCCTGCGCGGCATTCTCCAGCACACCCAGACGGCGGTCGAGGTCGGTCAGGCGCTGGGCGACGATATCCGGCAGGTCCTGCTGGTCGAGGTCGTCCGCAGGGTTCACGGCCTTGTTGTTGATGCGCACCACCTCGGCGGGCACGCCCACGGCGGTGCAGTTGGCGGGCAGATTGCGCAAAACCACACTGCCCGCGCCGATGCGGGAGTTGTCGCCGATGTACACCGGGCCAAGCACCTTGGTGCCCGCGCCGATCAGGACATTGTTGCCCAGAGTGGGGTGGCGCTTGCCGGTGTCCTTGCCGGTGCCGCCCAGTGTGACGCCGTGATAGATGGTGCAGTTGTCGCCAATCTCACAGGTCTCGCCAAAAACGATGCCCATGCCGTGGTCGATGAACAGGCACTTGCCGATAGTGGCACCGGGGTGAATTTCGATGCCGGTGCGGCGGCGTCCGTGCTGGCTGACCCAGCGCGCAAGGAAAAAGCGCTTGTGCTGATACAGCCAGTGCGCAATGCGGTGATACACCAGAATGTGAAAGCCCGGATACAGCAGAATGACCTCCAGCACACTGCGCGCGGCGGGGTCTTTGCGCTGGATGTTCCGTGCATCGTCCAACAAACCCATGAGGAAACCCTCTCTTTCCTGATTCCTGCCTGAAAACACAGGCAAACTCTCCTGACCTTATTATAATAGCACAGCCCGAAAAGAATGTACAGTGATATGGTAGGAATTGACGCGACTAACCCGCAATTCTGCAGGGAAAATCCGCTTTTGGGTAGAGTAGCTAAAAAACAGAGAGGGAAGCGGTAAACCTTTTTGCAACAAAACACCCCCGGAAGCATTGACACATTTCGCGTTTCTATGCTAAAATATTACGAAAAGAATGCAAGAACACAAAAGGAGACAGCACCATGCAGAAAAGCGCGATGTGCACCAAACTGAACAAGCAGTTCGCGTCCGGTTTTGCCGTGGGTTCGTTGTTTCCTTTTTTTTGTGAAGTGAACTTTTCCCTTTGCGGGGAAAAGTTTTTTTTTGCCCGCAAGCCGGGAATATGCCGCAAACCAACACGAATCAGGAGGGGACTGCGATGCTGCTTGTAAACGCTGTGAACACCGAAGGAAGACCGCTTGAGATCTTTGTAAAGGACGGCAAGATCGCCGCTGTGGGTCAGGAGCTGGAAGCGCTGGCCGGAGAAAACGAAACGGTCATTGATGCCGGAGGGCTGACCGTTCTGCCCGCGTTTGTGGACCTGCACTGCCACTGGCGCACTCCGGGCTTTGAGTACAAAGAGGACATTGAGACTGGCAGCCGCGCCGCAGCCGCTGGCGGCTACACTTTTGTGAACCTGATGCCCAACACCAAGCCCGTCTGCTCTTCCGCAGCGCAGGCCATGATGGTGGAGCAGAAGGCTGCTGAGATCGGCCTGTGCGATGTGAACCAGACGGTTTCTATCACCGAGAATTTTGACGGTGTGAGCATCGACCACCTCAAGACCCTGCCTGCCAGCGTGAAGTTCATCACTGAGGACGGCCACGGCGTGCAGGACAACGCCACCATGGCAAAGGCATTTGCCATCTGCACCCAGAAGGACATCACGGTCATGAGCCACGCCGAGGACATGGAGATCAGTCCCTGGGACTACCGGCTGGCCGAGGACATCGAAACTGTGCGCAACTGCTGGCTGAGCGAATACTACCAGACCCGCCTGCACATGTGTCATGTGTCCACCCGAGGTGCGCTGGATGCCATCCAGATGGCAAAGCTGCGCGGCGCGCCGGTCACCTGCGAGGTGACCCCGCACCACCTGTGGTTCACCAATGATACCTGCGATTACCGCGTCAACCCGCCCATCCGCACCGCCGACGATGTGCAGGCGCTGGTGGACGGCATCCGCACCGGCATCGTGGACGCCATTGCCACCGACCATGCGCCCCACTCCGAAGAGGACAAGCTGAAAGGCATGGCCGGCATGGTGGGCAGTGAGACGGCATTCGGTGTGTGCTACACCAAGCTCTGCAGGCAGGAGGGTCTGCCGCTGGAAGTGCTGGTGCACCTGATGAGCACCCGCCCGGCAGAGATTCTGGGCTTGGCAAAAGGCCAGCTGGAACCGGGCTACGATGCAGACCTCGTTCTGGTGGACTTGGATACGCCCTACACTGTGGACAAGGATAAACTGCATTCCAAGAGCCACAACACCCCGTTCGATGGAGCTCAGCTCTATGGCAAGGTGTGCGCCACCATCAAGGGCGGCGAGATCACCTATCAGGCGGAAGAGTGAAAGACGAACTCCTTTCGTCATCGCTGACGCGATGCCACCTCCCTCTGAGAGGGAGGTCTTGACAAACCGATAAGCTTCTCCTCCATGCCAAGGGCCCCATCCCAGAGGGGGCTGTCGCCGGAGGCGACTGGGGGAGTGATACCTTATAAATAAAAGAGAGCAAACAGGAGGAACACCCAAATGACCAACATGGATAAGCTTTACGAAGCAGTGGAAGCCCGCGGCCCGGTGTGCGTGGGTCTGGATACCGATTTCAGCTATCTGCCTGCAGATTTTGTGGACAGCACTCTGTCCAAGGGCGAGAACATCGTGCGCTTCAACAAAAAGCTCATTGACGCCACCAAGGCAGTGGCAGGCTGCTACAAAGTGCAGATCGCCTACTATGAGTCGCTGGGCCTTGAGGGCCTGAAGGCCTATGCCGACACCCTGAAGGCTGTGCGCGAGGCTGGCGTGCCGGTCATCGCCGACATCAAGCGCGGCGACATTGCCAAGACTGCTGAGATGTATGCCATGGGCCACTTCACCGGAGACTTCGAAGCCGACTTTGTGACGCTGGCTCCCTACATGGGTCTGGATTCCATCAGCCCCTATCTGCCCTACGCTGAAAAGCAGGGCAAGGGCATGTTCGTGCTGTGCCGCACCTCCAACGGCGGTGCCAAGGACTTTGAGTATGAAAAGCTGGCCGACGGCCGCCATGTCTACGACCTGGTGGGCGACAAGCTGAACGCCCTCGGCAAGGACTGCATGGGTGAGCACGGCTATTCCTCCATCGGTCTGGTCATCGGCGGCACCCACATTGAGGAAGCCACCGAGATCCGCGCAAAGTATCAGGACAGCTTCTTCCTGATCCCCGGCTACGGCGCACAGGGCGGCAAGGCCGAGGACATTGCCCAGTATCTGACCAGGGGCAACGGCGGTGTGGTCAATTCCAGCCGCGGCATCCTGCTGGCCTACAAGAAGCAGCCCGGCACTAGCTTTGACGAGGCTGCTTACAACGAGTGTGTGAACATGAAGGAGGCCATCGCCCATGCGTGCAGCCTGCTGTGAAGCCACCGTCCTGCGCAATGAGGTCATCGCACCGGACATCCGACTGCTGACGGTGGTCTGGCCCGACCGTGACCACGCCCCCCATGCGGGCCAGTTCTTCACCCTGCGTGCCTGGGGTGCGGACGAAGCGCCTTTCCTGTCCCGGCCTATCAGTGTGCACCGCTGGAACCCGGAAAGCAGCACCATCGAGTTTTTGTATCAGGTGGTGGGCGAGGGCACCGAAAAAATTGCTCAGCTGAAAATGAAGGATAAATTCCAGCTCACCGGCCCCATGGGCAACGGCTTTGATGTGCCGGACATCGTGAGCAAATATAAAAAGATCGCCGTGGTGGGCGGTGGCATCGGCACGGCACCCATGTTCCAGCTCACCCGTGAGCTGGCAGCAGCGGGCGTGAAGCCGGACGTGTTCTTCGGCTTCCGGGATGCACCCTACTGCATGGAAGAATACCGCCCCATTGCAAACCTCGTGAAGGTGTCCACGGATACCGGTGCGGTGGGCTTCCACGGCTTTGTGACCCAGCTGTACGACCCGGCAGATTATGACGTGGTGCTGGTGTGCGGCCCCACGGTCATGATGCGCAACGCCGCCCGCCTGTGTGCCGAAAAAGGCACTCCCTGCTTCGTGAGCATGGAAAAAAAGATGGCCTGCGGCATCGGCGCATGCCTTGGCTGCACCTGCGAGACCAAGAGCGGCGAGGGCAAGAGCGTGTGCAAGAACGGCCCGGTATTTGATGCAACGGAGGTGTTCTTCTGATGGCTGACCTGAAAACGAACCTGCTGGGCTTTGCGATGAACAGCCCCATCATCGGAGCTTCCGGCACCGTGGGCTATGGCGTCGAGTACGAAGAGCTGGCCGACTTTTCCAAGATCGGCGGCATCTCCGGCAAGGGCCTGACCCTCCACGGCCAGTATGGCAACAAGGGCGAGCGCCTGTGGGAGACCCCCTCGGGCCTCATCAACAGCATCGGCCTGCAGAACCCCGGCGTGCAGCACTTCATTGATGTGGAGCTTGGCGAGATGCTGGAGCTCAAGCAGAAGTACGGCACGGTGGCCATTGCCAACCTCGGCGGCCACAGTGAGGAAGAGTATGTGGAAGGCGCGGCCATGCTGAGCGACAGCGCCGTGGACATCGTGGAGCTGAACATCTCCTGCCCCAACGTCAAGGTGGGCGGCATGGCTTACGGCGTCAAGGCCGAAGCTGCCGGCGAAGTGGTGCGCATGGTGCGTGAAGCCTGCAAAAAGCCCCTGATGGTCAAGCTGAGCCCGCAGGCGGAGAACATCCCCGAGATGTGCAGGGCTGTGGAAGCCGCCGGTGCGGACGCCATCAGCCTGACCAACACTTTCCAGGCCTGTGCCATTGATCTGGAAAAGCGCCGCCCGGTGTTCAACAACATCTTCGCGGGCCTGTCCGGCCCGGCGGTGCGGCCCATCGCCCTGCGCATGGTGTGGCAGGCTGTGGGTGCGGTGAACATCCCCGTTGTGGGCCTTGGCGGCATTGCCACGGGCCGCGACGCACTGGAGTTCATCATGGCGGGTGCCACGGCGGTGCAGGTGGGTGCAGCGAACTTCGCCAACCCCCGCGCCATGGAGACCATCGCCGACGAGATGGCAGCATGGATGGACAAAAACGGCGTGAAAACGCTGGATGAGATCCGCGGCTGCGCCCGAAACGCTGAATAATTCAATTGATATACCAGAGAAACACTGATTTATACGCATAAAAATAAAACCACTGCATAAATTTGCAATCGATGCGAAAGCGTGGTACAATACGGTACAAATGAGTTTTTTATAAAAGAGAGGGAGAAGTACAATGAGTGAAGCACTTGAGATTCTGAAGAGCTGTGACGCATTCCTGGAAGGCCACTTCCTGCTGTCCTCCGGCCGCCATTCCAGCGCATACTGCCAGATGGCTTATCTGCAGCAGTACCCTGACCGTTGCGCCGAGGTCATGAAGGCTGTTGCCGACAAAGTCAAGGAACTGGACGTGGACGTTATCGTCGGCCCTGCGATGGGCGGCATCGTCTATGCCTACGAGCTGGCCCGCCAGACCGGCAAGCGCGCGATCTTTACCGAGCGCGTGGACAATGTGATGACCCTGAAGCGCTTCGCTATCCATCCGGGTGAGAAGTGCCTGATCGCCGAGGATGTGGTCACCACCGGCATCTCCTCTCTGGAGACCAAGCGCGTTATCGAAGAAAATGGCGGCATCTGCGTGGGCATCACTTGTGTGGTGGACCGCACCAAGCCCGAGGCTCCGTCGCCCATTCCCATTGTGGCAAGTGCCCTCAAGCTGGATCTGCCCAACTACGCACCCGAAGAGTGCCCCATCTGCAAGGAGGGCAAGCTGCCTCTGGTGCACCTGGGCAGCCGCAAGATGAAGCAGGAAGCAAAGCAGACCCTGTAATGTGTTGAAACGAGGAAAACTATGAACGCATATCTTCTTTTGGCAAACGGCATGGTCTTTGCCGGGCAGTCGGTGGGCGCTGAGGGCGTCACCGTGGGCGAAGTGGTCTTCGCTACCGGCATGGTGGGCTTTCAGGAGACCCTGACCGACCCCAGCTACTACGGCCAGATCATCACCCAGACTTACCCCCTCATCGGCAACTACGGCATGAACAAGGACGACATGGAGTCCGATAAGATCTGGGCCAAGGGCTATATCGTCCGCGAGGCCTGCACCACCCCTTCCAACTGGCGCTGCGAGGAAACGCTGGACAGCTTCCTGAAAAAGAACAACACCATCGGCATTGAGGGCATCGACACCCGCCACCTGACCCGCATCATCCGTGAGAGCGGCGTCATGAACGGCGCCATCCTGACCACCTTCGACCCCGCTGACCCGGCTAACAAGGCACAGACGGACAAGCTGTTGGAAGAGATCCGCGCTTACGCCGTCACCGACGCCGTGAAGAACGTCACCTGCGAAAAGCCCGAGGTGTTCAACCCGCAGGGCGAGACCCACATCGTGCTGATGCACTACGGCTGCAAGCGAAACATCGTGCGCTGCCTTGTCAAGCGCGGCTGCAAGGTCACCGTTATGCCCGCTTTTGCAACGGCTGAAGAGATCAAGGCCCTGAATCCGGACGGCATCATGCTGTCCAACGGCCCCGGCGACCCGGCGGAACCGGTGGAGGTTATTGAAAACCTCAAGCACATCTTTGAGCTGAACATCCCCACCTTCGGCATCTGCCTGGGCCACCAGCTGTCCGCTCTGGCAGCAGGTGCCAAGACCATGAAGCTGAAGTACGGCCACCGCGGTGCCAACCAGCCCGTCACCGACTTCGAGTCTGGCCGCACCTTCATCACCAGCCAGAACCACGGCTATGCAGTCGTGGGCGACGAGCTGCCCGCCGAGATGGGCGAGGTGGCACAGGTGAACGCCAACGACGGCACTTGCGAGGGCATCAAGTATAAGAAGTGGAACTGCTTCACCGTGCAGTTCCACCCGGAAGCAAACGGCGGCCCCAAGGACACCGAATTTTTGTTCGACCGCTTCCTGAATAACGTCAAAGCAGCAAAGGAGGCACGCTGAAATGCCGAAGGACCCTAGAATCAAGAAAGTGCTGGTCATTGGCTCCGGCCCCATCATCATCGGTCAGGCGGCCGAGTTCGACTACTCCGGCACCCAGGCCTGTCGTGCTCTGAAAGCAGAGGGCATCGAGACCGTTCTGCTCAACTCCAACCCCGCTACCATCATGACCGACCCGGATGTGGCCGACCATGTTTACATCGAGCCCATGACTCTGGAAGTCGTGGAGCGCATTCTGGACATCGAAAAGCCGGATTCTGTGCTGCCGAACCTTGGCGGCCAGATGGGCCTGAACCTGTCCATGGAGCTGGCCCGTTCCGGCTACCTCGACCGCACCGGTATCCGTCTGCTGGCCTGTAAGCCCGAGACCATCGACCGCGCCGAGGACCGCGAACTGTTCAAGGAGACGATGGAAAAGCTGCACCAGCCCATCATCCCCTCTGAGGTCGTGGAGACCCTGCAGGACGCTCTGGCCTGTGCTGACCGCATCGGCTACCCGGTTATCGTGCGCCCGGCCTTCACCATGGGCGGCACCGGCGGCGGTATCTGCGAGACCAGGGAAAAGCTCATTGAGATCGGCACCAACGGCCTGCGTCTTTCCCCCATCCATCAGATCCTTGTGGAAAAGTGCATCGCCGGCTGGAAAGAGATCGAGTACGAGGTCATGCGCGACCACAAGGGCAACGTTATCACCGTCTGTAACATGGAAAACCTCGACCCCGTGGGCATCCACACCGGCGACTCGGTGGTCGTGGCTCCTTCCCAGACCCTGACCGACCACGAGTACCAGATGCTGCGCACTGCTGCTCTGGATATCATCACCGAGCTGGGCATCGAGGGCGGCTGCAACTGCCAGTTCGCCCTGAAGCCGGACAGCTTTGATTACGCGGTCATTGAGGTCAACCCCCGTGTGTCCCGCTCTTCCGCTCTGGCTTCCAAAGCCACCGGTTATCCCATCGCCAAGGTGGCCACCAAGATCGCCATCGGCTACACGCTGGACGAGATCACCAACGATGTCACCGGCAAGACCTGTGCCTGCTTCGAGCCTGCGCTGGACTACATCGTGGTCAAGTACCCGAAGTGGCCTTTTGACAAGTTCGTTTACGCCGATAAGTCTCTGGGCACTCAGATGATGGCCACCGGCGAGGTCATGAGCATTGGCAACAGCTTCGAGGCCGCCATGATGAAGGCTGTTTCTTCCATCGAGCTGGGCATGGACACCCTGACCCACAAGCCTTTTGAAGAGCTGACCGACGACGAGATCGTGGCTCACATGCATGTGCAGGACGCTGAGCGCGTCTTCTGCGTGTACGAGGCCCTCAAGCGCGGCATCGACCATGAGACCATTTACAAGATCACCAAGATCGACTGGTGGTTCCTCGATAAGATGCAGCATCTGGCAAACCTCGAAAACGGTCTGGCCAAGTGCAACGGCGTCCTGAGCGAAGAACAGTACAAGACCGCCAAGAAGTACGGCTTCCAGGATAAGACCATCAAGCGTCTGGCAAAGGTGGACAAGCTCCCCGTGGAGAACTACCGTGCCGGCTTCAAGATGGTCGATACCTGTGCTGCCGAGTTCTCGGCCAACACCCCTTACTTCTACTCCACCTACGACGGCGACAACGAAGCCGCCGAGTTCATCGCTGAGAAGGAAGCCGAGGCTGCCGCCAAGGGCGAACCCAAGAAAAAGAAGGTTCTGGTCTTTGGTTCCGGCCCCATCCGCATCGGTCAGGGCATCGAGTTCGACTACTGCTCCGTGCACTGCGTGTGGACTCTGAAAAAGCACGGCTGTGAGGCCATCCTCGTCAACAACAACCCTGAGACGGTCTCCACCGACTTTGACACCGGTGACCGCCTGTACTTCGACCCGCTGAACCCGGAGAGCGTGGACAACATTATCGCCACTGAGAAGCCGGATGCCTGCGTGGTGCAGTTCGGCGGCCAGACCGCCATCAAGCTGGCCAAGCACATGGATGAGATCGGCCTGCCCATTCTGGGCACCCCGGCGGATGCCATCGACGAGGCTGAGGATCGTGAGCGCTTTGACGAGCTGCTGGAGCGCTGCAAGATCCCCCGCGCCCCGGGCCGCACTGTGTTCAATCTGGAAGAGGCTCTGGCCGCTGCGGATGAGATCGGTCTGCCCGTGCTGATGCGTCCTTCCTATGTGCTGGGCGGTCAGAACATGATCGTGGCCTACACCAAGGCTGATGTCATCGAGTACATGGGCGTCATCACCGAGCATGTGGACATGGATCACCCTGTCCTGCTGGATAAGTACATCATGGGCACCGAGTGCGAAGTCGACGCCATCTGCGACGGCGAAAACTTCCTCATCCCCGGAATCATGGAGCAGGTGGAGCGCACCGGCGTGCACTCCGGCGACTCCATCTGTGTCTACCCGGCCCAGCACCTGACGCAGGCTGAGATCGACACCATGGTGGATTACACCGGCCGCTTTGCCCGTGAGCTGCACGTCACCGGTCTGGTGAACGTCCAGTACGCTGTCTCCAACGGCAAGGTCTACGTCATTGAGGTGAACCCCCGTTCCTCCCGTACCGTGCCGTATATCTCCAAGGTCACCGGCGTGCCCATGGTGGATCTGGCTGTCCGCTGCTGCCTGGGTGAAAAGCTGGTGGATATGGGTTACGGCACCGGCCTGCACCCCAACGCACCTTATGTGGCCGTCAAAGTGCCTGTGTTCAGCTTTGAAAAGCTGCATGGCGTGGACACCCAGTTCGGCCCCGAGATGAAGTCCACCGGCGAGGTGCTGGGCATTGCCCCCAACTTCCACGACGCCCTGCTCAAGGGCCTGATCGGCGCGGGCTACACCTTCAAGACTCCCGGCCCCGCAAGCTGCTGCATCTTCACCGTGAAGGACAGCGACAAGCCCGAGTTCGTGGACATCGCATGGAAGCTCAAGAGCATGGGCTACAAGCTGTATGGCACCTCCGGCACCTGCGCATGGCTCAACAAGCACATGGTGCCCTGCAACGAGGTGCGCCCGATGTCCGGCGAGTCGCCCAATATTGTGGATCTGCTGCAGAGCGGTCTGGTGGACTATGTGTTCTCCACCAGCGCCAAGGGCCGCGACCCCAAGCGCGACTCCGTGCGTCTGCGCCGCAAGGCCGTGGAGCTGAGCATCCCCTGCATCACCGCAGTGGACACCGCCAACGCTCTGGTCAACTGCCTGCGCAGCGATCACAGCCTGGAGAATATCCCGCTGGTGGATATCGCCACCCTGTATCACCGCAAGTAATTGCTCCTGTAATTACTCATAGAACGACTTTTCACAGCGCCCGCCAAAACGGTGGGCGCTGTGTTTGTGCGGAGTGCATGGATTTAAATGTGGTTCGTGCGCAATAAAGCATGTTTTGTGCGCAATGCATCGAAAAGCGTGTGCAGAATATGTTATACTCAACAACGCAAAATTTGCCAAAAGACGTTACTTTTGGACACTCCAGGAGGATATAGATACATGACCCGTTCCCAGATGATCGAGACCGTCGCACGCAAGACCGGCTTCACCGAAGCTCAGGTCGAGACCACGATGGATGCAATGTTTGACCAGATCGCCGACTGCCTGCGTGCAGACGAGAAAGTGACCATCGCAGGCTTTGGCCGCTTTGAGATGCGTCCCCGCAAGCCGAAGGCTTACACCAACCCCAAGACCAAGGTGTCCAGCCGTCTGGAGTCCACCTCCATCCCCGGCTTCAAGGCCAGCGGCCGCTTCAAGCAGAAGCTGGAAGCAGGCAAGGCTGCCAAGACTGAGGAAGCCGTCTGATTTAAGCTTAAAATCCAAACGCAAAGAGCTGTGCCCACCACTCGGGCGCAGCTCTTTTTGTTAGAAAACTCCTTCCGTCATCGCTGGCGCGATGCCACCTCCCTCGGCGAGGGAGGCTTTGGCAGTACGGCAGAGTTTCAGGTTTTGCCAAGGGCCCCATCCCCGAGGGGGCTGTCGCCGTAGGCGACTGGGGGGTTCGGCAATTCATTACTGACAACCAGCTGATTTCATGATATACTGAGCTTAATATAAATGACAAAGGAACGGAGAATCAGATGCTTTACAGTGAACTGCAGTGCAGCGAAGCCATCCACAAGGCCGTGGAGCGCATGGGCTTCGACGAAATGACCGAGATCCAGGAAAAGACCATCCCCGTCATGATGGCGGGCCATGATGTGATCGCAAAGGCTCCCACCGGCACCGGCAAGACCTGTGCCTTCGGAATCCCGGTGGCAGAGCACATTGTGCCGGAAAACAAGTATCCGCAGGCCGTCATTATGGCCCCCACCCGTGAACTGGCCCAGCAGATCGCGCAGGAGCTGGAAGAGCTGACCTGTTTCATGCCCGAGGTGCAGGTGGCCTGCGTCTACGGCGGTGCCGACATGGAAAAACAGGCAAGACGCCTTGCTGAGGGCTGCCAGATCGTGGTGGCTACCCCGGGCCGTCTGATGGACCACTACAAGCACCGCTCCATTGACATTTCTCATGTGACTCAGATCGTGCTGGACGAGGCCGACGAGATGCTGAACATGGGCTTTTATAAGGATGTGCGCCACATCATCGAGATGATGAAGGCACGCAAGAGCCTTTCCATGTTCTCGGCCACCATCAGCCGTGAGGTGATGGACATCGGCTGGCTGTACCAGCACAATGCCGAGGAGATCACCGTGCAGCCCAAGGAAGAAAGCCAGCCCAAGATCACCCAGTATATGCTGGAGACCTCCGGCCGCAACAAGCTGTCTGACCTCGCGCAGATCATCATTGGTGAGGAATACAAGCGCGTCATGGTGTTCTGCGACACCAAGTTCAACACTGCCACTCTGGCCAACCAGCTGGCGCGTCTGGGCTTCTCGGTGGACTGCCTGCACGGCGACCTCTCCCAGAAAGAGCGCAACCAGATCATGCAGAACTTCCGCGACGGTAAGCTGGCCATCCTCGTGGCTACCGACGTTGCCGCCCGCGGCATTGACGTCTCGGATGTGGATGCCGTCATCAACTACGATGTGCCCAGTGAGAATGAACATTACACCCACCGTATCGGCCGCACCGGCCGCGCCAAGAAAGAGGGCGTGAGCTACCTGTTCTATGTTCCGGAAGAGAAAAAACGGGTGAACGAGCTGCTGCGCCTGACCCGCAACACCGACCTGTGCACTCCGGTGCACTTCGACTTCAACCATGAGCATATCGTGGTGGAAGAGAAAAAGGACAACGCCGACCGTTTCCAGATCAAATGCTACTTCTAATTTAATAGTAACTCCTTCAGTCTCGCATTCGCTCGCCAAGCGTTCCCCCTTCTGGCACTTTGTGCCATCTCCCCCGGAGGGGGAGTCTTTCTCAAGGAGGGAGCCTTTGGCAGTGCGGCAAAGTTTTCCATTTTGCCAAGGGCCCCATCGCCGAGGGGGCTGTCTGCGAAGCAGACTGGGGGAGTTTCTACTTTTTTGCAAAAACCCCTTGACCTTCCCCTTTCTGGAAGGTGTAAGATGTGCGTGTAAGGAGGCTGACGGAAGCCATGAAGATCAACGAAGTGGAAGCCGCTGTGGGCGTGACCAAAAAGAATATCCGCTTTTACGAGGAAGAAGGGCTCATCACCCCCAGCCGCGAGCCGGGCAACGGCTACCGCAGCTATTCGCAGGCGGATGTGGAACGTCTGCGCCGCATCAAGCTTCTGCGCAAGCTGGATGTGCCGCTGGCTGAGATCCGGGAAATGCTGGAAGGGCAGAAGACGCTGGCCGAGGGCATGTCCCGGCAGCTGGAACGTCTGAATACACGCCGCAAAGATCTGGATGAAGCCATCGGCTTCTGCGAAGTGCTCGAAAAGGATTCCGGCAGCCTTGAAGAACTGGATGTGGGGCAGACGCTGGAACGCCTAGCCGCACGGGAAGAACAGGGAGTGACTTTTGTGAACATTGAACGCACAGACCGAAAAGGTGAGCGTATCAAAGGTGCCTGCATCGGAGCCGCCATTTTTGTGGCGCTGATGGCCTTCATCATTGCGACGATGGCGTGGGCTTTTTACACCGACCCGCAGGATGCACCGCCGCTGCCGCTGCTCATCGTGGTGTTCGGCATCCCGGCGGGGTGCATCGTGGGCACGCTGAAAGTCCTGCTGGATCGCATTGAAGAGATCGGAAAGGGTGAAGAAGATGCTTATCGTAACTATTAACGATGTCCCCGGCAAAAAGCTGGAAGCTCTGGGGGTGGTGCGCGGCAGCACCGTCCAAAGCCGCAACCTTGGGCATGACCTGATGGCGGGCTTCCGCACGCTGGTGGGCGGTGAAGTGACCGACTACGCCGATATGCTCACCGAAGCACGCCAGATCGCCACGGGCCGCATGGTCAAGGACGCGGAAGCCCTCGGGGCCGATGCAGTGGTCGGGATGCGCTACGCCTCCGCCAGCGTCATGCAGGGCGCGGCAGAGGTCATTGCATATGGAACGGCGGTGAAGTTTGTATGACAACGAAAGAAAAGCAGGGCCTCGGCCTGTATTTCCTGTTTGCATTTGGTCTGGCATGGCTGTGTCAGGTGTACGCAAGCCTGCTGCTCATCCGGGATGGCAATGCCACGGCGTACCGTGCACTGCTGGCCGTGAGCATGTTCTGCCCGCTGATAGCCACGCTGCTGGTGAATAAGGTGTATCTGCACCGGCCCACCGGCATCGGCTGGAAGGTGCAGGGCAAGCGCCGCCATTGGCTGGCGGCATGGTTTGGCCCGGCGGTGTTCACGGTGCTGGCTGCAGTGCTTTACTTTGCACTGTTTCCTTATCGGCTGGATCTCTCCGGCAGCTGGCTGGTGACAGCCTATGGCGGCGAAATGGACGCCCAGACGCTGCGCAGCGAGCTGGGAGTGTCCAACATCAGCTATATTCTGGAGACCGGCCTGTTTGCGGTGACGCTGGCTCCGCCCATCAATATGATCTTTGCCATGGGCGAGGAAGCCGGCTGGCGCGGCTATATGATGGTCTGCCTGAAGGAGCAGTTCGGGCTGCTCAATGCCCGCCTGCTGGGCGGCGTCATCTGGGGCGTGTGGCACTGGCCGATCATGCTGTTGACCGGATATGAGTATGGTACGAACTATCTGGGAGCGCCGGTGCTGGGGCTCGTGGTGTGGTGCGTGGTCTGTTTTGCCCTCAACACCCTGCTGGATATCCTCTATGAAAAGACTGGGTGCATCTGGGTGTCCGCCATTGCGCACGGTGTATTCAATGCGGTCGTGGGGCTTTTCGTTGTGCTGACGGATCCGGCAGACGCCTATTATAATGTGCTGGGTCCGACGCCCATTGGCCTGATCGGAATGCTGCCTATGCTGGCGGTGGCCGTCTGGCTGACCCTGCGGCAGATGAAACAGGAAGAAACGAATTGAGTTTTGCACTCCCGGCGGCGCGAGCTGCCGGGAGATTTTTGTATGGCCCCATATATAAATAAGAAGACATAAAAAAATATAGCTAAAACGCGGCGGGTTTGAAACGAAAAACTGGCTCTTGTATACAAAGAACGAAAAAAGCTGAAAAAGTTTGAAAAAAGGCTTGCCAAACACCCTTGAATGTGGTACTATATGTGAGCGCCAAGCGCTGAGATAAAAGAATGACTTCTTCAAGCTCAGCACGAAGCCTTTGAAAAGAACCAATGAACGTTCAAATGTTCCGGTTAGCACCGAGAAACTGCTGAATGATTTAAGTTCAAAAAGTTCAAAAGCTTCGAAAAAAGGACTTGACAAAAAACCGCTTCGGTGGTAAAATAAACAGGTCGTCAGCCAGTCGGCTGAGGCGCTACAGGACCTTGAAAATTGAACAATATCGAAAAACTTGTAA
>CAVEID010000004.1:0-192844 GCA_963615785.1 Oxalobacter sp. | reverse complement strand
GGCAAGAAGTACTTCTCCGTCGCTTCCGGCGGCGGCACGGGCCGTACCCTGCACCCCGATAACGTGGCTGCAGGCCCCGCAAGCTATGGTCTGACCGACTCTCTGGGCCGTGTGCACGGTGATGCTCAGTTCGCTGGCTCTTCTTCCGTGCCTGCGCACGTTGAGATGATGGGTCTGATCGGCATGGGCAACAACCCCATGGTCGGTGCCACCGTCGCATGTGCTGTTGCTGCAGCTCAGGCTAACGCCTAAGCCTCTCCAAAGTTCGGCAGAGGGGGCTGCCTCCCGAATGGGCAGTCCCCTTTTTATGCTGATATATGTTTGATGTGACAAACTGAGAAAAATGAAGAAAGAAGGACATTTTCCCATGAGAAAACGCATTGCTGCGCTTGCTCTGGCATCCGTCATGGCTCTGAGCCTGATCGGCTGCGGCAGCAAGAGCACTTCCGCTTCCTCTTCCGCCGGCGTTTCCGGTGACTTTACCGGTACTGCCAAGGGCATGGGCGGCGACGTCACCGTCACCCTGACTCTGGAAGACGGCAAGATCACCGGCTGCACCGCTGAAGGTGCTGACGAGACTGAGGGCATCGGCACTCTGGCTCTGGATCAGCTGCCCGGTGCCATCGCCGAGAGCGGCAGCATCGCCGTTGACGGCGTGGCTGGCGCAACCATCACCTCCGACGCCATCAAGGAAGCTGCAGCAGCTGCCCTGACTGCCGCCGGCCTGAACGCCGACGACTACAAGACCGCTGTGGAGAACAGCGGCGAAAAGGCCGAGGATTCCACTGTTGACGCTGACGTTGTCATCGTCGGTGCAGGCGGCGCAGGCATGACTGCTGCCATCACTGCTGCCGAAGAGGGCAAGAGCGTTGTCATCCTGGAGAGCCAGCCCATGGTGGGCGGCAACTCCGTGCGCGCTACCGGCGGCATGAACGCCGGCAAGACTGTGTATCAGGATGAGAACGAATTCGGTGAGTCCGCAGGTGTTGAGAAGACCCTGAAGTCCGCTGCCGACAACTACGCTGACAACGAGACCATCACCGCTCTGGCAAAGACTGTCTCTGAGCAGTGGGCTGAGTATCAGGCAAATCCCACCGGCTACTTCGATTCCGTTGAGCTGATGGAGCTGGACACCCTGATCGGCGGCAAGGGCATCAATGACACCGCTCTGGTGGAGACCCTGTGCTCCAACTCTGCTGACGCCATCGACTGGCTGGATGAGCACGGCATCACCCTGCACAACGTTTCCAGCTTTGGCGGCGCTTCCGTCAAGCGCATCCATCGCCCGGTGGACGCTGACGGCAAGGTCGTCTCTGTCGGTTCCTACATGATCCCCCTGCTGCAGGAGAACTGCGAGAAGGCTGGCGTTCAGATCCTGCTGAACACCACTGCTGACGAGATCCTGACCGACGCAAACGGCGCTGCCGTGGGCGTCAAGGCTACCGGTTCTACCGGTGAGACCGTCACCGTCAACGCCAAGGCTGTGGTTCTGACCACCGGCGGCTTCGGTGCAAACCTGGACATGGTCACCGAGTACAAGCCCGAGCTGAAGGGCTTCATGACCACCAACGCTGCTGGCGCTCAAGGCCAGGGCATTGAGATGGCAACCGCTATCGGCGCCGGCACCGTGGATATGGATCAGATCCAGATCCACCCCACCGTTGAGGCCAACACCGCTGCTCTGATCACCGAGGGCCTGCGCGGCGACGGCGCTGTGCTGATCAACGCTGAGGGCAAGCGCTTCATCGACGAAGTGGGCACCCGCGACGTGGTTTCCGCTGCTGAGATCGCTCAGACCGGCAGCTGCAGCTGGCTGGTGGTCGATCAGGCCATGGTCGATGCTTCCAGCGTCATTCAGGGCTACATCAAGAAGGGCTACACCGTTGAGGGCGAGACCTACGAAGAGCTGGCCAAGGCTATGGGCGTCGATGAGGCTGCCTTCGCTGAGACTATGAACAACTGGAACGGCTACGTTGAGGCCAAGAATGACCCCGACTTCGGACGCACCAGCTTCGCAACTCCCCTGAACACCGCTCCTTACTACGCAATCAAGGTCACCGCCGGCGTGCACCACACCATGGGCGGCCTGACCATCAACACCAACACCGAAGTTCTCAAGGAGGACGGCACTGTGATCCCCGGCCTGTTCGCAGCAGGTGAGGTCACCGGTGGTGTCCACGGTGCAAACCGTCTGGGCGGCAACGCTGTTGCAGACTTCACCGTGTTCGGCCGCATTGCAGGTAAGGCTGCCAGCGACTACGCTGCATGAGTACCCGCAAAGCACCTGAAAAGGCTTCCGGCCCCAAGGGGCTGAAGCCATGGATGAAAAATCTGATCTTTGCACTGGTGATCCTGGCTGTGGCGGCGGCGCTGTATTTCGGCGTCCGCGCAGCACGCGGCGGCAAGAAGCCCGGGCTGGAAGCTATCGTCGATTTCGGCGATGGCATCACCGAGACCCTGCCGCTGGATACGGATCACGATTATGTGTATGATGTGGGCAATTATGTCGTGCATCTGCAGGTGAAAGACGGTGCAGTTGCGTTTTTGGACAGTCAGTGCCCGGACCATGTGTGCGAGCAATTCGGCTGGCTGGACAAGGACGGCGCATGGGCGGCGTGCATTCCTGCCGGGGTGTATGTCGTCGTGGAAGAAACGGCTGAATAAGATCTTGGTTTTGGCAGCGCTCCGGGAGACCGGGGCGCTGCTTTTTTGCACTTTTGGAAAAATCTGCGCGAAAAAGGGTGTTTTGTGCGCGAATCGATGGGACGGCGGCAGGAGGCTTGTGCTATAATAAAGACAAAGGGGGCAAGAAACATGGAAGTGCGAACAGCGATCGTAGAGGACCGGAAGCCGGATGCAGAGCGGCTGAGAGTGCTGCTGCACAAGGCGTTTGGGGAAGATGTGGTCCTGAGCTGTGACTGGTTCGCCAGCGGAGACGATTTTCTCCGGGCCGGGACGGCAAGAGAATATCATGTGGTCTTTCTGGATATCTGCATGGAGGGCACCAACGGCATTGACACAGCCAAACGGATCCGGCAGGATGACCTGCAGCGGCTCATCGTGTTTGTGACATCTTCGCCGGAGTATGTGTGGGAAGCCTTTCCGGTGCATCCCTTTGACTACCTGCTCAAGCCTTATCAGGAGGACAAGCTCTTCCATCTGGTCAAAGAGCTCAAGCGGGTGCTGTGCCAGAACGAGGCTGAGATGGAGGTGCGCATCGCGCGGCAGGTGGTGCAGCTGCCTGTCCGCAAGATCCACTATGCAGTGGCGCAGAACCACTTTGTGAGGGTCATCACCGACGACGGAGAGTGCCGTGCAGTGTCCAACTTTGCGCAGGTGGAGCAGCTGCTGCGCACGCAGGAGAATTTTCAGGTGTGCAACCGCGGCATCATTATCAACATGGACAAGGTGCTGCGGTTCGACGCGGAATGCATCGAGATGAGAGACGGTGCCTGCCTGCCGGTGCGCCAGAAGGATAAGAATATGCTGCTTGCACAGTTTACACAATACCAGTTCCGCCATATGCAGCGGCAGATCTGAGACTGAGAGGAGACGTGACCGTGGATCTCGCGTTGTTCGGACGTTATTTTCTGGAATTTGCCATGATGTATCCGGGGGCATTCCTCTGCCTGGCATCCCTGCAGGATCATCTGCGTTCACCCCGCAGGAGTTATGCACTGGCAGCGGTCTCATTGACTGTGATCTGCCTGACGGCTTCGCTGCTGAGCTGCATCTCGGAGCGCGGAAGCAACTTTCTGCTGCTGCCGCTCCTGATCGTGGCGTTCTGGCTGCTGCGGTGGCGGTCTGCGACGGAGATCGCCGTGAGCCAGGCGGCATTCATCTTTGCAGTGGCCATGGTCATGATGGCGGTTTGCACGCTGCTTGCAGCTATCCTGAACGCGCGGGCGGAGATCGGCAATCCACTGTCGGTGAGTCTGGTCTCGACCTCCTGCATTGCGCTGCTGCTGGCCGCCGTGCTCAGCACGGTCTTCTATTTCACGGCAGTGCAGTGGAGCCGCTGGCTGCTGAAAGAATACCGCGGCGAGGCTTTCTGGAAAACAGCATGGCCGCTGCCGTCCCTGTATGCAGCGTTTTTGATCTTCTGCATGCCGAAGGACAGCACCATCATTCTGATGAACCGCCTGCAGATCATCTCGGTTCTGGCTGTGCTCATTTCGCTGCTCGGCATCTTTCTGCTGCAGTATGAGATGTACCGTGTGGCGCGGGAATACACGCGCAACATCCAGCTGAATCAGGAAAATCAGCTGCTGGCACTGGAGTCCCGCCGCTACACCGAGCTGCGGGCCTATATGGACAACACCCGCCGCCTGCGTCATGATTTCCGGCAGCATCTGCATGTCATTGCGGGTCTGACCGAGGCCGGAAAACTGGAAGAGCTGAAAGACTACCTGAGCCAGTATGAGACGGAACTGATCGACCGGAGGCCCACTCTCTGCGCCAACGCGGCTGTGGATGCACTGGCCGGTCATTATGACTACGAGGCACAGCAGAACGGCGTGGCAGTGGAATGGAAGCTGGAACTGCCGAAGCTTTTGGCCATGCCGGAAGCTGACCTGTGCATGATCCTGGGCAACCTGCTGGAGAATGCGCTCCATGCGGCCCAGAAGCTGCCGCCGGATCAGCGGCGGGTGAAGGTGCTGGTGCAGATGCTCAGTCCTGCCATGATGGGTCTTGTGGTGGAAAACCGCTACGATGGTGTGCTGAAGCGTCAGAACGGCATTCTGCATTCGACAAAGCACGAGGGAGCCGGTGTCGGCCTGGCGTCCATTGAGACGGCGGTGCGCCGCTACCATGGCAGCATGACCATTGAGACCGGGAACAACATCTTCCGGGTCAACATCCTGATGAACCTGTAAAGAAGCAAAAAACAGGAGCCATTGCACAGATGTGCAATGGCTCCTGTTCGTTTCAGGTTTAGTAATGCAGGTCGTCGCCAGTCAGCGCTTCCAGCACAGGAAGCATGGCAGCGGCTTCGGCCTTTGCGGCGGGCAGGTCCATATCGCGGTAGTTGCCGCATTCCACTTCGCTGGCACCGGGCACATCGCCCTCAAAAGCGGCCATGAAGCGGAAGGATTCCACCGTCAGCTCCAGCGCCTCGGCGGGGGTCAGGCCCCGGGTCAGCAGATAAAAGCCGGTGCGGCAGCCCATGGGGCCGACGTAAATGACGCCATCCTTGAAGCGGCTGTTGCGCGCATAGGTGGCGAACAGGTGCTCCAGCGTGTGGGCAGAACCGGTGGTCAGGTAGTCGCCCTGATTCGGCTTCTTCATGCGGATGTCCCAGGTCAGCACGTCGCCGTCCTGACGGCTCAGATACATGCCGCGGTCCAGCTTGGTGTGATCGACACAGAAGCTTGCAATGCGTTCCATAAGCTTCTCCTTCGGCTTTATGCCTGCAGGCGCTGCACACTGCCGTGAGCGCAGTCCACAGCGACCATCAGGCCGTCGCGGATGTGGCTGGTGGCACCGGCGGCACCCACGACGGTGGGCTTCAGCAGGGCCTTGCCGGCGATGGCGGCGTGGCTGTTCAGGCCGGGCTCCTCAACGACCAGAGCGGCAGCGTCGCGCACATAGCTCAGCATTTCGTTGCTGGTGGAGGGCACCACCAGAACCATGCCGGGCTTGAACTTTGCACGCACTTCTTCCAGCGTGCGGCAGACGCAGGCCTTGCCGGTGGCGTTGGTCACGTCGGCATTCTCCGGGCCCACGCCCACGCCGGTGGCCAGACAGTTGCCCACCATGTGGATCTTGATCATGTTGGTGGTGCCGGACACGCCCACGGGCACGCCGGCGGTGACGACAGCCAGCTCGCCGTTGTGCAGGTAGCCGTTCTCCTTGGCCAGAGAGGTGGACATCTCGATCAGCTCATCGGTGCTGTGTGCCAGAGACATCATCAGCGGGGTGATGCCCCAGCTCAGAGCCAGCTGACGCTGCACCTGCTCCTTCATGACACAGGCGATGATGGGCTGCTCGGGGCGGTACTTGCTCAGCAGGCGGGCGGTGGTGCCGGATTCAGACACGGTGACGATGGCGGCAGCGTTCACGTCCTTGGCGGTCAGGCAGGCGGCGTGAGCGGTTGCATCGCTGACGCTGATCTTGCCGGTATTCGGGTCCACCAGACGGCCGCGCAGGTAGTGGCCCTCCTGCTCGGTGCGCTCTGCGATGGCGGACATGGTCTTCAGGGCCTCCACGGGATAGGCGCCTGCAGCGGTCTCACCAGACAGCATGATGGCAGAGGTGCCGTCGTAGATGGCGTTTGCCACGTCGGAGATCTCGGCGCGGGTGGGGCGGGGGTTGACCATCATGCTGTCCAGCATCTGGGTGGCAGTGACGATGGGCTTGCCGAAGGAGAAGGAGCGGTCGATGATGGTCTTCTGGATGCCGGGCAGCTCAGTGAAGTCGATCTCGACGCCCAGGTCGCCGCGGGCGACCATGACAGCGTCGGCTGCGGCCAGAATGCTGTCGATGTTGTTCACGCCCTCACGGTTCTCGATCTTGGCGATGATGCGGATGTTGGAGTCGTACTCGTTCAGCAGGTTGCGGATGTCGTAGACGTCCTGTGCGGTGCGCACGAAGGAGGCAGCAATAAAGTCAAAGCCCTGCTGTGCGCCGAAGATGATGTCATCGCGGTCACGCTGGCTCATATACGGCATGGACAGATGCACGCCGGGGACGTTGACGCCCTTCTTATTTTTGATCTTGCCGTTGTTCAGCACCTTGCAGACGATGTCGGTGTCGTTCACGGTCTGGATCTGCAGCTTGATGAGGCCGTCATCCAGCATGATGGTGCCGCCGGGCTGAACGTCCTGAGGCAGGTCCTTGTAGGTGATGGAGCAGATCTCCTTGGTGCCCTCCACCTCGCGGGTGGTCAGGGTGAAGGTCTGGCCTGCTTCCAGCATCTCAGTGCCGTTCTTGAAGTCCTTCAGGCGGATCTCGGGGCCCTTGGTGTCCAGCAGGGCGGCGACCGGCTTGCCCAGCTCTTCACGGATGGCCTTCAGCTTTTCAAAACGGCCCAGATGCTCTTCGTGGGAGCCGTGGGAAAAATTGAAACGGGCAACGTTCATGCCGTTGGCGACCAGCTCGCGCAGGACGCCTTCTTTGTCGGTGGACGGGCCCAGGGTGCAGATGATCTTGGTTTTTCTCATATACTTTACCTCCAGCTGCTTCACATTCTCTATTTTGCGGCAAGCCGTCCGCTGTCATGCAGACAGCTGCGCGCGGCCAACGGGAAAATTCCCGTGCGTTGGTGAAAAAATGGACAGAGCTCCGCAGTTCAAAACTCTTCCATATACTATTATAACCGCTTGGATACAATAGGGCAAGAAAAAGTTTTGCTGCCGGACGATTTTTTTCGCCGGCAAAGGCTTCTTTGCTGAAAAAGAATGAAGAACAACGATGGTGCGCGAAATTGCAAGGCGGCCTTGTGAACAAAAAGACGAACATTTTGGCGAAAATGACGGATATTTCCCGCCTGCGAAAAAAACTTGCATCCGGCGGAGGATTTGCTTATAATGATAAGTAAGAAGTAGCACTTTATCCGGGGCACAGCTCCGGAGGAAATGGAGAAAACCGATATGGAAAAACGCGTTTTTCTGATCGTCCTCGACAGCTTCGGCATCGGCGCAGAGCCGGATGCGGCCGCTTTTGGTGATGAGGGCACCAACACTTTGGGAGCTATCGCAAAGCACCCCAATTTCAACTGCCCCAACCTGCGCAAGCTGGGCATGTTCAACATTGACGGCGTGACCGCCGGTGAAAAGACCGATGCACCCATCGGTTCCTTTGCTCGCCTGCAGGAACAGAGCATGGGCAAGGACACTACTATCGGCCATTGGGAAATCGCCGGTGTGGTCAGCCCCAAGCCGCTGCCCACCTTCCCGAACGGCTTCCCGGATGAGCTCATCCACGAGTTTGAAGAGAAGACCGGCCACAAAGTGCTGTGCAACAAGCCCTATTCCGGCACTCAGGTGCTGAAGGACTACGGCGAGCAGGCAATGAAGGAGAATGCTCTCATCGTCTACACCAGCGCTGACAGCGTGTTCCAGGTGGCCGCAAACGAAGAGCTGGTGCCAGTGCATGAGCTCTACCGCTGCTGCGAGATCGCCCGCGAGATGCTCAAGGGCGAGTACGGCGTGGGCCGCGTCATCGCCCGCCCCTTCCTGGGCCATACCGCTGACACCTTCTACCGCACCACCAACCGCCACGACCTGAGCCTGAAGCCGCCCCGTGCCACCATGCTGGATCTGCTCAAAGATGCCGGCAAGGACGTGATCGCCGTGGGCAAGATCTTCGACATCTTCGACGGTGAGGGCGTCACCGAGAAGATCAAGACCACCGGCAACACCAATGGCATTGCCTTCACCAAGGCTCTGCAGACCCGCGACTTCGATGGTCTGGCTTTCGTGAATCTGGTGGACTTTGACATGCTCTACGGCCATCGCCGCGATGTGGCGGGCTACGCCGCTGCTGCTACGGAGTTCGACAAGTTTGTGGCGGACTTCATCCCCGGTATGCGGGAGGGCGATATCCTGATGGTCACCGCTGACCACGGCTGTGACCCCTCTTACACCAAGACCACCGATCATACCCGCGAGTATGTGCCTTACCTGATCTACGGCAAGGGCATCAAGCCCGGCGTTGACCTGGGCACCCACCTGTGCTTCGGCATCATTGCTCAGACCATCTGCGAATATCTGGGCGTGGATGCTTCCTCTCTGGACGGCAAGAGCGTCTGGAATGAGATCAAGGCGTAAGAGGTAAAGCAAATGATCGAATTTCGTTATGACACGCAGCTTCTGATTGAAGGCCATGGCCTGGACGAGGACGCCATCGACGAGTATATCCGCACACACTTTGTGGGCGATTCGCTTCTGGCTGTGGGAGATGAAGATCTGATCAAAATTCATTTCCACACCAATGAGCCTTGGAAGATCCTGGAATATTGTTCCACTCTGGGCGAGATCTTTGATATCGTCGTGGAGGATATGGACCGCCAGTCCCGCGGACTGAAGGGCTGAGATACAAGCAAAAAAGCTCCCGGTTTGCAATGCAAACCGGGAGCTTTTCATATCTTCAGGAAGCTTCGTTCTGCGAGGAGGCCGCACCATACAGGGCATCCAGAACGGTGGATGCGGCGCTGTAGAGCGAGGAAGCAGCGTCTTCAAGTTCTTCCTTGGAAGGCAGGGAGACGGAAGGTGCTTCGGCGGAGCCGTCGCTGCCGGTGCCGCCCTCGGCGGGAGTTTCCGGTTCCTGCGGCTGGGTGTCAGCAGGCTGTTCTGCAGGGGTCTCGGCGGGCTGCTCTGCCGGAACTTCCTCCGGTACACTGTCAGCGGGCTCATCGAGCACCACGCTCTCAGCGGATTCCTCCGGCACGGACACGGCGGCATTCGGGTCGGTGGTGGGAGTGAACACATCATCCTTTTCCGGCGTCTGGCTGGTGGCGGCAACACTGCCCTCACCGCCCAGAACAGATGCGATCATCTCTTTGGCCTTGTTCACAGAAGACTCATCCGGCTTCATGACGTAGAGCTTCTGGCCCTTGGCGGAATAGCACTTGGTGCTGGTGGAACTGGAACCGGTGACGGTGTAGCTCTCGATATCCCACTCGGCCAGGTCGCTCAGCTGCATGCGCACCAGAGCGCTGATCTGATCCTGAGAGAAGCTGGTGACGAAGCAGTCCGACGCGGCATCCATGATCTTGGAGAAGCCCATCAGCAGGGCAGGGGACTTGATCTTGTTCAGCATGGCGTCGATGACCTTCATCTGGTTGATGCCGCGCTGGATGTCGCCGGATGCAAAGGCGTGGCGCTCACGGGCAAAGGCCAGAGCCGCCTTGCCGTCCAGATGGTTCCAGCCCTCCACAAAGGTGGTGGGGTCGTAATAACCGGGGCTGCCCACGGAAGTGAACGCCTGATCGGAGTAGACATCCACGCCGCCCAGTGCGTCGATGATGCTGATGAAGCCCGCAAAATTGATGCGGATGTAATGGTCTACATTGATGCCGTAGAGGTTGCCCAGCGTCTGCATACTGGTTTCCACGCCATACAGGCCGGCATGGGTCAATTTGTCTTTGCTGTCCGTGCCGGCAAGGTCTACATAGTAGTCGCGGGGCGTATTGATGAGCGCCACGCGCTTGGTCGCCGGGTTCACAACGGCAAGGATGTTCACGTCGCTGCGGGCCTTTTCGGTCAGCTCACCGCGGGTGTCCACACCGCTGAGGTAGACCACGAAGGGTTCTTTGGTGATCTTGTTGGCTTCAGCACCGGTGAGCAGACCGGAGGTCATGCTGCCCAGCGCGGAAAGGCCCTGCTGGGCCCAGATGCAGCCCATGGCCATGGCGGCGCACAGGAACACCGAGAACACGCGGGAGACCTTGCCGGGGACGTTGTATTCCTGACAGCGCTTCACCAGCAGCCACAGCAGCACCAGCAGCGCTGCAATGATCACAAGATACAGCACCGGGAGCATCTGGGTGCGCCACAGCTGCACCATTGCGGCCACGCTGAGGATCGCCTGAACGGTCAGCAGGATCTTTCCCCATTTGGAAGGGGCAGCTGCATTGTTCACCGGCGGGCGGGAGCTGCCGTCTTTTTTGCGGGGCGGCTTCTGGGAAGAAGGACGGCGGGGCGGCGGGGCCGGCTCCGGGGGCGTCTCGGAGAAGAACGCCGAGCTGTCTACCACAACGGTGCGATCCTCGTCGGCACCAGACTTTCGGCCAACGTGCCGCAGGGAACGGTTGGAATCATCTTTCATGGGAAATTCTCCTTTTTGAGCGCAGGGCTCAGGCGGCCGGCACGATGGTCAGCACGGCACGGGCCGGCAGGCATGTGGCGGTCTGATCCTCGTTGGAAAGCCAGCCGAAGCTTTCACAGATGTGATCCGGGCAGGGCGAACCCACGAACCGGGCCGCGCCATCCTTGATCTCAATGTGGACGGTGTAATAACCGGTGTCCACATCGTAGGTGTCGTTGACGTCCAGCGGCAGGTTCATGGTGGTGTTGTCATCGCCGTAGATCAGCTCAGCCCGCAAAGGCTGGGTGGTGGAGCGCAGATTGCGCACCACAAGAAATGCTGCGGCGATGGCCAAAACCACGACCACAAAAATAGCGTTGATAAGAATGTTCTTTTTTTTCATGTTCAATCCTTGACTTGGAGCTGTTCCAGCTCGGCGAGCCACAGCGCGGCGCATGCGTCACTGGGCATCCGCCAGTCGCCGCGGGGCGAAAGGGTCACACTGCCCACTTTGGGGCCGTCGGGCAGGCAACTGCGCTTGAACTGCTGGGCAAAGAACCGCCAGTAGAAGTTGCGCAGCCACTTGTAGAGCACGCTGTCCGGATATTCCGGCCGGCCGGCGAAAGCCTGCTTTGCCAGCCGGAAAATTTTGGCCGGGCCGAAGCCGAAGCGCAGCACCTGATAGAGATAGAAGTCGTGCAGCTCATAGGGGCCCACGAGGTCTTCGGTCTTCTGCGCGATCTCGCCGTCCTTGGCGGGCAGCAGCTCGGGGGACACGGGGGTGTCCAGAATGTCCAGCAGCACTTCCCGCAGAGCGTCGGTGGAGGCAATGTCGGCTTCGTAGCGCACGAGGTGGCGCACCAGCGTTTTGGGCACACCGGCATTGACGCCGTACATGCTCATGTGGTCACCGTTGTAGGTGGCCCAGCCCAGAGCCAGCTCAGACAGATCGCCGGTGCCCACCACCAGACCGCCGGTGCGGTTGGCGGTGTCCATCAGTTCCAGGGTGCGCACGCGGGCCTGACCGTTTTCAAAGGTCACGTCCAGCACGCTTTCGTCCTGACCGATGTCCTTGAAGTGGCTGTGCACCGTTTCGGCAATGTCAATTTCTTTAAAGGAAACGTGCAGCTCATCGCACAGGATCTCTGCATTGCTGCGGGTGCGGCGGGTGGTGCCGAAGCAGGGCATGGTCACGGCCAGCACGTCGCTGGTGGGGCGGCCCAGCTGCTTCATGGCACGCACGGCCACCAGCAGAGCGAGACAGCTGTCCAGACCACCGGAGATGCCGATAACAGCTGTTTTGGCGTGGGCATGTTCCAGACGCTTGGCAAGGCCGTCGGCCTGCATTTTCAGGATCAGCTCACAGCGCTCAGCGCGGCGCCTGGGGTCGCCGGGCACAAAGGGGGCCGGGTCGATCCAGCGGGTCAGCGTCGTCTCCACCGGCTCCAGATCGAACTCCACCGTGGTGTAGCCTTCGCCGCTCAGCTCAAAGCTGGTGTTGCGGGCACGCTCGGCTTCCATGCGCTGGCAGTCGATCTCGGTCTCGGCACAGCCGCCGTCAAAGGGGGGATTCTCGGAGAGGATGGTGCCGTTCTCGGCGATGAGGTCATGGCCGGCGAACACCATGTCCTGAGTGCTCTCACCGTGCCCGGCGGAAGCGTACAGGTAGCCGCACAGCAGGCGGGCGGACTGGTTGGACACCAGTGCCCGGCGGTATTCGGCTTTGCCGACCGTCTCATCGCTGGCGGAAAGGTTGGCGATCACCGTGGCACCGGCCAGAGCGTGGAAGGTGGACGGCGGCAGGGCGCTCCACAGGTCTTCACAGATCTCCACGCCCAGCACGAAGCTGGGCATCTGGCGGCAGCGGAACAGCAGCGACGTGCCGAAAGGCACCTGCTGGCTGCAGACGCTCACCATCTCCACTTCAGTGCTGCCCGGGGTGAACTGGCGCTTCTCGTAGAACTCGCCGTAGTTGGGCAGGTAGGTCTTGGGCACAAGGCCGAGAATTTTACCATGGCAGAGCACGGCGGCGCAGTTGTACAGCTTGCCGTGCACCATCAGCGGCAGGCCCACCAGTGTGACCACGTCCAGCTCCTTCGTCTCAGCAAGCAGAGAGCCCAGGCCGTCCAGAGCACCGGTCTGCAGGGTGCGCTGCAGAAACAGGTCGCCGCAGGTGTAGCCGGTGAGGCAGAACTCAGGGAACACAGCCAGCTTCACGCCCCGGGCTGCAGCTTCGCGCAGGGCCGAAACGATCTGCTGGACGTTATAGGCGCAGTCCGCCACCCGCAGGGCGGGGGAGAGGGCTGCTGCTTTCAAAAAACCATCTTTCATCGGAGGATTTCACATCCTGTCTTTCATTGTTGACTGCAAAGCCTTGCAGTGCACATAGTATACCACAAACTGACACAAACGAAAAGTGACAGCTTGGTAAAAGAACTGTGACAAAACAAAACGCCGCCTGCACGGGGCAGACAGCGCCTGAAAACACAAAGATGGAAAACGAGATAGACCGTAAGCCGGGTTCTGTATTAAACGACGATCTGTCTAGACCTGCCATTGCTGACAGGTTCGTGCCGCCTTCGAGACACGCGAGCAGCGCTGTACGTCCCATATAGGCGTTGCTTCCGGTAGGGTTTACAAAGCCGCATAGTCACCCATGCGCTGGTGAGCTCTTACCTCGCCGTTTCATCCTTACCGCATTGCTGCGGCGGTTTGTTTTCTGTTGCACTTTCCCTGAGGTCACCCTCGGCTGCCGTTAGCAGTTACCGTGCTCTGTGAGGCCCGGACTTTCCTCAGAGCGGTCAAAGCCGCCCCGCCGCCGTATGTTCCACTCGTTTTCCGCTCCTTATAGTACCATAAAAAAGCGGGATTTGCAAGCATAAGCGTTTTTTGGTATACTATATCATAAAATCAATCGTTTTGCGGAAAAATCAAACACAGCCGGCGGGGCAGGTGCTGAGCCGGAACGGGAGAGGAATCAAAATGGACGTGAAGCGTTGTCCGCACTGTATGGCGGATCTTCTGGGGCACAGCGGCAGTGTGTGCCCGTTCTGCGGGTTCGATGCGGCCCGGCATCCGCAGCCGCCGGAGGCTCTGCCCCGGGACACGGTGCTGTATGGCAAATATCTTGTGGGCGATGTGCTGGGCCGCGGCGGTTTTGGTATGACCTATGTGGGCTTTGACCTTTCGCTGGAGAGCAAGGTGGCCATCAAGGAATACTATCCGTCCGGCGCCGCTATGCGCCGCGAAGGGGAAAGTGCGCTGAGCTGGAGCACCACCTGCCGGATGCAGGGCGGCAGCGAGACAGCAAAGAACAGTTTTTTGAAGGAAGCCCGCAAGATGGCCCGGGTGGAGAACATCCCGTCCGTGGTGCGGGTGCGGGAGACTTTTCTGGAAAACGAGACGGCCTACATCGTGATGGACTACATCGAGGGCGAAACACTGAAAGCGCGCTTGAAGCGGGACGGCCCCATGACCTATTCCGACTGCTTTGCCCTGCTGCGGCCCATGATGCGGGATCTGTGCCTGATCCACCGGCAGGGCATCATCCACCGGGACATCAGCCCGGACAATATCATGATCCAGTGGGACGGCAGTGTGAAACTGCTGGACCTTGGTGCGGCAAAGGACCTGAACCTCCACTCCGACGAGGTGACGATGCCGGTGGGCAAAAATGGCTATAGCCCCATGGAACAGTACCTGACCAATGGCATCATCGGCCCGTGGACGGACGTTTACGCCCTGTGCGCCACCATTTATTACGCCTGCTATGGCGTGCGGGTGCCCCAGTCGCTGGAGCGGCTGGAGCAGGACACCCTGCGCTTTGACCTGCCCACCCGGGAGCCTATGCCCTATTATGTGGTGGAAGCGCTGAAAAAGGGCCTGGCAGTGCGTGCCATCGACCGCACCCAGAGCGTGGACGATCTTTTGGAGCAGCTGGAAGATCAGACCATGCCCCTGCGCCAGCCGGAGCCCGCAAAGGCCCGGCCTGCTGCAAAACCTGCCCCGGCAGAGCACAATGCGGCCCCGGCAGCAAAGCTGGTGTCCTCCAAGCGGTATACAAAGCCTGCCAACAAGGGAAAAGGTGCGGCCATCGGTGTGACGGCGGCAGCTGCGGTGGTGCTTGTAGTCGTGGCAGGCGTGGTGCTGACGGCTTCCAAACCGGGCAGGCTGCCCACGGCGGCAGTGGAACAGCCCGCTTCCGCCAGCGTGGAAGCTTCGGCCAGTACGGAAGGACCGGCTTCGGCCAGCGTGCCGCCGGAAAGCACCTCCGCCAGCGAAGAAAGCAGCGCCCCCGCGTCCAGTGAAGCTCCCACGAAGACGGCACCCAGTGTGACGGAGGAGGAAAACGCCATTTCGGAGAGTTTCAGTTCCTCCGTTGCAAGCAGTAAGGCGGCGTCGTCTGCCCCGACGGTGCAGAAGGTGACGAATTATGAGATTCCGGTATTTTCGGGATCGACCGGCTCTTATACCGGACAACTGAAGGATGGAAAACCCTCCGGGCATGGAAAGGTCACGATCACAAGCGAAACTTTCAAAGGCGACACCTATGAGGGCGACTGGTTGAACGGAAAGATGAATGGACAGGGCCGATATACTTGGGCGGACGGTTCGTACTATGAGGGCGACGTTGTGGATAATCTCTGCAGCGGATATGGAAAAAAAGTCAGTAAGAATGGCAATGTTTACGAAGGACAATGGAAGAATAGCCTTCCAGACGGTCAGGGAATGTCGACCGACGCGGACGGCAGAGTTTATGTGGGTCAGTGGGTAGATGGCCAGCGCAGTGGTCAGGGAACGATGACTTGGCCAAATGGTAATGTTTACGAGGGCCAATGGGAAAATGACAAGATAAACGGCCAGGGAACTATGAATTATGCGGATTTCGGCGTCTATGTGGGCCAGTGGAAAGATGGCCGATGGAGTGGGCAGGGAACCATGAATTACGCCGACGGCGACAGCAGAGAGGGAGAATTTTTGGATGGCTTTCTTAACGGGTACGGAAAACTCGTTATGGATGGTAATACATACGAAGGCCAGTTTGCAAATGGAGCGTTCAATGGCCAGGGAACGCTGGCTTACAAAAATGGTGATGTCTACATAGGCCAGTGGGTCTACAGTTTACGAAACGGCCAGGGAACCATGACCTACGCAGACGGCACGGTGAAGTCCGGCACATGGAAAGATGACGAATTTGTCGGCTGAAAACAGAGCTGAACCATAAACGATTCTATGAAAAGGAGGTGTGCCCATGCGGCTGTGTTTTCCGGTGCCGGACACGGAGCAGACCGGCAATGGCACGCTTCTGCGCAATTTTCTGCGCCAGTGTGCCGTCTCCACCGACCTTGCCCGGGCGGTGAAGTTCCGGGGCGGCGGCTTTTTTGCGGATGGGGAACCCATCCTTGCAAACCGCCGGGTGTACCCCGGGCAGGTGGTCAGCTTCGAGCTGCCGCCGGAAGGGGAGAGCGTGAAGCCGCAGCCGGACATTCCGGTGAAGGTGGTCTATGAAGATGCCTTTGCTGTCGTGCTGGACAAGCCGCCCCGCCTTGCTGTGCACCCGACGTTGAATTATCCCGGCGGCACGCTGGCCAACGGCTATGCGGCGTGGGCGCTGCAGCACGGGGAAAGCCCTGTGTTCCGCCCGGTGAACCGCATCGACAAGGACACCAGCGGGCTGGTGCTGGCAGCAAAGCACGCTTATGCTGCCCCGCTGCTGGCGCAGAATGTGGAAAAGCTCTATTATGCCGTCGCAGAGGGTGAGCTGCCCCTGGGGCCGGGCGTTATTGATGCCCCCATCGGACGCCGGGGCGACAGCATCATCGGGCGCTGTGTGACGCCGGAGGGCAAGCCAAGCCGCACGGAGTATACCATATTAAAAGCAGAAAACGGTCTGAGCCTTGCGGCCTGCGTGCCGGTGACCGGGCGCACCCATCAGATCCGGGTGCACTTTGCTTCCATCGGACATCCGCTGGCCGGAGATGATCTCTACGGCGGCAGCCGGGAGCGCATCGGGCGGCAGGCACTGCACTGCGCACGGCAGACCTTTCAGGTGCCGGAGTGTGCCGTGGAACCGGGCGGCGTCTGGATAAAAGTTCCAGTAACTGGAAAAAATCTGAGAGCAGTCACCGTGGAAAGCCCACTTCCAGAGGACATGGCAGGGCTTTTTCGTGAAAAGTAAGTGAAAGAACCGCCCAAATTTTGTGACAATGCTTGTTTCATTGCGGTCAGGGTGTATAATAAAATCAGAGCAATCCGCGCATGAGTCTGTCGGGATTTTTTTGCGCGTTTCAGACCGCCGCCGTCTTTCGAACCGGTGCACAGTGCGGCGCACCGCAGGCGGCAAGGAAGGAGAAAACCCTTTTGATCGAAGATAAGACAAAGGAGCCGCAGAGCCCTGCGCCGTCAGAACCGAAGCGCAGACAGAAACTGCGCTCCCTTTGGGCACAGCTGCAGTGCATCGGGCTTCTGCACCGGCACCGGCTGCGCCGCAAGACCCAGAACCGTGTGAGCAGCTTTGGCGAGAAGCTGTCCCGGAACCCGGCCGTTCCCATGGCGGGCGAGATGCTGTATGCACTGGGCTTTTCCACAGAATATGCATTTGTCCGGGTCGGCCGCGGCATCCGTGCTGCGGTTCTTCGGCTGGCTGGTGCGGTGCGTGCCCTGCTGACCAATCTGGCTGCAATGGCTTTCCCCGGAGCAGCACAGATGCTCCGGGACCTGTTTGGGCCGATCGTGCTGTTCTTCCGCGGCACGGGCTCTCTGCTGATCCATGCCCGCCGGGTGCGGAAAGAAAAAGGCTTTGCAGCGGCGTGTGCAGCAAGCTTCCACTATCTGACCAGCGGCGTGCGGCGCAATGTGAAAATGCTGCCCCGCATGGCCATGTACATTCTGCCGGTGTGCGCACTGGCTGTTATGCTCACGGTGTTTCAGAACACCATTCAGCAGCCCTATGCACTGGAAGTGCAGGTGGACGGCCAGACTGTGGGCTATGTGGCCAATGAAGATGTGTTCAATGCAGCCCGCGAAGCGGTGCAGGAGCGTATCAACTACACGGGCACGGACACCGAAGCCCAGTGGACGGTGGAGCCTACCTATACAGTGACCATCGCCCACAAGACGATGGACGAGAACGAGATGGCGGATGCCATCCTGAAAAGCGCCAGCGACCAGATCAGTGAGGGTACGGCGCTGTATCTGGACGGCGAGCTGGCTGCTGTGTGCAGTGACGGCACTGCCCTGCAGAACTATCTGAGCAGCCTGCTGGAACCCTATGAAGATGCGGATGATCCCACGGTCACGGTGGGCTTCAACAAGGACGTCACGCTGGAACACGGCATTTATTTCAATGAAAGCTTCCAGGACGAAGCGGACGTGGAAAACTCCCTCTCCGGTGTGCAGCAGCAGGAAAAGATCTACACCGTTCAGACCGGCGACACGCTGTGGAGCATCGCCCAGAAGAACGATCTGACCTTCCGGGAGCTGTGTGATCTGAACACGAACTTCAAGGGCGCTGCGCTGACGGAAAGCTCCAACATTCAGGCGGGCGACGAGCTGATCGTCACCAAGCAGGAAGCTATGCTGGAAGTGCGTATCACCAAGATCGAGACCTGGCAGGAAGAGATCCCTTACACCTCTGAGACGACCAAGTCGGACGAATATGAGGAAGGCACGAAAAAGACCGTGCAGGAGGGCAGGAAGGGCATCCGCAGTGTGACGGCGCAGCGCGTCTACAACACCGACGGCGTGCAGCTTTCGCAGCAGATCCTGAGCACTGAGGTGGTCACGGAGCCTGTCACGGAAAAGATCGTGGTGGGCACCAAGAAGAAGGCGGTCAAGACGACCACCAGCTACATCACCGGCAGCGGCCAGTTCATCTGGCCGGTCCCGGGCTACCGTTACTGCTCGCGCTGGTATGGCGGCAACCACAAGGGCGTGGATATCTGCGCTGCCGCTGGCACCCCGATCTATGCATCGGCGGGCGGCACCGTGACCAAGGCCGGCTACAACAAGGCCGGTGCCGGCACGGGCTATGGCTACTCGGTCATCATCAGCCATTCGGGCGGCTACACCACGGTGTATGCACACTGCCTGTCGCTGGTCGTCCATGCAGGTCAGACGGTCAAGCAGGGCCAGCTGATCGGCTATGTGGGCAGCACCGGACGCTCCAGCGGCAACCACTGCCACTTTGAGATCCGCCGCAACGGCAGCTATATCGCGCCGCAGAATGTGTTCAACCGCAGCAAGTATAAATAAGGAATGATGCAGAGGGCTTTTTCGAAAGAGAAAGCCCATCTGCTGTATCATGAATAAAAAGGAGAGATGATCTTATGTCTACCCCTCACAACAGCGCTGAAAAGGGCGATTTCGCAAAAACTGTCCTGATGCCGGGCGACCCCCTGCGCGCAAAGTTTATTGCAGACACCTTCCTGCAGGATGTCCGTCAGGTGACCGGCGTGCGCGGCATGCTGGGCTTCACCGGCACCTATGAGGGCCGCCCCATCAGCGTGATGGGCAGCGGCATGGGCATGCCGTCCATCGGCATCTATTCCTACGAGTTGTTCAAGTTCTATGATGTGGACAACATCATCCGCATCGGCTCCGCCGGCAGCTACACCGACAAGGCCAAGCTGTTTGATACCGTGCTGGCCACCGGCGCAGTGAGCGAAAGCAACTATGCACGGGTGCAGAGCGGCTACGACAAGGACATCACCTTCCCCAGCCAGAGCCTGAACGACAAGCTGCGTGCTTCTGCCGCAAAGCAGGGCATCAAGCTGATCGAGGGCAGCATCCATTCCTCGGATGTGTTCTACCGCCAGCCTTCCGATGCAAAGCCCACCTATTGGGAAAAGCTGCGTGACGAGCGCGGCTGCCTGTGCGTGGAGATGGAGAGCTATGCGCTGTTTGCCAACGCGCAGGTGCTGGGCAAGAACGCTGCCTGCCTGCTGACCATTTCGGACAGCTTTGTCTCGCCGGAGATCACCACCGCCGAGCAGCGCCAGAAGAGCTTCACCGACATGATGAAGGTCGCACTGGGCGCAGAGTACTGAGCACAAAACAAAAGATCCAGCGCGGCCTGCCTGCAAAGGGGGAGCCGCGCTGTTTTCGCCCCCTGAAAAAACAAAAAGGAGTGACGGATATGACCAATCTGACCCTGGAAGAAAAAAAGGAGCTCATCCGTATGGCTCTGGCAGCCCGGGAGAAAGCCTATGTGCCTTACAGCGATTTCATGGTGGGCGCGGCCCTGCGTGCGAAAGACGGCCGCATTTTCACCGGCTGTAATGTGGAGAACGCCGCTTTCACCCCCACCAGCTGCGCTGAGCGCACGGCTCTGTTCAAGGCGGTGGCCGAAGGAGTGACCGAGTTCACGGACATTGCCGTCGTGGGCAGCCGCCGCGGTGAGGTGAACAGGCAGATCACTTCGCCCTGCGGCGTGTGCCGTCAGGCGCTGTTCGAGTTCGGCGGGCCGGAGCTGAATGTCATTATGGCAAAAACGCCGGATGATTTCATCGAGCGCAGCATGGACGAGCTGCTGCCCTTCGGCTTTGGCCCATCCAATGTGGCAGGCAACAGCGCCGTGGAGTGAGCCAGACCACTGCAGACGAGTAAAGTGACGTTGGTGCGTCGGATGCGGGAAAAGGCCGGAACAACGGAAAATTTGTGCAAGAGTAATACTTTTCTCAAATTCCAACAAAATTTTTGTAAAGAATTTGTAATCGAAATTTGCTTGCATCTGGAAATGCTTCCCGTTATACTGGAACCGGTAAATGTGCAGGTTTGCGCATTTTATTTGTTTGATGCAAATTTTTTAAAATAAAAGGAGAGTTTCATTATGATGATTTCTCGTCGTAATTTCCTGGCTGTGGCAGGTGCTGCTGCCGCTGCCGCTGCTCTGACCGCCTGCGGCGGTTCTTCCGCTTCTTCCACCAGCACTGCTTCTTCCGCTGCTGCTTCCACCGCTTCCTCTGCTGCTGAGGGCGGCGAGAAGATCGCCAAGGTCGCTCTGACCTGCGACACCGGCACGATCGATGACGAGAGCTTCAACCAGGCTTGCTGGAGCGCTGTTTCCGGCTACATGGGCGATGACTGCCAGTACTACATCCCCGAGGCTGATGCTTCCGATGAGGACCGCGAGACCATGATCCGTCAGGCTGTCAACGACGGTGCTGACGTCATCGTCTGCGTTGGCTACCTGTACGGCGCTTCTCTGGCATGGGCTGCTGACCAGTATCCCGATGTCAAGTTCATCGCCATCGATGTGACTCAGGGCGATATCGGCACCGACAGCATCCCTGCAAACTGCTACTGCATCACCTTCAAGGAAGAGCAGGCTGGTTATCTGGCTGGCTACGCCATCACCAAGGACGGCAAGACCAAGCTGGGCTTCCTGGGCGGCATGGCTGTCCCTGCTGTTATCCGTTACGGCTACGGCTTCGTGCAGGGCGTTGACGCTGCTGCTCAGGAGCTGGGCACCAACGTTGAGATCAACTACTTCTACGGCGGCCAGTTCTACGGCGATGCAAACATCACCTCCCGTATGGAGGGCTGGTACTCCAACGGCACTCAGGTCGTCTTCGCCTGCGGCGGCGGCATCTACACCTCCGCTGTTGAGGCTGCTCTGAAGAACAACGGCTACGTCATCGGCGTTGACGTTGACCAGAACTACATCGGTGCAAACGGCGTTGCTGACGGCACTTACGCTTACAACCCGTTCATCACTTCCGCTATGAAGGGCCTGTCTGAGGCTGTCAACACTGCACTGTCCGACATTGAGGCAGGCAGCTGGGGCGACATCGCAGCTTCCAACGGCAACTTTGGTCTGGAAGACGGCGATTACATCGGCCTGCCCACTGCTGCAGACAGCTGGAACTTCGAGTCCTTCACCACCGACGAGTACGAGGAAGTTAAGGGCAAGATCAAGAGCGGCGAGATCGTTGTTGACAACAACTCTGACGACGCAACCAAGCCCACCGTCAGCGAGTTCACCACTGTCAACTACATCCAGTAAGTCATTCTCCGGCAGGCATGCCTGCTGATGAAATTACAAGTCCCTTTTAAAACAGGGTGCTCCTCAGGCAGGGGCACCCTGTTTTTGTATGTGCGAAATCGGGCTTTGTGAAAAATTTTTTCGGGCAGAATGCAGCATAAGTCATACTTTTATCTGTACTTTTCGCCAAAAATGAAAAAAGCCGGATGCAAATTGTCGAAAATCAGGTATAATGAAAGATAGAATAGTATAGGTGTCGCTATGGCACGAAAGGAGAGTGAGCAGATTGGCAGAGGATTTTGTGATCGAGATGCTCCACATCACCAAGGAATTCCCTGGTATCAAGGCAAACGATGATATCACCCTGCAGCTGCGCAAAGGCGAGGTACATGCCCTGCTGGGCGAGAACGGTGCCGGCAAAAGTACGCTGATGAGCGTGCTGTTCGGCCTGTACCAGCCGGAAGCTGGTCAGATCCGCAAGAACGGCAAGGAGGTGGCCATCCGCAACCCCAATGATGCAAACGCATTGGGCATCGGCATGGTGCACCAGCACTTTAAGCTGGTGGAATGCTTCAGCGTTCTGGACAACATCATTCTGGGCGTGGAGCCCAATAAGATGGGCTTTTTGCAGAAGGCGGAGGCCCGCAAGAAGGTCATGGCTCTGAGCGAGAAGTATGGCCTGCGCGTTGACCCGGATGCCCTGATCAGTGATATTTCTGTCGGCATGCAGCAGCGTGTTGAGATCCTGAAGATGCTGTACCGCGACAACGAGATCCTTATTTTCGATGAGCCCACTGCAGTTCTGACCCCGCAGGAGATCGACGAGCTGATGGAGATCATGCGCGGGTTCAAGAAAGAGGGCAAGTCCATCCTGTTCATCACGCACAAGCTGAACGAGATCATGGCGGTTGCAGACCGCTGCACCGTTCTGCGCAAGGGCAAATATATGGGCACCGTGGACATCAAGGACACCACCAAGGAAGAGCTTTCCCGTATGATGGTGGGCCGCGATGTGCAGCTGCAGGTGGACAAAAAGCCCGCACACCCCGGCGAAGTGGTGCTGGATGTGGAAGGCGTCACCATGCACAACGCCCAGCACAAGAAGGACTCGGTCAAAAATGTGTCTTTCCAGGTGCACGGCGGCGAGATCGTCTGCCTGGCAGGCATCGAGGGCAACGGCCAGACCGAGTTCATCTACGGTCTGACCGGCCTGGAAAAGATCAGCGGCGGCAAGATCATGCTGGACGGCAAGGACATCACCAATGAGAGCATCCGCCAGCGCTCCAAGGATGGCATGAGCCATATCCCCGAAGACCGCCACAAGCACGGCCTGGTGCTGGACTACAGCCTGGAGAACAACATGGTGCTGCAGCGTTACTGGCAGCCTGAGTTCCAGAACCACGGCTTCATCCGCTCCGATAAGGTGCGCGAGTATTCCGACAAGCTGATCGCTCAATACGATGTGCGCAGCGGCCAGGGCAGTGTTACCACCGTGCGCAGCATGTCCGGCGGCAACCAGCAGAAAGCCATCATCGCCCGCGAGATCGACAAAGACCCCAAACTGCTGGTGGCAGTTCAGCCCACCCGCGGCCTGGATGTGGGCGCTATCGAATATATCCACCGTCAGATCGTGGCCGAGCGCGACAAGGGCAAGGCCGTTCTGCTGGTCAGTCTGGAACTGGACGAGGTCATGAACCTGTCCGACCGTATCCTTGTGATGTACGAGGGTGAGATCGTGGGCGAGTTTGACCCCAAGACCACCACCGTGCAGGAGCTGGGCCTGTATATGGCAGGCGCACGCAAGCAGGGAAAGGAGAGCAAATAACACATGAACAAGAAAAAACTTTCCCACAGCAACCTCAACAGCTCCATCACCAGCGTGCTGGCAGCTCTGCTGTGCATCCTGATCGGCCTGCTGGTCGGTTTTCTGGTGCTGCTGGCTATCAACCCGGCCCACGCCTGGGGCGACGGCTTTGTCCGCATCCTGAAGGGCGGCTTCCATGACGCGCCCTACGGCGTCGGCAAGGAGCTGGCAAATGCGGCTCCCCTCATCATGACCGGTCTGTCCGTGGCGTTCGCCTTCAAGACCGGCTTGTTCAACATTGGTGCAGCCGGCCAGTACACGCTGGGTGCTTTTGGTGCTTTGTACTGTGCCATCATGCTCAAGCTGCCCTGGGTCGTCTGCCTGCTGGCAGCGGCTATTCTGGGCGGCATCTGGGGTGCCATCCCCGGCTTCTTCAAGGCCTACTTCAACATCAACGAGGTCATCACCTCCATCATGTTCAACTGGATCGGCCTGTATCTGGTGAATGAGCTCATTTACCAGAACGGCACCGGCCCCATGTACGATGTGCGCAACACCCGCACCATCAACATTGGCAAGAGCGCTGAGTACGCTCAGTCCGTCATCCCGGACTTCGGCCTGAACAAGCTGTTCCAGACCAACAGCACCACCATCGCCATCTTCCTGGCAGCTGCAGTGGCCATCCTGATATGGGTCGTGCTGAACAAGACCACCTTCGGCTATGAGCTGAAGGCCGTCGGCCTGAACAAGAATGCAGCCCGCTACGCCGGCATCAACGAGAAGAAGAACATCATCCTCTCCATGGCCATCGCTGGTGCGCTGGCCGGTTTCGGTGCGGGCCTGTACTACCTGTCCAACGTGTCCCAGTGGAACCCGCTGAACTCCACCAGCCTGCCCGCCATGGGCTTCAACGGCATCTCCGTCGCCCTGCTGGCAAGCTCCAACCCCATCGGCACCATCTTCTCCGCGATCTTCATCTCCCACATCTCGGTCGGCGGCTCCTTCCTGTCCACCAAGTATTACCCCACTGAGATCTCCGACCTGATCAGCGGCATCATCATCTATCTGTGCGCATTCTCCATGCTGTTCCGCGGCAAGATCCACGCACTGCTGTTCAAGAATGCCGACAAGACCAATGTGAACGCAGAGCCTGCTGCTCCTGCAAAACCTGCAACCGAAAAGGAGGGCAAGTGATATGCTGCTTCTGATCAAATATACACTGCTGTATGGCATCGTGCTGATGCTGGTGGCACTGGGCGGCATGTTCAGTGAGCACTCCGGCATCATCAACATCGCACTGGAAGGCATCATGGTCATCGGCGGCGTGGCGGGTGTTCTCACCCTGACCATGCTGCCCTCCGGTATGCCTGCGTTCCTCGTGGTGCTCATTTCCATTCTGGTGGCCGCACTGGCCGGCATGGTCTACAGCCTGCTGCTGGCCTTTGCCTCCATCAACCTGAAAGCCGACCAGACCATCGGCGGCACAGCTCTGAACCTGCTGGCCACCGCTATCGCTGTGGTCATTGCGAAGTATTTCAGCGACAGCGGCAGCGCTAAGCTGAACTACTCCAACAAGCCCTTCCTGTTCAACATCGGCGGCCTGGAGCTGAGCGTCTTTGTGCCGCTGGGCATCATCCTGCTGATCGTCAGCTATGTGGTGCTGTACAAGACCCGCTTTGGCCTGCGCCTGCGTGCCTGCGGTGAGCATCCTCAGGCGGCGGACTCTGTGGGCATCAATGTCTATAAGATGCGCTATGCCGGTGTCATCATCTCCGGCGCTCTGGGCGCGATCGGCGGCATGGCCTACATCGTGCCCCCGGTGCAGACCTGGAACTTTGAGGTCGGCGTTGCCGGTGCAGGCTTCCTGGCCATGGCCGTTATGATCTTCGGCCAGTGGAAGCCCTTCAACATCTTCGGCGCAGCAATGTTCTTTGCTGTGTTCAAGAGCCTGGCCAACATCGCAGACTCCACCTTCCTGGCACAGCTGCACTGGTCCAGCAACATTTACAACATGATGCCGTTTGTGGCGTCCATGATCATTCTGGCGTTCACCTCCAAGAACAGCATGGCACCCAAGGCAGAGGGCATCCCCTACGACAAGGGCTCCCGCTAAGCCGGACGGACGCACAAAGCAATACGGGCGCAGCTGCTTTTCCGGGCGGCTGCGCCTTTTGTGCGTCAAAAAAGCTAAAATTAGGCAAAATTTACAGAAAATTGCTTGCTATTCTCTGGATTTTTGCTATACTGAAACTATAATGTCGTACTATTTCGAATAGGAGCGTGATACGATGCGCATTTATGATCTGATCGCAAAAAAGCGTGACGGCGGCACCCACAGCCGCGAAGAACTGGAAACGATCGTCAACGGCTACGTCAGCGGTGACGTGACCGACTACCAGATGGCGGCCTGGATGATGGCCGTTTATCTGCGCGGCATGACCGACGAAGAAACTGCGGAGCTCACTGACGTGATGGCTCACAGCGGCGTTATGGTAGACCTTTCACCCATTCCGGGCATCAAGGTGGACAAGCACTCCACCGGTGGCGTGGGCGATAAGACCACGCTGGTCATTGCTCCCATCGTGGCGGCCTGCGGCGTGAAGATCGCCAAGATGAGCGGCCGCGGTCTGGGCCACACCGGCGGCACTATCGACAAGATGGAGAGCGTGCCCGGCACCAAAACAGCCCTCTCGCAGGAAGAGTTCTTCGCACAGGTGAACAAGATCGGCCTGTCGGTCATCGGCCAGAGCGAGGGCATCGCCATTGCGGATAAAAAGATGTACGCCCTGCGCGATGTCACCGCTACCGTCAGCTGCATCCCGCTGATCGCGTCCAGCATCATGTCCAAGAAGCTGGCTTCCGGCTCGGACGCCATCCTGCTGGACGTCACCACCGGCACCGGCGCATTCATGAAGACTGTGGACCAGAGCATCGAGCTGGCAAAGCTCATGGTGTCCATCGGCACCCACCACGGACGCCGTGTAGCCGCCATGATCACCGACATGGACACCCCGCTGGGCCACAACATCGGCAACAGCCTGGAGGTCATGGAGAGCATGGATGTGCTCAAGGGCCGCGGCCCTGCCGACCTGACCGAGGTGTGCCTGCAGCTGGCCGCCAATATGCTGGTGCTGGCTGACAAGGGCACACCCGCTGAGTGCCGCGCCATGGCCGAGGCTGTGATCGCAGACGGCTCTGCCTTTGCAAAGTGTAAGGAGATGTTCGCAGCCCAGGGCGGCGACATCCGCGTGCTGGACGACTACAGCCTGTTCGAAAAGCCTGCCGCAAGCTATGAGCTGCTGGCTGAGCAGGATGGTTACATTGTGGCAAACGACGCCGAGAAGATCGGCTCCGCCAGCGTGCTGCTGGGCGCAGGCCGTCAGAAGAAGGGCGACCCGCTGGACTTTGCCGCCGGCATCACCCTGCACAAGAAGCGCGGCGACTATGTGCACAAGGGTGAGAGCCTTGCCACTTTCTACGGTGCAGCGGACAAGTTTGAAGCTGCAGCAGCCGAGTATCGCAGCGGCCTTGTCTACGGCCCGGAGAAGCCGGAGGAAGCTCCGCTGGTGTATGCGCTGGTGACCAAAGACGGCGTGGAACGCTATTAAATGCCCCAGAAGTTCCCGGAACGGCCTGTTCCGGGGGCTTTTTTGCGTCATTTGGCAGTTTTTTGTTGCATAACCCGGAAAAGTGTGGAACTTTGAAGCGGGATATGTTATACTGTACTGTATTCGCGCTGCCCCAGAGGAAGGGGCACGGAAGAGAAAGGACTTGTTATGAAGATCATTCTGGTGGGCGGCGGCAAAGTCGGCACGGCGCTGGCGCGGCAGCTCAGCGAAGAGGGCCACAACGTGACGGTTGTGGACACCAACAAGGCTCGCGTAGAACACCTGACCGAAAGCTATGACGTGCTGGGCATCGTGGGCAACGGTTCGTCCATCACCACGCTGGCAGAGGCAGGCATTGAGGATGCGGACGTGTTCATTGCAGTCACCGGTTCCGACGAACTGAACCTGCTGTGCTGCATGTTTGCGAAAAAGGCGGGCCGCTGCCACGCCATCGCCCGCGTGCGCAACCCGTCCTACAGCCATGAGCTGGACTTTATCAAGAAGCAGATCGGCATTTCGGCCATCATCAACCCGGAAATGGCCGCAGCAAAGGAGATCTCCCATCTGCTTCGTTTCCCGGGCGCAAGCAAGATCGACACCTTTGCGGGAGGACGCGTGCGGCTCATCAAGTTCGCCCTGACTGCGGCGCAGGAGCTGGACGGCGTGGCCATTCGCGAGATCCCGACCCGCCTGAAGAGCGATATTCTGGTCTGCGCTGTGGAGCGCGACGGCGGTGTCATCATCCCCAACGGTAACTTCGTGCTCAAGACCGGCGACCAGGTCACCTTCCTGGCCACGCAGGAAAAGGCCCACGAGTTCTTCCAGCGCATCCATCTGGCGGTGCGCCCGGTGCGCAATGCCCTGATCGTGGGCGGCGGTGCCATTGCATTTTACCTGAGCCAGGAGCTGCTGGAAAACCATGTGCGCGTGCGCATCGTTGAGCGCGACCCGGAGCGCTGCGTGGAACTGGCTGAGCAGCTGCCCGGCGCACAGATCCTGAACGAGGATGGCTCCAACCGCGAGTTCCTGCTGTCCGAGGGCATGGAGTCCACCGAAGCATTCGTGGCCCTGACCAACATCGACGAGGAAAATGTGCTGCTGACCCTGTTCGCCAAGAAGCACTCTCACGGCAAGCTGGTCACCAAGGTCAACCGTCTGGAGTTTGACGACATTCTGGCCGGGCTGGATCTGGGCAGCGTGGTTTATCCCAAGTACATGACCTGCGACTACATTGTGCAGTATGTCCGCGCTCTGCAGAACGAGGCGGGCAGCAACATCAAGACCCTGTACCGCATTCTGGACGACCGCGTGGAAGCGCTGGAATTTACCGTTCACGAAGAGAGCGCCGCCACCGGTGTGCCTCTGAGCCAGCTGCACCTGAAAAAGAACCTGCTGCTGTGCTGCATCACCCGCGGCGACCGCATCCTGATTCCCCGCGGCGGCGACCAGATCCAGGTGGGCGACAATGTTATCGTGGTCACGCTGGAGCACGGCCTGCACGATCTGCGCGACATTGTGGATAAAGACGCAGAGGTTTGACGGAGGCGGGCTATGAATTATGCGATCGTTTTCCGTCTGCTGGGCTATGTGCTGATGATCGAGGGCGCACTGCTGCTGCTTCCGGCAGCGGCCAGCTGGATCTACGGCGAGTGGTTCGTGCTGGGTGTGTTTTTGACCACAGCAGCAGTCAGTGCCGTCATCGGCTGGGCCTTGCAGCGCATCAAGCCCCGCAGCAAAGTGTTCTATATGCGGGAGGGCTTTGCGGCCACCTCGCTGAGCTGGATCGTCATTTCCATCGTAGGTGCGGTGCCTTTTGTGGTGACGGGCTGCATCCCGAACCCGGTAGATGCTCTGTTTGAGACGGTTTCCGGCTTCACCACCACCGGTGCCAGCATCCTGCCCGGCGTGGAAGACCTGCCCAAAGGCATTTTGTTCTGGCGCAGCTTCACCCACTGGATCGGCGGCATGGGTGTTCTGGTGTTCCTGCTGTCTCTGCTGCCCCTGACCGGCGGCTCCCATGTCAACCTGATGAAGGCTGAAAGCCCCGGCCCGCAGGTGGACAAGCTGGTGCCCAAGGTGCAGTCCACGGCAAAAATCCTGTACGGCATTTATTTTGCGCTGACCGTGCTGGAATTTGTGTTCCTGCTGTTCGGCGGTATGCCGGTGTTTGAATCTCTGCTCACGGCCTTCGGCACGGCGGGCACCGGTGGCTTCGGCTTCAAGAATGACAGCTTCACGAGCTTTTCGCCCTATATCCAGTGGGTCGTGACCATCTTCATGATCCTGTTCGGCGTCAACTTCAACGCCTATTTCCTGCTGCTGATGCGCAAGTTCAGCCGTGTCATCAGCGAAGAGGTGCGCGGCTACTTCGTGGTCATTCTGGCAGCCGTGGGCATCATCACGGCCAATATTTACAGCATCTATAACAGCTTCGGTGAGGCGGTGCGTCAGGCGGCATTCCAGGTGGGCTCCATCATCACGACCACTGGTTTTTCCAGCTGTGACTTCGACCTGTGGCCCACGTTGTCCAAAGAAGTGCTGGTGGTGCTGATGTTCATTGGTGCCTGCGCGGGCAGCACCGGCGGCGGCATCAAGGTCAGCCGTTTCCTCATCCTGGGCAAGACCCTGGGCAAGGAGCTGAAGCAGGCTTTGCACCCGCAGGTGGTGGCCCCTGTCCGCATGGACGGCAAGCTGCTGAACCATGAGACCATCCGAACCACCAATGTCTACATGGCGGCGTATTTCTTCATCTTTGTGGTGTCCTTCCTGCTCATCAGTCTGGACGGCTTTGACATGGTGACGAATTTCACGGCCATTGCGGCAACCCTGAACAACATCGGCCCCGGCCTGAACCAGGTGGGCCCCATGATGAACTTCGGCAGCTTTACGAACCCGGCAAAGTTGGTGATGATCTTCGACATGCTGGCCGGCCGTCTGGAAATTTTCCCGATGCTGGTGCTGTTCATGCCGGACACCTGGCGCAAATTCTGAAATCCTGAATTTTATACCAGCAACAAAAAAGCCATCCGTCAGGATGGCTTTTTTCGTTATACCTCTACTTTTTCCTGCGCCCGGTACTGCAGTGCTTCCAGCAGGGAGTCTTCATCCAGCAGCTGTTTGCCTGCCAGGTCGGCCACGGTGCGGGCCACGCGCAGGATGCGGTCATGGGCGCGGGCGGAAAGGCCAAGGACATCGTAAGATGCCCGCAGAAGCCGCTCGGCAGCGGGAGTCATGCGGCAGATGCGCCGCACCTGCCCGGCGGTGAGCTGAGCGTTGCAGCGCACGCCCTCAAAGCCGGGAGCGGCATAGCGTCTGGCCTGAATGGCCCGGGCCGCAAGCACCTGTTTCCGCAGCTCGGCGCTGCTCTCGGAGGGGGCCGACGCGTGCAGCTCATCAAAAGCGATGGGGTCCATTTCCACGCACAGGTCGATGCGGTCCAGCAGCGGGCCGGACACCCGGCTGCGGTATTGCCGCACAGCGCTGGGGGAACAGGTGCACTGCCGGGTGGGGTGGCCGTAATAGCCGCACTTGCAGGGATTCATGGCGGCCACCAGCTGGAAGCGGCTGGGGTAGGTGGCGCTGCCGGCCGCACGGCTCACGGTGATCTGTCCATCTTCCAGCGGCTGGCGCAGCACCTCAAGGCTCTCGCGGGAAAACTCCGGCAGCTCGTCCAGAAACAGCACGCCGCAGTTGGCAAGGCTGCATTCGCCGGGACGGAACTGGGCCCCGCCGCCGGCCAGTGAAACGGCGCTGGCGGAGTGGTGCGGGCTGCGGAAAGGCCGCGCAGAGACAAGGCCGCGCCCCTGCGGCAGCTGGCCGGCAATGGAATAGATTTTGGTGGTCTCCACGGCTTCCTCCCGGGTCAGGGGCGGCAGGATGCCGGGCAGGCGTTTGGCCAGCATGGACTTGCCAGTGCCGGGTGCGCCGATCAGCAGCACATTGTGCCCGCCTGCAGCCGCAATGACCATGGCCCGGCGGGCCAGCGACTGCCCCATCACATCGGCAAAATCCGGCACCTGTGCCCAGGCGTCCTCAGGGTCAAAGGGGATGACGGCGGCGGGGGCGAGAGGGGAGATGCCCTTCAGGTCGTCCACTACCTCCCGGGCGGTATGGGCGGGGTAGACGGTCAGGCCATCGGCGCAGGCCTCTGCGGCTTCGGCGGCATTTTCTGCGGGAACATACAGAGAATGGATGCCGCTTTCTGCGGCGGCCAGCGCCATGGGCAGCACGCCGGACACCGGGCGCAGGGTGCCGTCCAGTGCAAGCTCTCCCAGAAAGGCGGTGCTTTCCGGAATGGCTTCCAGCTGGCCGCTGGATGTCAGCAGTGCCAGCAGCAGGGGCAGGTCATAAACCGGGCCGGTTTTGCGCACATCGGCCGGGGCAAGATTCACCGTGATGCGCCGGTCCGGGAACTTGAAGCCCAGATTTTTGATGGCGGCGCGCACACGGTCAGCGCTTTCCCGCACGGCGGAATCCGGCAGGCCCACGATGGAAAAGGCGGGCAGGCCGCCTGAGACGTCGGCTTCCACCTCCACGGCAAAGCCGCTCAGACCATTCAGGCCGAAACTTCTGGTCACAGAATACATGATGCTCTCCCTTGCACCGGCAGCTGCCGGATCTAAATAAAACTGGCAAATGTGGAAATTTTTGGGAATTTCTGCCATCCTTCGACAGACTTTCATGCTTGAGTTCATTATAGTAAAGGGCAGGAACGTTGTCAATGCAAAGGAAAGGAGCAGGTTTTTCCATGATGACCAAAGAATACTGCCGATATATCCGTACATATTCTGAGCTGGAAGGGCTGCAGCAGGCACACACGCTGATCTATTGCGGTGCATCCACGCAGCAGGGCGTGCTGATGGAGCTGCGGCACGAACAAGGCGGCAGGGTGCGCAGCGCTGTCGTGCTGACAGGGAGCAGCTTTGCCCGGGCCATGCAGCTGTTGCGCTATCTGTGCGAAAACGGTGTGGGGCTGGAGCAGTGGCTGGGTGTGCTGGACGACATCGGAGCGCCTTATCAGCGGCTGAAAAATCCGGATGAGTGCTGTGATTTTCCGGGCAATGCCGGGAGAAACTTGGATTTTTGTGCCATATGCCCGGTTTGAGCCGAAAATATTGTTGCAGATTACGCAATTGACACGATGGACACAAGAGTTTATATTATAAGTAGGTTTAATCAAACCTATCCCTTTTTGCGGAAAAATTTACAAAAGGTAAGGTGTGCAAGATGTATTTGGATGAATATAAGCGCTGGATGGCTGCAGAGCTGGAAGACGCCGATCTGAAGCCTGAGCTGGCCAAGATCGAGGGAAATGATGATGAGATCAAGGACCGCTTTGCGGTGGCTCTGAAGTTCGGCACGGCCGGCCTGCGCGGCGTTCTGGGCGCTGGCACCAACCGTATGAATATCTATGTCGTGCGTCAGGCCACGCAGGGCCTGGCAAACTGGGTCAAGACCCAAGGCGGCAACCAGACCGTGGCTATCAGCTACGACAGCCGCCTGAAGAGCGACGTCTTTGCCAAGACTGCCGCCGGCGTTCTGGCTGCAAACGGCATCAAGGTCCGCATCTATGACGCTCTGATGCCCGTGCCCGCACTGAGCTTTGCCACCCGTTACTATGAGTGCAACGCCGGCATCATGGTCACTGCTTCCCACAACCCGGCCAAGTACAACGGCTACAAGGCTTACGGCCCGGACGGCTGCCAGATGACTGATGACGCTGCTGCTATCGTCTATGATGAGATCCAGAAGACCGATGTCCTGACCGGCGCAAAGTACATCTCCTTTGCCGAGGGCGTGGAGCAGGGCCTGATCCGCTTTGTGGGCGATGACTGCAAGAAGGCTCTGTACGATGCCATCGAGGCACGTCAGGTGCGCCCGGGCCTGTGCAAGACTGCCGGCCTGAAGCTGGTCTACAGCCCGCTGAACGGCTCCGGTCTGGTGCCCGTCACCCATGTCCTGAACGATATGGGCATCACCGACATCACCATCGTGCCCGAGCAGGAGTACCCCAACGGCTACTTCACCACCTGCTCCTACCCCAACCCCGAAATTTTCGAGGCCCTGAAGCTGGGCCTGGAGCTGGCCACCAAGACCGGCGCAGACCTGATGCTGGCCACCGACCCTGACGCTGACCGCGTGGGCATCGCCATGAAGTGCCCGGATGGCAGCTATGAGCTGGTGTCCGGCAACGAGATGGGTGCTCTGCTGCTGGATTACATCTGCGCAGGCCGCATCGAGAAGGGCACCATGCCTAAGAACCCTGTGGCTGTCAAGTCTATCGTTTCCACTCCGCTGGCCGATGCCATCGCCGCACACTACGGCGTGGAGATGCGCAGCGTGCTGACCGGCTTCAAGTGGATCGGCGATCAGATCGCAAATCTGGAAGCTGCCGGTGAAGTGGACCGCTTCATCTTCGGTTTCGAGGAAAGCTACGGCTATCTGGCTGGCCCCTATGTGCGCGATAAGGATGCCATCATCGGTTCCATGCTGATCTGCGAGATGGCGGCTTATTACCGCAGCATCGGTTCTTCCATCAAGCAGCGTCTGGAAGAGATCTACAAGGAGTATGGCCGCTACCTGAACAAGGTGGACAGCTTCGAGTTCCCCGGCCTGACCGGCATGGAGAAGATGGCTTCCATCATGCAGAAGCTGCGTGACAACCCGCCCACCGAGCTGGCCGGCCACAAGGTGGTCAAGGTCACCGACTACAAGAAGCCCGAGGAGACCGGCCTGCCCGCAGCAAACGTGCTGATCTACGGTCTGGAGAACGGTGCCACCGTCGTGGTTCGTCCTTCCGGCACCGAGCCGAAGATCAAGACCTACTTCACCACGCTGGGCAAGGATCTGGCAGAAGCACAGGCACAGAAAGATGCTCTGGCCGCTGCCATTGAGCCGATCCTGAAGTAAATTCTACAATAGTTCATTTGTGCCCCTCTGCCCTGTGCAGAGGGGCATTTTTGCTGTAGAATATCGGTTGCAGTTTGGGCTGTGATACGCTATAATAAAATATGGCTTATTATATCCAGCCGCAGGAAGAATTTGCTTTCGGCGGCGTGACGGCAGGCAGGTGTAGAAATTGGAAAAAAGAGTATCAGCGGTGTTGGTGGCAGCAGGCTCTTCCACACGGATGGGCTTCGACAAGCTCAGCTTTGATCTGGGCGGGGAGACGGTGCTGCGCCGCAGCATCCGCGCATTTGAGCAGTGTCCGCTTGTGTCGGAGATCGTGCTGGTGGCAGGCAAAAACCGTGCTTTCGTAGAGCAGCAGGCGGCGGACTGCACAAAGCCTGTGCAGATCGTGGCCGGCGGTGCGACCCGCGCCGAGAGTGCGAAGAACGGTGTGATGGCGGCAGGCGGAGAGATCGTCGCAGTGCATGACGCCGCCCGGCCCTTCGTCAGTCAGGCCGTGATCGCTGCAGCGCTGGAAGCTGCTGCGCAGTGCGGCGCAGCAGCCCCTGCCGTGCCGGTAAAAGACACCATCAAGGCAGCAGTGCGCGGTGACGGAAAGACCGTGCCGGAGCACTGCATTGTGGAAACGACACCCGACCGCAGCACCTTGTATGCGGTGCAGACGCCCCAGTGCTTCGACCGCACGGCGTATCTCGCAGCGCTGGAAGAGCTGGATGAAGAAAAAGCACGCCTTGTCACGGACGACTGCAGCCTGTTTGAACTGACCGGCCGCACCGTGCAGCTGACCCAGGGCGACTACGCCAATCTGAAGATCACCACCCGCGAGGATCTGCCTCGCCCGGAACAGAAAGAGGAACATACAATGCGTATTGGACATGGCTATGATGTGCACCGTCTGGTGGAAGACCGCAAGCTCATTCTGGGCGGCGTGGAAGTGCCTTTCGAGAAGGGCCTGCTGGGCCACTCGGACGCCGATGTGCTGACCCATGCAGTGATGGACGCTGTGCTGGGCGCAGCGGCGCTGGGTGACATCGGCCAGCACTTCCCGGACAATGATCCAGCTTATTCCGGTGCGGACAGCCTGAAACTGGCCCGCCGCGTGGCGGAGATCCTGAAAGAGCATGGCTACCGCATTGAAAACATCGATGCCACACTGCTGTGCCAGCGGCCCAAGCTGGCCCCCCACATCCCGGCCATGCGTGCCAATCTGGCGGAAGCTTTTGGCCTGCCGGTGGAGGCCGTGAGCGTGAAGGCGACCACCGAGGAGCATCTGGGCTTCACCGGCGAGGGGCTGGGCATTGCAGCTCATGCCGTCGCCCTCATCGAAACGTTGTAACGGGAGCGTACACCAATGACTCTGAATGCGATCATCGCGAATTTTCAGACTTTCAAGATCGTTGATCTTTTCGATATCATCATCATTGCCTTCCTGATCTATCAGCTGCTGGGCATCATCAACCGCACCCGTGCCGGTCAGCTGGCCAAGGGCGCACTGCTGGTGCTGGCGGTCTATCTGGTGGCCGAAACACTGAACATGCGCACTGTCACCTGGCTGCTGAACTCACTGCTGCAGGTCGGTCTGCTGACGCTGGTGGTGCTGTTCCAGCCGGAGATCCGCCGTGCACTGGAGCGCATGGGCCAGACCGACCAGTGGGCCAGCAAGCTTTTCAATGTCAAGGGCCGCTATAATGACCCCAGCCTGAAAGGGGCCTGGCGCAGTGCGATCATCGCTATCTGCGACGCAGCAGAGCGCTTTTCCGAGACGAAGACCGGTGCACTGATCGTGCTGGAACGCCACACGAACCTTTCGGAGATCGTGCGCACCGGCACCCCGGTGAACAGTGCGGTCAACCTGGAAGTGCTGGGCACCATTTTCTATGAGGGCACCCCGCTGCACGACGGTGCAGCCATCATCGAAAACGGCCGCATCAAGGCGGCGGGCTGTGTGCTGCCCCTGTCCAACAACCTTGACCTCGGCAAAGATATGGGCACCCGCCACCGCGCCTGCCTTGGCATTGCGGAAAACTCGGATGCCATCGCCATCGTGGTCAGCGAGGAGACCGGCATCATCTCCATGGCGAAAAACGGCGTGCTGATCCGCCACTTTGACCGTCAGACGCTGTACACCCGCCTGGTGGATGAGATGATCCCCAAGGAGACTGCCGCCGAAAAGAGCACCGCCAGCGGCTGGAAGGAGCAGCTCAAGCGGCTGTGGAGCTGGGCCAGCCAGAAGGAGGAGGACGAGCAGCAATGAGCACGAAGCCCAACAAGGCGAACGGCACCAAGCCCGCCGTCGCCCACAAGAAAAACATTCTGGATGACCGCCGCATCCGGCTGGCGTTGTCCATTCTGGGTGCTGTCATTGCCTGGATGGTGGTGACGATGATCGTTCAGCCCGGCACCACCAACACGATTTATAATGTGCCGGTGGATTACAGCTATGATTCCTCGGCCTACACTTCCCGCGGCCTGAGCATCGTCAGCGCGGAGGACAAAACTGTCAACCTGAAAATTTCCGGCGACGGCTACACCATCGGCGGCCTGACCGCTTCGGATTTTGTGGTCTACCCGGACTGGTCCAGCGTGCGGGACAGCGGCGAAAAGAACCTCCGCCTGCTGGTGCGCGGAGCCAACGGCCTGCTCAACGGCGTCACGGTGACCATGGAGGGCAGCGACAACACGGTGGATGTGGTGTTTGACGTGGTGGAAGAAAAGACTCTGCCCGTGACCATCACCACCAATTATCTGACCATCGCGGATGGATACATCCTTTACAGCACCGATGTTTCCAAGGAGACTGTGACCCTTTCCGGCCCCAGCAGCGAGCTGGACAAAGTGGCCACCTGCACCGCTGAGGTGACCTACACCGGCGAACTGACCGAATCGGTCACCCTGAACACGCCGCTGCGGTTCTACACTTCCGGCGGCAAGGAAGTCAAGTTCGAATATACGGAGCTGGAAGAGACCAGCGTGGATGTGACGCTGCAGGTGTACAAAATGGCCACCCTGCCGGTGAATGTGAATTTCATCAATGCACCGAAAGATTTTGATGATTCTGTGCTGGTGTATGCCCTGAGCCGCAAGGAACTGAAGGTGGCGGGCCCGGCGTCCAAGATCGACCAGCTGTCCACCCTGCCCATCGGCAGCATTGATCTGTCTACCTTTACGCTGAACAAGATCTATGAGATGCCCATCGAGCTGCCGTCGGAGATCTATCTGCTGGACAACATCTCCACCATCACGGTCAGCTTCGACTGCTCCAATCTGGAGACCAAGACCATGAACCTGCCCAACACCTGTGTGCAGGTCATCAACCTGCCTGCGACTTACCAGCTGACGGTGGAAACTGAGCGGCTGATGAACGTCACGCTCTGCGGCCCCAAGGGAGCCATGGAAACCCTGACCCCGGAGCAGGTGGTCATTGAGATCGACGCCGAGGACTTCTCGGTGGCGACCGGCCAGCAGAATATTGCCTGCCGCCTGTATGTGCCCTCCAACGGCAAGATCTTTGCGCTGGGCAGCTATGTGCTGCAGTGCCGTATTGACAGCAACTGAAAAGGACAATAAGACAAAATGATTCTGGTTCGCAACATCCGTCTGCCGCTCTCTGCCGGGGAGCCGCAGGCATTTGAAAAAGCCCTGCATACTGCCCGCATCCCCCGCGGCAAGGTGCAGCATCTGGGTGTGGCAAAGCTCTCGGTGGATGCCCGTCACGGCCAGCCGAAGCTGGTCTACACCGTGGCCGTCACGCTGGAAAACCCGGCGGAAGAAGCGGCCTTTGCCGCCCGGGGCGGGGACGTGACCCTGCACGAAAAAGCTGATTTTTCGGTGCAGAATGGCACCTTGCCGCTGGCTCACCGCCCGGTGGTGTGCGGCCTTGGCCCGGCGGGCCTGTTTGCGGCACTGCTGCTGGCCCGGCAGGGCTATAAGCCCATTGTGCTGGAACGCGGCCCGGCGCTGGATGAGCGCGTGAAGGCTGTGGAGCACTTCTCCGCCACCGGTAAGCTGGATGTGAACGCGAATATCCAGTTCGGTGAGGGCGGAGCGGGCACTTTCTCGGACGGCAAGCTCACCACACGCATCGGCGATGAGCTGTGCGGCTTTGTCACCGAGGTGTTTCTGCAGCACGGCGCACCGGAAGAGATCGCCTGGAAGCAGAAGCCCCATGTGGGCACCGACCTGCTGCGGGGCGTCATCACCTCCATCCGCAAAGAGATCGAGTCCCTGGGCGGTGAGGTGCATTTCAACACGGCCCTGACCGGCTTTGAACAGAAAAACGGACAGATCACCGGCATTTTCACCACGAACGGCACTTTCCCCTGTGAAGCGCTGGTGTTTGCAGTGGGCCACTCGGCCCGGGACACCTTCGGAATGCTGATGGACAGCGGCCTGACGCTGGAATGCAAGCCTTTCAGCGTGGGGTTCCGCGCTGAACACCTGCAAAGCGAGATCGAAAAGAGCCTGTACCACGAGGCCGCCGGACACCCGGCTCTGCCCCGGGGCGAATATCAGCTTTCCCAGCATGTGGGAGAGCGGTGCGTGTATACCTTCTGCATGTGCCCGGGCGGGCAGGTTGTGGCATCGGCCAGTGAAGAGGGCCGTGTGGTCACCAACGGCATGAGCTACCACGCCCGCAGCGGCAAAAATGCCAACGCGGCGGTGGTGGTCAGCGTCAGCGGCGCAGATTTTGCGAACGACCCGCGCCGGGCGATCGCATTCCAGCGGGAATTGGAAGCCGGAGCTTACGCGGCCGGACGCAGCGCTGGAGAATACGCCGCGCCGGCAGAAAATATCCAGAGCTTTCTGGAGGGCCGCGGCCAGCTGAACATTGGCCGTGTACAGCCCACCTATGACCGCGGTGTCACTGCGGCTGACCTGGGCACATTGCTGCCGGATGAGCTGGCCCAGACGTTGCGGGCAGGCCTGCGTGCCTATGAGCGCAAAATTGCAGGCTACACTGCGCCGGAAGCCATCCTCACCGGCCTTGAGACCCGCACCAGCAGCCCGGTGCGGCTGAAGCGGGAAGAGAACTTTGAGTGTGCCCAGCTGGCGGGACTGTATCCCTGTGGCGAGGGCGCCGGATATGCGGGCGGCATCATGAGCGCTGCCGTGGATGGCCTGCGGGTGGCCCGCGCCATCATCAGCCGGTATGCACCGGCGGAAGGGTGAGAAAAATTTGATGAATGATCGTGAAAACGATGCAATGAGGGAAAATGAAGGCCGACAGGTGCAGCAGGAGCTGGAAGACCAGCTGCGCGCCTTTGGCGACACCATGTCCGACGCTTTTACCCACGGCTTTGAGGGCCGGGGCATGGATATCGGCGACCGCGCCTACGATGTGGGCAAGGCTGCGGTTCATGCTGCCAACTACGGCATCGGCGAAGCAGCCCGGGCCTTCCGCAGCGGGCGGGATGGATATTACCGCAGCCGTCAGAATGCGCAGGGCGGTGCGCCCGGCCAGAAGAAACAGGGCCTGAACGAGGATTATGTCAATGCACAGGCCGCCGGTGTTTCCAGCTGGTTCCAGCAGATCTTTGGTGGAAAAGCGGAGACGACCCCGGTGGATGATGTGCGTTCCAGCGCAAAAAAACGCCATGATGCAGGCTGCGCTCTGCTGGCTGTGGGCATCACATTCACCGTGATTTTCGGCATTGCGGCCATTGCATGCCTTGCTTCGGCGGGCCTGCTTGTCCCCGACGCAGTGATTCGGGATGTGATCATTCAGGATGGCATGCTCTTCGAGAATTGGGCAATGGAGAACGCCGTGGCGACGATGGCGATGAGCGGCCTGCGGATCGTTGGCTGGTGCTTCGCTGCGGTCACAGCGGTGTTTGTGTGGATGATCACTGCCGGTGCGTCCCGTTTGAAAGCCGGCAAGGTGCTGCGCCGACTGGCGGATGCAGCGGATGGCTTCGATTACAAAAGGGGGCTTCCGCTGGAAGTCCTGAGCGAGAAAAAGAGCAAGGCGCTCAAGCTTCTGCGCAAATTCATCCGCAAGGGCTGGCTGAGCGCGTGGCTGGATGAAAAGGCAGGAAAGATTTATCTGACCGCAGAAGATTACCGTGCTGCACAGGAAGCGGCGGCGGCCCCCGAGCCTCAGACTGTGCCGGAACCGGAAGAAAAGAGCAAAACGCCGCTCAACCTGGAAACGGCCCGCCGCTTTGCCGCCGTGCTGGAACAGGAAAAGCTGGTCATGCAGGACGAGCAGGGCCGCGAAGAGCTGGAGCATATGCAGAAGACCACCACGGCCATCTGCGACTGGCTGGAATCTCACCCCGAAAGCCTGCCCAAGGCCCGCCGTTTTGCGGAATACTATATCCCGACGACCCTCAAGCTGCTGCACACCTATAATGATGTGCAGGGCCAGAAGGGCGAGAACGCAGAGAACATCCGCCGGGATATCGCCGGCATCCTCCACACCCTGAATCAGGCGTACGATACTCTGTATGACACACTGCTCTCGGATGTGGCCATGGACGTCTCTTCGGAGATCGCCGCGCTGCAGGGAATGCTGGCCAATGACGGCCTGACGGGAGGAGATTTTCAATGACCTACCGTGCATGGAAACTCAAGGCCCTGGACCGTGCAGCCCTGAAAGAGCTGACGCAGGCCATCGCAGAGCAGGCCGCTGAAGAACTGGAATATAACGCACAGGAAGAAGAACCCTGGAACGAGCGGAAATACGCTTCCGTGCTGGCCGCTCAGCAGAAGGAAAATGCACTGCTGGCGGGCATCCTGACCGCCCGCGGCATCACTGACCCCACCGAGGCGCTGACCCTGCTGGCAGGCGAAGAAGAGCTCAGCGACCCGTCCCTGCTCACGGATATGGACAAGGCCTGTGAGCGCATCTGGCAGGCCATCGACAGCGGAGAGACCATCGTGGTCTTTGGCGATTACGATGTGGACGGCGTGACGGCAACGGCTCTGCTGTATCAGCACCTCAAGGGCATGGGGGCCACAGTCAAGTGTATGCTGCCCAGCCGCGAGGGCGACGGCTATGGCCTTTCGAAAAATGCGATCCGGTCCATCCACGACAAGGGCTATCAGCTCATCGTGACGGTGGACAATGGCATTTCTGCCGTGGAAGAAGCGGATTACGCCGCAGAGCTGGGCATTGACCTCATCATCACCGACCACCATCTGCCCCCGGACACCCTGCCAAAAGCGGTTGCTGTGGTGGACCCCCGGCGGCTGGACGACACCAGCCCCTTCAAGGGCCTGTGCGGCGCAGGCGTGGCGTTCAAGCTGTGCGCGGCGCTGGATGGCTGCCCGCCGGAAGAAATGCTGGATTACTGCGGTGACCTTGCGGCCATCGGCACAGTGGCGGATGTGATGCCGCTGACCGGTGAGAACCGCACTCTCGTGAAGTCGGGCCTGCATCAGCTGCAGCAGACCGACCGGCCGGGCCTGGAAGCCCTGCTGGAAGAAGTGGGCCTTGCGGGCAAGCCGGTCACCGCTGAGAACATCAGCTATGCCATCGCGCCCCGCATCAATGCGGCGGGCCGCATGGACAGCGCGGTCACGGCGCTGCAGCTGGTGCTCTGCGAAGACCCTGACCGGGCGGAAGAGCTGGCTCACCGGCTGAATGACATCAACATCCAGCGGCAGGAGACCGAGATGCAGATCTTCAAGGCTGCGCAGGAGCTTCTGGAACGGGAGCCGGAGCGGCTGGAAGACCGGGTGATGCTGCTGTGGGGCCGCGACTGGCACCCCGGCGTCATCGGCATCGTGGCATCCCGCCTTGTGGAACGCACCGGCCGGCCCGTGATCGTGGTGACGATCGACGAGCACGGCGAGTGCAAGGGCAGCGGCCGCAGTGTGCAGGGCTTCAACCTGCATGCCTGCATCGGGGCCTGCGCCGACCTGCTCATCCGCTACGGCGGCCATGCCATGGCGGCGGGCCTTTCCGTCCGGGAAGAAAACCTGCCTGAACTGCGCCGCCGCATGAACGACTGGGCAGCCCGGGAGTGCCCGGTGCTGCACAGCACCCCGCTGGAGTGCGACCTGCCCATTCATCTGGACCGCGTGACGGTGGACAGTGTGCGCAGGCTGGATCAGCTGGCCCCCTACGGCGCAGAGAACCCTACCCCGGTTTTCCTGCTGCAAAATGCCGTGGTGGACGGCGTTTATCCGGTGTCAGACGGCAAGCACAGCCGCCTTCGCCTGCGTCAGGGCAATGCCAGCGTGTATGCGGTCTGGTTCGGTATGCCGCCGGAACAGCTGCCCTACGCCATGGGCGATGTGGTGGACGCGGCCATGAACCTTTCGGTCTACGATTCGCCCCGGGGGGCGCAGCTTTCGGGCCGCATCCTTGACCTGCACCCGGCGGGGCTGGGCACCAAGCTGGCCGAGCAGGCTGCACTGGTGGCGGCGCTGCGCCGCGGCACGCCCCTGACGGAAGAACAGAAGACACTGATCACGCCCGCCCGCAGTGATATTATCACGGTATACCGTGAGCTGCAGGCCCGCCGCTGGCACGCAGAAGATCTGCAGCCGCTGTGCGCGAAATTGGGCGAAGAAAATACAGGCAAAACGCTGGTGGCAGTCACGGCCTTGGAACAGGTTGGGCTGATCGCCGCAGTGGAGCGGGGCGGGGCAAAATATCTGGATCTTGTGCCCGCACAGGGCAAGAAGAACCTTGCCGATGCCCCGATCCTGAAATGTTTGGAGGGAATGTAAATGCCAGAGGGAAAGAAAACTGCAGTCCCGGCTCCCGCCCCAGTGCGGGACGAGGACTCCTATTCCGCAAAGACCCATCTGCATCAGCCGGTGGAAACAGCCACTGTTTCCGCCACGGCACAACTGGCGGACGCTCCGGAGGGGGCTCTGCCTTCTGAGGTGCGGCCTGAGATCGTCACCTGGGACAAGCTGTGCGAGGCCATCAAGGCCAGCGGCCGCTCCTATAACATGGAGATGATCGAGAAAGCCTATCATCTGGCCGATGACGCCCACAAGGGCGTGTGCCGCCGCAGCGGTGAGCCCTATATCTGCCACCCGCTGGCTGTGGCCCGTCTGGTGCTGGATCTTGGCATGGACACCGAGAGCATTGCAGCAGCCCTGCTGCACGATGTGGTGGAGGACACCCCCACCACGCTGGCTGACCTGACCGCCGCATTCGGTGAGGAAGTGGCTCTGCTGGTGGACGGTGTCACCAAGCTGACCAAGATCGAGTTCTCCAACATTGAAGAACTGCAGGCCGAAAACCTGCGCAAGATGCTGCTGGCCATGAGCCGCGACGTCCGCGTCATGATCATCAAGCTGTGCGACCGCCTGCACAACATGCGCACCGGCGATGCATGGCCTGAGCAGAAGCGCCGCGACAAGGCCCGCGAGACGATGGAGGTCTACGCCCCCATCGCCAACCGTCTGGGCATCCTGAATGTGAAGGAAGAGTTGGAAGACCGCAGCCTGCACTACCTCGACCCCGTTGGTTATGAAGAGATCAGCCGGATGCTCAGTGAGCGTGCCGGCGAAGAGTTCCTCACCAAGGTGTCCGGCGTCATTGAGCAGCGGCTGGTGGAAAGCGGCATCGAGGGTGCCACCATCAAGCGCCGTGTCAAGAGCATCTACGGCATCTACCGCAAGACCATCATGCAGAACAAGTCTTTTGACGAGATCTATGATATCTATGCGGTGCGCGTCATTCTGGACACGCTGGCCGAGTGCTACAGCACGCTGGGCCTCATCCACGATATGTATCACCCGCTGCCCAACCGGTTCAAGGACTATATCTCCACCCCCAAGCCTAACGGCTACCAGAGCCTTCACACCACGGTCATCGGCCATGAGGGCATCCCCTTTGAAGTTCAGATCCGCACCCGCAAGATGGACGAGATGGCCGAATACGGCGTTGCGGCTCACTGGAAGTATAAGGAAGGTCTGGACGGCCACGACAAGCTGGACGAGCGTCTGGCCTGGGTCAGCCAGCTGCTGGAAAACCAGCGCGTCAGCGAGGATTCCGGCAACCTGCTGCATGACCTGAAGAGCGACCTGCTGCCGGAAGAGGTGTTTGCGTTCACCCCCAAGGGCGACGTCATCAACCTGCCCACCGGTGCCACCTGCATCGACTTTGCCTACGCCATCCATTCGGCGGTGGGCAACCGCATGGTGGGCTGCAAGGTGAACAACCGCATGGTGCCCATTGACCATGTGGTGTCCACCGGCGAGATCATCGAGGTCATCCTTGGCCCGGCAGACAAGGGCCCCAGCCGCGACTGGCTCAAGATCGTGCGCACCAGTGAGGCTAAGAGCAAGATCCGCAACTGGTTCAAGAAGATGCGCCGCGAAGAAAATATCGCGCAGGGACGTGATGCGCTGGCCCGTGAGCTGCGCCGCGAAATGATCATCATTCCCGACGATCAGCTGGACGGCTTTATTGAGAGCTGCTGCCGCCGCCTGCGCCAGAACAACGCCGAAGAGCTCTACGCAGCCATCGGCTATGGCGGCATGACCATCGCCAACTGCCTGCCCAAGCTCAAGGAAGAGTGGCAGAAGCTCAAGGCCGCCGAAGACAAGGGCGAGGATGACCTGCCCAAGGTGGATCTGAGCCGCGTCCACGCCACCGACGGCGTGGTGGTGGAGGGCTTCGACAACACCCCCATCAAGTTTGCCAAGTGCTGCAGCCCGCTGCCCGGCGACCCCATCGTGGGCTTCATCACCCGGGGCTTCGGTGTGTCCATCCACAAGCAGAGCTGCGCCAACGCCATTTCCAGCATGAAAGACCCCTCCAATGCTCCCCGCTGGGTCAAGGCCTACTGGGCCGACAGCGTCAAGGACAGCTACAAGGCGGGCCTGGAGATCATTGCCCTGAACCGCAACGAGCTGCTGCAGGACGTGCTGGCGGCGCTGGCGGATATCCGGGTGCCCATCTATGCGGTGAACGCCCGTCAGGTGGAAAACGGATGCGCCATGGTCAGCCTGACCATCGGCATCAACAATACTGAGCACCTCAACCGTGTGGTCGCAAGGCTTTCCAAGGTGAAGGATGTGCTCAAGGTGACAAGGAGCTAAAACATGCGTGCAGTCATTCAGGCAGTTTCTTCCGCCAGCGTGCGGGTCAACGGAGGTGAGCCCCGTGCCATCGGGCCGGGCCTGATGATCCTGCTGGGGGTCAAGGACACCGACAGCCTGGACATCGTGCCCAAGCTGGCGGATAAATGCGCGGGCCTGCGCATTTTCCCGGACGCGGAGGGCAAGCTGAACCTCAGCGCAAAAGACCTGGGGTATTCCGCGCTGGTGGTGAGCCAGTTCACCCTTTACGGCGACACCAAAAAAGGCTACCGCCCCAGCTTCATCAAGGCCGCAAAGCCGCCGCTTTCGGTGGATGCCTACGAGCTGTTCCTCGCAGAGATGAACAAGCATGGCCTGAAGGATGTGCAGCACGGCGAGTTCGGCGCGGACATGCAGGTGTCGCTGGTCAACGAGGGCCCCTGCACCATCATCATCGACACTGACGAGTGGAAGAAAAAGGAGTGACCGTCATGCAGGCTTTTCACATCCCGGCCTCTGCGCCGCTGTATACCAACACCTTTCTGCTCATCTCGGACGCAGGCCATGCAGTGGTCATCGACCCGGCGGCGGATGCGCAGACCTACGATAAAATTTTGAAAGAGCATCATGTGCCGCTCACGGCCATTCTGTGCACCCACGGCCATTATGACCATGTGGGCAGCGCCGAAGCCCTGCGTGCTGAGTGGAACGCGAAGCTTTACTGCGAAAAAGCTGACCTTGCCGGAGACCGCATGTACCCGCTGAAAGCAGCAGACTGCGGCTACGAAGAAGGGGAGACCGTTGTGGTGGACGAGCTGCAGTTCAAAGTCTGGCACACGCCGGGCCACACGCCGGGCAGTGTGGTGTTGCTGTGTGAGAACTATCTCTTCTGCGGCGACACCCTGTTTGCGGGCAGCATTGGCCGCACCGACCTTGAGGGCGGCAGCAGCGCACAGATGAGCGAAAGCCTGCGCAAGCTGGCAAAGCTGCCCATCCCGCGGGAAGTGCAGGTCCTGCCCGGCCACGGCGAGTTCTCCACGTTTGGAGATGAGCTGGACAACAACTATTTTATCCGCAGCGCTCTGCGCGGCAATGCTGAATTTTAACGAAAACGAGTGAAAAACATGAAGATCTATATCACCGGCCTGCCCTCCGGCTACGAAGTGGAGCATCTGGTGCGCCTGTTTTACCCCATGGCACCGCTCACCCTCACCCCGCCGGAGGATGCTGAGGACTGCGTCTGGGCCGAGAAAACGCCGGACGGCCTGCACGCCATGGTGCGTCAGGGCGGCAAGAGCGCCGAAAAGCACGCCCCGCTGCCCGCGCCTGTGGAAGAGGGCGGCGAGACTCCGGAATTTTCCCTTGCCAGCCTGACCTATGACCTGCTGCGGGAGTGGACGGGCATCCGCCCGCCCTGGGGCAAAATGACCGGCGTGCGCCCGGTGCGGCTCATCCACGACAAGCGCGCCGCCGGGTGGAGCGAAGCGGATATCGACCGCTTCTTCCTGGGCCGCTTTGACTGCTCGGAGCAGAAGTATACGATGGCAAAGGCCATTGCCGACCTGCAGGAGCCCATCCTGAAAGTGGGCAGCGAACCCAAGACCTACAGCCTGTATATCGGCATTCCGTTCTGCCCGTCCCGGTGCAGCTACTGCAGCTTTGTCAGCTGCAACCTCGACCGTGACCGGAAGATGGTGCAGCCCTATGTGGACTGCCTGTGCAGGGAAGTGGAAGAGATCCGCGTGCAGGCCGACAGGGCGGGCCTGAGCCTTTGCAGCATCTATATCGGCGGCGGCACGCCCACCAGCCTTTCGGCTGACCAGCTGCGCCAGCTGATGGGCACTGTGCGGGCGAATTTTGACCTCTCGAAGGTCGTAGAATATACGGTGGAAGCCGGACGCCCGGACTGCACCGATGCCGAGAAGCTGGCGGTCATCAAGGAATACGGGGCCACCCGCATCTCCATCAACCCCCAGACTTTCTCGGACGAAGTGCTGGCCGGCATCGGCCGCAAGCACTCGGCGCAGGACATTCTGGACTGCTATGCCGAAGCCCGAAGAGTGGGCCACGACGACATCAATATGGATCTCATTGCCGGTCTTCCCGGCGACACGGTGGAAAGCTTCGAGCGCAGCCTGCGGCAGGCCATTGCCCTTGATCCGGAGAACATCACCGTCCACACCCTGACTCTCAAGCGTGCATCCCGCATCGTCATTGAGGATCAGAAGGAAAACGACTACGCCGATGTGGCTGCCATGCTGGAAAAGTGCCATCTGCTGGCAGAGGCGGGCTACCGGCCCTATTACCTCTACCGCCAGAAGAACACCCTGCAGAACCTTGAGAACGTGGGCTGGTGCAAGCCGGGCCACGAGGGATATTACAACATCTATATCATGGAGGAAGTCCAGACCATCCTTTCCGCCGGTGCAGGCGGCAGCACCAAGCTGGTAGCCGACGGCGGAAAACGGATGCAGCGCATCTTCAACTTTAAGTATCCGAACGAGTATATCCAGCGGTTTGCGGAGGTGCTGGAACGGAAAAAAGGAGTGGCTGATTTTTATGATCACGATTTGGGTCCCGAAACGGTTGGTTGAGATCGATCTCTATAACGTGGCGGCCCGCAGCCCGCAGGCGCTGGCTGACCTGAGCGAGCAGAGCTATGCCCAGCGGGTGGACTATGCCGCCCAGAAGATCCAGCTCTCCGGCGCAAAGATCGTCATGCTCACCGGCCCGTCCGCCAGCGGCAAGACCACCAGCGCCCACTGCATCGCAAAGGCTCTGGTGAAGCGCGGCACCCCCGCACAGGTCATCAGCTTGGACAACTTCTTCAAGGGGGCGGAGTTTTATCCCCGCCTGCCGGACGGCACGCTGGACTACGAAAACCCCGATACGCTGGATCTGCCCCTTATCAAGCAGTGCCTGCGGGAGCTCAGCGAAACGGGCAAGACGACCCTGCCCATCTACGACTTCAGCGCCGAAAAGCGTTCGAGCGAGGTGGAGCCCATCGACCTGCAGGGCGGCGTGTGCCTTGTGGAGGGCATCCATGCGCTGAACCCTGAGCTCACCGGCCTTGTGAAGGGTGACGACATCTACCGCATCTATGCCGGGCTGCGGGAGGAATACTGCATTGATGGCCGCAGGGTCATCAACACGCAGGACATCCGCCTGTGCCGCCGCACCCTGCGCGATGCTGCCACCCGCGGCCGCAGCCCCGCCAAAACGCTGGCCATGTGGGACAGGGTGCTGGACGGTGAGACCCGTTATATCAAGGGCTTCAAGACCACAGCGGACTTTTTGCTGGACACTTCCTTCACCTACGAGCTGGGCCTGATCTCCAAGCTGCTGGGCGTAGTGCGCCGGCAGTTCACGCTGGAAGGCCACAATGCAGAGCTGTGGGACGAGACGGCCCGCCGCTTTGAGCATGTGGCACCGCTGAGCCTGGAACTCCTGCCGGAAGACAGCATGCTGCGGGAATTCTACGGCGGCGCAGCGGAAAAGACGACCGAAGTGTGAAAATTTTGCAATAATTGCGAAAAAACTGTTTCCAAAGGGGCACGAATCTGTAAAAAGTGCGGTGCGTTCGTTGCAAAGCAGAGCCCTGTGCGCTATAATGTGGATAGTATCCACTGAACGCTCGCATTGAGCACGCCGAAATTGAGAGAGGTGTCTTTTATGGATTTCAACAAGATCAAGGAAATGGGTCTGGAATATGCCGAAAAGGGCAAGAACGCAGTGCAGGATCTGGCCGAGAAGGGCAAGACGCAGGCGCTGATCGTCAACGAGCAGGGCAAGCTGCTCAAGGCACAGCGCCAGCTGGGTGCACTGGTCTACAGCCTCGCCAAGGGCAAGGAAGAAAACCAGCCTCTGGTGGATAAGTATATCGAGATGATCGACAACATTGAGCAGGAGATCACCCGCCTGAAGGCATCGCTGACCCCGGCAGAGGCCGCTGAGGTGGAGTATGTCGTCCATGAGGAGGAGCCTGCCGCTGAGCCGGAAGCCCCCGCAGAGGCACCTGCTCCGGAAGACCACAAGACCTGCCCGCAGTGCGGTGCCCCGGTTTCGGATGATGCACTGTTCTGCAACAAGTGCGGCGCACAGCTGTAAAACCTGACCTCACCGCAGGACGGCGTCCCCCGCAGGGCACCGTCCTGTTTTTTGCGAAAAGCTGAAATATCAGTAAAAATGCCGGAATTCACGGGTTTATCTTGCAAAACCGTGTGAGATGCGGTACAATATACAGTATCTTTTGTAAGGTAGGTGAGCCCCTTGCTGGACTGGTCGCCCCGTGCGCCTTATACGGCGGAGCAGCTGCTGGAGATCCTGCGCATCCTGCGCGACCCGGAAAGCGGCTGCCCCTGGGATAAGGTGCAGACTCATGCATCCATCCGGAAGAATTTTCTGGAGGAGACCTGTGAAGCGCTGGAGGCCATCGACGCCGATGACCCGGTGCTGATGCAGGAAGAGCTGGGCGACGTGCTGATGCAGGTGGCGTTCCATGCAGTGATGGAAGAGGAACGCGGCCGCTTCACCTTCGAGGATGTCTGCCGGGAAGTGTGCGAAAAGCTGGTGTTCCGTCACCCGAACATCTTCGCTTCCTCGGCGGCGGAAAACGCCGGTATAAACAGCTGGGATGCGCTCAAAAATAAGGAAAAGGGCCGTACGACGCTGGCGGACGAACTGGACACCGTGCCCGCAACTCTGCCTGCACTGATGCGTGCCCAGAAGCTGCAGAAGCGTGCCGACCGCTGCGGTGCTGTTCAGCCGGATGAAGCACAGGCACAGCAGGCGCTGCAGAGCGCCGTGGAGCGCTGGGGCGAAACTTCCAGCCCGGAAGCGGCGGGGGAACTGCTGTTTGCAGCGGCCAATGCCATGCGGCTGGCCGGGGTGGACGCAGAAGAAGCCCTGACCTTTGCTTCCAAGCGCTTCTGCAAAGAGTGCCTGGAACAGGAAAAGCAAAGCGGTATTCAGGTCGAGTGACCTGCTCCGATAGAGAATCACGAGAACACAGAGTAACAAATTTGGAGGGTATTTTTATGACGAAAACCGATCTGATCGCACAGGTTGCTGCGAACACCGAAATGAGCAAGAAGAATGCTGAGCAGGCTGTCAATGCCATGTTCGAGGCACTGAGCAAGGCCATGGCTGAGGGCGAAAAGATCACCATCTCCGGCTTCGGCACCTTCGAAGTCCGTGAGCGCGCCGAGCGTCAGGGCATCAACCCCCGCACCCGTGAGCCCATCACCATCGCTGCTTCCCGCAGCATCGTGTTCAAGCCCGGCAAGTCCCTGAAGGACACCCTGTAAGTTGTGCTAACTTTGCCGCCGCTGCCTCACAGGAGGTGTCGGCGGCATTTTTTGTGACGGGAGGAAAAACTATGCGTCTGGATAAATATCTGAAAGTTTCGCGCCTGATCAAGCGCCGCACCGTGGCCAATGAAGTGGCCGATGCGGGCCGCATCCTCATCAACGGCAAAATTGCAAAGGCAAGCCAGGCTGTCAAGGCCGGCGATGTCATCGAAGTCACCTTCGGCAACCGCCCCATCAAGGTGCGCGTGCTGTCTGATGTGGAGCCCCGCACCAAGGACGTAGCCCGCGAGATGTACGAGATCATCTCGGAGGAATAAACGCCACGCCGGGCCGCATAGGATGCAGCAGATGAAAAGGAGCTGTGCCTATGCCGGAACGACCCGCCAATGCCCCTGCCGTGCCCCATGACCTGATCTTAGAGAGCCGCACCCGCCTGACTGTGACAGGCGTGCAGAAGGTGCTGCACTGCAGCGCGGAGAGCGCCGCCATTGAGACGGGCAAGGGCACGCTGCACCTTGCAGGGGCGCAGCTGAACATGACAGAGCTGAACCTGGAGACCGGTGAGGCAAAGTTCACCGGGCGCATCGACGCACTGGAATATACGGCCAGCGCCCCGGCGGGCAGCTTTCTGCGCCGTCTGCTGCGATGATCCCGGTTCTGCCGCCGTCTGCGCTGGGGCAGGAGATCGCGGCCTGCACGGTGCTGGGGGCCTGCACGGGCGCAGTGCGGGCATTTTTTCCGGTGAGGGGCCGTGCCGCGTTTGTGCCGGATGCAGTGTGGGTGGGGGTGATCCTCACAGCGGTGCAGAGCTATGCGGCAGAGCAGAGCCATGCCGGTGTGCTGCGCTGGTATATGGCGGCTGCGGCCTTTGCAGGAGCAGGGGCGGCGGCTTTTGCGCTGGGCATCCCGCTGCGGGCTGCAGGGGCACAGGCCCTGCGTGCGCTGTGCCTGCCGGTGCATTTGGTACGCCTGTGGGTGCTGCAACCTGCCGCCCGCAGGCATGAAGAACGGAAACAGGCCCGCAAACGACGCCGGAACGCAAAAAGAACTGCAAAAAAACACAAAAAGAACTTGCCAAACCGGCGGCGTATGTTGTATAATTCATTCGTATCAAAGTGAGAAGCCATATGCAACGGGGGCGGAAAATACAATGGCAGCAAAGGACCGCAGAAAACGGAAAAAGAAAGTGGTCTGGAAAACGCTGGTGCGCGTGTTTTTTGTATTGCTGCTGCTGAGCATGCTGGCAGCGTATATCTCCAATCAGGTCACCATCAGTTCCAAGCGCGCAGAGCTGGACACGCTGAACGAGCAGATCGACCAGCAGAAGACCGAAAACGAGGAGATGCAGCGCATTCTCAGCGGCGACGCAGACCAGATCACAGAATGGGTCGCGCGGGATTCTTACAATTATGCCGCGCCCAATGAGCGCATCTTTGTGGATGTGACAGGAAACTGAGCGGCAAGCATTATTTGGAAAACAAGGAGTATTGAGTTTTGGCAATTGAGGTAGGGAACGTATTTGAAGGCCGTGTCACCGGCGTGAAGCCGTTCGGCGCATTTGTCGCGCTGCCGGAGGGCCGCGTGGGCATGGTTCACATTTCCGAGGTGTCCAATGAGTTTGTGCAGGACATTGCAGCAGTTCTGCACGATGGGGATATCGTCAAGGTGCAGGTCATCAATGTGGCACCGGACGGCAAGATCGCACTGTCCATGAAGCGTCTGCTTCCGCCGCCTCCGCGCCCCGCGCGGGAAGGCCGCGGCCCTGCAGGCGGCCCCCGTCCGGGCGGCCCGCGCGGTGATGGGCCCCGCGGCGGTCATTTTGGTGCCGGACGCGGCGGCGCAGGCCGTCCCCCGCGTGAGGGCGGGCGCGGCCCGGCCCGGGACTCTGCACCCCGTGTGTGGCAGCCCAAAGCCCCTGTCCGTTCGGATAACATGAGCTTTGAGGACATGATGAGCCGCTTCAAGAGCCAGAGCGAGGAAAAGATGGCCGATCTCGACCACGAGACCAACAACCGCCGCGGCGGCGGTTATGCCCCGCGCGGCCGCGGTGGACGCCGCTGAGCTTTGAACTCCCGATCAGAATAACAGAACAGACCTGTCTCATTGGATCGGGCAGGTCTGTTTTTTCGCTAATAAAAAGAAAGGAACCACAATGCCTGCAAAATTTGAACTGATCGCACCCTGCTTCTTCGGGTGCGAGTCCACCGCAAAATTTGAGCTGACCCGCATCGGTGCTGAGAACATCCGGGTGGAGGATGGCCGTCTGAGCTTTGCCGGCGGGGCAGAGATGATCGCCGCCGCCAACCTGAATCTGCGCACTGTGGAGCGCGTCATGCTGTTGCTGGCCCGCTACAAGGCCACCACCTTCGACGATCTGTTCGACGGCGTGTATGACATCCCGTGGGAGCAGCTGCTGCCTGCGGATGCGGCATTCCCTGTCACCGGCTCTTCCCTGAACAGCCAGCTGTCCAGTGTGCCCGCCTGCCAGAGCATCATCAAAAAAGCTGTGGTCAAGCGTCTGATGGCCAAGCACCACACCTCTGTTCTGCCTGAGACCGGCGCGGAATATAAGATCCGCTTCATGCTGCGCAAGGATCAGTGCGAGATCATGCTGGACACCACCGGCGACGGCCTGCACAAACGCGGTTACCGCCGCAACGCCATGGAAGCGCCTATCCGCGAGACACTGGCGGCCACCATTGCCGACCTTGGCCGCGTGCGCCGCGACAGTCTGGTGGAAGACCCCTTCTGCGGCAGTGGCACCCTGCTGATCGAAGCCGCACAGAAGGCCATGAACATTGCCCCCGGCCTGAAGCGCCGCTTTGCTGCGGAGCGCTACGGCTTTGTTCCTGCATCCATCTGGGCTGAGCAGCGCCAGAAGGCTCTGGCAGAGTCCAAGCTGGACGTGGGCTTTGAGGCTTTCGGCTACGATATCGACCCTGCCGCCGTGGCACTGGCCAACGCCAACGCCAAGCTGGCCGGTGTGGAAAAGCGCTGCCATTTTGAGGTGGCAGACGTGGCCGATTTTGCTGCAAAGCAGGAGGCCATCGTGCTGACCAACCCGCCGTATGGCGAACGCATGAGCACCATTGAGGGCGCTGCAAAGCTGGCACGCACTCTGGGCCGTCAGATGGAGGCACACCCCTGCGCAGGTGTGTATGCCATCACCGCCGACATGGACTTTGAATCCCACTACGGCAAGCGCGCAAACAAGCGCCGCAAGATGTACAACGGCATGATCCCCTGCCAGCTGTATATGTATTACAATGCGCCCAAGTTTGAGCACACGGCCAAGCCCATGCCGAAGTCCGGCTTTGACGGCAAGCGCACTGCTCCGAACCGCTTTGAGAAGAAGTAAGCGTGCCCTGCGCTGAGTGGAAAAGAAAAATTCATAAATGTTACAGACCGCACCGAATCTTCCGGTGCGGTTTTTGCATGAGAACCGGAAAATACCGGAACAAATCAGAAAAAGGAGTTGTTCACTAAATCGTCAAAATGCACGAAAGAACAGGAAACTTTTTGGAGGTTTTGAAAGGAAACGTGGCAGAGATGCAACAAATTCATGATGATTTTACAAAGGATGGTTGAACACCGAAACAAAATGGATTATACTAGCTTTATTATTGCAGCCAGAGAAAAGTGTGCAGGGCGAGCAGGCACCATCTGAGATGGGAAACCGGCGATGCATGAAAAGCTGGCCTGTCAGATTTCAGCGGTGTGCCGCAGAAGGGAATCGTGTGTTTATGAAGGGAAGGATGCGGCCGTATCTGCCGGAGCTGACCATCCGGGACTACAACACCTACCTACGTTATCTGCGGGGGGTGCGGCGTCAGCTCTATGAGGAATACGGCCTTTACACCTGTCATCTGCTGCGGACCAACGGCGTGCTGTTTGCGATCCTTTCGGACAGTCTGGCGGGGCGTGCGGCCACCTGCCAGCGCAAGCGGGTGCCCGGGACGTTGGTCTGGCGCAAACTGATGTGCCAGACGCAGGGCATCCGGCTGGCAGCACAGGTAGAAGTGCTGCTGGGCTGGCACAGCCTGCAGGACCGCAGCTATAAGGAGCTGAATCTGACCAGGCGGGTGCAGCGGGCGATCGACCGGCTGTTCCTGCGCCGTGCTTATGAGCGTGCAGTGGAGGAGAACCCGGCGCTGGAGCGGCTGTTTGGTCAGGAGAGAGAGCAGGCTGTGGTGCAGATGAATCTGAGCGCGAAAAACTATGCCATGGCTGCAGAGCCCATGAGCAACATCTACGGTGCGCTGTATTCCACCCTTGCCACCGATGACCCCAGCCAGCGCAAGAGCATGCGCTACATCGGCAGCAGCATCGGGCGCATTTTCTATCTTCTGGACAAGGCGGAGCGCTTTGAGGCGGACAAACGCAATGGCCGCTACAACGTGTTTGTGGTAAATGAGCTGAAAGGACAGGCCGCCGCTGTGGAAAACGCCCGTCGGCAGGCGCTGGCTGCGGCCAACGACCTGATGCGCGTTTACAGTATGCTGGACGTCAAACTGAACCGCAGCCTGCTGGATAATATCATGCTGCTGGGCCTGCACCACGCGGTGGACCCGCTGGAGGCAGGGGCAGAGCAGGAGAACTGGGAGATCCCATGAAAAAACAACAACGGAAAAGCTGGGCCATGGCCTATTGCGGCATCGTGGCGGCGCTGTGCGTCGCGCTGATGCTGCTGGGGGCTGTGATCCCCATCGCCATGTTCATTGCGCCCGCTGTCGCGGGCTTTCTCATTGCCACGGTGTGCGTGGAGTGCGGCCTGCAGATGGCCCTGACGGCTTACGCAGCGGTCAGCCTGCTGGCACTGCTGTTTGTGCCGGACAAGGAAGTGGCGCTGATCTTCGTGTTCCTGCTGGGGTATTACCCTCTGGTGAAGCCGAAGTTCGAACGCATCCGCCCGGCACTGCTGCGGGCAGTGTGCAAGCTGCTGCTGTGCAACGCCGCAGTGCTGGCCATGTACGGGCTGGTGCTGCTTCTGGTGCCGGCGGGCAGCATCTCGCAGGAACTGCGTGCCACGGCCATTGCGGTGTCGCTGGCGACACTGGCCATGGGCAATGTGGCCTTTCTGCTGTATGACCGGGCACTGCACAACATGCTGATGATGTACCGGCTGGTGTGGCAGCCGAAACTGCATAAAACTTTGGGCTGGCGTTGAGCCAGCCTTTGTGCTATAATAAGGCTTCGAAAGGTGGAATGCGGACAAATCAGGTGACGTGAAGCGCCGGGCCACGCGGGTGACAGCCGTGAGGGTGACGAGGAGAGGAATCATCGAAAGATTCGGCGGGTGTTTCTCCGGCTGAGGGCTAGACCAGCCGCAGCGAAGGGCAAAAAACGGCAGCAATACCGTAACAGATCCCTTCAAAGAAAGCCATACAAGAACATAAACTGATAACAGAAGCTGACCGTGGCATCACTGCGCCTTTTTGCGCGGGGCGGTCGGTATGGAGGTGTTTTGTATGTGCGGCATTGTTGGTTATGTCGGAAAGCGCAGCGCGCAGGATGTGCTGCTGGATGGTTTGGAGAAGCTGGAATATCGTGGATACGATTCTGCCGGTGTGGCGCTTGCGCTGGACGGCGGTATCCGTGTGGTGAAAACAAAGGGCCGGCTGACCGCCCTGCGGGAGAAGCTGGCAGCACAGCAGCTGGCCCAGAGCTTCTGCGGCATCGGCCACACCCGGTGGGCCACTCACGGCGAGCCCAGCGACGTGAACAGCCACCCACATTCCACGCCCCGCGTGAGCATCGTTCACAATGGCATCATTGAGAATTACGGCCTGCTCAAGGAGCGGCTCATTGCAAAGGGATATGAATTTCAGAGCGAGACGGACACCGAGGTGCTGGTGAAGCTGATCGACAGCTGCTACACGGGGGATCCGCTCAAAGCGCTGCAGCAGGCGCTTGCCATGGTGCGCGGCAGCTATGCGCTGGCCGTGCTGTTCAAGGACCGCCCGGACACGATCTTTGCGGTCAAGCGGGAGAGCCCGCTGATCGTCGGCTGGGGTGAGGGCGAGAATTTTGTGGCGTCGGACATTCCGGCCCTGCTGAAATATACCCGGAAATACAGCGTGCTGGAAGAGGGAGACATGGCCGTCTGCACCGCCGATGGCATCCGGTTTTACAACGAGTTCGGTGAGCCGGTGGAGCGTCAGGCACTGACGGCAGACTGGGACATGGAAGCGGCCGAAAAGGGCGGCTACCCCCACTTCATGCTCAAGGAGATCAACGAGCAGCCCGCGGCCATCACGGCCACGGTCAGCCCCCGTGTGGAGAATGGAATGCCGGAGCTGCGCATTCCGGAGCTGACCGATGAGGTGCTGCGGAACATCGGCACCATTCATCTGGTGGCCTGCGGCACGGCCATGCACGCCGGCATGGTGGGCAAGTCGGCCATTGAGACGCTGGCCCGGGTGCCTGCCGAAGTGGACATCGCCAGCGAGTTCCGCTACCGTGACCCCATTCTCAGGCCCAACGACCTGGTCATCATCATCAGCCAGTCCGGCGAGACCAGCGACACACTGGCAGCCCTCAAGCTGGCCAAGAGCCGGGGCGTGCCGGTGCTGGCCATCGTGAATGTGGTGGGCAGCTCCATTGCCCGTGCGGCGGACTACGTCATGTACACCTATGCAGGCCCGGAGATCGCTGTGGCGTCCACCAAGGCCTACATGGTGCAGATGTGCGTGCTGTATCTGTTCGCTCTGCGCCTGGCCTATGCCCGCGGGGAGCTGAGTGAGGAAAAGACCCGCAGCTACACAGCCCAGCTGCTGCGTGCTCCGGAGGTCATCAAGCCACGGCTGGCAGACTGCGAACAGATCAAGTATCTGGCCAGCCGCTATGTGAACACCCAGAGCTGCTTCTTCATCGGGCGCGGCTTTGATTACGCCCTCTCACTGGAAGGCAGCCTGAAGCTCAAGGAGATCAGCTATGTGCATTCGGATGCCTATGCGGCGGGTGAGCTGAAGCACGGCACCATCAGCCTGATCACCGACGGTGTGCCGGTCATTGCGCTGGCCACCCAGAAAAAGGTGTACGAAAAGACCATCTCCAACGCCAAGGAGACCCGCAGCCGCGGAGCCAAGGTACTGCTGTTCACCACAAAAGACGCTGTAGTGCCGGATGGTGTGGCAGACGCGGTGATCCGGCTGGATGAGTATGACGACATCCTAATGCCGCTGCAGCTCATCGTGCCGCTGCAGCTGTTTGCCTATTATATGGCGGTTCTGAGGGGCTGTGACGTGGATAAACCCCGCAACCTGGCAAAGAGCGTGACGGTGGAATAAAGCCTCCTGAGAGGCCCTCAGGGGCCTGACAGGATATGACGACGAAAAAGACCAGCTTCTGAATTTCAGAAGCTGGTCTTTTGTTTGCTCGGAGATCAGGGGGAAGCGCGCTTACCAGAACCAGTAGCGCTTTTTCAGAACGATGTATGCCACACCAATGATGACCACAACAACGCCGCCGGCGATGAAGAAAGTCCAGTTGATGTTGGAGAACTTGAGGTTCTCATTGGTCAGCAGATAGCGGCCGGCGGTGTCTGCCGTAATGATGCCGTCAGTGTAGCTGTTCAGGTACTGCCATTTGTTGGAGACCGTGTTGTACAGATACAGGCGGGAATAAGTGCTCACATCCAGATCGATCCGCACGGAGCAGGGAAGAGCATGGCCCTTGTCCAGCTCAAACTCAATGCCCTGATCAGTCTCGGTCAGGGTGAGGGCGGTGTCCAGCTCACTGGTAGTGCTCTTGACGCCGCTGCCTGCGATCTGCATGGTGTAGCCGTCGCCCACGACACACAGCGTCTTGCCGGTGGTGCGCAGGGCGTTGAGGATGTCACCGGTCACGGTGGGCACCTCAGACTGTGCAAAAACGATCTCATTGTCAGAGCTGTCCTGAATAGCCTTGACCACAGGGTCCAGCTCGACAGTGCTGTCATTGTCGGAAGGATCACTGTTGCTGTTGGAATCGCTAGTGGATTCCGAAGCCGTACGGTTGACGATCACGGTGACCAGAGAGGAAGCCGTGCCATTGGAGACAGTGATGGAGGTAGCACCGGTGCCCACCGCAGTGATCACACCTGTGGGGCTGACCGTGGCGATGCTGCTGTTGCCGGACTTATAGGTGAACTTCTGGGAAGCAGAAGACGGGGTAGCCTTTGCAGACAGAGTGCGGGTGGAGCCGGGTTTCAGCACCACATAGGAGGGGGTGACCGTGATCACCTGACCGCTGTTGGCCGAAGAGGAAGCGGTGGCGGTGGTGCCCGTCTCGGTGCTGGGAATGCTGATGACAGTGACCTTGGTGGTGGCAGTGACCGAGCCGCAGGTGGCGGTGATGGTCGCTGTGCCGGGTGCAATGCCAGTGACACGGCCAAAGTTGTTCACCGTGGCCACCTTCTCATTGGAGGAGGACAGGGTGACAGTGGCATAGTTGGAAGCGGAGGTGGGGCGCACCTGCAGCTGTGCCGACACGGAATTGCCCACATAAATGGTGTTGGAGCTCAGGGAGAGATCCATTTCGGTGACGATCATGGAAGAATCCATGGAGACGACGATGGTGTAGGCGCAGATCTGGTTGCCGGCAGCGGCAGTGATGCGGGTGGTGCCCACGCCCACAGCCTGCACCAGACCGGTGTTGCTGACGGTCAGGATGGACGTGTCATCCGAAATGTAGACCACCGAATCTGTGGAGTTGCGGGGGCGCACCGTGGGAGACAACTGCTGCGAAGAGCCCAGCAGCATGTTGGCGGTGTAGCTGCCGGTCTCAATGCTCTCAGCAGGCACATCCTGGCTCCACGGCAGCGTAACGTTGCTCAGTGCCAGCGCAGTAAGAGGGGCGGCTGCCGATGCCGGAAGGGCAGAGCCGCCGGCCAGCAGGCAGAGCATCACTGCACAAAGTGCCAGTTTTTTTGCGGTTGATTTCATGTTTTGTATACCTCTTTGGGTGTTATGGAATGGGCGGAACAGTCAGCACTGGGAAAAACGCTTTCTCAGCGGAACAGCACGCCCAGAGCTTCCATTGCATACTCGAAGTAGGTGACCTGATCGTACTCCACGCGGGCGGTGACGCTCATGCCGTTGGACAGATCCACCTTGTCGCCGCTGCGGCTGACCACATAGGTGGTGTCGGGCTTGATGGTCATCTTGTAATAGGAAGCATTGGAGCTGGTCGTCACGTCGCTGTCGATGGCGGTCACGGTGCCGGTCAGGGTGCCGTAGGAATACTCAGACAGGCCGGTGATGGCGATCTTGCAGGGGTCACCCACATGCAGCAGAGGACGATCATTCACAGTGACCATGGCCACGATCTCCAGGTCGTCGTTCTCACTTGCCACCGTGGCAAGCGCAGAACCGGCGCTCAGAACCATGCCCACCTTGTAAGGGGTGTCCATGTGGATCACGCCGGAAGTGGGAGCATAGATAGAGTAGTCGTTGGCACCGGTGCTCAGGGCGTCGATCTGCGCCTGAACATTGTCCACATTGGTCTGTGCACTGGTAATGCTCTGGGAAATGCTCTGCATGGTGGAGTAATACAGGGCTTCCAGTTCGCTCTGGCTCTGCTCCATCATGGTTTTGATCTGGGTGTCGGAATAACCGGCAGCCTGATAAGCCGTGGCGTCGAAGGTCTTCTGTGATACCTGGCTCTTGTAAGTCTCATACTGATAGTAATAAGGCTGGTCATCGGGGTCTGTCTCGCTGAAGTAGTTGGTATCATCCTGCACGCACTTCAGCAGCTTGTTGTACTGATCCAGCTGAGTCTGATAGATCTTCAGCTGGCTTTCCAGATTGTCCTGCTGCATGTCGATGTCGGTGCTCTTGATGTGCGCCACAAGGTCGCCTTCATTGACATAACTGCCCTCGGAGATATACAGCTCCGTGATGGAGCCGGAGTAGCTGGACATGATATAGGTCTTGTTGCTGGCCTGCACGGTGCCAGAGTTCTGGCTCACATAGATGCGGTTGGTCTTGGTGCTCCACACCAGAAGAAACAGCATGAATGCGCCAACCAGAAGGATAAAAGCATAGCCGTAGGGAGGCAGCTTTTTCTCCATCATGATGCGGCGATCCTGCAGGTCAGACAGGTTCTGAACGTTCATTGTCATAATTATTTGATCTCCATAAACACGTCAACCACAGCCTCTTCATCATCCTGGCTGACATAGATGGTGTAGACCGAGCCATTCAGAGTCAGATCATTTTCAAAGGCGTGGATCTGCAGTTTGGCAGAAGCCAGCTGGCTCTGGTTCATGGGGCCGGTGTAATGAGCGTACAGGCAGTTCTTGACGCGCAGCACGGCATCCATGTGGTAGCCCGGCTCCATCTGGGGGATGAACTGTGTGGCCTGCTGCATGAGGAACATCTTCATCTGATGCTCCGGGGTGATCGTGACAGCCTGCACCAGCGGGCCGATGGGCTGAGCATTGTTGCTCTTGATGAAGTTGTGCATCTGGGTGAGCACCAGCGGCATGTTGGCCATCTCTTCCGGCTGGATCTCGCGGGAGAGCACGTTGGTGAGCTTGAGCGTCTTGTTTTCGGCAACTTTGATCTCGTTCATGATAAAATACCCCTGATTCTTTAGATTTTTCCTCCGAGGAGGGCGTAATAGGCAATCGCGAAAGGGGAGAAGACTTCTGCAGAGAGGCTCTCTCTCCGCTCGCGATCACCTATTACTTTGAGAAAGTAATGGCGATACAATAAAAATAAAATGTGCCCGGAGGCGAAACGCCTCCGGGCACACCATAGCGAGGCATTGTCACCTGAGTGGTCAAGACCGGTTCAGATGAACATTCCTTTGTTGAGGTGCAGCCAAAGCAAACGCTGCTTTGGTGGGCACCTCAGATACAAGGCAGATTAGACTTCGTTGTAGCCCTCAACCTTCAGGCCGACCTTGCCGGAGCCCAGGGTGTAGATGGAAGCCAGAGTGCCGACGACCTGCAGGCCGGTGTTCAGCAGGCCATTAGCAGCGCCCCACTTAGCCTCGGTGCCATCAACAACACCGTTGACCCAATAGTTATTGTTCCAGATCTTGCTCAGATTGCCCCAAGCAGCCTTAGTGACATTACCAACGCGGTAATTGCCGCCGAAGATATCGCTAAAAGCAGCGTTAACATTCTGCTGCAGGAAGGTGTTGCCAACGATCTGGATCAGGTTGTAGGAAACGTTCTGCCAGTTCTCCTTGGTCATAGCGGGAGCCAGGATATCGACCAGGCTACCACCGACAACATAGGTCATTTCATTTTCTGCAACAGCAGAGAAGTTTGCAGGCATCATCATAATGAATTACTCCCTTCAAATGATAAAAACGAATTTAAGCGGCTCATCCGCGGCTGCGCAACCTCAGAAAAAGCCATTTATGTAACCGGGTGCGCACCCGATCGCATCAGAAAATTAGTAGGTGATCGACTCGCCGTCGTCATCCTCTTCCACCACAGCAGCGGCAACAGGCTTGGGGGCTTCCGCCTTCTTGCGGAAGATACCCTGCTGCATGTTCCACAGCTCGTAGTATTTGCCCTCTTTTGCCAGCAGCTCATCATGGGTGCCGCGCTCCACGATCTTGCCATGATCCATCACAAGGATCATATCACAATCGCGGACGGTGGACAGGCGGTGAGCCACGATCAGCATGGAACGATCTGCAAGCTCATTGTAGATCATGTTGAAGATCAGGTTCTCGGTCGCGAAGTCCAGATTGCTGGTGGACTCATCCAGAATGTAGAGGTTGGAGTCCTTCAGGAAAGCGCGGGCCAACGCAATGCGCTGCTTCTCGCCGCCGGACAGGCCATTGCCGGCTTCTTCCAGATATGTGTTGTACTGCAGGGGCAGGTGACGGATAAAGTCATGGGCATCTGCACGCTTGGCAGCTTCCTTGACCTCATCCAGTGTTGCGTCCATGCGGGAAACACGAATGTTGTCATAAATGGTTTTGCTGAACAGCTCAATGTTCTGCGGCACATAGGAGATGGCACGGCGGACGGATGCGTTGGTGTACTCATCCAGATTCACGCCGTTGAAGTCGATCTCGCCGTCCTCCGGCTCATAATACTTGAGCAGAAGTTTGGTAATGGTAGACTTGCCGCTGCCGCTGCTGCCCACCAGAGCGACCTTTTTGCCAGCCGGAATGGTGAAGCTGATGTGATCCAGCGCAGGAGCGCGGTTGCCGTAACGGAAGGTGACGTCCTTGAATTCAATGTCACCTTCAACCTTTTCAAGGTCGGTACGCTCGTTGTCGTCCTGCTGCTCGGAAGGATAATCCATGATCTCGGTCAGACGCTTCATGGAAATGTTGGCTTCCTGGATCTGCATCTGCAGACTGATCAGGTTGCTCAACGGGGAAGTGAAGTAAGCAGACAGTGTGCTGAATGCCATGTAACCGCCCAGCGTCATCTCACCATTCAGCACCTGAGTGATGCCCACATAAGTGGTCAGCATGCTGAAACCGGTGGAGATGAAGGAGGAGATCAGGCTCTGCGTGGTGCTGATCTTGCTGGAACGCAGGCTGATCTTCAGGCTCTTGATGTACTCACGCTCGAGGTTCTCCAGTTCGGTGTCCTCATTGGCGTTGCACTTGACGGTCTCAATGCCGCGCAGGCTTTCGATCATCTGGCTGTTCAGGGCCGCAGACTGGATCATGGTCTCTTCGTTGATCTTCTTGTAAGGCTGCTTGTAGATCAGCACCAGCAGGACGCTGACCAGAGCCATGAACAGGGAGATGGAGAACAGCATGGCATTCATGCGGAACAGGATGATGCCGGTGATGATGGCCATCGAGATATCCATGATCAGGCTCAGCGCAATGCTGGTGAAGATGGATTTGATGGTGTTTGCATCCGAATAACGGGTGGTGATATCACCTGTCTTGCGGGTGGCAAAGAACTTCATGGGCAGTTTGAAGATGTGCCCGAAGTAGCCCAGCATCAGCGGGATGTCGACCTTGATGGACAGATGGATCAGGACCCACTGCCGCACAAAGCCGACCAGTGTATTGGTAATGCTGACCACGCTGAACACGAGGATCAATGTGACCAGCAGATTGTCAAGCCCGTATGGCAGAACCTCGTCCATCAGGATCTTGTTGAACATGGACGATGCAATGCCCAGAACGGTTGTGATCAGCGAGGCGAGGATCGCATAGAAGAAAAGTTTCTTCTGGGGCAGCAGCAAATCAATATAACGCTTGAAGATACCGCCCTGCTTGATCTTGCCGCCCTTGAACTCCGAAGTGGGGTTCAGCAGCAGAAGAACGCCGGTGAAGTTCTTATAGAACTCGTCCAGAGTGATCTTCTTCAACTCCGAACCGGGGTCGCCAATGATGACGTAATCCCTGCACTTGTGCTTTTTGCCGTTCTTTTCATCCTCTTTGGCGGATTCGGCCTCTTTCAGCATGTGCTTGCGGCGCTGGGCATCATCCTTGATGGTGGTCTTTTTAAACACGACCACAAAGTGAGCCAGGCCCTGATCGGTGATGACCTGCGCGATGCAGGGCAGAGAGAAATCGCTGAGGAAATTTTCACGGTCTACGCGAACCGCCGCGGTGGTGAAACCGAGCTCATTGGCGGCCTTCTGCAAACCAACAAGGTTTGTGCCTTTCAGGTCAGTGCCCATCATATCGCGCAGGCGCGTGATGGTGACTTCCTTTTTGTAATGGAGGCACACCATTGCGAGGCAGGCAGCCGCACAGTCGGTTGTGTCATGCTGCCGGACGTAGGTATAACGCATAGATGCTTCCTTTGATTATAAAATTTATTCAAACGACAGCGCTGCCCCAAAGGAACAGAGGACTGTGGATTTGACGGTGTGAAAGAGCCGCGTCCGTTTCAGCAGCGCACAGACCGGTGTTTTGCTCTGTCCTGCGGAGAACCAAAGCAAAGCACCGGTCGGCTGCTATCAAAAGAAGGGAGCGCCTACCCTTTGATCTGTGTGCCGGGCTTTGGAAAAATGTATACAATTTCTCAAAGCTCATAGGCAGTATACCACAATATGACAGTATCTTCAAGTAGTCAAATTTTAAGAAATCATTAAGCATGACGAATTTTCGGCATGAGAGCTTAGTTTTTGTGGGCCGGCTCTGCCGGACAAAACCGCTTTTTTAACACAAAAAAAGCAATGCTCCAAACGGAACATTGCTTTCATGGCGCCTCTTGCCTGACTCGAACAGGCGACACCCTGATTAACAGTCAGGTGCTCTAACCGACTGAGCTAAAGAGGCAGATCACAGATGTGACTGCGAGAAATATTATACCTCAGCGGGAGCACTTTTGCAAGCCTTTTTTGCAAAAAGAATCAATTTTCGGCAAAAACAAAACCGCCCTGCGGCGTGCGGGACGCTGCAGGGCGGTGAATATACATTATATATTAAAGGAAAGAACTTACTTCAGCTTGCTCTTGGCCTTCATGCGCTGCTCGTGGTTCAGGATCTGCTTGCGGATGCGCAGGTTCTCAGGGGTGACCTCCAGCAGCTCGTCCTGTGCCAGGAACTCCAGGCAGCCTTCCAAACTCAGCTTGCTGATGGGGATCAGGCGCAGAGCGTCGTCGGAGCCGGAAGCGCGGGTGTTGGTCAGGTGCTTGGTCTTGCAGACGTTGACGTCCACATCCTCGCCGGATGCGGTGTAGCCGATGACCATGCCCTCATAGACCTTCTCGCCAGCGCCCACCAGCAGGGTGCCGCGCTGCTGAGCGTTGAACAGACCGTAGGTGACGGCCTCGCCGGTCTCAAAGCTGACCAGAGAACCGGTGGAACGGTTGGCAATCATGCCGGCCCAGACATCGTAGCCGTCGAAGATCTGGTTGATGACGCCTTCGCCGTGGGTGTCAGTCAGGAACTGGTTGCGATAACCGAACAGGCCGCGGCTGGGCATACGGAACTCCAGACGCACACGGTCGGTGCCCAGAGACTCCATCTGCTGCAGGATGGCCTTGCGCTGGCCCAGACCGGTCATGACAGCACCCTGATACTGGGTGGGAACGTCGATGACGACATGCTCCATAGGCTCATAGGTCTTGCCGTCGATGACCTTGGTCAGAACGTGCGGGGGAGAGACCTGCAACTCATAGCCTTCACGGCGCATGGTCTCGATCAGGATGGACAGATGCATCTCACCACGGCCCATGACGCGGAAGGAATCGGTGGTGGCGGAATCTTCCACCTTCAGAGCAACGTCCTTCAGCAGCTCTTTCTGCAGGCGGTCACGGATCTGACGGCTGGTGACGTACTTGCCCTCACGGCCAGCCAGCGGGCTGTCGTTGACGGAGAAGGTCATCTCGACGGTGGGGTCGTTGATCTTCACGAAGGGCAGAGGCTCTACCTGAGAGGGAGAGCACAGGGTGTTGCCGATGGTCACATCGGGCAGACCGGAGAATGCCACGATATCGCCGGCGGTGATGTTGTCGCACGGCTGACGGCCATTGGCCTGGAAGTCATACAGCTTGGTCAGGCGGCCGCGCATCTTCAGGTCGGGGTTGTGCCAATCGCAGACCTGCACTTCTTCGCCCACCTTGGCGATGCCATTCTGGATGCGGCCGATGCCGATGCGGCCAACGAAGTCGTTGTAGTCCACAGAGGACACCAGCATCTGGAAGGGAGCATCAGGGTCACCCTCAGGCGGCTTGATGGTGCTCAGCAGGGTGTCGAACAGGGGGATCAGGTCGGTGCCGGGCACATCCGGGTCCAGGCTTGCAGTGCCCTGACGGCCGCAGCAGAACAGGATGGGGCAGTCCAGCTGCTCATCGGTAGCGCCCAGATCCATCAGCAGGTACAGAACTTCGTCGATGACTTCCTTGATGCGGGCGTCGGGACGGTCGATCTTGTTGATGGCCACCACCAGGCTCAGGTTCTGCTGCAGAGCTTTCTGCAGCACGAAACGGGTCTGGGGCATGCAGCCTTCGGCAGCGTCCACCAGCAGCAGAACGCCGTTGACCATCTTCAGAACGCGCTCGACCTCGCCGCCGAAGTCAGCATGGCCCGGGGTGTCAACGATGTTGATCTTGACGCCCTTGTAGGTGCAGGAGCAGTTCTTGGCCAGAATGGTGATGCCGCGCTCACGCTCGATATCGCCGCTGTCCATGACGCGCTCAGCCACGACCTGATTGTCGCGGAATGCGCCGCTCTGACGCAGCATGGCGTCCACCAGCGTGGTCTTGCCGTGGTCAACGTGAGCGATAATGGCAACGTTGCGCAAATCGTTACGAACCATAAAATTCAACCTCTCTATTATTAAAACTCATAAAATACGAACGAACGTCATACAAGTTTAAGTTTATAACAGAATGGGGTGGTTTGTCAAGATTGTATAAAAATTTTTTCTTGCTTTCGGCACAATGCCTGAGAAAAGCCCTGCGATTTGTGCGGCGTGTACCTTTAAAATATGCTATACTTAAGGCGTAAAAAGAAAGCAGCCCGAGGGCAGGCCATCAGGCAGCTTTCCACGCAAATGCAACGGGCCATTCCATTGCCCGCCCTGCCGCCTGCCGCGGCAGGGACCCACCCTCCGGATCATTTGCTTAGGAAACTGCCTGCCGTCCTGCAGGAGAACGGGCGCTTGAACAAAACCGGAGGTGTTTTGCATGAAGATCACATTTCTGGGCGCGAACCATGAGGTCACGGGCAGCTGTACACTGATCGAAGCCGCCGGGCGGCGCTTTCTGATCGACTGCGGCATGGAGCAGGGCAAGGATGTTTACGAGAACCAGCCCATCCCTGTGGCACCCGGCGAGATCGACTGGGTGCTGGTCACCCATGCCCACATCGACCACACCGGAATGCTGCCGCTGCTGGCACGCAACGGCTTCCGGGGCAAAATTTACGCCACCAACCCTACAGTGGAACTGTGCGGCATCATGCTGCGCGACTCGGCTCACATTCAGGAATTTGAAGCCGAGTGGAAAAACCGCAAGGGCAAGCGTTCCGGTGCAGAGCCGGTGGAGCCGATGTATACCGTGCAGGACGCTGAAGCGGCCATGAAGCTGTTCGTGGGCGTGGACTATGAGCAGCGGGTCGAGCTGGCACCGGGCGTAGAGATCCGGTTCATCGATGTGGGCCACCTGCTGGGTTCGGCCAGCATCGAACTGTGGATCACCGAGGGTGAGACTGCCACAAAGCTGGTGTTCTCCGGCGATATCGGCAACCTGAACCAGCCCATCATCAAAGACCCGGCTTATATCAAAGACGCAGACTATGTGTTCATGGAGTCCACCTACGGCGACCGAAGCCACGGCCCGAGACCGGACTATGTGAACGAGCTGGCGAAAATTTTGCAGCGCACCTTCGACCGGGGCGGCAATGTGGTCATCCCCAGCTTTGCGGTGGGCCGCACGCAGGAAATGCTTTATTTCATCCGTGAGATCAAGGAAAAAGGTCTGATTAAGAACCACGGCAACTTCCCGGTGTACATCGACAGCCCCCTTGCCATCGAAGCGACGCGCATTTTCAAGGACACCGACCCGGACTGCTTTGATGAAGATACCCGGGCGCTGCTGGCACAGGGCATCGACCCCATCACCTTCCCGGGGCTGCGGGTGGCCGTCACCAGCGACGAGTCCCGCATGATAAACTCCGACCGTGTGCCGAAGGTCATCCTTTCGGCCAGCGGCATGTGCGAAGCGGGCCGCATCCGCCACCACCTGAAACACAACCTGTGGCGGCCGGAATGCACGATTTTGTTCGTGGGCTATCAGGCCGTGGGTACGCTGGGCCGTACCCTGCTGGATGGCGCGGCGACCGTCAAGCTGTTCGGTGAGCCCATCGAAGTGCAGGCGGAGCTGTGCCAGCTGACCGGCATGTCCGGACACGCTGACCGTGAAGGTCTGCTGCGCTGGGTGAACTCCTTTGAGCAGAAGCCCAAGCGGGTGTTCGTCATCCATGGCGAGGACGAAGTGGAGAACATCTTCGTCGATACCCTGACCGGTGAGGGCTTCACCGCCTGCGCACCCTACAACGGCGCGCAGTGGGCCATCGGAGCTGAGGGAGCCGTCTGCCTGCAGGAGGGCACGAAGGCTCGTATCGAACACAAGACGTCCGAGGGCCAGAGCCGTGCCGCGACGGTGTTCCAGCGGCTGGTCAGCGCAGGCAAGCGCCTGCTGCGGGTCATCGAGCACAACGAGGGCGGCGCCAACAAGGATCTGGCAAAGTTTGCCGACCAGATCAACGCCCTGTGCGACAAGTGGGATCGATAAGCGAAAACAAAAGCACCGCGGCTCCGAAGAACCGCGGTGCTTTTCTGTATGGAGCGGGCAATGGGAATCGAACCCACCTCCTCAGCTTGGAAGGCTGATATACTAGCCGATGTACGATGCCCGCATTTACGAACGATATTATAGCATGTTCCGGCGGAAATGTCCAGCACAATTTTTCGGAGAGGTGAAACTGCGGCAAAAGAAGCGCCGGAACGCTTTGCATTTGGGGCCCGGTCTGATACAATGGGAGCAGAATGGGGGAGAAGCCATGAAACCGGAAGTACAGGAGATTCAAAAGCAGCTGTTCGCATTGCAGGATAAAGGCTATCAGGCGTTTCACAGCAGACTGATGCCCACCGTCCCGGCGGAAAAGGTCATCGGCGTGCGGACACCCGTCCTGCGCAAACTGGCAAAGCAGCTGGCCGGCACGCCTCAGGCGGAAGTGTTCCTGAAAAGCCTGCCGCATGAATACTATGAAGAAAACAATCTCCACGCATTTCTGCTGGAAACCATCCGGGACTATGACAGGGCGCTGGCGGAAACGGAGAAATTCCTGCCGTATATCGACAATTGGGCCACCTGCGACGGCTTCTGCCCGAAGGTGTTTGCAAAGCACAAAACAGAACTGCTGGAGCCTGTCCGCCGCTGGCTGGCTTCTGGCGAAGTGTACACCATGCGCTATGCCATGGAGATGCTGATGCGGTTTTACCTCGACGAGGATTTCCGGCCGGAATATCTCGCGTGGGTGGCCGGGGTGCACAGCGGGGAATATTACCTCAACATGATGCGGGCTTGGTATTTCGCCACGGCACTGGCCAAACAGCCGGACGCCGCCCTGCCATGGCTCACGGAAAAGCGGCTGGATGTGTGGACACACAACAAAACCATTCAGAAAGCGGTGGAAAGCTGCCGCATTCCGGACGAAATGAAGCAGCAGCTTCGGGCGCTGCGCATCCGTTCATAAAACCTTCCGAAATTTCTGCGCAGATTTCCTGTTTACTTTATGCGTATTTTATTGTAAAATAAGCTATAGTAAAAATGCCGGGGTATGCCCCGACGGAAGATAAAAACAGGTGGTGTTTGGATTATGGCATTGAAATATCAGCGTATTCTGCTCAAGATCAGCGGCGAGGCTCTCGGCGGTGAAAAGGGCATGGGCTTTGACGAGCCCACCATGGACGCGATCTGCGGCGGCGTCAAGAAGGCTCACGGTCTGGGTGTTCAGATCGGCATTGTGGTCGGCGGCGGCAATTTCTGGCGCGGCCGTTCCAGCGGCAAGATGGAGCGCACTCTGGCTGACAAGATCGGTATGCTGGCGACTGTGATGAACGCTCTGGCTGTCTCTGACAAGCTGGAGCAGCTGGGCGTGCCCACCGAGGTGTTCACTTCCATCACTATGCCGCAGGTGGCACAGCCCTTCACCCGCAAGGACGCCCTGCGCGCTATGGATGAGGGCAAGATCGCTGTGTTTGGCGGCGGCACCGGCAACCCCTTCTTCTCCACCGACACGGCCACCGCACTGCGCGCCGTTGAGGTGAGCGCTGACGTGATGTTCAAGGCCACCATGGTGGACGGTGTTTACGACAAGGACCCCCACAAGTACCCCGACGCAAAGAAGTACGACACCCTCACCTTCACCAAGGTGCTGGAAGATCAGCTGGCCGTCATGGACGGCACCGCAGCCACTCTGTGCCGCGACAACAAGCTGCCTATCCTCGTGTTTGATCTGGCAGACCCGGACAACATTGCCCGTGCCGTGCAGGGCGAGAACGTGGGCACACTGGTCTACGAAGGCTGAAAAACTGCATACAATAAGGCGGCGGGCGGACTGCCGTGCGGCCTTGAAAACATATTATAAAAGGAACAGGAGACTACCACAATGAGCAGCAACACCAAGGTTTACGAAGACAAGATGAAGAGCTCCGTCGAGCATCTGGGCCGCGAGCTGGCCGCCGTGCGCGCAGGCCGCGCAAACCCCGCTGTGCTGGACAAAGTCACCGTGGACTACTACGGCGCACCCACTCCCATCCAGCAGGTGGCTTCCGTGGCTGTCAGCGAAGCCCGCACCCTGACCATCACCCCCTGGGACCGCACCCTGCTGCGTGCCATCAGCAAGGCTATCATGGCCAGTGATGTGGGCATCAACCCCATCGATGACGGCCAGACCATCCGCCTGAACTTCCCGGCTCCCACCGAGGAGCGCCGCAAGCAGCTGGCCAAGGAGGTTTCTAAGCTGGGTGAGGACGCCAAGGTGGCTGTGCGCAACATCCGCCGTGAGGCCATGGATAAGGCCAAGGCCATGAAGAAGGCCGGTGAGCTGACCGAGGACAGCCAGAAGACCATGGAAGAGGATGTCCAGAAGCTGACGGATAAGTATATCAAGAACATTGACGCCGCTGTGGAAGAAAAGCAGAAGGAGATCATGTCCGTCTGATCGGCTGCGTAAAACAAAAATAGGACGCAAGGTGCCGTGCGCTGGTGGAGGAATTGCTTTCATATGGTGCGCGGCACTTTTGTTGAGGGGCAGCATCTGCTGCCGGGAGGAAATAATGGCTCACCCGAAGGAATTTGCCGAGGGTCTTTCCATCGGCATCATTATGGACGGCAACGGCCGCTGGGCAAAGAACCGCGGCCTGCCCCGCACTGCCGGCCACAAAAAAGGTGCAGAGGTGTTCAGCGACATTGCAAATTATTGTGATGAGCTGGGCGTCTCGTCGGTGTACTTCTATGCGTTTTCCACCGAGAACTGGAAGCGCCCGCTGGAAGAGGTCAACGCCATTATGCGGCTGTTCGGCGAATATCTGCTCAAGGGCTTTGATTATAAGAACCGCAACATCCGCATCAAATTCATGGGCGACCGCACGGTTCTGGACCCGAAGCTGCAGGAACTGATGAACAAGCTGGAAAATGACTCTTCGATCAAGACCGGCATGACCCTGAACATCGCCATCAACTATGGCGGACGCCCGGAGATCGTCCGGGCAGCGCAGCAGCTGGCTGCAAAGGCAGCAGCTGAGGAGCTGAAGCCCGAGGAGATCACGGAGCAGATGCTCAGCGATGCCATGTACACCGAGGGCCAGAAAGACCCGGACTTCATCCTGCGCCCCAGCGGAGAAAAGCGCCTGTCCAACTTCATGCTGTGGCAGGCCGCTTATTCTGAGCTGGTGGAAATGGACGTCCTGTGGCCGGATTTCACCCGGGATGATCTGGATGCTGCCATTGAGGAATTCAATCATCGTTCCCGCCGGTTTGGCGGATTGTAATCACCCATCATCCCTACACACGGTGCAGGGGCCGGAATGCCCGATTGTTCCTCGGGCTGCGGGCCGCTGAAAGAGGGGCGTGCCCTCCGGAAAAGCAAAGGAGAACAAAATCTATGAAAACACGAGTTATCACTGCTGTTGTGGGCATCATCGTCCTGATCGGCGTCATGTTCACATTCAACACCATCATCTTCAATCTGGTCGTCGCAGCCATCACCCTGATCGCGATCCATGAGATCTACAACGCACTGGGCTTTGAAAAGAAGGACTGGCTCATGTATGCGGTTCTGGTGCCCTATACATTGCTGGTCATGACCTCCAATTATCAGGTCATGCGGGCGCTGGTCATGCCGGTGTCCTTTGTGCTGGTCACCTTCTACGCCATTTATCTGGTGGTGCGCAACGGCACCATCAGCTATCAGAAGGCCAGCGGCCTTTTGATGTTTTCGGGCATTGTGATCTTCTGCTTCTACTCCTTCATCCGTCTCAAGGAGCTGCTGCCGGTGGAACAGTTTGGCTATGATGCCGTGTTCTTCATTCTGCTCATCCTCTGCTTTGCCTGGGGCGGCGACACCTGCGCCTATTTTGCGGGCCGTGCCTTTGGCAAACACAAGCTGTGCCCGGTGGTCAGCCCCAAAAAGACTGTAGAAGGTGCCATTGGCGGCGTGCTTGGCACCATGGTGTTCGGCGTCATCATCACGTTGGTGTATTCGGTGGCGGCTGACCGCATGGAAGCGTTCACCCGTTCCAACATCGGCGTGTCCATGTATGTGATCATTGCTCTGCTGGGCTGCGTGGCGGCTGTGCTGGGCATCTACGGCGACCTGTTTGCCAGCGTGGTCAAGCGCCAGTGCGGCATCAAGGACTACGGCACCATCTTCCCGGGCCACGGCGGCATTCTGGATCGTTTTGACAGCGTGATGTTCATTGCACCTTTTGTGACCATGGTCATCACCGCAGTGTTCTACTATTAAAAAGGGGGAACGTGTAATGTCGAAAAAAATTACGCTGCTGGGTTCTACCGGATCCATCGGCACCCAGAGCCTGGATGTGATCCGTGCACAGGGCTATGAGGTGTTCGGCCTGTCGGCCCACAGCCATGTGGATAAGATTCTAGAGCAGATCAAAGAATTCCATCCGAAGTACGTCTGCATGACTGACCCGGCGGCTGCGGAAAAGCTTTCTGCAGAGCTGGCAGGGCAGGCGAATGCTCCCAAACTGCTCACCGGCCCGGAAGGGCTCAAGCAGCTGGCGGCGCTGGACGGCCCCGACGTGGTGCTGAACAGTGTGGTGGGTATTGCCGGTCTGGGTGCCAGCCTGTGCGCCATCGAGAGCGGCCATGATCTGGCCCTGGCCAACAAGGAGAGCCTTGTCACCGGCGGCCATCTGGTGACTCAGGCCGTGGCAAAGCATGGCGTGAGGCTGCTGCCCGTGGACAGTGAGCACTCGGCCATTTTCCAGTGCCTGCAGGATAAAGAGAGCGCCCCCAGCCTGACCAAAATTCTGCTGACGGCTTCCGGCGGCCCCTTCTTCGGCATGAAGACCGAGGAGCTGCGCGGCAAGACCAAGGCCGACGCCCTCAAGCACCCCAACTGGAACATGGGCGCAAAGATCACCATCGACTCCGCCACCCTGATGAACAAGGGCCTGGAGCTGATCGAAGCTGTATGGTTGTTCGGCCTGCCCCCGGAAAAGATTCAGATCGTGGTGCAGCGCCAGAGCATCGTTCACTCGGCGGTGCAGTTCAGCGACAATTCGGTCATTGCACAGCTGGGCGTGCCGGATATGCGCATCCCCATCCAGTACGCGCTGACCTATCCCAAGCGTGTGCCGGGCGTTGTGCCGGAGCTGGACTTCGCCGCCCTGAAGGTGCTCACCTTCGATGTGGCGGACGATGAGACCTTCCGCTGCCTTGCCGCCTGCAAAAAGGCCATCAAGAAGGGCGGCCTCGGCCCCTGCGCCGCCAACGGTGCCAACGAAGAAGCCGTCAAACTCTTCCTTGAGGATAAGATTGGCTTCCTCGACATTGGCCGTCTGGTGGAGGCTGTTGTGGACAGTGACAGCTTTGGCGGCGACTATACCCTCAGCGATGTCTACGAGTGCGACCGTATGGCACGCGAATTTGTAAGAGCGCATTTATAAAGCCTTCCCCCTTGGGGGAAGGCGGCAGCGCCGTCAGGCGGTGACGGATGAGGGGCAGCGATGCTTAGAAGCCGTTTTTTGAAGCGGATTCTGCCGGAAACTTCCCCTCATCAGTCGCCTGCGGCGACAGTGCTCCCCCTTTTGGCTACGCCATTTTCCCCCGACCGGGGGAAATCGTTCCCCGAGGGGGAAGCCTGTGACTTTTCAACTTTAGGAGACGCAATGTCAGTTTTTATCACCCTGATCGCGGCACTGATCGTTTTCAGTGCGGTGATCGCCATCCATGAGCTCGGGCATTTTGCTGTGGCAAAGCTCTGCGGCATTCAGGTCAACGAGTTTTCCATCGGCATGGGCCCGGTTTTGTGGAAGAAGATCCATAAGGGCACACAGTACAGCCTGCGCGCTCTGCCGGTGGGCGGCTTTGTGGCGCTGGAAGGGGAGGAAAGCCCCGAGAGCCAGCAGGCCGAGGACGCCCGTGGCCAGCGGGAAGCGGAAGAGCCGGAGAACCCGGTGCCGGAAGACCAGCGCACCGGCATCCCTTTGAACGATGCTCCGGTATGGCAGCGGGCGCTGGTCATGGCGGCAGGCGCATTCATGAACTTTGTGCTGGGCTTTGTGGTGCTGGTCATTCTTGTGGCTGCACAGGACGGAGCCATCACCAGCAAAACCATTTACTCCATCGAGGACGGTGCCATCTGCGGTCGGACCGGCCTGCAGGCAGGGGATGAGATCGTCGCGGTGAATGGCCGGCGCTGTTTTGTGGCCAACGACATCATCTACGAGCTGGTGCGCACCGAACAGTACCGCGCAGATTTCACCGTGAAGCGGGACGGCCAGAAGGTCGATCTGCCGGACGTGCAGTTCGACACATGGCAGGATGACGATGGTCAGACCCACATGAGCCTGGGCTTTGTGGTGTACGGCATCAAAAAAACGCCGCTCAATGTGCTGAAGGAAGCATGGAACAGCACCCTTTATTATGGGCGCATCGTGTTCACATCGCTGGCAGATCTGCTGCGCGGCCGGGAGAGCATCAACAACCTCTCCGGCCCGGTGGGCATCGTGACGGCCATCGGCCAGGCGGCAAGTTACGGCTGGCAGGATCTGTTCGAGCTGCTGGCACTCATCACCATCAATCTGGGTGTGTTCAATCTGCTGCCCTTCCCGGCGCTGGACGGCGGCAAGGTGGTGTTTCTGGTCATCGAGGGCGTCACCGGCCGTGCTGTGCCGGAAAAGCTGCAGGGAGCGCTGACGGTTGGCGCGTTTGCCCTGCTGTTCGGCCTGATGATCTTTGCAACGTATAATGATATTATCCGGCTTGTGACCGGTGCAGTGTAACAGAAAGGGGAACTTTATGCGGCAGTTGAAACGGGAAGTAAAAATCGGCAATGTGACCATTGGCGGCAAGAACCCCATTGCGGTGCAGACCATGCTGAATGTGCCGGTGGAGGACATTGAGGGCAATGTGGCGCAGGCAAAGCGCTGCGAGGCAGCAGGATGCCAGATCCTGCGCGTGACCTGCCCCAGCGCGGCAGACGCCAAGTGCATCGAAGCAGTCAAGAATGCGGTGAACATTCCCATCGTGGCGGACATCCACTTTGACTACAAGGCAGCACTGGCCTGCGCGGACGTGGGCGTGGATAAGATCCGCATCAACCCCGGCAACATCGGCGACGACGACAGGGTGAAGGCTGTGGTCAATGCCTGCCAGCAGAAGAACATCCCCATCCGCATCGGTGTGAACGGCGGCAGCCTGGAAAAGCACATCCTTGCAAGATATGGCGCTCCCACTCCGGAAGCCATGGTGGAAAGTGCCCTGTACCATGTGCGCCTGCTGGAAAAGTTCGACTTCAACAACATCGTCATTTCCATCAAAAATTCCAATGTGCCCCGCATGATGGAAGCTTACCGCCAGCTGAGCGCTGTCACGGATTACCCGCTGCATGTGGGCGTGACCGAAGCAGGCACCTATCAGATGGGCCTGCTGAAGAGCGGCATGGGCATCGGCGGAATGCTGCTGGAGGGCATCGGTGACACCATCCGTGTTTCGCTGGCGGCAGAGCCGGAGAAGGAAGTGGAAGCCGGCTACAACATCCTGCGTGCTGTGGGTTTCCCTGTGGCGGGCCCGGAAGTCATCACCTGCCCCACCTGCGGCCGCACCCAGTACCCCTGCACCGAGATCGCCAATGAGGTGGAAAAGCGCCTGCAGGGTTACAAGAAGTCCATCAAGGTGGCCGTTATGGGCTGCGTGGTCAACGGCCCCGGCGAAGCCCGTGAAGCGGACATCGGCATTGCCGGCGGCAAAGGTGAGGCCGTGCTGTTCATCCACGGCAAGCCGGTGAAAAAGCTCACCGGCGACAACATCCTCGACCAGTTCATGGATGAAATTTATAAGCTGTAAGAGGATATCGGCTGACAAGGAGAACTGCAATGGCGCTGCAAAATAAATTGGGCCTGACGGATGAGCTGGAACTTGCCCGTGAAGAGGAAAGGATCAGCAAGCAGAAAGCGCTGGCTCTGTATGATACAGGTCTTCTGGATGCTTTTCCGGTGGGAACATTTGCGGGCCTTGCCATGATCCATAAATATCTGTTTGAAGATATTTATGAGTTTGCCGGTCAGATGCGCACCGTGAACATTGCAAAGGGAAATTTCCGTTTTGCACCGGTCATGTATCTGCGGCCGGCACTGGACAGCATTGACCAGATGCCGCAGTCCACATTTGACGAGATCGTCGAGAAGTATGTGGAGATGAATGTGGCACATCCCTTCCGGGAGGGAAATGGCCGAAGCACCCGCATCTGGCTGGACTGCATCCTGAAAAGAGAGCTGCATCAGGTGGTAGACTGGAGCCGCGTAGATAAAAGCGATTATCTGATGGCGATGGAACGCAGTCCGGTGAAAGATTTGGAAATCAAAGTGCTGCTGCATAAAGCACTGACGGAACAGATCAATGACCGTCAGGTGTATATGAAGGGCATTGACGCAAGCTATCATTATGAGGGCTATCAGGTTTTCAAAATGGAAGAGCTTGCAAAGAATTGAGTTTGCATTTTTACTGCCACACCTGAAAAACGGGTGCGGCAGTTTGTGCTGTGTGAACCATAAAAAGGAGTACCATTTGTGAAACCACTCGTATCCCAGCTCTGGCCGCAGTTTATGGTGGACCCGGCGTTTGCATCCTGCTTCGGCAAGGTCATCGTCGAGCATGCCCGGATGCTGCGGCAGGAGCAGCAGGTCGTTTTTACCCTGCAGAGCGCCGCTCCGCTGGATAAAAACCTGTGTGCCCGGCTGCTGGCATCGCTTCAGCCGGATTATGAGGGCTTTGAACTGAAAATTGAAAATCTTTTCGGCTACGCGATGCTGGACGAAGCGGCCCTGCGGGAGCTGATGGAAGAGATGAAGCGGGACGGCGTGCCCATCAACGGCTTTCTGGACCGGTGCAAAATCAGCATTGTGGGCCAGAAGATCACCATTGGTGTATGCCATGGCACAAAGTTTCTGCAGGAGATGGGCTTTGAAAAGCTGCTGGCAGAGCGCATCGCTGCGCACACCGGCGTGAAGCCGCAGGTCATCCTGCAAAGCTCGGTCAGTGAAGCGGAGCAGCACCAGCTGGAGGAAAAGCTGGAGCGCAAGATCGCCCCGCCGGTGGTCAAGTTCGAGAAAAAGAACACGGCTCCGTCCATCAAGGTGGAGGGCCTCGACCTCACCGACAAGCCGGTCACCATTTTCCATGGCAAGATGTTCACCCCCAAGAACCTCACCCCGCTGAAAGACCTCGGCGGTGAGGGCGGCAAGTGTGTCATCTGGGGTGACGTGTTCTTCTCGGAGGTCAAGGGCAACTTCCGTAAGATCTATACGGTGTCCATCACCGACTATCAGGGTTCCATCAACCTGAAGATCCGCGCGCAGGAAGGCGAAGACTGCTCCAAATGGGAGAGCCTTGGCAAGGGCACGACCCTGATCGTGCGCGGCGACTGCTCCTATGACAAATACGAGCACGATTATATCGTTTATCCTTACGATGTGCTCATCGTGGAGCGCAAAAAGCGGGAGGATACTGCTCCCGTCAAGCGTGTGGAGCTGCATCTGCACACCAAGCTGTCCAGCATGGACGGCTTCTGCGACCCCGGCGGCATCGTCAAGCTTGCCCACCGCATGGGCCACCCGGCCATTGCCATCACCGACCACGGTGTGTGTCAGGGCTATCCGGAAGCCATGCTGGCGACGGATGAGATCCACAAGACGGACCCGGATTTCAAGCTGATTTATGGCTGCGAAGCTTACTTCGTGGATGATATGATCCCCTGTGTCTACGGCGTCAAGGATCAGCCGCTGGACGGCGAGTTCTGTGTGTTCGACACCGAGACGACGGGTCTTGACCCCGGCGTGGAGTATATGACCGAGATCGGTGCCGTCATCGTGAAAAATGGCGAAGTGGTGGACGAGTTTGACACCTTTGTCAAGCCCGGCAAGCCTATCACTCCCAAGATCACCGAGCTGACCGGCATCACCAACGAGATGGTGGCAAATGCTCCCAGCGAAAAGGAAGCACTGGAAGCCTTCCTCAAATTTGCAGGGGACCGCATCCTTGTGGGCCACAACGTCCATTCCTTTGATATGCGCTTCCTGCGTGCGGCCGCCAAGCGCAGCGGCATCAAGCTGGAGCCGACCTATATCGACACCCTGACCATGGCGCAGGCCATGTATCCCGGCCTGCACAACTACAAGCAGGGCACCATCAATAAGCACCTGGAACTGCCCGCCTACGAAGCTCACCGCGCCTGCGAGGACTCCGCGGCGCTGGGCCGCATTTTTGGCGTCATGCTGAATGACCTGACGGAAAAGCAGGTGACGAAGGTCAGCGAGATCAACACTGGCCTTGGCGGCAACCGCGAGGTGCTGAAAAAGAAGTATTATCACCTCATCATTCTGGTGAAGAATCAGATGGGCCTGAAAAATCTGTACAAGATCGTCAGCGAAGCCCATGTGAATTATTTCTTCAAGAAGCCCCGTGTGCCCCGCAGCCTGCTGAACAAGTACCGCGATGGTTTGCTGCTGACCTCGGCCTGTGAAGCGGGCGAACTGTATCGCGCCATTGTGGACGGCACCAGCTACGAGGAATTGAAAAAGATCGCGTCTTACTACGATATCCTTGAGATCCAGCCGCTGGGCAACAACGCCTATATGGTGCGCGAGGGCAAAGTGGACAGCGAGGAAGACATCAAAAACTTCAACCGCACGGTCATCAAGCTGGGCGAAGACCTGCACAAGCCGGTCATTGCCACCGGCGACGTGCATTTTACTGAGCCGGAGGACGCGGCCTACCGTGCTGTTCTGCAGGCGGGCAACGGCTTCAAGGATGCTGACAATCAGCCGCCGCTGTTCTTCCGCACCACGCAGGATATGCTGGCGCAGTTCTACTATCTGCCCAAGGAAAAAGCCTATGAGGTGGTCGTGAAAAACCCCCGTAAGATCGCGGCCATGATCGACAACACGGTGCGGGCCATCCCGCGCGGCACCTACCCGCCCAGCATCGAGGGCGCGGAGCAGCAGCTGCGCGATGCAACATGGGAGCACGCCAAGCGTGACTATGGCGACCCGCTGCCCGAGATCGTGGAAAAGCGGCTGCAGAAGGAACTGGACTCCATCTGCGGCCACGGCTACGCGGTGCTGTACGTCATTGCGGTCAAGCTGGTGGCCTACTCCAACGCGGGCGGCTATCAGGTGGGCAGCCGTGGTTCGGTCGGCTCGTCGGCCGTGGCTCACTTCTCCGGCATCTCGGAGGTCAACAGCCTGCCGCCCCACTATCGCTGCCCCAAGTGCAAGCACAGCGAGTTCATCACCGACGGCAGCGTGGACGATGGCTTCGACCTGCCGGACAAGAACTGCCCCAACTGCGGCACCCGGATGCTGGTGGACGGCCACGACATTCCTTTTGAAACCTTCCTGGGCTTCTACGGCGACAAGGAGCCTGATATCGATCTGAACTTCTCAGGCGAGTATCAGTCCAATGTCCACCGCTACACCGAGGAACTGTTCGGCAAGGCCAATGTGTTCAAGGCCGGCACCGTGTCCGGCATTCAGGACAAGACGGCCTACGGCTATGTGAAAAAGTATCTGGACGAGCGCGGCCGCACGGTGAACCATGCGGAGGAAAACCGCCTGACACTGGGCTGCACCGGCGTCAAGCGCACCACCGGCCAGCACCCCGGCGGCATGGTCGTTGTGCCGGATACCTATGAGATTTACGATTTCTGCCCCATCCAACACCCGGCAGATGACGTTGCGGGCGGCCTGCTGACCACCCACTTCGAATTCAAGTATCTGCATGACACCCTGCTCAAGCTGGACGAGCTGGGCCACGATATGCCCACCTTCTACAAGTATTTTGAAGAGTACACGGGCATCCCCATTGACAGCATCCCCATGAACGACCCCAAGGTCTACAGCCTGCTGACCAGCCCGGAAGCGCTGGGGGTGACCCCGGAGCAGATCGACAGCCAGACCGGAACCTTCGGCATTCCGGAAATGGGCACCAACTTCGTGCGCGGTATGCTGGTGGAGGCCCGGCCCAAAAACTTCTCGGAGCTGATCCAGATCTCGGGCCTGTCCCACGGCACCGACGTCTGGACCGGCAACGCCGATGAGCTGATCCGCAGCGGCACCTGCACCATCGCAGAGGTCATCGGCTGCCGTGACAGTATCATGCTGTATCTGCTGCGAAAGGGTCTGGAACCCAAGATGGCTTTCGACATCATGGAGGCCGTCCGTAAGGGCAAGGTGGCAAAGGGCGGCTTCAAGGATGGATGGGAAGAGGCCATGCGGGAGCATGAGGTGCCGGACTGGTATATTGAGAGCTGCCGAAAGATCAAGTATATGTTCCCCAAGGCTCATGCTGTGGCCTACCTGATGTCGGCCATTCGTCTGATGTGGTTCAAAATCTACCGTCCGCCGGAGTTTTATGCAGTGTACTTCACGGTGCGCGGTGACGACATCGACTATGAAGCCGCTGTGGGCGGCGCGGCAGTGGCCCGCGCCCACATGGAAGAGGTCAAGCGCCGCCTGAAGGAAGAGAAAAACGCCAAGGACGAAGACGTGCTGGTCAGCCTGCAGCTGGTCAACGAGATGCTGGCCCGCGGGTTCGAGTTTCTGCCCATTGAACTGGGCAAGAGCCGCGGCTCCAAGTATATCGTGGAGGACGGCAAAGTCCGTCTGCCGTTCTCGTCGCTGAAAGGTCTGGGCGGTTCTGCCGCCGATGCGCTGGAGCGTGTGACCATCCACGGAGAGGAATATATCTCGGTGGAAGAGCTGCAGCAGGCTTCCGGTGTCGGTCAGGGCATCCTCGATCGCCTGCGTCAGGTGGGTGCCTTGGGCGACCTGCCGGAGAGCAGTCAGGTGAGCTTCTTCTAAGAATAGCACAAACAAAAATGCCTGCACGGCTTCCGGCTGTGCAGGCATTTTTACGTTTATGTGTTGGAAAGCACCAGCCCGGCCAGCGTCAGCATAGTGCCAAGGCCGGTGGCGGGGGTCAGCGGTTCGTGCAGGATCAGCGCCGAGGTCAATACTGTGATGACCGGAACTGCGTAGATGTACACACTGGTTTTGAGGGCACCCAGCTCTTTCACTGCAAAATTCCAGGTGACGAAGCAGAGCGCTGAAGCTCCCAGCCCCAGGTAGAGGAGGTTGAGCAGCACGGCAGGGCTGGCCAGCGCGGAAAGCTGCGGGCGAAAATCGAAGAAAAACAGAGTCGGCAGCATGAACACAAGGCCGTAAAAGAAGGTTCGGCGGGTGGCCAGCAGCACCGGATAACCAAAGCTGCCGATTTTTCGGGTCAGCAAGGAATAGACCGCCCACACAAAAGCAGCGGCGACCGCCAGCAGGTCGCCCAGCGGATTCAGCTGCAGCTTCGACCCGCTGAAGCTGATGAGCACGATGCCGACGATGGCAACAAGAAAACCGGTAAAAAAACGCGGATGGAGCTTTTCTTCACTGTGCAGGAAAAAGCGGGAAAGAAGAGCCGTGAAGAACGGGGCAATGGATATGATGACGCCCACATTGGAAGCCAGCGTATAGGTGAGGGCAATGTTTTCCAGCAGGTAATACAGGCAGATGCCGCTCAGGCCTGCCAGCGCAAAGGTGAGTTCCTGCTTCCGGCTGGTGATGTGCAGGCGGCGGGGCGCGGCGATGCACAAAGCCAGAAAGCCCATCACAAAGCGGATGAATAAAATCTCCACCGGCTGAAAACGGGTCAGCAGCACTTTTGTGGAGATGAAAGTCGTGCCCCAGACTGTGATGGTGAGAAGAGCTGCCAGGTGGCCAAAGGTGGTTTTATGAGACATGGGGATGCTCCTCCTTGTTCGTGCCTGAAAAAATCTCCCGGTAAACGCCGGGTGCAAGGCCGATAAAGCTGCTGAAATAATGGGTGAAGTGGCTTTGATCAGAAAAGCCGGTCTGCAGGGCCGCTTCCAGCGGCGGAACACCCTGCGCCAGAAGCGCTTTGGCCGCGTTGATGCGCACGGTCTCAAGATAGCGGTAAGGCGTGATACCCTTTGTGCGGGCAAAGACCCGCAGCAGGGTGGATTTGCTCAGCCCCGCACAGCGGCAGATCTGTTCCAGCGTGATATGCTCGGAAAAATGCAGCCGGATGAATGCACAGGCGGCTTCCACATCCTCCGGGCATTCCGGCGTGCAGAGAGAAAAAGGCTGGCCGCAGCGCTGAAACAGAAGAGAGAACAGCAGCAGAAAACGCTCTTCCCGGCCCAGAGGATCGCTGTGGTGCAGGATCATCCTGTGCAGAGAGCGCAGGCAGCACAGCAGCTCATCGTCGGTCAGGACATTCTGTGAAAAGCCGGGAAGTGTCTGCGCACCGGTAATCTCTGCGGCCCGTTCCCGCATGGCTTGTTTGGGGATATTGAACCCGCAGTACGCAAAGGTGCCGCCGTCGGTTTGAGTGCAGCCGTGGCTGTCGCCGGGGTTGAACAGCACGATGCTGCCGGGCCGGAGAAGATGTTCCTGTCCATTGCAGAGAAGTGTGCGCTGCCCCTGCTCCACAAAACCGATGACGTAATGCTCGTGGAAATGGTTCGGGAAGGGCTGCACGATGCCCTCGAAGCGAAATGCTTCCAGCTGCAATTGTTCGTCGTAAACGGCAGTCCGCTGTGCGTCCTTCATGGCTGTCACTCCTTTCCGCACCCCATTGTACCACTGCAGAAGCCGGGCGTCTTGCAAGATATCTTCATTCTGCAAAAAAGAGAGGCATCGGTTCAACGATGCCTCTCTGCATGATTCACTGCGGAAAAAGAGTTTTTACTCCACGCTGATCATATAATAGTAAACGGGCTGACCGCCGCGGATGTGGCTGACCTCAACATGGTTCGGGCACTTTGCCTTCACGATCTCGGTCACCTTCTCGGCGTCCTCGTCGCTGACATCGCAGCCGGAGATGATGGTGACAAAGCTGGAATCCTTCTTGCACATGCCGCGGGCCAGACGATAGGTGGCCTTGGCGATGTCGTTGGAAGTGGAGACGATCTTGCCGTTCTCCAGAGCCATGATCTCGCCCTTCTTGATGCGCTTGCCGTCGTACTCGCTGTCGCGGGCAGCGTAGGTGATCAGGCCGGTGGACACCTTGTCGGCAGCAGCCATCATGTTGATGGTGTTGGTCTCGGCGTTCACGGAAGGATCAAAGTTCAGCATGGCGGTGATGCCCATGGGCACAGTGCGGGTGGGCAGAACCACGACCTGACGGTCGGCCAGCTTCTGAGCCTGCTCTGCAGCCATGATAATGTTCTTGTTGTTGGGCAGAACGAACACGGTCTTTGCGGGCACGCTCTGGATGGCAGCGAGAATATCCTCGGTGGCGGGGTTCATGGTCTGGCCGCCGGAAACCACAGCATCCGCAGCCAGGTCGGTGAACACAGCCTTCAGGCCCTCACCGGCAGCAACGGCCACAAAACCATAGTCACGGCTGGGGTCCACAGCAGCGTAGACGAACTCGCTGGACTGGGAAGGAGCCTTTTCAGCGGAAGCCTGCTTCTCAAGGCTCTTGCCCTGCTTCTGACGGGCCAGGAACTGCTCGTGCATGTTCTCGATCTTGAAGTTGGTCAGGTAGCCGTACTTGATGGCCTCGCTCAGGATCTTGCCGGGGTCGGCGGTGTGAACATGCAGATTGATGACGTCGTCATCCTCGATGCAGACCACGCTGTCGCCGTTGGACTCGGCAAAAGCACGCATCTTTGCGGCGCTGGCACCCTCATTCTTGTTGATGAGGAACTGAGTGCAGTAGCCGTTCTTGATGTCTTCCACCTTCATCAGGTCGTCGGTGAACACGCCCTTGCCGGCGTTCTCAGTGGACAGCTTTGCCTTGTTGGGGACAGCCTCGCCGCCGGCCACGATGGGCTCACCGTGGAAGACCTTGCCCATGCCCTCGAAGATGATCAGGATGCCCTGACCGCCTGCGTCCACGACGCCGGCCTTTTTCAGCACGGGCAGCAGGTTGGGGGTGTCGTCCAGAGCCTTCTGGCCGGCAGCCATCACCACATCCCACAGGGCAGGCACATCCTCAGCGCCGCAGGCAGCGGCTTCCTCGGAAGCAATGCGGGCCACGGTCAGGATGGTGCCCTCGGTGGGCTTCATGACAGCCTTGTAAGCGCCTTCAACGCCCTTCTTCAGAGCCTCGACGATGTCAGCAGCGGTGGCCTCCTTCTTGCCTTCCAAGGCCTTGGAGAAGCCGCGGAACAGCAGGCTGGTGATGACGCCGGAGTTGCCGCGGGCACCGCGCAGCATGGCGGAAGCAGCGGTCTTGGCAGCTTCGCCCACGGTGCAGCTGTCGTCCAGAGCTTCCAGCTCGCGCACGGAAGCGCCGACGGTCATGCCCATGTTGGTGCCGGTGTCGCCATCGGGAACAGGGAAGACGTTCAGCTCGTCCACGCGGGAGCGCTGATTGTTGATATTGTTGGCGCCGGAAATGATGGCGTCACGCAGGATCTTACCAGAAATCATTCTTTTTTACTCCTTGTAACTCGCCGGAGCACACTGCGGCCCGGCGCTTTGATGAACGGTCAAAAATCAGGCGATCACATCGTCCACCGAAACCACTACGCGGGCGACTTTCAGGCCGGTGGCCTGCTCGACCTCGTCCTTGACGCGGTGAGAAATGCTGCGTGCGGCAGTGGAAATGTTCAGGCCGTAGCTCACGGCGATGTGCAGTTCGATCACCAGACGCCCATCCTCCTGTGTGACACGGACACCCTTTTCCGGGTAATCGGAACCGTGCACCATGCTCTTGACGGCATCGGTCATATCGCGGGGTGCCATTGCGGCAACACCGTAACACTGTTTGGCTGCTTCACCCACTAAGGTCGAAAAATACCCGGCGGTAAAGCTGACATCCCCCAGAGGGAAACGGGAAGTGATCATAGTCGCTCTGCTCCTTTATGTTATTTTTCCATAAAACACATTCAAGGTCTGGGGTGCGGCGCCGCTGCGAAACGCGCAGACGCTGCCGAGAAACACCCACTCTATTATACAACTTCGGAGCGCGGTTGTACAGTTCAAATTGCTGGGATATCCGCTTTTTGCGTATATTTTTGCAGGAAAACCACTCTTCGCGCTGTTTCGCGCAGCGTCAGAGCGAAAATGATGGACGGCTGTCGGGCAGGCAGAAGAAAAAAGTATGACAAAGGAGTGAGAACAATCTGTTAAAAAATTATAAAAGCTGGCAGAGAACCCTTTATCTGTCTATGGAAAAGTGCTAAAATGAAATCAAGGATAGGGACTGCGGCGCAGGGTCCCGCTTGTGCGGATGAACTGCGTTCTTTTTTGCGCAGATGCGTTTTCAGTATTGATTTTAGGAGCTGTTGTCATGAACATTCTGTTTTTCCTTTCCCCCAAGCAGGACCTGATGTACGTTTACGATGATTTCACCCTTCGCCAGACGCTGGAAAAGTGGGAGAACAACCGCTATGCATCCATTCCGGTGCTGAACCGTCAGGGCAAATATGTGGGCACGCTGACGGAGGGGGACATCCTCTGGGGGCTGAAAAAGTTCCATGGTCTGGATCTGGAAGCGGCGGAGGACATTCCCATCTCGGCGTTCCCCCACAAGCGGGACTATAAGGCCGTCACCGTGACCACCAGCATGGATCAGCTGATCGAAGCGGCCATGAACCAGAACTTTGTGCCGGTGGTGGATGACCGCGGCATCTTCATCGGCATCGTGCGCCGGCAGGCCATCATTCGTTACTGCTATGATAAGTCCCGTGCGGAGCAGCAGACCCGGGAGCAGAACCACCCTGCATATGCTGCCGTGCATTGAGCCGGATATTATAAATAGGTAAAATAAACCGTCCTGTGCAAAAAAAGCGCGCAGGACGGTTTTTGCGTTTGAAAATCCGTTTTATGGGACTCTCGTTGTGCGATAATGTCATCACGGCAGGAAAACCGTGAAAAAACACACTGAAAAATGATGCACAGGAGGGAACACGGATGAAAGACGTTGAGATGCGCTATGTTGGGAGCCATGTGGAGGTATACACCGGCAGCGGTGTGTTCCTGTTTTCGGCGGACACAGTCCGTGAAGCCATGGAAGAACTGGCAGAGTAAGCTTTGACGAACTGAAACCACGTTTGAATGCAATGTAAAATCAATGTAAAATAATTGAAAAGAACAGGATGCGTTTTTGCCAAGACACAGAAAAATGTGTAGAAAAAGTGATTTTCATGTAAAATAAACCTTGTTGTCGCAGGGGGAAAGATGATATAATAATGATAAGCGCGGCTGCTGTGCAAGGCCGTGCAGGAGAACACACGGGCCTGCCCGGCGGACGGCGGGGCAGCGGCCCGAGAACGGCTGCCGGAATGCGGGAAGAAGGCGTTCCGGCGGCTGTGTGCTGTAAAAGGATCAAAAGGAAGATCACAATCTAGGAGTATCGTTATGGATATCACACACATTACCTCTCTGTTGGGCGGCATTGCGCTGTTTCTGTACGGCATGTCCATCATGGGAGCCGGCCTGGAAAAGCTGGCCGGCGGCAAGATGCAGGGCGTGCTGCAAAAATTGACCTCCTCCACCATCAAAGGCGTTATTTTCGGCACCCTCATCACGGGCGTCATTCAGTCCTCGGCGGGCACAGTCGTGATCTGTGTCGGCCTGGTCAACTCCGGCATCATGACACTGACGCAGTCGGTTGGCGTCATCATGGGCGCAAACATTGGTACCACTGTCACCGGCCAGCTGATCCGCATGGCGGACATCTCCGGTGACAGCCTTTGGCTGACGCTGATCCAGCCCAAGACCTTTGCGCCTGTGGTGGCGTTTATCGGCTGCATTTTTTATGTGTTCCTGCGCAGCGCAAAGAAAAAGAACATCGGCCAGATCATGCTGGGCTTCGGCATCCTGTTCACCGGCATGAGCCTGATGGACACCGGCGTTTCGCCCCTGCGTGAGAGTGCCGTGTTCCAGAACCTGTTCGTCACCATGACCAACCCCATTCTGGGCGTTCTGGTGGGCGTGGTGGTCACCGTGATCATCCAGTCCTCGTCGGCTTCTGTGGGCATCCTGCAGGCGCTGTCCAGCACCGGCCTGGTCACCTTCAGCTCAGCCATCCCCATCATTCTGGGTGCCCACATCGGCACGGCATTCACTCCGCTGCTGACCATCGGCGGCTCTTCCAAGGACGGCAAGCGCGCCGCCCTCATTCACCTGTATTTCAATGTGATCGGCAGCGTCATCCTGCTGGCACTGGTCTATGCGGTGCAGTTCACCATCGGCATCCCCATGTGGCATGACGTGATGAACAAGAGCTCCATTGCAAACATCCACACCCTGTCCAGCATCTGTGCGATGCTGCTGTTCCTGCCCTGCAGCGGTGTGCTGTCCAAGCTGGCCATGCTCACCGTGCCGGACAATGCAGAGGAAGCACAGGAGCTGAGCATGCCCGTTCTGGACGAGCGTCTGTTCAAGAGCCCGGCAGTGGCTCTGCAGCAGGCCAAGAATGCAGTGGTCAAGATGTCCCGCCGCGCTGCCCGCAACGTGGGCCTGGCCTCTCCGCTGCTGCTGAAGATGGACGAGGACACGGTCAGCGCCATCAAGGTGCGTGAGAACCTCATCGACCGCATGGAAGTGGCAATCTCCAACTATCTGATTAAAATGACCGATCAGGAGCTGGGCGATGACGAAAGCCACGAAGTGACCGAACTGCTGAACTTTGTCACGGAGTTCGAGCGCATTGGCGACTATGCCGTGAACATCATGGAAAAGGCAGAGGAACTGAACGAAAAAGAGGCTTCCTTCAGTGAGAGCGCTCAGAAAGAACTCAAGCTGCTGGAGCAGGCGCTGGACCGCATCCTGACCCTGACCAATGACGCCTTTGAGAACGACGACGTCCACAAGGCTGCTCAGGTGGAGCCGCTGGAAGAGATCATCGATGTGATGGTGGAGCGCCTGCGCGACCAGCACATCCGCCGCCTGAAAGACGGCGTGTGCTCCATCGACACCGGCGTCGTCTTTCTGGATGTGCTGAACAATGCAGAGCGCATTTCGGACCACTGCTCCAACATTGCTGCCCGGCTCATTGGCATGGATGCCGGTGAGGATTATGACTCCCACACCCTCAAGAGCATCATGCACCACAACCCCACCAAGGACTACATGCTGGAGTATGAGGAGTGCCGCAAGACCTACCTTGTTCCGCTGGAAGACCTGGAAGCATAACTGCAGTTATAACAAAGAAAACCTCCGGGAAGAACCCGGAGGTTTTTTCTTCGTCACAGATGTCAGACCTGCTTCTGTGCAACGATGACCCACTTGTGGGGCGTGTGGAAGCCGTCTACTTTGGGAGACTTGTTGCAGATGCCGGGGTTGGGCGGGCCGCTGAGAACACCCTTGCTGGTCTGCATGCCGCAGAAATGACACTTGTAGTGGAGCTGGATCGGTTCGGACATGGATAACACACTTCCTTCTTCTGACACGGGCACGGGTTAAGAAACTTAACTTCTTCAACAATTATACAATTGCATAGCAACCATGTCAATAAAAAATGACAGATTTGTCATCACCCGCCCAGATCTTCCAGCAAAAGATCCAGCTCACGCTCGCTGCGGACGATCACACCTCTTTTGATGCGTACAGCGTCATTCTCCGGCAGGAGATTCGTGTAGATGCCGGTGATGCTGACAAGGGCTCCGGCGGTTCCGTCGGCATTGCAGCGGTACACAGCCACCCGCCCGCCTTTGTCCTGCAGCAGATAGCTCTGAGCAGAAAGCTCCGGCATGGCCTGGGCGGCAAGGCTCGGCTCTGCAGAAGAGGGCGGGGCCTCACTTCCGGCGGGGGCGGGCAGTGTGAGCCGGGGCAGGGACATCCAGAACAGGCTGAATGCGATGGTGAACATGCACAGCCCGTAGAACAGGCAGGTGCAGAGCTTGCGCATGAAAAAACACGCTCCTTTCGCGGAAAAGTATGGCTCACAGAAGGCGAAAGTAAACATTTTTCACACAAGAATGCTGTACTTTGCCCGGCGGGATGTGCTATACTACAGATAATTGGGGCAATTGGGCGGCCGGGCCCGCAGATTGCTTCTTGCCCGCGGTTTGCGGGCGTGCTATAATATGGTATTGCGTACGATCCTGTGCGCCCTGATTCTTTGAAAGATCACCAGCGCCTGGCGCTGGATCATCAAGCCTGTAAATGTTAGGAGGCGATCCCTATCTCCAGCAATGAGATGAGAAAGATCCACCGCAGCGGCGAAGAGCATTCGTCGGCTTCGGCGGGACGTAAGGTGAATGTGAGCAACAGCCGCCGGGAGCCTCAGCCCTCGCCCAACCGTGGCAGAGCCCCGAAAAAATCGGATGGGGAGCCCGATGAGCCCCGGGAAAAGCGCAGACATCCCATCCTGCGCTTCATCGGCCGCACCATTGCCACGCTGCTGTGCCTTGGCATCATGGCCGGAAGCCTTGTGATGGTGGGTGCTGTTTATTATGTGGTGCAGGCCACGGCCAATGATGGCGACCTGCTGGATCTGGACAACATTGAGCTGAGCCAGTCCAGTGTGGTCATGGCCACCGACCCGGACACCGGAGCACAGGTGGAGTATGCCACTCTGCGTTCTTCCAACAGCCACCGTGTGTGGGCGGACCTGGAGCAGATCCCCACCAACCTGCAGTATGCATTCATCTGCACCGAGGACAAGGACTTTTATAATGAGCCCGGTGTCAACTTCAAGCGCACCATCGGCGCCATGATCAATGAGTATCTGCTGCCCATCTACAGCTCCAAGCAGGGTGCATCCACGCTGGAGCAGCAGCTGATCAAAAACCTGACGGACGACGACAGTGCCAGCGGCATTGAGGGCGCACTGCGCAAGCTGCGTGAGATCTACCGCGCCCTCTGCCTGAGCCGCAGCTACTCCAAAGAGACCATTCTGGAAGCGTACCTGAACACCATCAGCTTCACCGGCACCATTCAGGGCGTGCAGACGGCGGCAAATGAATACTTCAATAAGGATGTCAGCCAGCTGACTCTGTGGGAGTGCGCTTCCATTGCGTCCATTACCAAGAATCCCACCAACTACAACCCCTACACCAACCCCGAAAACCTCATCAACCGCCGCAACTTCCTCATGTACAACATGTGGCAGCAGGGCGTCATCAGCGAGGAAGAGTACCGCAACGCTGCGGCCCAGCCGCTGGTGCTGGCAGAAGAGGATGACAGCAAGCAGACCTCTTCCACCACCTCTTACTTCACCGATGCACTGTTCACTGAGGTGGTGCAGGACATCATGGCCAAGGAGAACATCTCTGAGGCCGAGGCCCAGAAGCTGCTGTACACCGGCGGCTTCACCATTGAAGCCACGGTCAACACCAAGGTGCAGACCGCCATGGAGAACCTGATGCGCAACGACGGCGACGCCTATTTCCCGGCCGGCTGGCATGAGGAAGAGGTGACCTCTATCTCGGACGACGACATTCAGGTCATGAACGACGACGGCACCCCCAAGACCCGCACCGGCGACGACGGAACGGTCTATTATTACCGCAACGTCCGCACACAGGCGGCCATGGTCACGCTGGACTATGACGGCAATGTTATCGCCATTGTGGGCGGTCTGGGTGAAAAGACCAAGAGCCTTTCGCTGAACCGTGCTTACAGCGTCACCCGCCAGACGGGTTCTACCATCAAGCCCATCGGTGCCTATGCACTGGGCGTGGAGTATGGTCTGGTGAACTGGTCCACCATGCTCAACAACTCTCCCCTGTATCTGAAGCAGGACATGGTCATCCGCGACGAGGACTACTGCCGCAAGAACGGCCTGATGGGTCTGTCGGATCAGCAGCTGCGCAAATATCCCAATGCATGGCGCAGCTGGCCCCGCAACTATGGCGGCAATTACGGCGACAACAGCGACCTCCCTCTGTGGAATGGTCTGGCCCGCTCGCTGAACACCATTGCCATCCGCGTGGGCGACCTTGTGGGCGCAAACAACATCTTCAACTTCGTTTATAACACCCTGCAGCTGGATACGCTGGACCCGGTCAACGATGTGGGCCTTGCGCAGATGGTCATGGGCAGCCAGACCCACGGCGTCACCCCGACGGCACTGGCTGCTGCATTCCAGATCTTCTATGACGGCGAGTACACCACCCCGCACCTCTACACCCGTGTGCTGGACCGTGACGGCAACATCTATCTGGAAAACAACGCCACCAGCTATCAGGCACTGACTCCGGATACGGCTTATGTGATGAACCGTCTGCTGAAGAATGTGCTGTATTCGAACGTGGGTACCGCCAGCGGACGTTACCCCAACTCCAACGGCATGGAATCCTTCGGCAAGACCGGTACGGCCAGCGACGAAAAGGATCTGTGGTTCGTGGGCGGCACGCCCTATTACGTCACCGCTGTGTGGTGGGGCTATGATGCACCCTATGATATGACCAAGACCCTGGGCAAGCAGCAGGCCAAGACCCGCACCTGCGTCATGGCGTGGAAAGCTCTGATGGAGCAGGTTCAGGCAGACCTTCCGTACAAGGCATTCCCGGCGTCCGCTGGCGTTGTGGAGCGCCGCTACTGCACCCAGAGCGGCCTGCTGGCCAGCGGTTCCTGCCCGAGCACCGCTGTGGGCTACTACCGTGCGGACGATCTGCCGGACACCTGCAATTATTCTCATGCGTCTGCAGCGGCACCTGCGGCTTCTGCACCGGCAGAAGCTGCACAGGATGCTGCTCCGGAGCAGACTGTCATCCCGGCGGATACAAGTAATCTGGATACAGAGTAATTCTGTTGCCACATGGAGAACAGTAAGCACAAAAATCGTACTTTTGTGCCGCCGGAGCGAAATTCCGGCAAGGAAACACTGCGCTTCATGAGACAAAACTGGATAATCTGACAAAAACGCATCCGACCTCTTGCAATGCAGGGGGCCGGATGTTATTATATTCACTGCAAGAACACTTGTGTTTGTGAGGTGAACAAGTTGGAACGCCGCTTTTATCTGGTGGATGCGCAGGTGCTGCCTGAGGTTTTCCTCAAGGTGGTGCGCGCCAAAGAACTTCTGGCCAGCGGGGAGGCCCGCAGCATTTCGGCTGCGACCCGCGCGGTCGATCTGTCGCGCAGCGCATTTTATAAGTATAAGGACTGCATCTTCGACTCTGAGAATGGCCGCGAGGTCATCACGGTGATGGCAACGCTGCGGGATGAGACCGGCGCGCTGCAGAGCCTGCTGGCCGGCATCAGCGCTGCGGGCGCGAGCATCGTGACCATCAATCAGTCTACGCCGGAAAATGGCGCTGCCCTTGTGGCAGTCACCATCCGCACCGACACGATGAAGATGACCCCCGAAGAGCTGACCGAAAAGCTCTCGCGCCAGCACATGGTGGTGGGTGTGCACTGCGGGTATAATCTCTGATCCGCGCAGAAATAGGAAGCAAGGGAGAACGATACAATGGCTAAAATTGCAATTCTGGGCTTTGGCACGGTCGGCAGCGGCGTCTATGAGGTGCTGTGCCGCAACGCTGCGGGCGTCTCCCGCCGTGCAGGCGAGCCGGTGGAAGTCAAATATATCCTGGATCCGAAGGATTTTTCCAATCACCCGGCCGCAAACCTGTTTGTCAAGAACTTTGATGTGATCTTGGAAGACCCGGAGATCAAGGTCGTCGTCGAGACCATCGGCGGCACCCGCTTCGCTTATCCGTATGTGAAAGCCTGCCTCGAAAGCGGCCGAAGCGTCTGCACCTCCAACAAGGAGATGGTGGCCACCTACGGCGCTGAGCTGCTGGCTCTGGCCAAGGAGCATGACTGCGCTTTCCTGTTTGAGGCATCTGTGGGCGGCGGCACACCCATCATCACCCCGATGCATCAGTGTTTGGCCGCAAACGTCATCACCGAGGTGCAGGGCATCGTGAACGGCACCACCAACTTCATGCTCACCAAGATGGTGCGCGAGAATCTGGGCTTTGACGATGCGCTGAAGATCGCGCAGGAGCTGGGCTATGCTGAGACCAAGGACCCCAGCGACGACGTGGACGGCCGCGACGCCTGCCGTAAGATCGCCATCCTGTCCTCGCTGGTCTGCGGCCACCAGATCTACCCCCAGAACATCCCCACCCGCGGCATCCGCGATATCACCACGGCGGATGTGGAAGCTGCTGAAAAGCTGAGCTGCGTCATCAAGCTGATCGCCTGGATGAAGCGCGGCGATGACGGCAGCGTGGCTGCAGGCGTGGAGCCCTGCCTGGTGCCCAAGGCAAACCAGCTGGCCAGCGTGGACGATGTGTTCAACGCTGTGCTGGTCAAGGGCGATATGCTGGGCGACGTGGTGTTCTACGGCAAGGGTGCAGGCAAACTGCCCACCGCCAGCGCTGTGGTCGCCGACGTGGTGGATGCCCTGAAGCATGGCTCCAAGGTGCATGACAGCCTGTACTGGCAGCCCGCCGAGCCGGTGGAGGGAATGCTCACCGACCCGGCCCCCGCAGCATATTATGTGCGTGTGGCGGGCATTGCTCCGGCGGTGGTGGAAGCCATCTATGGTTACGGCAAGGTCGTGGATGAGCGCTATGACGGCTGCGCCTACTTTGTGGAGCGTGCCGACGAAAAGGCCCTCGCCGAAGCGGCACGCAAGGTGGAAGCCGTGGGCGGCAGCGTGAAGCTGGTGCTCAAGCGTCTGCCGGAAGAAAACTGACAACGGACAAAAGAAAGGTGCGGCGGCTATGAAGATCAAGGTTTCTGTCCCGGCCACCAGCGCAAACATCGGCTCCGGCTTCGATGCGCTGGGCTTGGCGGTGACGCTGTACAATACGGCTACGTTTGAAGAGAGCGAAGTGCTGGACATCTCGTCTGCGGACGGCACCCGCATCCCGCGGGGTGAGTCCAACCTCATCTACCGCTCGGCAAAGGGCCTGTTCGAGAAGGTGGGCAAGCAGATCCCGCCGCTGAAGATCGTGCAGACCAACCCCATCCCCATGGCCCGCGGCCTGGGTTCTTCCTCGGCCTGCATCATTGCGGGTCTGCTGGGTGCCAACCGGATGCTGGGCGATGTGCTCAACACGCAGGAGCTGCTGACGCTGGCCACCTCCATTGAGGGCCACCCCGACAACGTGGCACCGGCTCTGCTGGGCGGCCTGACCAGCAGTGTCTTTGAAGAGGGCAAGGTCTACTCGGTCAAGCGGAATGTGGACGAAAGCCTGTGCTTTGCAGCCATCGTGCCGGACTACAAGCTGCTGACAGAAGCCGCCCGCGCAGCTCTGCCGAAGGAAGTGTCCCACAAGGACGCGGTGTACAACCTGTCCCGCGCGGCACTGATCCCGGCGGCGTTCTGCGAGGGCCGCCACGACCTGCTGGCCATTGCCACCGAGGATAAGCTGCATCAGCCCTACCGTATGCCGCTGATGCCCGGCTCCAAGGAAGTGTTCGACATGGCCCGCCTGTGCGGCGCAAAAGCTGTCTATGTGTCCGGCGCAGGCAGCACCGTGATGGCTGTGGCGGAAAAGGCTGACGCTGAAAAGTTCTATTCCAAGCTGGAAAAGGGTCTGGAGCTTCTGGAAGGCCTGGACGGATGTGAAGCATTTACACTGCTGCGACTGGATGCCGATAACACCGGCGCAACCGTGGAATGATAAATGGGAGAGGGAAGTGCAAGGTTCGGCCTGCCGCTTCCGCCCGGTGTACCCCCTCAAACTGAGGGAGAAAAAGAGGAGAGTGACAAGATATGGCGTTGATCGTACAGAAGTTCGGCGGTTCTTCGGTGAAGGACCGTGACCGTATCTTCAACGTGGCGCGCATTGTGGCAAACACCCACAACGCGGGCAATGACGTAGTTGTGGTGGTGTCTGCTCAGGGCGACACCACCGATGACCTGATCGCCAAGGCTGGGGAGATCACCCACAATCCTTCGGCGCGTGAGATGGATATGCTGCTGGCCACCGGTGAGCAGATCAGCATCTCGCTGCTGGCGATGGCTCTGAATGAGCTGGGCTGCCATGCCATCAGCCTGACCGGCTGGCAGGCAGGCTTCCGCACCGACCGCGCCTACACCAAGGCACGCATCAGCCGCCTGGAGACCGAGCGCATCTCCTCTGAGCTGGAGCGCAACCGAGTGGTGGTCGTGGCAGGCTTCCAGGGCCTGAACAAGCTGGACGACATCACCACGCTGGGCCGCGGCGGCTCCGACACCAGTGCTGTTGCCATTGCGGCTGCCCTGCACGCAGACCGCTGCCAGATCTTCACCGATGTGGAAGGCGTCTACACGGCTGACCCCCGCAAGGTGCGCAACACCCGCAAGCTGGATGAGATCACCTTTGACGAGATGCTGGAGCTGGCATCTCTGGGCGCACAGGTGCTGAACAACCGCAGCGTTGAGCTGGCTAAGAAGTATAACGTGGAGCTGGAGGTGCTCTCCAGCCTGAATCCCGTCCCCGGTACGGTGGTCAAGGAGGTTACGAAAGACATGGAAGGTATGCTGATCAAGGGCGTCGCAAAGGACACCGATGTTGCTGTTATCACGATTCTGAACGTTCCCGATGAGCCGGGCATGAGCTTCAAGATCTTCGGCCTGCTGGCTCAGAAGAACATCAACGTGGACATCATCCTGCAGTCTACCGGCCGCGACGGCAAGAAGGACATCAGCTTCACCTGCTCTGAGGGCGAAGCCGATCTGGCTATGCGCGTGCTGAAGGACAGCGCACACTTCAACGATGTCAGCGTGGACAACACCTGCGCCAAGGTTTCCATTGTGGGCGCCGGCATGCAGAGCCACAGCGGCGTTGCTTCCAAGATGTTTGAGGCACTGTCCAACAACAACATCAACATCAAGATGATCTCCACCAGCGAGATCAAGATCTCCTGCATCATCAACCGTGAGGATGCTGATAAGGCTGTCAGCTCCATCCACGATATGCTGTTTGATTAAGTAAAAAACATAGGGGATGCCGCACTGCCTTTCGGGGTGGTGCGGCATTTTTGTATAGAGAAGCACGTCTGAAGCCTTCCCCCTTGGGGGAAGGTGGCATTGCGCCAGCAATGACGGATGAGGGGAAACAGTGTGAGATGGACATTTGAAAAAGAAATCAGAAGGTGACTTCCCCTCATCAGGCTCGTCACAAGCTCCTCGCCAGCTTCCCCCGAGGGGGAAGCCTTATAATTGCCGGTCATACTTATTTTACACTTTCCGGCGTTTACACAAAATGCAAAGGGGTGTATAATAAAAAATGTATCTGTGCGGCGCAGCGCGCTGCAAATCACGGAAAAGGAGCTGCAACGCGCTATGGAACCGTCTCGACGGAACGCACCATCCCCTCAAAAACCCCGCCTGACCCGCGCCCAATGGAAGCGCCGCAAACGGCTTCGCCTTGCCTGCAATTGGGCGATCCTGCTTCTGGTCTGCGCCGCTATCGTGGCGCTGATGACCAAAGGCATCCTCTGGCTGCTGCCGAAGGTGAACGCCATGCTGGCCGGGCCGAAGAGCTTTGAAGCGGCGGAGTATGACGGCGCAGGCTACACCTTCAATGCTGCGGACGAGAGGCTGGTGCTGGTGAATGCGAACCTGCCCTACGGGGAGGAGCCGGCTCCGAACCTTGCCGCCGCCGACGAGCCCAGCGGCATTCAGCTGGAAGCGGAAGCCGCTGAGGCATACCAAAAGATGGCGGCAGCGGCCCGGGCTGACGGCGTGGAACTGATGCTGAACACCGGGTATCTGGATGCGGATGCCCGCAGTGCTGTCTTTGATGCGCGGAAGCAGAGCTATCTTGAAAAAGGAAAATCGGAGGAAGATGCCGCCAGCCTTGCCGCTGCCATTGAACCCCGGGCCGACTGCAATGAGCACGGCACCGGCTACGCAGCGGACATTCTCAGCGCAGACTATACGACCCGGGACACCGGGTTTGTCAGCAGCCGGGCTTACGAATGGCTGACGGCCTATGCTGCAGAATATGGTTTTATTCTGCGCTATCCGGAAGACCGGCAGGCGGCCACAGGCGTGGTGTTTGAGCCGTGGCACTGGCGCTATGTCGGCGTCGAAAACGCCCTTGCCATCCGTGCCAGCGGCCTGAGCCTGGAAGAATTTCTCGCCTTGCAGAAGGCATTATAATCAAATAAAAGCTCCCTGTGCAAACAGGGTGGAGGAACAAATTTGGAACGTACTCTCATTGCGCCGGGCGTGCATCTTTCCTGTGACCCGGCGGAAAAATTCAACCGCTGCCGCATCAGCATCCACTTTGCCTTCCCGGCAAGGCGTGAGACCGCGACAGCCCACGCGCTTTTGCCCCTTGTGATGGAGCGCGGTTACGCCGACTGCCCGGACATGACCCGGCTGACGAAAAAGCTGGCCAAGCTCTACGGCGCAGACCTGACGGTGGACGCCCGCCCCATGGGCTGCAGCCACAATCTGTGTGTCAGCGTCACCGGCATCAAAGACCAGTTTGCGCTGGAAGGGGAAGAACTGACGAAGGAATATGCATCCATTGCGCTGGGTGCGGCTTTCCACCCCTATTTCGTGAATGGAACGTTTGACCCGGAAGCCGTGGGCATCGAAAAGCAGATGCTGAAAAAGGCGCTGGAAGACGAGATCAATGATAAGCGCATCTACTGTCTGCATCAGGCCAACCGGGAGTTCTTCGGGGACAGCCCGGCGGGCGTGCGGCAGGAAGGCTATCTGGATGAGGTGGACGGCCTGACCTCGGCCATGCTCACCGATGCTTACCGCGAAATGCTGCGCACTGCCAACATTGAGCTCATTGTGCTGGGCTGTGACGCGGCGCAGACTGCAGCAGTAAAAGACGCTCTGCTGGCAGAGCTTGCAGCCATCGACCGGGCCCCGCTGCCGCTGGCGGAGAACATCGCCATGCCCCGCCGGGAGCCGGTGCACAAGACCGAGACTTACGATATGGTGCAGGCAAAGCTCTGCATGCTGTTCACGCTGGGTGAACCCATGCGAACCGAGCAGCTGGCGGCGGTGCGTCTTGCTATGGCGCTGTATGGCGGCAGCGTGACCAGCCGCCTGTTCCTGAACGTCCGCGAACGCGACCATCTGTGCTACTACTGCTCGTCTTCGTTCCAGAGCTTCACCGGCAGCATGGCCGTGAACAGCGGCGTGGAGCATGCCGACGCGGCCCGGGCAGAACAGGCCATTCTGAAAGAACTGGCCGACCTGTGCGACGGGCCCATCACCGACGACGAGTTTGAGGACTGCCGCCGGGGTTTGCTGAGCGGGATGCAGGGCGTGGAGGATACCTTGGGCGGCATCGAGACCTGGTATTACATCGAGGTGCTGCGCAGCGGCGGCGACCCGGCCAAGGTGCAGACGCCGGACGAAGCCCGCGCCGCCCTGCAGGCTGTGACCAAGGACGATGTGCGCGCCATTCTGCGCAAGCTGACCCTCTCGGTCAGCTATCTGCTCACGAAGGAGGTGTCGGCCCATGCCGCAGAATAACCAGACTCTGCTGGAAAAGACCGTGGCCGACCAGTGGCAGACCCTGCCCTCTGGCCTGACCGTCATCGTGCGGCCCATGCCGGGCTATTCCAGCACCCATGTTATTTTTGCCACCCGCTTCGGCTCCATCGACCGGGATTTCCGGCTGGACGGCAAAGAGGTGCATCTGCCTGCCGGTGTGGCCCACTTCCTCGAGCACAAGATGTTCGAAGATCAGGACGGCGACGCCTTTGCAAAGTATGCCAAGACCGGTGCCAACGCCAACGCGTTCACCAGCTTTGACCGCACCTGTTATCTGTTCACGGCCACCCAGCAGCTGGACGAAAGTCTGGATGTGCTGCTGGGCATGGTGACGCACCCGTATTTTACGGAACAGACCATCGCCAAGGAGCAGGGCATCATTGGGCAGGAGATCAAAATGTACGATGACAGCCCGGACTGGCGGCTCATCACCGGCCTGTTCGAGTGCCTGTATCATGAGCACCCCATCCGCAGTGACATTGCGGGCACGGTGGAAAGCATCGCCGAGATCACCCCGGAGATGCTCTACGACAGCTGCAGGGCATTCTATGCGCCGGGCAATATGGTGCTGGCCGCAGCGGGCAACACCACGATGGAACAGGTGCTGGCAGCCTGCGAGCGCCACGGCCTGATGGAGCCCCGCACCGCTGAGGGTGTGCAGCGTTTGTGGACGCCGGAGCCCATGACGCTGGCGTCCACCGAAAAAACGCTGACCATGCCGGTGTCCAAGCCCTGCTTTGGTGTGGGCTTCAAGGAAGAGCCGCTGCCCTCGAATGACCTGCGCACCGAAGCGCTGTACGATTTGATCCTGAGCTGCATCACCGGAGGCATGTCGCCGCTGTACCGCAAGCTCTACGACAGCGGCCTTGTGAACCCCGGCTTTGGCGGGGAAGTGCTGCGGGTGGACGGTTGCTGCTGCATTCTGTTCACCGGCGAGAGCGACGCGCCCGATACCGTGAAGCAGATGCTTCTGGACGAGATCGCCCGCATCCGCGCCGAGGGCGTGGATCGGGAAATTTTCACCCTGTGCAAGAACGAAAAGTACGGCCAGCTGATCGAAAACCTCGAAAACGTGGAGGATTCGGCCAGCCAGATGGCGGATTTTGCCCTCTCCGGCCAGACGGTAGCTCAGCAAATTTCCATGCTGGCGGGCCTGACCGCTGAGGATGCGGACGCAGCGCTGCAGCGCATCCTCAGCACCGACCGCATGGCCGTGATGTATATCCAGCCGGACGGCACTGCACCGCTGGCAGAGGATGAGGAGGAAGCAGAATGACAAATCTGGTACAGTTCCCGGGCCTGGGGCTGAGTTTTGAGATCAACCGCGTGGCCTTTTCCATTGGAGGATTCAACGTCTACTGGTACGGCGTGTGCATTGCGTTCGGCATCTGCCTGGCGCTGATCTTTGCGTTCCGCCACAGCCTGGAGTTCGGCGTGGACCCGGACAGCATGGTGGATGTGATCCTCATCGGCATCGTGCTGGGCATCGCAAGCGCCCGTGCTTATTATGTGGCGATGGCACCTTTTAAATATGAAAGCATCTGGGAGATGATCGCCATCCGCGACGGCGGCCTTGCCATCTACGGCGGCATCATCGGCGGCTTTCTGTTCGGCGGCCTTGCCTGCAAGTGGCGGGGCGTGCCGGTGCTGCCCATGTTTGACCTGACTGCCATGGGCTTTCTGCTGGGGCAGTGCTGCGGCCGCTGGGGCAACTTTTTCAATCAGGAAGCCTTTGGCTGCAACACCACTCTGCCCTGGGGCATGTACAGTGAAGCTACCAAGGCTTATCTGATGGGCAGCACGGTCACAGCGCAGAATGGTGTGGTCATCGACCCGAACCTGCCCGTGCACCCCACCTTCCTCTATGAGAGCCTCTGGTGTCTGGTGGGCTTCATCCTGCTGTTCTGCTACATCAAAAAGCGCAAGTTCAACGGCGACATCGCCCTGCGGTATATGATCTGGTACGGCGCGGGCCGTTTCTGGATCGAAGCCCTGCGCACCGACAGCCTGATGCTGGTGCCGTCCATCGGCCTGCGGGTGTCCCAGCTGCTGGCGGGCATTGCCGTGGTGGCCGGTGTGGCTGCGGAGATCTACTTCACCCGCAAATTCAAAGGTAAGCCCCTGATGGTGAAGCTGGCCCTGAACGCCGACAACAAGGCGGCAATGAAGAAGTTGGACGGCCCCATCGCCTTTGCGGGCGGAAAAATGGAACTGGTGGCGTCCAGCCCGCGCAGGCTGTTTGTGGAGCGCACCGAAGCCTACAACGCAGAAGTCAAACGCATCATCGACGAAACCGGGACGAAGGAAAAATAAAAAATCTTCGAAAAGAGGAAAATTCCTCTTGCATTCCCTGCGTTTTTTTGCTATACTATTCTAGCCGCGTGGTGTGGGCGCCTGAAATGGCCCTCCGTAAGGGCCTGCCTTTACGACCAGCGAGTACAACGAAAAGGAATGAACAAAATGTACGCAATCATTGTTACCGGCGGTAAGCAGTACCGCGTGGAGCAGGGCGACATCGTCTACATCGAAAAGCTGGACGTTGAGGCCGACTCCGAAGTGAAGTTTGATCAGGTTCTCGCTATCGGCGAGGAGGGTTCTGTGAAGGTTGGCGCTCCTGTTGTTGAGGGTGCTACCGTTACTGCCAAGGTCATCAAGAATGGCAAGGGCAAGAAGCTGAACATCATCACCTATCGCGCAAAGAAGCACAGTGCTCGCCGTATGGGCCATCGTCAGCCCTTCACCAAGGTTGAGATCACTGCGATCAACGGCTAAGGAGGTAAATTACAATGGCACATAAAAAGGGCGTAGGCAGCACCAAGAACGGCCGCGATTCCGCAGCACAGCGTCTGGGCACCAAGCGTGCAGACGGTCAGTTTGTTCTGGCCGGCAACATCCTGGTTCGTCAGCGTGGCACCCACATCATGCCGGGTGAGAACGTTGGCAAGGGCAGCGATGACACCCTGTTTGCTCTGGTGGACGGTACCGTCCGTTTCGAGCGCGTGGGCAAGAACGGCAAGAAGTGCAGCGTGAAGCAGTAACTTCTTTCGGATAACTGCAAAAACGTAGAGAGCCGGACCCTCGTGGCCCGGCTCTTTTTGATGAAAATAAGGAGGGGCTGTATGGCAGCACAAACCAACTTTATCGACATCGCCACGATATGGCTCCACGCGGGCAAGGGCGGCGACGGCGCGGTGAGCTTTCACCGTGAAAAATTCGTGGCCGCAGGCGGCCCGGACGGCGGCGACGGCGGCCGCGGCGGCGACATCATCTTTGTGGTGGACGATCACCTGACCACCCTGATGGACTTCCGCTATAAGCGCAAATATGTGGCCCCGGAGGGCGGCAAGGGCGGTGCAAGCCTGTGCCACGGCAAAAACGCCGAAAATCTGGTCATCAAGGTGCCTCTGGGCACCGTCATCAAGGACGCCGAGAGCGGCCTTGTGATCGCTGACCTGTCCGATCACACCCCCGTCACCATCGCAAAGGGCGGCCGCGGCGGCTACGGCAACGCACATTTTGCCACGCCCACCCGCCAGATCCCCAAGTTTGCAAAGCCCGGTATGCCCGGCGAGGACATTCAGGTCACGCTGGAACTGAAACTGATCGCGGATGTGGGCCTGATCGGCTTCCCCAATGTGGGCAAGTCCACCCTCATCTCCACCATCAGCGCGGCCAAGCCCAAGATCGCAAACTACCACTTCACCACGCTGGTGCCCACGCTGGGCGTCGTGTCCGTGGCGGAAGGCGCAAGCTTTGTCTGCGCCGACATCCCCGGCCTGATCGAGGGTGCCAGCGAAGGCATCGGCCTGGGCCATGACTTCCTGCGCCATGTGGAGCGCTGCCGTCTGCTGCTGCATGTGGTGGATGTCTCCGGCAGCGAGTGCCGTGAGCCCATCGAGGACTTCGAGAAGATCAACGAAGAGCTGGCAAAGTTCAGCCCCGTGCTGGCCGAGCGCCCGCAGATCGTCATCGGCAACAAGTGCGATCTGGCCACTGAAGAGCAGATCGAGGATTTCCGCAAGTATGTGGAAGCCAAGGGCCTGACCTTCGTGCCCATCTCTGCCGCCACCATGCAGGGCGTCAAGGAACTGCCGGGTCTGGTGTACAACCGCCTGAAGGATATCCCGCCGGTGCCGGTGTTTGCCCCTGAGTATAAGAAGCCTGAGCCCAAGGCCAACGACCGCGCGTTCAACATCAAGCGCATGGAAGCCCATGTGTGGAGCGTGGAGGCCCCGTGGCTGGAGTATATTCTGGCCGGCAGCAATGTGGACGACTACGAGAGCCTGCAGTTCTTCCAGCGTCAGCTGGGCGAGAGCGGCATTCTGGATGCTCTGGTGGAAAAGGGCGTGCAGGAGAACGACACCATCCTCATCGGCGATTACCAGTTCGATTATATCTTCTGATAAAGGCTTCCCCCTCGGGGGAAGCTGTCGCCGTAGGCGACTGATGAGGGGAAGTAGCGAAATAATGCCGCTATCCTAGAGCGAAATCAGAAGGAAACTACCCCTCATCCGCTTCACTTCGTTCAGCACCTTCCCCCGAGGGGGAAGGCTTTTCCAAGAGGAGAACACTTTCTATGAACGAACTTGAAAAGATCGACCCGCGGGAGCTCAGCCCGCTGGCGCTGGCTTTTGTGGGCGACAGCGTGCTGGAGCTGCTGGTGCGTCAGCGCCTTGTGGAGCACCACCGCCTGTCCGCCGGAAAGCTCAACGCGGAAAAGGTCAAGTACGTCTCTGCCCGGGCACAGTTCCGGGAAGAACAGCTGCTGGAACCGCTGTTCACCGAGGACGAGCTGGCCGTGTTCAAGCGCGGCCGCAACGCCAGCAAGGCCAGCGTGGCAAAGCACGCTTCCCCCGAGGAATACCGTGCGTCCACCGGCTTTGAATGCCTGCTGGGCTGGCTGTATCTGAACGGCCAGCTGAGCCGCGTGCATGAACTGTTCGACACGCTGTGGCAGCAGTTCGACCCCAACGACAAGTAAGTAAACATGCGAAAGCCCGCTGCTTTCCGCACTGGAAAACAGTGCCGGAGGGCAGCGGGCTTTGCGGTTTGAGATCAGAGAAAGGTCAAAGGCTCACGCCTGTGGTCCGTCAGGCGTGCAGGGCAGCCTCAGCGGCTGTTCTTGGCGTTGCTGGAACGGCTGTTCACAGAGTTCTTGGCGCTCTCGTCGTCGGCACCTTTGGTGTACTGGTTGGGGTGCTTGTGCTCGTTGGTGGCGCTGTTGGTGGTCTGATTGCTGGTACGGTTGGAAGTCTGGTTGGACGTGCGGTTCGAGGTCTGATTCTTGCAGTTGTTGCTGCGGTTTTCGGTTGCCATAGTGAATGATCTCCTTTCGGTTTTCCGTGCGGGGCGGTGTGCCCCTCACACAGCCTAGTTTGGCCGCAGACGGCGGCTTTATACATCTCCACAGGAGGAATGCAGAATGCCTATGGAATATTTTGAGCAGCGGGAGCGCGCCCTGCTGGGGGAGCGGTTCGAAACGTTGTACGCCGCCCCGCAGGAGACAGCAGAGCGCGGCGTGACCGTGTCGGCCCTGCGCACCACGCCGGAGCAGTTCGCTGCAAAGGCGGACTTTCCGCTGGAAGCGTCGCCTTTCTGCAAGGCGGCGTTCGTGGTGCATCAGCCGGACTTTAAGCCCGGGCGGCACCCGTACCACCACGCGGGCGTGTTCTACTCGCAGGAGCCATCGGCATCCTCAGCGGCCCCGCTGCTGGGCGTACAGCCCGGAATGCGTGTGCTTGACATGTGCGCGGCCCCCGGCGGCAAAAGCAGCCAGCTGGCAGCGGCGCTGCAGGGGCGGGGCGTGCTGGTGAGCAATGAATACGTTGCCGCCCGCGCCGATATCCTCAAGAGCAACCTTGAGCGCATGGGTGTGCCCAACGCGGTGGTGCTCAACGAGACGCCTGCCCGCATTGCGGACGCCCTGCCGGAGTTTTTTGACCGTGTGCTGGTGGACGCGCCCTGCTCCGGCGAGGGAATGTTCCGCAAGGAGCCGGTGGCCCGCACTCAGCACTGTGAAGCTCTGGTCAAGCAGTGCGCTGAGCTGGGCGCACAGATCCTGGACTGCGCCGCCGCTGTGCTGGCCCCGGGCGGGCAGCTGGTGTACTCCACCTGCACCTTTGCACCGGAAGAGGACGAAGGCCAGGTGGCAGCATTTTTGCAGCGTCACCCGGAGTTTGAACTGGCGGATGCACTGGGTAATGTGGATTACACCTTCGGCAGCGAAGGTGAAGCCAACCGCACCGGTGGTTTGCCGCTGGATGTGAGCAAGGTTCGCCGCATCTGGCCCTGTCAGGGCGGCGAGGGTCACTTCATGGCCCGGCTGGTCAAGACCGGTGCACCCCGCACCCTGCCTGCAGAGGGCGAATACACCGCCGAAGAACAGCTCTGGCTGGCCGCTGCGGAAGCCGCAGGCAAAAAGGCCAAGGGCAAAGGCGGAAAGCCTGCCAAGGCTCCGGATGCCCGCAGTGCCCGCCGCGAGAATGCACGCGCCTGCCGGGAAGCGGTGCAGGGAGGTAAACGCGGCCGCGAAGCGCAGGCAGGGGAGACAAGCCCTGCCCAGAGCCTTGCGGCATGGCATGAGTTCGCGGAGAAATATTTCCCGGCGCTGGCAGACCGGCCTGCCGTGGTGCACGGCGGCGGAGTTCTGCTGCCGGTGCCCTTCCCGCAGACCGGCCTGCATGTGCTGCGGGCGGGCGTATTCGTGGGCAGCGTGCAGAAGGGCCGCTTTGTGCCGGAACACCATCTGTTCACGGCGTTTGGTGCGCAGTGCGTCAACCGTGAAGAACTGACCCTCGCTGACCCGCACACCGTGGAGTACCTCTCCGGCCGCGAGGTGGAAGCCCGCACCGCTGCCGACGGCTGGTGCTGTGTGACTGTGGACGGCTGGCCGCTGGGCGGCGGCAAGGTGTCCGGCGGGCGGGTGAAAAACCACTACCCCAAGGCCCTGCGCCTGCTGTAAACCGGCAGAAAAAGCGCTTTTTTCCGCACGATTCGCCGAAAACCGGGCTGATAAGGCTTGAACGCTCTGCCCGGTTGTGCTACAATAATAGAGTTAGATTTTGTGTGCTGCCACAATGCGGGCGACCACAGCCCGTCTGCCCGCAGGCGGAGATTCGATAAAATACAGGAGGCTCTTTCCCATGTCTGGACATAGCAAATGGAACAATATTAAGCGCAAGAAGGAAAAGACCGACGGCGCTAAGGCAAAGGTCTTTACCAAGATCGGCCGCGAGATCAGCGTTGCCGTCCGTACCGGCGGCCCCAACCCTGCTTCCAACAGCAAGCTGGCTGACCTGATCTCCAAGGCAAAGCGCATGAGCGTGCCCAACGATAACATTCAGCGCATCATCAAGAAGGCTGAGGGCGGCGACAAGACTGAGTACGAAGCAATCACCTACGAAGGCTACGGCCCCGGCGGCGTTGCTGTCATGGTCGAGACCCTGACCGATAACCGCAACCGTACTGCCGCTGACCTGCGTCATTACTTCGACAAGAACGGCGGCAACTTGGGCGCTATGGGCTGTGTGGCTTTCCTGTTCAATCAGAAGGGTGTCATTGACATCTCTCTGGAAGACAAGGATGCCGATGAGGCAATGATGGACGCTCTGGACGCAGGTGCCGAAGACTTCGACGCAAGCGAGGATGCAGCCGAGATCACCACCGATCCCGAAAACTATTCTGCTGTGGTCAAGGCCATGGAAGAGAAGGGCTACGAGATCCTGTCCGACGATCTGGCCATGGTTCCCATGACCACCACCCGTCTGACCGACCCCGATCAGCTCAAAGCTATGGGCAAGCTGCTGGACGCTCTGGAAGATAACGACGATGTCCAGAACGTGTGGCACAGCCTGGAGAACGAAGAGGACCTGCCGGAATAATCGGCGGAATTCCTTTCTGCTCTGAAATAAGACGAAAAACCGCCTTTTGAGTGCAATGCGCTTGAAAGGCGGTTTTTTTGTTTGAACATGGATTTCCCCCAAAAAGAATTAAAAAGATTCGCTCATGACGTCAAGTAATAAAGCCTAAATTGATAATGATAAGTCAAAATAGAAATTTATACTTGACAGTGGAGGCGATAAAGATGACTTCGGAACGGATCAAGGCGCTGCGAGAGGCACGCGGTTGGACCCAGGCGGAACTTGCCCGACGGCTGAATATCACGCGCAACGGCGTGAACTCATGGGAGCAGGGATTGTCGATGCCGTCTCCGGCGTGTCTGGTCGATCTGGCAAAGCTGTTTTCCGTCTCAACAGACTATCTGCTGGGTGTGGAGCGGCTTGAGACGGTCAATGTGACCGGCTTGACCGAAGCAGATGTTGCATTGCTGGCACAGTTGGCTGACAGACTGCGGGAAAACCGCTGAGCTGCAGAAAATGTGAAGCTGACGGACAAAATGGGGGAATCTGAAACATGAAGAATATCGTGATAAGCTGCGATGAAAACTATATCCTTCCGGCGCGGGTGTTTCTGCGCTCCATGGCAGAAATGAACCGGGATATCCGCATCTGGTTCATCTACTCCCGCGTGGGCGAGGCAAGCATTGAGGCGCTGCGCACGGACATTGAAAAGTATGGCTGGGAGTTCCGGCCTGTTAAACTGGACGAAGAATTCGAAAAAGTATTTGAGAGTCTGCCCATTGAGCTGTATGTCACAAAAGAAACATATTACCGGCTGCTGATGCCGTGGATTTTGAAAGACGAAGACCGCGCTTTGTATCTGGATGTGGACATGATGATCCGCGGGGATATCGATCCGCTCTATTATGCAGAGCTGGGCGAAAACCTGATCGCTGCTGTGCAGGACAGCTGGCCTGCAGCACGCAAAAAGGCGATGAAGCGGCTGGAGCTCCACGATGATTACTATAATGCAGGCGTCCAGCTCATGGACCTGAAAGGCATCCGTGAACGATGGACACAGGAAGAATTTGTGGACGAGATCCGGAAAATCCAGCAGAACTATGAACTGACTTATATGGATCAGGACATCGCCAATAAAATTTTTGATGGAAAAGTCCTGAAGCTGGACGAGCGCTATAACTATGCCGCTGCACGCTATGTGGTGGAGCGTCTGGTGTTCAAGTATAACCTGCGCAAGACGGTGGTCGTTGCGCACTTCCTTGCAGGCCGCAAGCCGTGGAACAAAAACTACTTTGGCTATTACGGCAGGGAGTACCGCCGATACCTGAAAGAATTCCAGAAATAAACAGCACACCCCGCCGGACGATATTCCGGCGGGGTGTGCTGTTTATAATGGAAAATTTACTGCACGCTTGCGAGGAAGCGCTCAAAGCCTGCGCGGCCGGCTTCGTCCAGCTTGTAGACGCCGGCGTCGGTCAGAACCTCGGCAAACACATGGCCGATCTCATCCTGCAGGATGGGGTGCACATTGTCTGCATCCAGTTCCGGATGGCGGGCGAGGATGTCTTCAGCCCACTCGGCGTGTTTCTGCAGTTCCTCGGGATACTGAGCGGTGGGGACACGCTGCACCAGCGCATCAGCCAGCTCGGCCATCTCCTTTTTCAGGCGGCTGGGCAGAACAGCCAGACCCATGACCTCGATCAGACCGATGTTCTCCTTCTTGATGTGGTGGAGCTTTGCGTGGGGGTGGAACACGCCCAGCGGATGCTCCGGCGTGGTGATGTTGTTGCGCAGCACCAGATCAAGCTGATACTTGCCATCCCGCATCCGGGCGATGGGGGTGATGGTGTTGTGGGGCTCGCCGTCGGTCTCGGCGAACACAAAGCACTTCTCGTCGGAGTAGCCGCGCCATGCGGTCAGGATCTTGTCTGCCAGCTCCACCAGACGCTCGTCATCCTCACAGGTCAGACGGATGCAGCTCATGGGCCAGTGCACGATGCCGGCATCCACATCCTCGAAGCCGGGGAAGACCCACTGCTTTTCAATGGGGGCCTTGGCCATGGCGAACTCATAGTGGCCGCCCTGGAAGTGGTCGTGGCTCAGGATGCTGCCGCCCACGATGGGCAGGTCGGCATTGCTGCCCACAAAGTAGTGGGGGAACAGGCCCACAAAATCCAGCAGCTTGCGGAAAGTGGCCCGCTCGATCTTCATGGGGGTGTGCTGGCTGTTGAACACGATGCAGTGCTCATTGTAGTAGACGTAGGGGCTGTACTGCAGGTTCCACGCGCTGTCGTTGATGGTCAGCGGGATGATGCGGTGATTCTCGCGGGCAGGATGGTTCATGCGGCCTGCATAGCCCTCGTTTTCGGCGCAGAGCTGGCACTTGGGGTAAGCGCTCTGGGGGGCAAGCTTTGCGGCGGCGATGGCCTTGGGGTCTTTTTCGGGCTTGGACAGGTTGATGGTGATGTCCAGATCGCCGTAAGGGGTCTTGGTGACCCATTTCAGGTCGCGCTTGATGCGGTAGCGGCGGATGTAATCGGTGTCCTGACTGAACTTGTAGAACCAGTCGGTGGCAGCCTGCGGGCCCTCGTTTTCGTAGCGCTCCTCAAAGTTGGCGCGCACGATGCTGGGACGCGGGGTCAGCACGCCCATGAGTCTGGTGTCGAACAGGTCGCGGGCGGTGGAGTTGTCCTCACACACGCCGCGTGCCACGGCATCGTCCACCAGCGCTTTCAGGATGCTTTCCAGATCGGTGTAGCACACCTCACCCTCCGGTGCGGTGAAGTCGTCCAGCTGCATGGTCATGAGCAGCTGATTGCGGATGTAGATTTCGTCGTCGGGCAGGATGAGCCCGGTGTCCAGCCCATAATTCACGAGCTGCTGAATTGCAGTAGAGATCACAGAACAGCGCCTCCTTCGGGACGGATGTTCAGCACATGGCAGCGGCCCTCACCGAGGATGGCTTCCATGTTCTTCTTGAAGTCGGCCAGCAGTTCCACGGGAACGAATGCCTGAATGGTGCCTGCGAAACCGCCGCCATGGACACGGACTGCGCCCCTGCCGTTCAGGAAATGCTTTGCAGCAGTGATGGCCACAGCCACTTCCTGATGCTCCTTGTACCCGGCGGGGATAACGTTCTGCAGGTATTCCCAGCTGCTGTCGCCGGATTCGGTGACCAGCTGCAGGAAGGTGTCAAAGTCATTCTCGCGCAGAGCGGCGACCTGCTGAGGCACACGGTCATTGTCAGCGTAGAAGTGGAAGGCACGCAGCACGGCGCGGTCACCGCACTGCCTGCGGCATTCGGGCAGCTTTGCGATGAACGTTTCAAAAGGCACCTCACGCAGGACCTCGCCGCCGCACACGGCAGCGACAGCACGGCACTCGGCAGGAATGGCAGCATATTCATCGGTCAGGTCGGCGTGGTCTGCGCCGGAGTCCAGAATGCACAGCGCAAGGCCGGCTTTGGAGAAATCCACCTGCACCGGCTCCACGTCAGGGTGAGCCGGGTCGGCGAAATCAATGGTGATGATGTTGCCCACGCTGGAGGCCATCTGATCCATCAGGCCGCAGGGCTTGCCGAAGTAGACGTTCTCTGCCCACTGGCCGATCTGTGCGATGGCAATGGGGGAAATTTTGTCCTCCATGAAGCAGTCGTTCAGGATCACGCCGATCAGCACCTCAAAGGCTGCAGAGGACGAGACGCCGCTGCCCTTGGGCACGTTGGAAGAAACGTAGACGTCCAGACCGGAAAGCTTTGCACCGCGCTGACGGAATGCTTCACACTCACCGCGCAGGAGGGAGATGGTGGTGTTTTCCTCTTCCTTGCGGGCAGCCAGGTCGTCAAGATCAACGACGCACAGGTCGTAGCCCTCGCTCTGCACGCGCAGCTGATTCAGGGCGTTGGGGGCTGCGGCGGCGATCATGTCGATGTTCACGCTGCCGGCCAGCACGCGGCCATGCTGGTGATCGGTGTGGTTGCCGCCGATCTCGGTGCGGCCGGGAGCACTGTAAAGCCCGGCTTCAGAGTGAGCGCCGAAGGCGGCGTCCAGGCCGTTCAGCACGGCCTCATAGCGGGCAGCCTGTGCAGGAGTCTCTTCGGGGGTGCAGCAGTAGAGCGAGGCCAGACGTGCGGCATGGGTGCCGTCAGCCAGCTCCTGCTTCCATGCGGAAACAGATTTCATCATAGGATTTTCCTCCTTTTGAGCGGGTTCGGGTGAAACACATTGCGGCACACACAGACGCACCGCAGACTTCTGACCCTATAATATAAAATCCAACCACAAAAAACCATGTGTTATTGTTGCATCTCAATGAAAAGTTGCAAAAAGGACGAGATCATGCCCTGCGAGAGAATCGGACAATTGAAATAAAATCAAAATACAAACAGAAAAATCATTGGTGAAATCGACTGTGAATCTCTCGATGCCGAAAGATGGGACAACAGCCGCAAAGTATGGAGATTTGCGCTTTTGTATACAAACAAAAAAGCGCTGCACCGGGAAACCGGCAGCAGCGCGGAAAGGTGGAAAACGGGGGCACTCAGCGGGCGCGCAGAGTGCGGCGAAGCTGCATCAGGTGATCCAGCATGGTGAGGTAGACATCGACGAACGCAGGTGTTTCTTCAACACAGACCCAGTTGACAAGATTTTCGATGGCGGCATTGATGAAAAACAGCTTGACAGACAGCATAGAAAGATCCCTCCAGAAAAACATTTGTATAACGGGTGATCTGGTCTTGCAAGAACCTCTTTACAATGCTATTATATAACCAAACAAAGCATTCTGTTAGGATAAAACACCTGGATCAATAGGAGAAAATCGTCATGCTGGATGAAAATGGTCTGTGGCGTATCATTGTGGGCGATGATGGCAGAGAGATCATCAAGGTGGGCACGCCGGAGTTCCCGATAGAGATCTGGGGCCTTTGGGATGGGGAAGCCGAGGAGCAGTACGGCGGGGTGCCGTGGCACTGGCACGAGGAAGTGGAGATCAACCTTGTGACAGAAGGCCGCCTGCTGGGCATGGCCGATGGAAAAACCTTTGAGCTGAAAGCGGGGCAGGCCCTGTTTGTCGGTTCCGGCGTGCTGCATGGCAACAAGGCAGCGGAGGAAAACGGGCTGATCCACCAGATCTCCATCGTGTTCGAGCCGTCGGTCGTTGGCGGGGCGTCCGGCAGCGTGTTCTGGCGGAAATATCTGGGCCCGGTGCTCTGTGCGCCGGAATGCCGGTGCGTGCCGGTCTTAGGCGAGACCGAGTGGGAGCGGCAGGCGCTGGCAGAGCTGCGGCGCATCGCGGACATCTGGCCGCAGAAGGCTCCCGGCTATGAGTTTGAGGTGCGGGCGGCGCTGTCCCGGGTGATCTGCCTTCTGGCGCAGCACTGCGTGCAGCATGCGCAGGCACCCTCGGAACGGGAGCTGCGGGACGCGGAGCGCATCAAGCAGATGGTGGATTTTGTGCGCGGCCACCGGGCAGAACCCATCACCACGGAGCAGATCGCAGCCAGCGCAGCCATCAGCGTCAGCGAGTGCCTGCGCTGCTTCCGGCGGATGATGAACCTGACCCCGAAGGAATATCTGCGCCAGCACCGCATCCGCCATGCGGTGCAGCTTTTGGAGCAGATGGACATGAGCATCACGGCCATTGGGGAAGCCTGCGGCTTTGAGGACATGAGCTATTTTGCACGGGTGTTCCGGGCGGAAAAGGGCTGCACGCCGTCGGAATATCGGGAAAAGAACAAAAAAGGATGATTGCATAAAAATACTCCCGAAGAGGTCTGCAGACTTCTCCGGGAGTGTTTTTTATTTTGCAAAGTCGCTGCCGGTCAGGCCGTCCATGTTCAGCATGCCTTCCAGTGCTGCCACATCGGCGGAAACATCCAGCGCGTCGGATTGGAACAGCTTGTCCAGCTGATTTTCAAAGGCGGACACCAGCAGATCCATGGAACGCTCAATGTTCTGCTTGGCGTCGATGATGTTTTCACCCTGCACGCCCTGCTGGGAAAGGCTGGCGTAGGTGTTCAGCAGCTTCAGGGCCGTGGGCAGGTAATAGTCCATGAACTTCTGCAGCTGGGCTTTTTTGCCGGGGTCTTTGCGGGCCAGCTCGAAGATGCGGGCGCTGAGTGATTCCAGCCGGTCGATCTTGGCGGTCATTACCGGGTCCGGGATAGCAGCATTGACCTGCCGCAGCTGCTGCAGGATGGCAGCGTACTGGTCAGCCGGCGCAGGTTCCGTGGCGGGTTCCGGCTTTGGTTTCTGGGGCGGCTGAGGGGCCGCACCGCGCACCACAAGAGTATTGGTGCGGTTGTCGATGTAGGCATCTGCGCCGAAGTAACCGTGCTCAATGGCGCTTTCCAGCGCAGAGCGGCCTTTGGCGGCATCCACTCCGGCGGCCGCGAACAGCTCGTCCAGCGGGATATTGTCCCGGCCGGCCACGATCTTGTCCAGCAGGCGTTCCAGCTTGTGGGTGCGGTTCATGTGCAGGCCGGTGAACAGTGCCGCACCGCCGCCCAGTATCTGGGCAATAGCAGTGAAAGCCTCCATCATGCTGGCGGCACCCGCTATGAACAGGGTGCGGGAACCGGCCCACAGAAAAACGACACCGCCGATGGTGCACAGGGCAGTGAGAAGTTTGTGACGTTCCTTGGCGTCCTTCTGCTCTTTGGTGGGGTCGTCTGCAGCAGGTCTGGCTTCTGCGTTCGGCATGGGCGGTGTGTGTGCCGGATACGCCCCGGCATTGGGATGACCGGCAGCTGCCTGCTCCTCCTTCTGGGCGTTTTTGTCGATGCCTTTCAGGATGAACAGCAGCACACCCAGCGGTGCCGACATGGCAAAAACAATGAAGATGGCGATGGTAGGGATCTTGGCAAAATAGTGCTTCTTCGGCTGCTGCATGGACAAAAACCTCTCAATCTGGCGCATCTGCCCCGGCGGGAACAGAAAAAGACCGCGCTCCACTCTATTATAGCGGAGCGCGGTCTTTTTGTTAAGAGGTAAAATCTATGCGTGTGGAAGCGGCAGGGGAGTAAGACCGCCGCATTCCGGGGAAAGTTACTTCATCAGGCTGCAGACGGCCTCGGCGTAGGCGGCGGGGTCATCCACGGGCAGGCCTTCGATCAGCTGTGCCTGTGCGTACAGCAGAGCGCTGTACTTCTTCAGCTTGTCGGTGTCGCCGGCTTCCTGTGCGGCTTTCAGCACGGCGAACACGGGGTGATTGACATTCAGCTCCAGCACCTTGTCGCTCTTCACGCCTTCGCTGCCGGGCTGCTTGGACAGCACCTTCTCCATCTCAATGGACAGCGGGCCGTCCGCACTCAGGCACACGGGGTGATCCTTCAGGCGGGTGGAGACCTTGACTTCCTTCACCTTGCCGTCCAGAGCGTCCTTCATGGCATCGAACAGGCTCTTGTTCTCAGCGGTAGCATCTTCAGCGGCCTTCTTTTCTTCCTCGGTCTCGAGGCCCAGATCGCCGCTGTTGACGTTCTTGAACTCCACGGTGCCGTCCTTGCCCTCGGCATCCTTGCGGGGATAGGTGCGCAGGATCTGCAGGCAGAACTCGTCCACATCCTCGGTCAGCAGCAGGACATCATAGCCCTTGTCCATGACCAGCTCAGCAGCAGGCAACTTTGCTAGACGGTCGGTGGAGTCGCCGGCTGCGAAGTAGATGTACTTCTGCTCAGCAGGCATCTTGTCCACATACTCCTGCAGGGTGACCATTTTCTGTTCCTTAGCAGAGTAGAACAGCAGCAGGTCACGCAGCAGCTCGGCGTGCATGCCGTAGTCAGAGTAAGCACCAAACTTGATCTGACGGCCGAATTCCTTCCAGAACTCCTCGTATTTCTCGCGGTCGTTGGCCAGCATGGCGTGCAGCTCGTTCTTGATCTTCTTTTCCAGAGCGTTGTGGATCAGCTTGAGCTGGTTGTCCTTCTGCAGCATCTCACGGCTGATGTTCAGGCTCAGATCCTGGCTGTCCACGATGCCCTTGACAAAGCTGAAGTAATCGGGCAGCAGGTCGGCACACTTTTCCATGATGAGCACGCCGGAAGCATACAGGGCCAGGCCCTTCTCATAGTCCTTGGTGTAGAAGTCGTAGGGACGGTGGCTGGGCACGAACAGCAGGGCATTGTAGTTTGCGGTGCCCTCGGTGCGGCTGACGATGACGCGGGCGGGGTCAGAATAGTCGGCAAACTTATCCTTATAGAAGGTGTTGTACTCTTCGTCCGTGACCTCGCTCTTCTGCTTCTTCCAGATGGGCACCATGCTGTTCAGGGTCTCCAGCTCGGTGTAGGTCTCCCACTCAGGCTTGTAATCTTCCGGCTTGGGATCGGGTTCCGGCTTCTGGCGGCTCTTCTCGCGCTCCATCTGGATGGGATAGCGTACATAGTCGCTGTACTTCTTCACGATGGCCACAATGCCGTACTCATCGAGGAAGTTGTCATAGTTGTCAGTGTCCGTGTTGGGCTTGATGTGCAGGATGATCTGGGTGCCTGCGGTGTCCTTTTCGGCGGGGGTCATCTCGTAGCCGTCCACGCCGGAGGATTCCCACTGCCATGCTTCGTCAGAACCATAGGCCTTGGAGATGACAGTGACCTTGTCAGCCGCCATGAAGGAGGAGTAGAAGCCGACGCCGAACTGGCCGATGATGTCGATGTTCTCGTCCTTGTTGTCCTTCTTGAAGTCCAGCGAACCGGAGTGAGCAATGGTGCCCAGATTCTGCTCCAGCTCTTCTTTGGTCATGCCGATGCCGTTGTCCTCCACGGTCAGGATGCGGTTTTCCTTGTCGCGGGTGATAAGGATGCGGAAATCGCCCTTGTTCATGCCCACGGAGGTATCCGTCAGGCTCTTATAATAAAGCTTGTCGATGGCGTCCGATGCATTGGAGATCAGCTCACGCAGGAAAATTTCCTTGTTGGTGTAGATGGAGTTGATCATCATATCCATCAGCTTTTTGCTTTCAGCCTGAAATTCTTTTTTAGCCATAATGCAAAACCTCTTTTTATCTGTAGTCAGTGCCAGCACTCTGAACGCATAACTGCTTTTGAAAGCTTAGCACTCATAACTTTCGAGTGCTAATATACACCGCTGCGGAGCAAAAATCAAGGGCTTTCATAAAAAGTTTAAAAATAGCCGGGTTTGTGCTATAATAAGCCGCAAAGGATGTGAAAAAGGAGGAAACATCATGCAGCTGAAACAACTGGAACTCACCGGCGGCGGGACACTGACGGTTTATCTGCGGGATTCCACCGACCGGATGCCCAATGTCATCGACCGGCCGCTGGTGCTGGTGGTGCCCGGCGGGGGCTATGTCCATGTCAGCGCCCGGGAGGGCGACCCGGTGGCGCTGCAGTTTGCGGCGGCGGGGTATCACACCGCCGTGCTGGATTACGCCATCTGCGAGAAAGCGCAGGCCTATCTGCCCCTGCGCCAGCTGGCACAGGCCATCGGCCTTGTGCGGCAGCACGCTGCCCAGTGGCATGTTCTGCCGGAAAAGATCGCCGTGTGCGGGTTCTCGGCAGGCGGGCATCTGGCCCTTTCCGGTGCGGTGCTGGATATCCCCGGCGAAACGGCCCAGCCCCGGCCCAATGCGGTGATTTTGGGCTATCCGGTGGTCACGGCGGGGGAATACGCCCACCGCGGCAGCTTTGAACAGCTGGCAGGCAGCACCGACCGCACCGCACAGCAGGCGTTTTCGCTGGAAGACAGGATCACGCCGGACACACCGCCGGTGTTCGTCTGGCATACCATGGAGGACGGAACGGTGCCGGTGGAAAACACGCTGATGCTGCTGGGCGCTCTGCGCAAGGCGGGCGTGCCCTGCGAAGCACATCTTTTTGAAAAAGGCGTCCACGGCACCAGCATCAGCACGGCGGAGGTGGATCAGCCCAGCCGCCATCGGCACCACTGGGTGGAGCTGGCTGTGGAATGGCTGAACGACACTTTTGAGTTTTCGGTTGGCTAAGTCTGGCATATTTGTTCGTACCTACAAAAAATTCACAATTGAACTGTTGACTTGCACAGTATGCAGGCGTATACTGGTCAGCAGGGACAAACTAAAGGGGCTTGTCCCCATGGAAGAAGGAAATCAAAATGGTTATGGATCCGACTCTGCCGCGCATCTCGGTGCGCGACCTGCTCATGCAGGCATTTCTCACCGGCTGGGAGCTTTCTGACAAAGCGGTCTCGCAGGACGAATACCTGCAGAGCTCCATTCAGGTGATCGAGATGCTTCAGGTGGAACCCGAAAATCTCTACGCGGAAGAGGGCCTTGGCCTGCCGGACGGCGAAGAGGTGGATCATCTGGACGACTGGCTGCGTGCAGACGGACAGTGGCTGTACTACGGCGTGGAGGAAGAAAATTTCTTCCTCATCCAGTGGTATCCCGATGAGGCTTCCGCAAAGGAAAAGCTGGCGCAGCTGGAAGAGCTGGGCGACGGTAAGCAGTATCTGGTGGATCTTTCTCTCGAACGGGAGAATCCCTCCACCGCTGAAAACTTCGGCAATTCCAACCCGGTGCAGCTCCGCTCCTGACCATTATCTGAGTACCCGTTTCGGGCGAAAGGGAACATTGCAGAATGCAGCTTTCTGAGACTGAACGCGAACAGCTTTATGCGATCGTGGAAAAATATGACCACCACCCGGAAGTGCAGCGCATGCGGGAATATATCCAGCATGGCTCTGTCACCACCTATCAGCACTGCAAGAATGTGGCGCTGGTCAGCTTCTGGATCAACCGCCGCCTGCATCTGAATGCAGATGAGACTTCGCTGGCGGTGGGTGCTCTGCTCCACGATTTCTATCTGTACGACTGGCACAAGAAGGGCACTTTCCACGGCCTGCGCCGCCTGTTTGAGATGCACGGCTTCTCGCACCCGGGCTATGCCTGTGTCAACGCGAAGAAAGTGTTCGGCATCACCAAAAAGGAACAGAGCATTATCGCGTGCCATATGTGGCCGCTGACCTTCCGTCATGTGCCCACCTGCCGCGAGGCCATCATCGTCTGCCTGGCGGATAAGTATTGCGCTGTGGTGGAGAGCATGTTCCAGCGCTCCCGCGCGGGCTCCGTGATGAACGGTGTCTCTGAAGACGGCGAAGAGTGGTAAGCATATTCTGAAAAACGCAAAAGGGGCTTCCTGTGATCTGGCACAGGAAGCCCCTTTTTGATGCATATTACAGCTTTTTGTAACCCTCAGGTTCGTCTGAGGCAGCACGGCGCTCCATGAGAAAGGTGTCCAGCCAGCGGCCGTGGCAGTCCCGGGCGATGCGCTCACGCCGCCCCACCAGACGGAAGCCGCACTTGGTGTGCAGGGCACGGCTGGCAGCATTGTCCTGCAGCACGGTGGACTGCAGTGTCCAGTAGCCCGCCTTTTCGGCCTGGCGGCACAGCTCGGTGAGCAGATGATACCCCAGCCCGTGGCCGCGGAATTTTTCGCCCACATAGATGCTCACCTCGGCAACGCCCCGGTAGCACCAGCGGGGGTCCACCCGGTGCAGCGCCGTCCAGCCCGCAATGACGCCGTTCAACAGCAGCACAAGACGACACTCCTTCGTGTGGGAAGCGTCCCATGCGGCATAAGGCGGACAGTCGGTCTGGAAGGTGGCATACTCCGTGGCGATGCCCTCTAAATAGATTCTTGAAACCTGATCCCAATCCTCCGGCTCCATGGGCCGGATCGTAATTTCACTCATACTTCTGATCCCGCAGGCGGGGCAAGACCGCCTGCACCCTCTTTATCCAAAAAACTATTTTCAGTATAGCAGAATTTGCGGCGCGGCACAAGCGCTGGACTGCACAGATTTGTTTTGACATCGGGGGCGTTTGTGATACAATAAATCTGATAAAGGAATGGCGGCACCCGCCGCCGGAAAAAACGGAGGACACAGAAACGATGAAATGGATGAGGACAGCTGTGTGTGCGCTGGGGATGCTGGCGAGCCTGTCGCTTTCGGCATTTGCCGCAGAATACGGTGCAGCGGACATTACGACTCAGACCACCATGAAGGAACTGCGTGAGAACCCCAGTGTCAGGGGCTCGGGCTTTTATACATACAGCAGCGAGTGGTCGGAGGACGACCACCGCTATGATGACTATACTCTCCTGCAGTACGCGGGCTCCGGTGCGGCGCAGGACGCTGCCGACGCCATGAACCTGATGATCGAGAACTACAACCGCGGGGTGCAGATCACCTGGCAGGTCTACAGTGAGGAAGAAATCGCGGCCAATCCTCAACTGGGCATGGTGCAGCTTTATTATTTCCCGGCGAAAACTTCCGGCGCAAAATACGCCATCGTGGTGCCCGGCAACGGCGGCCCCACCACGGCGGAGCTGAATGAGGGCGCAGCTGTGGCTTCCCAGCTGCACGATGCAGGCTATGCGGTGTTCGTGATGCGCTACCGCTCGTTCTGGGACGCCAGCGATAATGCCCCGATGCAGGACATTGCCAATGCGGTGAAATATGTGGATGAGCGCGCGCAGCAGTTCGATGTCCAGCGTGAGAACTATGCGCTGGTGGGCTTTTCTTCCGGCGGACAGATCATCGGTCTGCTGGGTTCCGACTCGCCGAAGTTCGGCTGGGAATCCTTCGGCATCCCGCAGCCTGCGGCGCTGCTGCTGGGCTACCCCATCAATGACTTCGCCGAGGTCAAGCCGGTGTATCAGGTGCTGATCGACCCCGTGGGCATCGGCTGGCGTTACTACTGGACAGACATTTCGGATGTGGTCAACGAAAACTATACGCCCGTCTTTTTCTGGTATGGCGACAACGATGTCTACATGCGCCGGATGGTCTTCTGCCTGCAGGGCCCGAAGCTGGAAAAGGCTCTGGCGGACAGCGGCGCGGTCTATCAGTGCCTGCATGTGAAAAACGGCCCCCACGCCAGCGGCACGGCCCGCGGCACTGACGCAGAGGGCTGGGTGCAGCAGGCGGTGGCCTTCTGGGAGGCGCAGTGCCGCTGAAGCTGAAAATGAAAAAGGGGAGCTTTCGTTGAAACAGAAATTACGGACGGCGGTGCTCAGCATCTGCCTTGTGTGCCTGCTGGCCCTGCCTGCGTTTGCTGCAGAGCTCGGCGAGGCAAACATCACGCCGCAGACCAAAATGGGGGAGATCCGCAGCAACCCCAGCATCGTTGGGGCGGGCATCTATACTTATTCACTGGATCAGGATCGGTGTCTCGACCGGATGTATTGGGACACACAGCCTTTGAGCCGCCTGTCCAACCGCTGGACAGCGCAGGATGCGGCAGATGGACTGAACTTTCTCATCCGCACCTACAATGCGGGGACGCAGGTGACTTATCCGCTGTACACGGCGGAAGAGATCGCGCAGGATACCAGCCGCGACGGCGTGGAGCTTTATTATTTCCCGGCAGAAGGGCAGGCGGCCAGCAATAAATATGCACTGATCATCGGCGGCAACGCTGTGGTGGTGAGCGCCGAGATCCGCGAGGGCGTGTCCACGGCATGGAATCTGCACGAGATGGGCTATTCCGCTTTTGTGCTGCGGTACCGCATCGGCATGAAGGCCGGCGGCAATGCCCCTCTGGAGGATGTGGCCCGTGCGGTGCAGTACATCACAGAGCACGCAGAGGAATTCGGCGTGCAGGCAGAAGACTATGCCATCGTGGCCTATTCTTCCGGCGGGCAGATCGCGGGGCTTTTCGGCAGCGAAAAAATGGGCTATAAAAACTACGGCCTGCCAAAGCCCGGAGCCATGCTGCTGGGCTACCCGGTAAACAATTTCCTTGAGTACAAGCCCCTCTATCACCTGTTCATCGACCCGGAAACCGTGAAACAGAAATATTATGACCTGACACTTTCGGATTACATCACGCCGGACTATCCGCCCACCTATCACTGGTGCGGGCGCAACGACTTTGTGCTGTCCACCATGTGCTGGTCGGCTCAGGGGCCGGTGCTGGAAAAGGCACTGGAAAGCAGCGGTGTGCCCCACATTTATCATGTTTATGACAAGGCACCCCACGCTGTGGGTGCCGGAAAGGGCACTGACGCGGAAGGCTGGCTGAATGAGGCAATCGCTTTTTGGGAGGAACAGACAAGATCATGACAACAAAGCTGAAACGCAGGCTCTTTGCGGCTGGGACTTGCCTGTGCCTGCTGCTGGCGGCCGGCCTGCCGGCATCGGCGGAATATCTGGAGCCGGATGTCAACGCACAGATGACCATGAAACAGCTGCGCAGCGACCCGGGTATCATTCGCAGCGGAATCACCACCTATGCCCACAGTGACGCCAACAGCACCCTTCTGCGCAAGGTCTATGAAAACCAGACGCTGGAAGAGTATGTTGGCAAAGAAAAAATTGAGGACTGTGTGGAGACCCTGAACATGGCCATTGAAAATGGAAACAAGGGCATTCAGGTCACCTGGCAGCTTTACAGTGAGGAAGAAATTGCAGAAAACCCGGCGCTCGGCATGGCACAGCTGTTTTATTTCCCGGCGGAACAGCCCAATGCGAAATATGTGCTGACCATCGGCGGCAACGCGGACATCACGACCGGTGAGCTGGGCGAGGCGGTGACATCGGCCGCCTACTTCCACAAAAAAGGCTACACTGTATTTGCACTGCGCTACCGCACTTTTCTGGACGCCGGAGATGATGCCTCCATGCGGGATGCCCTGCAGGCGCTGAAGTTCATCGACGACCACGCAGAGCAGTTCAGTGTCCAGCGTGAAGACTATGCTCTGCTGGGCTTTTCCTCCGGCGGGCATATCGCAGGCATTCTGGCGTCGGACAACGAGAAATACGGCTATCGCCAGCTGGGTGTGTCTGCACCGGCGGCGGTGCTGCTGGCCTACCCGGTCAACGATTTCTTTGAGGCCAAACCGGCGTATTCCGTTCTGATGGACCCGGGCGTGCTGGAGCAGCGTTTTTACTGGCTCAGGATCTCTGACGTGATCACGCCGGATTATCCGCCCACCTATTTCTGGTGCGGACGGAGCGACAAGATCCTGGCGCTGCTGGACTGGAACCGACAGAGCCCGGTGCTGGAAAAAGCCCTCGTCCAGAAGGGCGTGCCGCACAAAGGCGTCTATTACAACAACGCAGAGCATGCGGTGGGTGTCGCCCACGGCACGGATGCGGAGGGCTGGATGGACGACGCGCTCGCTTTCTGGCAGGCATATATGAAAAACTGAAAAACCAACGCAGCTCCGGGCTTTGTTCACACAGAGCCCGGATTTTGCAACAGGAGACGTAAACCATGGAATTTTTAGCATTTCTCTACACCTTTCTTCTGGTGGCCATCTGCCTGATGATGGCGCTGCTGCTGTACCGCTCGGCAAAGCCTGTGGCCAGCCGGGATGATGACGCGCTGAAGGAATGGCTGCGCCAGCAGCTGGAAGCGCAGAACCGGCAGGTGGAGGCAAAGCTGGCCGAAATGTCGCAGCAGAATCTTGCCGCCATGGGTCAGATCAGCGAAACGCTGCAGGCTTCGGTGCAGAGCATGAGCACGGCTCTTGCTGCCGGTCAGGGAAGCCAGCAGCAGATCATGGAGCAGCGCCTGCAGGGGCTGGAAGCATCCAACGCCCGCAAGCTGGAGGAGATGCGCCGCACTCTCGCGGAAGGCATGACAGCCCTGCAGACGCAGAACGCCCAGAAGCTGGACGAGATCCGGCGCACAGTGGACGAACAGCTGCAGGACGCTCTGCAGAAGCGGGTGACCGAGAGCTTCAAGGCGGTCAATGACCAGCTGGAACAGGTGTATAAGGGTCTGGGCGAGATGCAGAACCTCGCCGCCGATGTGGGCGGGCTGAAGCAGGTGCTTTCCGGCGTGAAGACCCGTGGCATTCTGGGCGAGATCCAGCTGGGGGCCATTCTGGAAGAGATCCTGGCTCCGGAGCAGTACGACACCAATGTGGCCACCATCCCGGGCAGCACCCAGCGGGTGGAATACGCCATCAAGATGCCGGGGGCTGACGGCGGAACGGTCTGGCTGCCCATCGACTCCAAGTTCCCCGGCGACACCTACGCCCACCTGCAGGATGCGCAGGCTTCCGGCGACGCACAGGCTGTGGAGAACGCCCGCCATGCGCTGGAGATGGTGCTGCGGGCTGAGGCCAAGGACATCCGCGAAAAGTATGTGGAGCCGCCCTACACCACTGCATTCGGCATCCTGTTCCTTCCCTTTGAGGGTCTGTATGCCGAGGTGGTGAACGCGGGCCTGCTGGAAGTGCTGCAGCGGGATTATCAGGTGAACATTGCGGGCCCCAGCACCATGGCTGCGCTGCTCAACAGCCTGCAGATGGGCTTCAAGACCCTTGCCATCCAGAAGCGTTCGGGCGAGGTGTGGCAGCTGCTGGGGGCCGTGAAGACCGAGTTTGACAAGTTCGGTCAGGGGCTTTCCAAGATGCAGCAGCGCCTGCGCCAGACGGACGAGGAACTGGACAACCTCATCGGCGTGCGCAGCCGCGCCATCAGCCGCAAGCTGCGGGCCGTGCAGACCATGGAAGAGAATGCCGCTGCCGCTCTGCTGGAGCTGGACAACGAGCCCGGCCGCCCGGTGATGGCAAAGCTGCCGGAGAGCGGGGAAGACCCAGTCTGACAGCCCGGCATCCCGGGGGCCCTTGATTCCCTGCAAAAAGGTGATACAATAGATATACCAGCATTCTGCTGGGAATTAGAACTGCAAGGAGTGTTTTGCGATGCGTAAAGATTTTGGTTCGAACCCGTGGTTTTATCCGCTGCCGGTGCTTATCGTCGGCACCTACGACGAGAACGGCAGGCCGGACGCGATGAATGCGGCCTGGGGCGGGCTGTATGATACCAATCTGGTGGAGCTGTGTCTGAGCGAAGGTCACAAGACCACCAAGAACATCAAGCTGAAAAAGGCATTCACTATCAGCTTTGCGGATGCAGAGAACGTCGCCGCCTGCGATTATGTGGGCATCGTCTCCGGCAACAACACCCCGGATAAGATGGAAAAATCCGGCCTGACCGCCGAAAAGAGTGCCGCGGTGGATGCGCCGCTGTTCACTCAGCTGCCCCTGACACTGGAGTGCAGGTATGTGCGCAGCACCGAAGAGGGCAACATCATCGGTGAGATCGTCAACATCAGCGCCGACGAGCGCATCCTCGGTGAGGACGGCAAGATCGACATGGCGAAGTTCCACCCCATTGCCTATGAGCCGGTGCACAACGGCTATCATGTTCTGGGTGAACGCGTGGGCGCAGCATTCAGCGACGGCCTGAAGCTGAAATAACACGAAGCATGAAAAGCGCTTCTGCCTTTCTTGAAAACGGGCAGAAGCGCTTTTTGTTTTAAAAACAGCGAACATACGAAAATTCTACCGCTGGTCGGTTGCGCAGCGGCCTGAGGCCCGGTACAATGGAGCCACAAACAGAACGACCGGACAGGAGGAACAAACAATGTACGAACTGGACAAAGCTGCATTTGGCAGTTTTCTGGCGCAGCTGCGCAGGGAAAAAGGCATGACCCAGAAAGAGCTGGCCGCAGGTCTTTATGTGTCGGACAAGGCCGTGAGCAAGTGGGAGCGCGGTTTGAGTGTGCCGGACATCTCACTGCTGGTGCCGTTGGCAGAGCTGCTGAACGTGACGGTGACCGAGCTGCTGGAAGGCCGCCGCACCGAAGAAGAACAGCGCTTTACCCATGAGGAAACGGAAGAACTGATCCGCAGGGCGCTGCAGTTTTCGGTGGAGCCGCCGGAGCGCCGGCAGGCCCGAACGAAAAAGTATCTGCCGGTCTACGTTGTCTGCTGCGTGCTGGGCATCGCGGAAGCGCTGGCCGTCTGGGGCGCAGGGCTGGCCGACACCGAAAGAGCAAAAATGCTGCTGATCCTCGGGGTGGTCTTTGGCATTGTCTACGGAGCATACGCCATGTTCTGGATGACCGAAACACTGCCCCGTTACTACGACGAGAACCATATCTGCAACTTTGCGCAGGGCGGGTTCCATATCCACATCCCGGGCGTGTATTATAACAACCGCAACTGGAAGCACATTTTAAGGGCACTCCGAGTGTGGTCGATGGCGTCGCTGATTTTGATGCCGCCCTGCACGGCTGCGGCGATGCTGGCTGAACGTGTCACCGACTGGCAGGTGTGGGGCGCGGTGCTGGTGGTGTATATCCTTTCGTTGTTCGGGTCGATCATCGTTACAGCGAAAAAATACGAATAAAGACAGCTGCTGGGCAGATGGTTCTGGAAGCAGGATTTGAAGCAAAAAGCGCTTTTGTCTCGTTATAAGAGATGAAAGCGCTTTTACTATGCAAAAAAGGATGCGACTAACCATGAAACATAACCGCAACCGTGTGCGCCGCCGGTACATGAGACTATGCCTGCTGGCGGTCATTCTGATCCTGCTGACACTGCTGCTGCACCAGAACATCCTGCTGGGAACGGCCAGCAAATATGAGATCCTGGTGAATGTGCAGACAGGGCAGGTGCTGGCGAAAAGACGCGCCAATGAGGAAACTGCCCCTGCCTCGCTGACCAAAATAATGACCGTCCTTCTGGCGGTGGAAGCTGAACCTGAGCTTGACCAGCCGGTGACGCTGCCGGAAGATCTCTTCCCGGCGCTGTATGCACAGGATGCCTCCATGGCAGGCTTTGCATCGGGAGAGACTGTGACCGTGCGTGACTTACTGTATGGGGCAATGCTGCCTTCCGGGGCGGAGTGCTGCGAGGCACTTGCCCGGCAGGTGAGCGGTAGCAGAGAGGCCTTTGTCGCGCTGATGAACCGGAAAGCGGCAGAGCTTGGCATGAGCCGGACACATTTCAGCAACCCTACCGGTCTGACCGAAGCAGATCATTATTCCACAGCGGCTGACCTTGCAAAGCTGCTGCGTGCGGCACTGCAGAACGAAACGTTCCGCACGATATTTACCACAGGGCAGTACATGAGCACGCCGACAGAGCAGCATCCGGAGGGGGTCAGGCTTGCCAGTACTCTTTTGAGCAGGCTGAACGGCGCCGAACTTTCCGGCGGGAAGGATACGATCCTTGGCGGCAAGACCGGATATACCGCCGCTGCAGGCTTATGTCTGGCAAGTCTGGCCAGAGTAAAGGGAAAGGAGTACATTCTGGTCACGCTGGGCGCACCCGGAAACCATGCGACGACGCAGACCAACATTCAGGACGCTATTGAAGTATACCGCCGACTTGAAAACAAAAATTGATCCGCGCAGGCGTTGGCGGTACAATAGACCTATTCTATCAGGAAAGAAGAGAGAACATGCGAGACGACCATATCGACCTGTGCGGTCAGATCGATTTCACCCGCACCGACGCCACGCCGCTTCTGGCACGGGATGCACATTTCAGCTTTGCCTGCAACGGCTGCGGCGACTGCTGCCGCGGGCGGGAGGATATCGTGCTGTCCGGCTTTGACCTGTGGCGCATTGCAGTGCGCCTGCGCCTGCCGCCGCAGATCGTGGCCCGGGGCTTCTGCCGTGCAAGCATCGGCACGGTGAGCCACCTGCCGGTGCTGCGGCTGGCCCCGGTGAAGGAGAACCGGAACAACTGCCCTTTCCTCACCGGGAACCACTGCGCCATCCACGACGCCGAGCCGCTGGTGTGCGCGCTTTATCCTCTGGCGCAGGAGATCAGCCGGGAAGGGGAGGTAAGCTATTTTTTGCAGCCCACCGGCTGCGGCGGGCAGATCATTGAGGCGCGGGTGGAGGATTATCTCGCCCGCTACGATGTTCCGGCCCGGGAGCAGACGGATGTGCGCTGGGCGCAGACCTGCATGGAGCTGGAAGACGAGGTGGAGCAGCTGGAAGCGCAGCTCAGCCCGGTGCTGGTGCGCCGGATGCAGGCGAAACTCTGGCAGGCACTCTATTATGACTTTGACCATGAAAAAGAGTTTCTTCCGCAGCTGGAACGCAATCTGCACTGGCTGGAGGACGAATTCGCGAAACTGACAGAGTATCAGACAAAATTAGAATATCAATCAAAATAATCGATTGATATATTCAACACAATCGATTATAAAGGCCGTTTTCGGGCAAAAGTGAGTTGTTTTACGGGGAAAACTGTGCTATACTTCACGAGTGTAAAGCGAGGCTGTGCGAGCCCCGCATACAAAAACAATGCTTTCCGGCGCGGCGTCCTGTTTGGCTGCGCACGCAAAGAGATAGAGGAGATAGATCATTATGCGTAAAATCACTCGTCGTTCCTTCCTGGCTGCTGCCGCTGCCTGCGGCGCAGCTGCTGCCCTGACTGCCTGCGGCGGTTCTTCTGCGTCTTCTGCAGCTGCTTCTTCCGCTGCACCCGCATCCTCCGCTGCCGCTTCTGCCGCAGCTTCCGGCGACAAGTTCACCGTTGGCATCTGCCAGCTGGTGCAGCACGCCGCTCTGGATGCCGCTACTCAGGGCTTTGAGGATGCTCTGACCGCAGCTTTCGGCGATAATGTTACCTTTGACTTCCAGAACGCTCAGGGCGATTCCGCAACCTGTGCCACCATCACCAACGGCTTCGTTTCCTCTGGCGTGGATCTGATCATGGCAAACGCCACTCCCGCTCTGCAGGCCGCACAGTCTGCCACCAACACCATCCCCGTGCTGGGTACCTCCGTCACCGAGTACGGCGTGGCTCTGGGCCTGACCGACTTCGACGGCACCGTGGGCGGCAACATCTCCGGCACTTCTGATTTGGCTCCGCTGGATCAGCAGGCAGAGATGATCGTGGAGTGGATGCCCGACGCAAAGAAGGTCGGCCTGCTGTACTGCTCCGCTGAGGCCAACAGCCAGTATCAGGTGGACGAAGTCCAGAAGTATCTGGAAGAGAAGGGCGTCACCGTCACTCAGTACGCTTTCTCTGACTCCAACGATCTGTCTTCCGTCTGCCAGAAGGCTGCTGACGAGAACGATGCTCTGTACGTTCCTACCGACAACACCGTTGCCGCCAACACCGGCATCGTGGACGGCATCTGCCGCCCTGCCAAGAAGCCCGTGTTCGCAGGCGAAGAGGGCATCTGCTCCGGCTGCGGCGTGGCCACTCTGTCTATCAGCTACTACGATCTGGGCTACACCACCGGTGAGATGGCAGTGAAGATCCTGAACGGCGAGGCCGATATCTCCACCATGCCCATTGAGTACACCGACGTGACCAAGAAGTACAACAAGGCCATCTGCGATGATCTGGGCCTGACTGTTCCCGATGGCTACGAGGAGATCGAGGGCTAACTCCTTCAGTCTCGCATACGCTCGACAGCTCCCTCAGTGAGGGAGCCTCTGGCGAGGAGAGAAAGCTTTTCGACATGCCAAAGCCTCCGTCTTTGAGGGAGGTGGCATCGCGTCAGCGATGACGGAAGGAGTTCTCTTCCGGGAAATCAAACATAAAAATCAGCGGAGAAGGGCAAAAAACGGCTCTTCTCCGCTTTCCCGTATTCAAACGGGAACAAAAAAGCGTATCAGAAACAGGAGGAATTATTTTGGATATCATTGCAAGACTGGCAAACCTGCCGGGTGCCTTGCCGGGTGCCTGCGCGCAGGGCCTTATCTGGGGCATCATGGCCATCGGCGTTTACCTGACCTACCGCATTCTGGATGTGGCTGACCTGACCGTGGACGGCTCCTTCGGCACCGGCGGCGCTGTGTGCGTCATGTGCCTGCTGTCCGGCCAGAATGTCTGGGTCTCGCTGCTCATGGCTCTTGCGGCCGGTCTGCTGGCGGGTCTTGTCACCGGCCTGCTGCACACCTTCATGGGCATCCCGGCCATTCTGGCCGGCATCCTGACCCAGCTGGCCCTGTACTCCATCAACCTGAAGATCATGGGCAAGGCAAACCAGGCCATCAATGTGGACAAGTACAACCTGCTTATCTCTCTGCGCTGGGTCAAGGAGTTTGCACTCCACAACCCCATCATCATGATCATCATCGTTACGGCGGTGCTCATCGGCATCCTGTACTGGTTCTTCGGCACTGAGCTGGGCTGCGCCATCCGTGCCACCGGCTCCAATCCCGCAATGTCCCGTGCTCAGGGCATCAACACCAATTTCAACATCGTGCTGGGTCTGGCCGTGTCCAACGGTCTGGTGGCTCTGTCCGGTGCACTGCTGAGCCAGTATCAGGGCTTTGCGGACGTTGGCATGGGCCGCGGCGCCATCGTCATTGGTCTGGCCGCTGTCATCATCGGCGAGGCTGTGTTTGGCCGCATCTTCCACAACTTTGCACTGAAGATGGTCTCGGTTTCTCTGGGTGCCATCATCTACTACATCGTCATCCAGCTGGTGCTGACCCTGGGCTTCGACGCCAACCTGCTGAAGCTGCTGAGCGCTTCCGTGGTGGCCATTTTCCTTGCTGTGCCGTACTGGAAGGGCAAGTATTTCTCGAAGCCGGTGAAGAAGGCAAAGGAGGACGCAAAAAATGCTTGAGATCCAGAATGTTTCCAAGACCTTTAACGCTGGCACGGTCAACCAGAAAACAGCTCTGAACGGCCTGAACCTGAAGCTGAACGAGGGCGATTTCGTCACGGTCATCGGCGGCAACGGCGCGGGCAAATCCACCATGCTGAACGCCGTGGCCGGTGTGTGGCCGGTGGACGAGGGCAAGATCATCATTGACGGCGTGGACGTCACCCGCCTGAGCGAGCACCAGCGCGCCGCCTACATCGGCCGCGTGTTCCAGGACCCCATGACCGGCACCGCCGCCACCATGCAGATCGAAGAGAACCTTGCGCTGGCGGCCCGCCGCGGCAAGCCCCGCACCCTGCGCATCGGCATCACCAAGGCAGAGCGGGAGCAGTATCGTGAACTGCTGAAAACGCTGGATCTGGGCCTGGAAGACCGCCTGACCGCCCGCGTGGGCCTGCTGTCCGGCGGCCAGCGTCAGGCACTGACCCTGCTGATGGCCACCATGAACAAGCCCAAGCTCCTGCTGCTGGACGAGCATACTGCTGCGCTGGACCCCAAGACCGCGCTCAAGGTGCTGACCCTCTCGGCCAAGATCGTGGAGGAAAACCACCTGACCACCATGATGATCACCCACAACATGAAGGATGCCATCAAGTACGGCAACCGGCTGATCATGATGCATGAGGGACATATCATCTATGACGTGTCCGGCGAGGAAAAGAAGAACCTGCATGTTTCCGACCTGCTGGCCAAGTTCCAGATCGCCAGCGGCGGCGAGTTTGCAAACGACCGCATGATCCTGTCCTGAGAAAGGAAAAAATATTGCAAAAACCCGCAATTCAAGAGGAATTGCGGGTTTTTTGCTGCAGAAAATATCGACAAAGGAAATGGCGGTATGATATAATAATTGGCGTAAATCATAGAGGATAAAGGAATGAAAAGATGAATCTGTCTGTTGCGCAGGCCATCAACAGTGCAATGCTTTTGTGCGGAAGCCTTTTTTGCCTGGTTGCTGCGATCTGTTTTTTCTGGGGTGTCAATTACGAAAAGAAGACCCGTCGCTGGATGATCTGGATGCAGCTTTCCACGGCGGTGCTGCTGTTCAGCGATGCGCTCGCCTACTTTTTCCGGGGCGAGCCGGGCAGCATGGGAAGCTGGATGGTGCACATCAGCAATTTTCTCGTCTTTTTGCTGTCAGATGTCACCCTGTTCTTTTTTGCGAGATACGTCAACAGCACGCTGCTGCGTGAGGAGGAGCGCAAAAAGCTGAAGCGTGTCCGTTGTGCAGAGCTGAACTGTTTTCTCGGCATGGCGCTGGTGGTGATCTCGCAGTTCACCAACCTGTATTATTACTTCGATCAGGATAATTTTTATCACCGGGCGGCGGCATACCCGCTCAGTATGCTGATCCCGGTCATCACGATGATGATCGAGGCCAGCCTGCTTGTGCAGTACCGCAGACGGGTGAGCACAAAGCTTTTTCTGGCAATGGGCTCTTACGTTGTTCTGCCGCTGGGAGGCGCAGCGATTCAGATCCTGTTTTATGGGCCGCCGTTCATCAACCTGATGATCGGCGTTTCCATGCTCCTGATGTTTCTGGTCTCTCTCGGAGAGCAGAATGAAGAACTGTTCCGTTTGGAAGCCAGCCGGGCACAGATTGCTGAAAAACTGGAGATCGCCACCATGCTGAACCGCTGCGTGGAAAAGCTTTCGGATGGCACGGACATGGACAACGCCCTGAACAATCTGATGGAGGTGGTGCGGGACTATTTCAAGGCGGACCGCAGCTATCTGTTTGAGATCAGGCCGGAGAAGAATGTTCTGGTCAACACTTACGAAGCAGTCAGTGACGGCGTCGAACCGGAGATCAACAACCTGCAGGATGTGCCGCTGGAAGTGATCTCGCACTGGATGGAGCAGTTCCAGAAGGAACAGGTCTATTTCATGGATGGGCTGGAACAGGAAAAGGGCCTTGTGACCTATGAAATGCTGGAACGGCAAAAGGTGTGGCGTCTGCTGGCTGTGCCGATGTGCCGCGGAAAACAGATCATCGGATTTCTTGGCCTGGATAACCCCAGGGAGCATGCGCGGGACACGACGCTGCTGGCGTCCATTCAGTTCTTCATCACCAACAGTCTTGACCGGCGCGACCAGCAGCGGTATCTGGAGCGGCTCAGCTATTATGACACGCTGACCCACCTGAGGAACCGGAACGGCTACATGGAGACGCTGAAGCGCTGGTCTGGCCGGGAACTGCAGCAGGTGGGCGGCATTTACGCCGACCTGAACGGCCTGAAAAAGACCAATGATACGCTGGGCCACGAGGCAGGGGACGCGCTCATCTGCCGGATGGCATCTGCGCTGGAAGCAGCTTTTCCTGAAAAAGCCTACCGTATTGGCGGCGATGAGTTCGTGGTGCTGATGCAGGATGTTCCGCAGGAAGTGTTTGAAGAAAACGTGCTGCAGTTCCGGAAGGAGCTGCAGCGGCAGAATGTGGGAGCCGCGGTGGGTGCGGTCTGGGAGCCGTGCACGCGGGATCTGGAAGCACTTCTGCGCCGGGCCGATGAGCGCATGTATGAAGAAAAGCAGAAGATGAAACGCTGCTGATAAAAATAAAAACAGAAACATCCCCGGTCTGGCCGCCTGAAAAGCGGATGCCGGGGATGCTGTGTTTGAAGAGAAAACGAAACAGGAGAGAGGAAAATGGTCGATCATATCGAGATCCGCGGTGCGCGGGTGCACAACCTGAAAAATATTGATGTGGATGTGCCGCTGGGCAAGATCGTGGGTGTGGCGGGCGTGTCCGGCTCGGGCAAGTCGTCACTGGCGCTGGGCGTGCTCTACGCCGAAGGCTCCCGGCGGTATCTGGACGCGCTGTCCACTTACACCCGCCGCCGCATGACGCAGGCGGCAAAGGCATCGGTGGATGAAGTGCTGTATGTTCCGGCGGCGCTGGCCCTGCATCAGCGGCCTGCCGTGCCGGGCATCCGCAGCACTTTTGGCACCGGAACGGAGCTGCTCAACAGCCTGCGCCTGATGTACTCGCGGCTGTCCAGCTATCCGTGCCCGCAGTGCGGCCGCTGGCTGGAGCCCAGCCTTGCAGTGGCGGCAGAAAAACCGCTGGTCTGCCCGGCGTGCGGGGCCAGCGTGCGGGCCCTTTCGGCGGAGGAGTTCGCCTTCAACAGTCAGGGTGCCTGCCGCACCTGCAGCGGCACCGGCACTGTGATGACCGTGGACAAAAGCACTCTTGTGCCGGACGAAAGCCTGACCATCGACGAGGGCGCGGTGGCCCCTTGGAAGAGCCTGATGTGGTCGCTGATGGTGGACATCTGCCGGGAAATGGGCGTGCGCACGGATGTGCCCTTCCGCGACCTGACCGACAGGGAAAAGGACATCGTATACAACGGCCCGGCGGAGAAAAAGCATATCTTCTACCACAACAAAAATTCCAATCAGGCTGGGGAGCTGGATTTCACCTACTTCAATGCGACCTATACCGTGGAAAATGCCCTTTCCAAGGTCAAGGATGAAAAAGGCATGAAGCGGGTGGAAAAGTTCCTGCGGCAGGGCGTCTGCCCGGACTGCGGCGGTTCCCGGCTGTGCAAAGCCGCCCGCACCCCGAAACTGCAGGGCATCACGCTGGATAAAGCCTGTCAGATGACCCTTGTGCAGCTCACCGACTGGGTGGCAGGCGTGCCGGACAGCCTGCCGGAGGAGATGCGCCCCATGGCCCGGAATATCTGCGAGTCCTTCCAGACCGTGGCGGCGCGGCTGCTGTCGCTGGGGCTTTCGTATCTGACACTGGATCGTTCCGCTGCCACCCTCTCCACCGGTGAGCGCCAGCGGATGCAGCTGGCTCGGGCTGTGCGCAACCGCACCACCGGTGTGCTCTATGTGCTGGACGAGCCGTCCATCGGCCTGCACCCTTCCAACATTGAGGGCCTGACTGCCGTGATGCACGACCTTGTGGCCGACGGCAACTCGGTGGTGCTGGTGGATCACGACACCCAGATCTTAAAGGAAGCGGACTGGCTCATTGAGATGGGCCCGGAAGCCGGTGTCAGGGGCGGGCACGTCATGGCGCAGGGCACCATTCCGGAAATCGAGGAAAATGCTGCCTCGCAGATCGGGCCTTTCCTCGCGGGCAGGGCTGGCGTGAACGCCCGGCCCCGCACCCCGGAAAGTGAGCTGTTCGCACTGGGGCGTATCCGCCTGTCCACGGCGGCTATCCACACTGTGAAGCCGCTGGAACTGGACATCCCCAAGGGCCGGCTGACCGTTGTCACTGGTGTGTCCGGTTCCGGCAAAACCACCCTGATCCTCGAAAGCCTGATCCCGGCTCTGCAGGCGGAAATTTCCGGCACAGCGCTGCCGGAGCATGTGAAGAGCGTGGAAGCAGAGGGCATCGCGCAGGTGAAGCTTATCGACGCGACCCCCATCGGCATCAACGTCCGCTCCACGGTGGCCACCTATGCGAATGTTCACGACGAGCTGCGCAAGCTCTTTGCCAAGACGCCGGACGCAAAAGACCACGGTTACAAGGCGGGCGACTTCTCCTATAACACCGGAAAACTGCGGTGCCCTACCTGCGACGGCACCGGCGTCATCAGTCTGGATGTGCAGTTCCTGCCGGATGTGGAGGTGCCCTGCCCGGACTGCGGCGGCTCCCGCTACAGCCGGGAAGCGGCAGCGGTGAAACTGCCCACGGCGAACGGCAGGCCGGCATCCATGGCTGACCTCATGGACATGGATGTGTCCACGGCACTGGACGCCTGCGCTGACCGCAAACTGGTGCGCCAGCGCCTGCAGGTGCTGAAAGAACTGGGCCTTGGCTACCTGACCCTCGGTGAAGAGACGCCCAGCCTTTCCGGCGGCGAAGCCCAGCGGCTCAAGCTGGCCAGCGAGATGGGCAAAGGCCAGGCGGACAGCGTGTTCGTGTTTGACGAACCCACCATCGGCCTGCACCCGCTGGATGTGCAGACATTGCTGGGTGTGTTCCAGAAGCTGATCGAAAACGGGGCCACCGTGGTGGTCATTGAGCACGACCTGGACGTCATCCGCAATGCGGACTACCTTGTGGACATGGGCCCGGGCGGCGGCGACGCCGGCGGACGCATCGTGGCGGCAGGCACCCCGGAACAGGTGAGGCAGAACCCGGAGAGCATCACCGGGCGGTATATTTAACAAAGAAAATGTCCCATGCCGAGCACGAAAAAGGTGCAGGCATGGGACATTTTTGCGTGCAGTCAGAATATCCGCGTCAGCAGCTCCGAGAACTGAGTGATGACCTGTTCTTTGCCCATGCGGTTGGGCTGAGTGATCCACCACTCGGCGCAGTAGATCATGGCACCGGTGTAGAGCGCGGCCAGCAGATCGGAATCGCCGTGGAAATCCACCCCGGCGGCAAGATCGTCCCGGAAGTGGAGCTTCAGGTCATGCTCGATCTGAACACTCATCAGGTCGATCAGGCTGGCCCGGGCGCTGCTGGAAAGGATCTTCCGCACAAAGACCTCGTTCTCGTCCAGAAAATCCAGAAAGTAGCTGAATACGTCTGCATAGAACTGCTGCGGGTGAGCCGGGTCATACTGCACCTTCTGCTCTTCCTGCGCACGCTGCTGCATCTCTTTTATCATATAGGAAAACAGCTCGGTCTTGTCACCGAAGTGTTTGTAAAAAGTTGCCTTGCGTGTCTCGGCGCGGTCGCACAGCTCGGTGACCGTGATCTGGTCGAAGCTCTTTTCACACAGCAGGGAATAGAGTGCACCCAAAAGGGCTTTGTAGGTCTTCTGCACCCGCAGATCCAGTTTCTTTTCCATGAAAACCTCCTGTTTGGAAACCATTTGGCCATTTTAGTCAAATAATTTGCCAGTATCAATTATTTGTACGTTGTAACGTTCCGTGGAATCTATTATACTGTGTTCGTAGACAAAAGTCAATTAACGCCATAGGAGGTACGTTATTATGAAACAGTTTGACAACATCCGTGCACACAAGCCCGAGGGCATCGAAGACCGCAAAGCCTACATTGTGGGCGGCGGTGTGGCCGGTCTGGCCTCAGCTGTCTTCCTCATCGACGACTGCTATGTCCCCGGCGAGAATGTGACCATCTACGACCAGCTGCCCATTATGGGCGGCTCCATGGACGGCGCAAAGGTGAGCGACGGCAAGTATACCTGCCGCGGTGAGCGTGAGCTGGAACCCTACATGGAGTGCTTCTGGTATCTGGGCAACAAAATTCCGTCTCTGTACACGCCGGGCCGCACCATCACCGAGGAAACGGTGGATGTGAACAAGGCAGACCGTGTGTACGCCCACAGCCGCATCCTGCACGAGCAGGGCAAGGTGTGGGACGGCATCCACGACTTCCGCATGAGCGAGAAGCTGTCCAAGAAGCTGATGGAGATGATGGCCATTCCTGAAGAGCAGATGAATGGCCTGACCATTGAGGAATACTTCGGAGACACCTTTGAAGAGTTCAAGGCACACCCCATCTGGCAGTGCTTCCACACCATGCTGGCTTTCAAGGACTACCACTCCATGATCGAAATGAAGCGCTATATGGTGCGCTTTGTGCAGTTCCAGCCCAACATGGATACGCTGGACGGCATCCTGCACACCAAGTATAACGAATTCGATTCCTACATTGACCCCATCCTCCACTGGCTGCGGGAAAAGGGCGTGCATTTTGTGAACGGCGTCACCATCACCGATCTGGAAATGAATGCGGACTGCAGTGCAGTTACCCGCATCGTAGGTCAGCACGATGGTGCAGAGTTCACGGTGGATGTCCGCCTCAACGACATGGTTATTTCTACGCTGGCTTCCATGACCCAGAACTCCACGCAGGGCGACAACACTCATGCCGTCACCACCAACCTGAGCACGGAGAAGGGCATGTTCTCCGTCTGGCAGAAGCTGGCTGCCCGCGATCCGAAGTTCGGCCGTCCCGAAAAGTTCTGCACCAGCGTGGATAAGACCAAGTGGATGAGTGCCATGGTCACCATCAAGGGCTACAAGCAGTTCTGCGCAAAGTTCCGCGAGAAGTACGGCTACCCCAAGGACTGCGTCACCGGTGCCATTTCCATTATGGATTCGTCCTGGGACATCTCCTTCGTGCTGTACGATAAATATTACCCCAATCAGGCCGACGATGAGGACATCCTCTGGTTCGACGGTCTGTACGGTGAGCGTGTGGGCGACTACATCAAAAAGCCCATGGCTGAGTGCACCGGCGAAGAGGTGATGCAGGAATTCCTGTATCATCTGGGCCTGCTGGACGAGTATGACGAACTCATGAAGCACACCTATGTGTCCCTGACCATGATGCCCTACATCACCAGCCAGTTCATGCCCCGCAACAGCAAGGGCGACCGCCCGCACGTTATCCCCGAGGGCAGCAAGAACTATGCTTTCGTGGGCCAGTATGTGGAGCTGGACGGCGATGTGGTGTTCACCGTGGAAACCAGTGTCCGCACCGCTATGATGGCCGCCTACGGCCTGACCGGCATCGACCGCAAGGTTCTGCCGCTGTATCAGGGCCAGTATGATATCCGCTGGCTGGTCATGTGCCTGAAAAAGATGCTCATGACCGATGAAGTCAAAGTGAGCGATCTGCCGCCCATCAATCCGTTTGAGCTGAAGAAAGATCTGCAGCAGATGCTGAACTTCGTCAATGATGTGCCGTCCATCAACTGGGATGATGCACAGCTTTACTAAGCCATTCTCCTATACCGTTTCCATATAACACAGAGAAAGCCCGCCGGGGAGACCCGGCGGGCTTTCTCTGTACAGCGGAAAATTACCGCTTGATGTCGTAGTTCATGTTCATCAGGTTGCGGATGGAGCTCACGTCGTCGGTGATGTTCGCATCGCCGTGAATGGTGTGTTTGATGGCGCTGCTTGCCACAGCAAAGTTGATCATGTCCATGGCCTTGTAGTCATGCAGCATGGCGTAGATCAGGCCGCTGGCGAAAGCGTCGCCGCCGCCCACGCGGTCGAGGATGTTGAAAGTGAACAGTTTACTCTCGAAGGTGTGGCCGTCGTACCACATAAATGCCTTCAGGCTGTTCTCGCTGCCGCTGTGGGCATAGCGCACATGGCGGGCGATGCACTTCAGGTTGGGGTAGCGCTCGATGAAGTGCTGGAAAATTTCATCCTGCTGCTCATAGCTGGGCTGCAGGGGAACGCCGTCCTTCCAGTCGCCCTTACTGTGGTCATTTTCGTCCTTCCACAGATGGTAGGGCTCGATGCCCAGCAGAACATCCACATAAGGCAGGCACTCGGTGCAGAAGTCGCGTGCGTCCTCCCAGGTCCACAGGGTGGAGCGGAAGTTGCCGTCAAAGCTGACAGTCAGGCCCTTTTTCTTGGCGACCTTGAGCATGTCGAGGATCAGGGTGCGGCAGTTGGGGGCCAGAGCCGGAGTGATGCCGCTCAGGTGCAGCCAGTCGTAGCCTTCCAGCAGAGCGTCCAGATCGACCTGAGAGAAATCGTACTCGGTGATGGCACTGTGCTTGCGGTCATAGATGACTTTGGACGGGCGGATGCCGTAGCCGGTCTCCAGATAATAAGTACCCAGACGGTTGGAAGGAGTTTCGTCCGGCTCGGTGAGGATCATGGGGGTGCAGTGCACATCATTGGAGCGCAGCCAGCGCACAGCGCTCTTGCCCAGACTGTTGTTGGGCACCACGCTGAAGAAGGTGCTGTCCACGCCAAGGTTTGCCAGAGCCAGCGCAATGTTGGCCTCGCTGCCGCCGTAGCTGGCCTCGAAAGCAGATGCCATGCGGATCTTCTCGTAGTTCGGCGGGGTCAGGCGCAGCATGATCTCGCCGCAGGTGATAAATTTCTGGCCGTTGGTCTCGCTGCCAAGGATGGGATTGTAGTGTTCCATAACGCTCCTCCTGAATATTATAAGCTCACAGAGCTCTGTTAACACATCGTTGTATCCATTATAGCCCGGCCCAATTCGGATTGCAAGCACTTCCGGGGAAACGCGAGAGAAAATAATCGGTGATTTTTGGGGGATTTGACGAAAGAACTCCTCCAGTCATTGCTGGCGCAATGCCAGCCCCCTCGGCGAGGGGGCCTTTGGCAAGACGGTAAAGTTTCCGGTTTTGCCAAAGGCTCCCTCCATGAGGGAGCTGACGCACGAAGTGCGGCTGAAGGAGTTTTCTTTGCTGCCGTCTACCTCTACAGCCCCATCTGATGAAAAATGCGTTTGGAGCGCTCCGCAGAGCGCGACAAACGCAAATAAATTTTCCTCTAAAAATAGCCAGAGCAAAGCGGAGGCTATTCTAAACTGTATTACACTCCCGTCAGGTCAAAGCTGGGGGTATACTCTTCCTTCGCGCTGCTCTTCTGCTGCATGTATCCCTGCGACAGCCCTTTGTCCATGGCATAGTTCACCACCCGGCGGTACTCGTAGGTAGTGATGCGCCGCCCGATGCCATGTTCTGCGGCCTTGTAGAAGGGCGTATACTGACTCATGACGCTGGGGATGAAGCACCCCGGGTCGGCCTCGTTCCATGCGGCCATCTGGTCGAGCACGGCAAAACTGTCGTCGATGTGGCCGGGCAGGGCCAGATGCCGCAGAATGACGCCCTTTTGCAGGATGCCCTCTGCGTCAAACACCGGGTGCCCGGCCTGCGCCATCATGGCTTCAATGGCAGGCTTTGCCTGCGCAAAATAATCCGGCGCGGAGGACAGCTCCGCCGAGAGGGCAGAGGAAATGTATTTCAGGTCGGCCAGCCAGATGTCGATGTATCCGCGCCACGCTTCTACGCTCTCCACGGTTTCATAGCCGCCGGTGTTGCACACGATGGGCAGGCGCAAGCCTTTTTCCCGGGCGATATCCAGCGCAGCAATGATCCATGGCCGCCACTGACCGGGCGTGACCAGATTGATATTGTGGGCCCCCTGCGCCTGCAGGCTGAGAAAGATCTCGGCCAGATGCTCCACCGTGATCTCTTTGCCCAGCCCCTCGGCGCTGATGGGGTAGTTCTGGCAGAAGCAGCATTTCAGGGTGCAGCCGGAGAAAAACACGGTGCCGCTGCCCTTTGTGCCGCTGATGCAGGGCTCTTCCCAGAAGTGCAGGGCGGCGCGGGCAGCTTTCAGGGTGCCGCCTGCCCCGCAGAAGCCTACTTGCCCGGCGGCACGGTCGGCCCCGCAGCGGCGCGGGCAGAGAGCGCAGGAAGCGGGAATGGAAACAAAATCACTTTTCGGCATAATGTCCAAAGTCCTTTATTGAAAGTTTGTCAGCCCCAGTATACCACTTTTCCCCCGGGACGTGCTATACTATAAGATAAGGAAAAAATATTACATGAAAAGCAACATCTTTGCAGATGCGGCCAAAGCGACGGGCGGCAGGCAAAGCGAATGTTTGTGATGGAGGAAATCATGCGCACCGAAACCGACGAGATCCGCGACAATCTCAAGTATCTCACCCTGCTTTCAAGGGACTACCCCTCACAGGCTGCGGCGGCCAGTGAGATCATCAGCACGCAGGCTCTGCTCAAGCTGCCAAAGGGCACCGAGCACTTCATGAGCGACCTGCACGGCGAAAACGAAGCTTTTGTGCACATCCTGAATTCAGCTTCCGGCGTCATCCGCGAAAAGGTGGATCTGGTGCTGGGGGATACTGTGCCGGAACATATCCGTGCCGAGCTGGCCACGCTGATCTATTACCCCAACGAAAAACTGCCCCAGCTCAAGGCCCGCTGCGGCAGTGAGGAAGCGCTGGACCAGTGGTACACTGAGACGCTGCTGCGCCTTATCGACATCTGCCGTCTGGTGTCGTCCAAGCACACCCGCGACCATGTGCGCAAGTGCCTGCCGGCCAGCTGCGGCTATATTCTGGACGAGCTGCTCCACGCTCACTTTGAAGACCACGACAAAGACCTTTATTACGGCCAGATCGTGGGCAGCATCATTGAGAACGGCCGTGCTGACCGGTTCATTGTGCGGCTGTGTGAGCTCATCAAGCATCTGGCCGTGGACAAGCTCCACATCGTGGGCGACCTGTTTGACCGCGGCCCCCGACCGGACATCATCCTTGATCTGCTCATGCGCCACCACAATGTGGACATTCAATGGGGCAACCACGATGTGGTGTGGATGGGTGCCGCCGCGGGCAGCCCCATCTGCATCTGCACGGTGCTGAAAACGACGCTGGCCTACCATAACCATGGAATGCTGGAAGACTGCTACGGCATCAACCTGCGGCATCTGCAGCGCATGGCGGAGCAGTTTTACGGCGACGATGACCTCTCCATCTGGATGCCCCACACCGACGCAGCCCGCGGCCCCTATACGAAAGGAATGCTGCACCGCTGTGCTGTGATGCACAAAGCCATCAGCATCCTGATGTTCAAGCTGGAGTGTCAGGTCATCGACCGCAACCCGGATTTTCAGATGCAGGGGAGGGACTATCTGCGCCGCATCGACTGGGAAAAGCACACCGTAAAGGTCGGAGAAAAGGAGTACCCGCTGCGGGATGCGTCTTTCCCTACGGTGGACCCGGAGAACCCGGCAGCGCTGAACGCGGACGAGCGTCTGGTGCTGACAAAGCTGGTGCAGTCCTTCCGCCAGAGTGAAAAGCTGCAGCAGCATGTGGAATTCCTCTATGCCAAGGGCAGCGTGTACCACATCGAGAACGGCAACCTGCTGTATCATGGCGCTGTGCCCATGACCAGCCGGGGCACCTTTGCCATGGAACGCTTTGAGGGCCACCGCTATTCCGGCCGTGCCCTCATGGACTACTGCGACGCCCGGGCACGCCGGGGCTACTATGCGCCGGAAGGCAGCGCTGCCCGCCAGAGCGGACAGGACTTTTTGTGGTATCTGTGGTGCGGCAAGCTTTCGCCGCTGTTCGGCCGCAGCGCCATGACCACCTTCGAGCGGCTGTATGTGGAGGACACGTCCACCCACACTGAGGTCAAAGACCCCTACTATACATGGTATAATGACGAGGCCGTCTGCCGCCGCATTCTGGCAGAGTTCGGCCTGCCGGGCACGAGCCACATCGTGAACGGCCATGTGCCTGTGCGGGAAAAGAACGGCGAGAGCCCCATCAAGGGCGGAGGACGCCTTGTGGTCATTGACGGCGGTTTCTGCCGCGCCTACCACGAAAAGACCGGCATTGCGGGCTACACACTGGTGTATTCCAGCCGCACCATGTCCCTGCGCACCCACCAGCCTTTCGAAAGTGCCGAAAAGGCTGTGAAAGAGAACCTGGACATCATCAGCCAGAAGAACATTCTGGAAACGGAAAACCACCGCATCCTCGTGGAGGACACCGACGAGGGCGAAGTGCTGCGGGAGCGTGTGCACGACCTCAAGCAGCTGGTGGCAGCCTATCAGCTGGGCTGGATCAACGAGGCCCGCTGCGAGGACCATGTGTGGTAAAGTGCAACAATACCGTATTTTTTGCGTCCACATTTCTGTAAAATTTCTGAAAAAGAAATCAAATTTTTGGAATATCCGACGTGAAAATGGGCAAAACAGAAAATAATAAGGGATGGACAAACGGGGCTTTGCTTTTTTGTGAAAGTTGTGTATAATAAGATAGCTGTAAGTGTACGGCATTGTTTGCCGCGCACAGAACAGCAATATGGAAATGCTTTCAGGAACCTTAACAGGCCTGAAGACCCAGGCCTTTGACAAGGAGATCATAAAATTGGAGAAATTTGTTATTACGGGCGGCAAGCCCCTTCACGGCGAAGTGACCATCTCGGGTGCAAAAAATGCGGCTGTGGGCATCCTGCCCGCCACCATTCTGGCAGCGGATGTCTGCGTGATCGAAAACCTGCCGGACATCAGTGATGTGGCTGTGAGCCTGAAGATCCTCAGCGTTCTGGGCGCACAGATCAAGATGCTCAACCGGAACACCTATGAGATCGACACCACCCACCTCACCGGCACCAATGTCCCGGACGACCTGTCCCGCCAGATGCGCGCCAGCTATTACTTCCTGGGCGCACTGTTGTCCCGCTTCGGCAAGGCTCAGGTGGCCATGCCCGGCGGCTGCAACCTGGGCCCCCGCCCCATTGACCAGCACCTCAAGGTGTTCAGTGCTCTGGGCGCTGAGGACAGCGTGGACTACGGCATGATCACCGTGCGCGCCAAGGAGCTGAACGGCGCGCATATCTTCTTTGATAAGGTCAGCGTGGGTGCAACCATGAACGGCATGCTCTCCGCTGTCATGGCCAAGGGCCAGACCATTCTGGAAAACTGTGCCAAGGAGCCCCATGTGGTGGATCTGGCCAACTTCCTGAACATGTGCGGCGCAGACATCCGCGGCGCGGGCACTGATGTCATCAAGGTGCGCGGCGTGGAGAAGATGCACGGCTGCACTTACAGCATCATCCCCGACCAGATCGAGGCCGGCAGCTACATGGTGGCTGCTGCGGCCACCGGCGGCGATGTGCTGGTGAAGAATGTCACCCCCAAGCACCTGGAGCCTATCACTGCGAAGCTGCGCCGTGCAGGCATTGAGGTGGAGGAATTTGACGATGCTGTGCGTGTGCGCCGCACTGGCGACATCCAGCCCCTGAAGATCAACACCATGCCGCACCCCGGTTTCCCCACCGACATGCAGCCCCTGATGGGCGTGCTGCTGAGCGTGGCCAAGGGCACCAGCACCATCACCGAGAGCGTGTGGGACAACCGCTTCCGCTATGTAGACGAGCTGCGCAAGATGGGCGCAAGCGTGCAGGTGGACGGCCAGGTGGCTGTGTTCGAGGGTGTGGAAAAGCTCAGCCCGGCCCCGCTGCGTGCATCGGACCTGCGCGCGGGCGCTGCCATGGTGGTGGCTGCCCTGATGGCAGACGGCACCAGCGAGATCGAAGAGATCGGCCACATTGAGCGCGGCTACGAGAACATCGTGGAGAAGCTGCAGGCTCTGGGCGCAGACATCAAGAAGGTGGACCGCACCCCTGCAGCACTGGAACAGGCACTGTAAGTTCTTCATAACAAAAAAATAAACAGCCTGCCGCAATCGCGCGGCGGGCTGTTTTTGGGTACATCAGAGGTTTTTCATGGCAGAATTCATCTCGTTATATTCCGGTTCCTCCGGCAACAGCAGCGTGGTGCGCTGCGGAGACCGATACCTCATCATCGACATGGGCAAGGGCGTGCGCACCACCTCGGCAGCGCTCAAGGTGCTGGGCCTTGCCATCAGCGACTGCGACGGCATTCTTGTCACCCATGAGCACAGCGACCATGTGAAGGGGCTTTCCACCTTCCTCAAAAAGAACCCGCTTCCGGTGTATGGTGCGGCAGCGACGCTGGATTTTCTGGATGCCAACGGCATCGTGCCCGCCAGCTGTGAGCTGAACACGCTGGAAGGCAGGGAAGAGGACATCGGAGCCTTCGGCGTGCAGAGTTTCCCCACCAGCCACGATGTGCCCTGTGTGGGCTACCGCATCCATACCCCGGACGGCAAGACCATGACCATTGCCACCGACCTGGGTGTGCTGACCCCGCCGGTGCACGAAGCGCTTTCCGGCTGTGACCTTGTGGCGCTGGAAAGCAACTATGACCTGCACATGCTGCGCAGCGGGCCGTACCCGTATTATCTGCGGGCGCGCATTGAGAGCACCCGGGGGCACCTGTCCAACGACGAGTGTTCGGCGAAGCTGCTGGAACTGATCCAGGAGGGGTGCAAGAAGTTCGCCCTTTGCCATCTGTCGCAGGAGAACAACACTCCCTCGCTTGCGCTGCAGACCGTGTTCAACACGCTGGGCGCAGCGGGCGTTGTGCCGGACAAGGACTGCATCGTGCAGGCCCAGCGGCGCAACGAGATCAGCCCGGTGCTGGAGTTTTGAATAATTTGAATAAAAGAAAAGCAGCGCAATCGCGCTGCTTTTCTTTTATTCATTTGCTTTCTGCGTGCGGATATCATCTCCGGCAAACAGACAGGGGACAAAGGCCGAAAGGCGGCTGGAGATCTTTTCAGTATACAGCTTTTCCAGCAGGGCACCGTCGGTGATGTTGGTGGTGACGATGGTGGGCAGCTTTGCTCCCAGCCGGTTGTTGAGCAGGCTGTACAGGCTGCTGATGAGGAAAGCGGAGTTGAACTCCGACCCCAGATCGTCGAGGATGAGCAGGTCAGCGTTCGTGACCGTCTGCATCAGGGCCTCTTCCTCCCCAGCAGGGTCGGAGCCGAAGTGCAGCCCCTCCAGCTTGGAGAAGAAGTCCGGGCTGGAAACGTAGATCACGTCATAGCCCTTTTCCAACACGATGCCCGCAATGGCGAGGGCGGCGTGGGTCTTGCCAAGGCCCGCATTGCCGAAGAGCATCAGGCTCTCGCTGTGGTGATCGAATTCTTCCGCGTAGCTGCGCAAATCTTCCAGCATGTCGGCCATGTAAGGGCGGATGGAGCCGCCCACCTTTTCGTTTGCGCGGTTCGGATAGTAACGCAGCTCCATGGTGTCGAAGCTGGAAATGGACAGGCTGGACAGGGCTTCGATCTCCTGACGGCGCAGCTGCTGCATCACCTTGTGCACGCACTCGCAGGTGCGGCCATTCACGCTGCCGGTGTCCTGACAGGTTTTGCAGGTGAAATGCGGCTCCAGTGCGTCGGCGGGGCGGCCGCTTTCGGCCAGCAGGGCGGTCAGCTTCTGTTTGGCGTCAGCCAGCGCAGCGGCGGCCTCGGTACGGTCTTTGCCTGCGGCACCGGCCAGTGCGCAGCGGATGCCGCGGATGCGCACTTCCTCTTCGGCATGGCGCAGGGCAGGAATGGCTGCTTCCGCTGCGGCGCGGGTGTCCTCAGCGCGGGCGCGGGCCATCTGACGCCGGGCTGCCACGGTGCGCATGGCTTCCTGATAGAGTTCACTTTTGGTACGCATGGCTTCTCCTTACTCCGGCTTCTTTTTCAGCGGGCGGCGGCGGGCGGCGTTCTTGAGGAAGTCGTTGCCGCTGGGGGTCTCACGGTCTACGCGGAGATTCCGGCTTGCGCCTGCCACGGCCACCGGCCCGCGGACATCGTGGACGGTGCGCAGGCCCTTGGCATTCCAGGTCTTGAGAATGCTGTTCCAGTACCAGAGGTCACGCTTGGGGCCGGCCTGCACGGCTGCTTCCTGAACCATGGCATCATCATAGCCATAGACTTCATACCACCGGGCGATGGCTTTGCGTCCGCCCAGGGTCAGCTCACTTTCCGGGATGCCCAGCAGACCGCTGACATACTGTTCGCGGCTCTGGCGCAGGGCCAGCAGCTTGAGGTGGGCGTCGGCCTGTTCGCCGGTCTCTACGCCCTCGTTGCGCCAGACCTTCAGCTCGTGGGTCACCGAAGCCATGGTGCGTCTGCCGCGCCCGGTCATGTAGGCCACGCAAAGCATCACGGTCTCCGGCGCGAAGCCTTCCTGCACATAGAGATTGACCAGTTTTTCCATTTCGCTGTGGGTCAGCGCACGGCCAAAGCCGGTCTGGGCACAGTCGATGAGGCTGGAGATCATGGGGTCGGTGCGGCTGGCCGCGGCGATCTCGGCCCAGGTCATGGGGGCGGGGGCGCTGGGTTCTTCGCCCGGTGCTGCGTTTTCCTCATACCGTTCCAGCAGGCCGGCACCGGCCCAGAAGGACAGGGCGCTCTCGGCGCTGATGCGGCTGCGCAGCTTGAGGTCGGCGCAGATTTTGTCCGGGTCGGTGACGCCGGTGGCCAGCACATACAAAGCCACACGCACATTGTATTCCTCGGCAATGCCCAGCTTGGAAAACACCAGCTGCGGCACGGCGATGGTGTCACCCTTGAGTTCTTTTAAACGATAGATCATCTTTTATTCCTTCGGATCCTCTTCGGCGGGTGCGGCGGGCGGCTCCCAGGGGTCGCAGTCCATCATGTCGGGGCAGTTCTTCCAGCCGTCCGGGTCGGCGCTGAACGCGTCCTGCAGGCACTTTGCGGCCATGGCGCGGCCCTCATCGGTCAGGGGAAAGATCTTCTGCACCCGCAGGGCAGGGTCGGTCTTTTCCAGTGTCCACGGGTCGGGCCAGTAGTCCACCGTGAGGATGGCTTCATCTTTCGCGGCACCCTCGCCGCCGTCGGGGTCCGGCACACTGCGCTTGCCCGGGGTGAGCCGGTAGCGCAGACCGTATTCATTGCCGCTGTAGGTGTTTTTGCATTTGAAATAGTGCAGCAGGGGGACAAAGATCATGGTGAAAGTCCTTTCCGGCGGCAGCAAACGCCGCATACCATTTTTATTATAAGAAATGCCCGGCGAAATTGCAATGGATTTGCTGGATCGTGTGCTGGATTATCAGAGAAAACAGCGGCAGAATGCCGGAACAAAAGAAAAACGGCAAACCGATATTTCACGGTTCACCGTTTGTTTTTTGGAGCAGGGTACGGGACCCGAACCCGCCGCCTGCTGCTTGGGAAGCAGCCGCTCTACCGGATGAGCTAACCCTGCAAGTTGCTCATTTATTGTAGCAAAGCAGGGCCGGATTGTCAAGAGCGAAACGGGTCAGTTTTTTGCCGCATCGGTCAGGTCGAGCACCGGGATGAAGGGGTCGAACACCAGCCCCGAGATGCCGTTTGCGACGAGCAGACGTTTTTGCTGGCTCAGCAGGGGCACCACGGTGCAGCTGTCCAGCAGCTGGCGCTCGCATTGGCTCAGCAGGGCGCAGCGGGCACGGCCGGTCTGCTGAGCGCTCTCAGCCAGACGTTCGGTGTACAGCGGGTCGGACCAGCCGGTCAGGCCGCCGCCCTCGGCGCTGAACTGGGAGAGCATCTGATACACGCTGCCGCCCTCGGCCCGGATGGGAGCCAGCGCAATGGTGTAATTGCCGCTGGCGATGCGCTGGTCAAACTCCTCCTGCGGCACTTCTTCTACCGAGAAGAAGAGGGAACAGTCTTTCTGCCAGGCGCCGTTGATCTGCTCTGCCAGTTCTGTGAGGCCGGCTTCCTTCGGCAGCAGGATGGTCACGCCGGAAAAGTCTGAGCTGGCCATGCCCTGCCGGGCGGTGAGATAAAGAGCTTTGGGGTCGGTGATGGTCGGTGTGGGGTCCCCGGCGGCGTCCCGATAGTCGATGCCGTCCACGGTCAGGCCGCTGGGCACAAGGCCTTCGGCGGCGGTGTACAGGCCGGAAGCAGGCGCATCGGCGTTTTCCCGGGCGATGCCCGTCAATGCCCGCCGCAGTTCCTGATTTTCAAACACGGAGCCCTCAGTGCTGTTGAACAGCAGGGCCCATGTGGTGTCGGAGTAGGAGACCGATTGCAGTGAGGTGGGCCCACCGGTGTCATCCAGTGCGGCGGAGCACTTTTCATCTGCGATGAGCTGGGCAGCACTCTTGCCGGAATTGCTGGTGTTCTGCACGAGGCGCAGGCTGCCGATCTGCGGCGAGGAAACATCCCGGCGCAGGAACAGGCCGCTGGCTGTCCAGTTATACAGATAAAAGCTGCCGCTGGACAGGGTGGTCTTGGCGGTCAGGCCGTAGGTGCCACGGGTGCTGTCGAAAAATTCTTCGTCGCAGGGCATGGCACCGGGCAAGGCGAGCTTGGACAGGAAGGTGTCGTCCCGTTCACTGAGCCGGAACACCAGCGTCAGCGGGCCGGACATGGAGACGCCCAGTGCGCTGGGGTCGGCTTCGCCTGCCAGCACCGCAGGGCCGTTCTGGATGGCGGAGAACTCCACGGCATAGGGGGAGCTGGTCTGCGCCTGGAACATGCGCCGAAATGCGAAGACGAAGTCTTCGGCGGTGATGGCATAGTCGGTGGAAGCACCCTTGACGGCCTTGTAGGTCAGGCCGTCTCTGATCTGGAAGGTATAGGTCAGCCCGTCCGGGGAAACTGTCCAGCTCTCTGCCAGATCGGGCACGATCTGGCCGTCGGCATTTTTGCGCACAAGGCCGCTGTAAAGGTTCTCGCAGGCGATGACGTCCGACGCGGCGGAAGCCACCTGCGGGTCGAGGTTTGAGGGGATAGTGTCCACGAACCATGTAAAGCTCGGTGCACTGGAACCGCCGCCGCAGCCGGTGAGTGCGAGCAGAAACGCAGCAGCAAGCACCGCCGCGAAGATACGGAAAGATTTCTTCAAGAAAATGACCTCGTTCTATGGGTTGGTTTGGGCAGGGTCTTGTATACAAAAAACGCTCTGCTTCGACAAGTGTAGCAGAAACAGCGGCAAAATACAATTGCAGAATTGTGAATTTACCGCTGTTTTTGGGGCAAAGAGGGCGTTTTCCGTTGCCAATTGCGGCCAAATGAACTATAATGGTACAGCGAAACATCCCTGCGCCCGTCTTTGGCGCGTTGAATATGATCGATTATTACTATTGAGGAGGAACTGTTTTTATGCAGAAGGATCAGCAGAAGCTTGTCGAGCTCATCAAAGGCAAGAAGGTGGCCTTCATCGGTGCCGGTGTCAGCCACAAGACCCTGATCAAGGAGTTCGTGGAGCTGGGTGCGCACGTCACCCTGTGCGACCAGAAAAAGAGCGTGGAAGACTTCGGCGACTATGCCGCCACCATCAAGGAGCTGGGCATCGACCTGAGCCTGGGCGAGAACTATCTGGACGGCTTCAAGGGTCAGGACATCATCATGCGCACCCCCGGCTTCGTGGGCTACTTCGAGAAGCCCCTGCAGGATGCCATGGCCGCAGGCACCATGGTGACCAGCGAGGTGGAGCTGTTCTTCGATTTCTGCCCCTGCGAGATCGTGGCTGTGACCGGCTCTGACGGCAAGACCACCACCACCACCCTGATCTCCAAGTTCTATGAAGCCGCAGGCCGCAAGGTGCATCTGGGCGGCAACATCGGCGCAGCCCTGCTGCCCATGCTGCCCGAGGTGGCCCCGGAGGACGTGGCAGTGGTGGAGCTGTCCAGCTTCCAGCTCATCAGCATGCACTCCAGCCCCAACATCGCGGTGGTGACCAACGTGACCCCGAACCATCTGGATCACCACAAGGATATGCAGGAGTACATTGACGCCAAGCGCAACATCCTGCTGTATCAGAAGCAGCCCTGCCGTGCCGTTCTGGGCTATGAGAACGAGATCAGCCGCTCCATGCAGAAGGACTGCAAGGGCAAGCAGGTGTGGTTCACCCGCCTGCATGACACCGACAACGGTGCATTCCTGCGCAAGGAAGACAACATGCTCTGCATGGCGGAGGATGGTGTCGTGACTCCGTTCCTCGCCCAGAAGGACGTGAAGCTGCGCGGCCTGCACAACATCGAAAACCTGCTGGCCGCTGCCGCCGCCGTGTGGGGCGAGGTGCCTGTGGAAGCCATTCAGCAGGTGGGCAGCACTTTCACCGGCGTGGAGCACCGCATCGAGCCGGTGCGCACTCTGGACGGCGTGCTGTACTACAACGATTCCATCGGCACCAGCCCGACCCGCACCATTGCCGGCCTGCGCAGCTTCAACCAGAAGGTCATCCTGATCGCCGGCGGCTACGACAAGCACATCCCCTATGAGCCGCTGGCCCCCGAAGTGGTGGCCCACGTCAAGAACCTCGTGCTGATGGGTGCCACCGGCCCCCGCATCGAGAAGGCTGTGCGCGAGGACCCGAACTTCAATGAGGCTGAGCTGCCCATCCAGCACGCCGACAACATGCAGCATGCTGTGGAGTTGGCCCGCGCCTGTGCAAAACCCGGCGACATCATTATCCTGTCCCCGGCCAGCGCATCCTTTGACCTGTACCCCAACTTTGAGGTGCGCGGCCGCGAGTTCAAGAAGATCGTCAACGAGCTGAAGTGATCGCGCAGGTCAGCACAAAACAGCGGCGCATCCGCTTTGAAAATGCATGCCGGGGCCGGTGGGTGCTGGGGGCAATGCTTCCGTTAGACCTTGCTCTTTTTGGCAAAAGCCAGCCGTGGCGGTTCTATGCCGGGCCCACGCTGGCGCTGGAGCTCAGCGGTTCCACGGCGTGGGCGGCAGGGCACGCAAACCCCGAAGAACTGGCCGGTTTTCTGGCGTTCTGCGGGTGCGAAAGCGTTATTCTGGACGAAGCGGAGTGCCCGCCGCCTGCCGGGTGGCACAAAGCCGAAACGCTGACGGTGTTCGGTCTTGCCCCCGGAAAAGCTCTGCCCCTGCCTGCTGCGGATGAGACCCTCTGGGCAGGGCTGACCCTTGAGCGGGAACCCTCTGCCATGGCGGTGGCCCGGGCACTCTACCCGGCGGACACGGCAAAGCAGGAGGACTTTTACTCTGAGCTGTGCACCAAACGCACCCGGGGCAGAGCCCTTGTGTGGACGCTGGGGCAGGGGAGCGAAACCGTCTGCACCGTGGGGGCCTATGCCCTTGCAGACGGGCAGGCCTACATGGCCTGCGGGCAGACGGCGGAATCCCTGCGGGGTAAGGGCATCGGCGGGCGGCTCATCGTGCAGATGGCAAATGAGCTTGCTGCCCAAGGCTGGCATCCGGTGTTTCTCTGCAGCCGGGAGCGGGTGCATTTTTATACCCGGCTTGGGTTTGAAAAACTGGGGGAGTACGCGCGGTGTGAACAAACTCCCTCAGTCAAAACCTGACGGTTTTGCCAGCTCCCTCGGAGATGGAGCCTTTGGCAGGGCGGTGAAGCTTCCCGTACAAAGTAAAACTTTCTGGTTTTGTGCGGCTGAATGAGTAGCCCCGGCAGAGAACCTGTGCCCTATAAAATTCTATTCTATATAATTAAGGAACCATTATAATGTCAATCTTGAACCACTTTTTCGATTACAAACCCGAAGTTCTGGCGCTGGACGAAAAGGCCATGGAGCTTTGCCAGCCCTACTTCCGCCATATGGAGGAGATCCGCGACTTCAACCAGCTCAAGATGCTGAAAGCCTTTGCGGACACCCAGATGTCCTCCACTGATATGCTGGGCACCACCGGCTACGGCTTGTGGGACACCGGCCGCGCAAAACTCGAGCAGATCTTCGCCGAGGTGATGGGTGCAGAAGATGCCCTCGTGCGCAGCCAGTTCCAGAGCGGCACCCACACACTGGCTGTGGCACTGTTCGGCCTGCTGCGGGCAGGGGACACCCTGCTGGCTGCCACCGGCCGCCCCTATGACACGCTGGAAGGCGTCATCGGTCTGGACGGCAAGGGCAAGGGCACCGGCACCCTGATGGACTACGGCGTCAAGTACGACGAAGCCCCCCTCAAGGCCGACTTCACCCCGGACTACGATCTGATCGCAAAGAAGGCACCGGGGGCCAAGGTGTGCCACATCCAGCGCAGCCGCGGCTATCTGCAGCGCAACGCTTTTGATCTGGACACCATCAAGAAGATCGCCGACACCGCCCGTGCCGCAAATCCCGATATCATCGTCTTCGTGGACAACTGCTACGGCGAGTTCACCCAGACGCAGGAACCCTGCCAGGTGGGCGCTGACATCGCTGTGGGCAGTCTCATCAAGAACCCCGGCGGCGGCATCGCCCCCACCGGCGGCTACATCGTGGGCCGCAGAGACCTTGTGGAGCTGTGCGCTTACCGCCTGAACGCTCCCGGCCTTGGCAAGGAGCTGGGCTGCACGCTGGAAACGCCCCGCGACATGTATCTGGGCTTTTACTATGCCCCCGGCGTGGTGTGTGAGGCCATCAAGACCGCCATTTATGCGCAGTGTATGCTGGAACTGCTGGGCAAGAACCCTGTCCCGCGCTACTGCGACGACCACAACGACATCGTCACCTGCTTTGATGCCGGCACCGCAGACGCCCTCATCGGCTTCTGTCAGGGCATTCAGGCCGCAAGCCCCGTGGACAGCTACGCGGCACCGGAACCTTCTCCGGAGCCGGGCTACACCGACGAAGTGGTCATGGCAAGCGGCAGCTTCACGCAGGGCAGCACCATTGAACTTTCCTGCGACGGCCCGCTGCGTGAGCCCTACACCTGCTATCTGCAGGGCGGCCTGAACTTTGCCGCCAGCCGTGCAGGCGTGCTGCTGGCCATTCAGAAAGCCTATTTTAAATAATGATGTGAGCCTGCGGCGCATGATGTACCGCCCTGCGGGCGTTATGGTGCAGTCTGCTGTACAGACCATGATGTGTGCCTTACGGCACATTCCATAGCCGAAGGCTGCATCATGGCGAAAGCCACATCATGCGCCCGCAGGGCGTGCATCCTTTGTTCGGAACGAACAACATCATTCTCTCAAGAGGAGGAACCTTATGCCTCAGCTCAGTGACCGTGTGGGTACATTCACGGATTCGGTCATCCGCCGCATGACCCGCATCAACAACCAATATGATTCCATCAACCTGTCCCAGGGTTTTCCGGATTTTGACCCGCCGAAGCAGCTGCTGGACGCACTGGCGAAGACCGCATACAACGGCCCTCACCAGTACGCTGTGACCTTTGGCGCACAGAATTTCCGCGAGGCGCTGGCGAAAAAAGCCAGCCCCGCTCTGCACCACGAAGTGGACCCCAACACGGAGATCTGCGTCACCTGCGGCGGAACGGAAGCCATGATGGCCGCCATGATGACCATCTGCAATCCCGGCGACAAGGTGATGATCTTCTCGCCGTTTTACGAGAACTACGGCGCGGACGCCATCCTGTCCGGGGCTGAGCCCATCTATATCCCGCTGGTGCCGCCCACCTATGAGTTCGACATCAGCCTGATCGAAAAGGGCTTTGCTGAGGGTGCCAAAGCACTGATCCTGTGCAACCCCTCTAACCCCTGCGGCAAGGTGTTCCGCCGGGACGAGCTGGAAGCCATTGCAAAGCTGGCGATCAAATACGACGCGTTTGTGGTGACGGATGAGGTGTACGAGCACATCATCTATGCCCCTGCGGAGCATATCTGCATGGCAAGCCTGCCCGGCATGTTTGAGCACACCATCACCTGCAATTCGCTGTCCAAGACCTACTCCATCACGGGCTGGCGTCTGGGCTATCTCATCGGCCCGGCCGAGGTCATTGAGGGGGCCCGCAAGGTGCACGACTTCCTCACTGTGGGCGCGGCTGCACCGCTGCAGGAAGCTGCCGTGGCCGGGCTGGAAATGCCCGCCAGCTACTATGAGGAACTGCAGGCTCTTTACACCGAAAAGCGCGACCACTTCCTGGCCGGGCTCGACCGCGTGGGCCTTGTGCACAATGTGCCGCAGGGTACCTACTTCGTCATGATCGACATTTCGGATTTTCTCGCCCTGCCGCAGTTTGCAGGATGGACTGACCTTGAGTTCTGCGAGTGGATGATCCGCGAGATCGGCGTGGCCGCTGTGCCGGGCTCTAGCTTCTTCCGGGAGCCGGTGAACCATCTGATCCGGATGCACTTTGCCCGCGGCACGGACGTGCTGGACGAAGCCATCCGCCGCCTGGAAAAGCTGGCCGATCTGCTGAAATAAAACCTGATACAAACACAACAGCGCCGCAGGAGAATTTCCTGCGGCGCTGTCTCTTTCCCAATACTCTATACACAAATCAGGTCGTCACACGGCGCGGCGTTCTACGGGGGGCATCGGCTCGACCAAGGCGGGATGCATTCCCTCGCGGTAGTCCAGATCGCCCTGATCCAGACCGCGCAGCAGAACTTCGGCGGTGGCAATGTTGGTGGCAATGGGCACGCCGTGCATGTCGCACAGGCGGAGCAGATTCTGCTCGGTGATGCTGGAAGCGTCTGCCTTCAGCGGATCGCGGAAGAACAGCACCAGATCCACTTCGTCGCAGGCAACGCGGGAAGTGATCTGCTGGACGCCGCCCAGCTTGCCGGAGAGATAACAATGCACGGGCAGGCCGGTGGTCTGCGCCAGCATCCGTCCGGTGGTGCCGGTGGCAATGACAGTGTTTTTGGACAAAATGGCGCTATAAGCGGTGCAGAACTGCAGAGCAAGTTCTTTGCGGGAGTCGTGTGCGAGTATAGCGATGGTCATAGTGCTCTCTCCTTTGCTCTCAATATAGTGTTGCGGAGGACGAACAAATTTCAACCTTGAAGTGAAATCTGATGAAATCGTTATCAAAACTTCCAATATAGTTTTACCGCAATGAAATAGGGGTTGTCAAGAGGCTTTTTATACTTTTTGCCGGGCAAAATGGAGAAAGTGTGACTATATCTTTGTTGGAACTGTAGAAAACTGGGATACATTCATCCATCCCAATGAACGATTTGAAACGAAAAAGTGAAAACAAAATTCAAAATCTGTCGCCGCAGAACAAACAATCCATGCCTTTAAAACAAAAATACAGGCCGGAGTAGAATGCACCGGCCTGTGGCGGAAAAAGCTTTTCAGATTTTTTGCCAAATTATGAATTTGATGGAGAAATCGCTCACTCCCGATTTTCACACGCGGGAAGTGGGTTCGGCACGGTTCAGCGGGTCTGACCGTTGCCGTGGATGACGTATTTATAGCTGCAGAGCTCTGCCAGGCCCATGGGCCCGCGGGCGTGGAGCTTCTGGGTGGAAATGCCCATCTCGCAGCCAAGGCCGAACTCACCGCCGTCTGTGAAGCGGGTGGAGCAGTTGACGTACACGGCGGCGCTGTCCACTGCAGCGGTGAACAGGTCGGCATGTGCCTGCGTCCGGGTCAGGATGGCTTCGCTGTGGCCGGTGGAGTGCTGCGCGATGTGGGCGATGGCCTCCTCCACGCTGTCCACGACCTTTACGGCGAGGATGTAGTCCAGAAATTCGGTGTCAAAGTCCTTTTCCCCGGCGGGGGTGCCCGGGATGATAGCGGCGGCGCGCTCGTCCAGCCGCAGCTCCACCGGGTGCAGGCCCTTGGCGGTGCGGTCGGGGCCGAGGCGCTGGGCCAGACGGGGCAAAAACTCATCCGCGACGGCGGAGTGCACAAGGCACACTTCCTCGGCGTTGCACACGCTGGGGCGGCTGGCCTTGGCGTTCTCGATGATGTCCAGCGCCTTGTCCAGATCGGCAGTGCCGTCTACATAGACGTGGCAGATGCCGGTGCCGGTCTGGATGCAGGGAACTTTGGCGTTCTCCACGCAGGCGCGGATGAGCCCGGCACCGCCGCGGGGGATCAGCAGGTCCACATAGCCCACAGCGGTCATCAGGGCATTGGCGGAAGCGTGGGTGGTGTCCTCGATCAGGCAGACTGCCGTTTCGGGCAGGCCAGCCTTCTGCAGGCCCTGACGCAGTGCCGTGACGATGGCATGAGCGCTGCGCCATGCCTCCTTGCCGCAGCGCAGGATGCAGGCGTTGCCGCTCTTGATGGCAAGGGCGGCGGCGTCGCTGGTGACATTGGGGCGGCTTTCGTAGATGATGGCGATGACACCCATGGGCACGGCGGTTTTTTCGATCACCAGCCCGTTGGGACGCTCCACCCGGCTGAGCACCCGGCCCACCGGGTCGGGCAGCGCGGCCACCTCACGGATGCCCTGTGCCATGGCCTCGATGCGCGGGGCGGTCAGGGCCAGACGGTCCAGCATCACGTCACTGATGTGCCCCTTGGCTGCGGCCATATCCTCAGCATTGGCGGCGAGGATGGCGGCCTGATTCTGCGCATCGCACAGGGCGTCTGCCATGCCCAGCAGGGCAGTGCTGCGGGCGGCACTATCAGACAGCACCAGCGCGGATTTTGCCGCGCGGGCGGCTTCGAGAATTTCCTGAGTCGTCATGTTCAGCCCTCCTTATGGCCTGCAAAACGGGTGCCGGCGGGTTTGCCGTCGGCAATGTCGTACAGCAGCTCGGGGTGTGCGCCGTTGGCAATGACCATGTCGGCACCGCTGCCCGTCACCATGCGGGCGGCGCGCAGCTTGGTGGCCATGCCGCCGGTGCCCAACGCAGAACCGGCACCGTCGGCCAGAGCCATTACCTCGGGGGTGATCTCCTCCACCAGCGGGATGAGCTTTGCATCCGGGTGGGTATGGGGGTTGGCGGTGTACAGGCCGTCGATGTCGCTGAGCAGCACCAGCAGATCGGCCTGCGCACAGCAGGCCACGATGGCGGCCAGCGTGTCGTTGTCGCCGATGGAAGTGATCTCGTCGGTGGCAACGGTGTCGTTTTCGTTGATGATGGGCAGCGCGCCCAGCTCCAGCAGGCGGGACAGGGTGTTCTGGAAGTTCACGCGGCGCTCGGTGTGCTCCACGTCCACGCCGGTGAGCAGGATCTGCGCCACGGTGTGATTGTAGGCGTTGAACAGTCGGTCGTAGGTGTACATCAGCTCACACTGGCCCACAGCGGCGCAGGCCTGCTTGGAAGCGGTGTCCTTTGGGCGTGCTGGTAGAGAAAGCTTGCCCACGCCCATGCCGATGGCACCGGAGGATACCAGAATGACCTCGTGGCCCTCATTTTTCAGGTCGCTGAGAACTTTGACCAGCTGTTCGGTGTGGCGGATGTTCAGCCGCCCGGTGGCGTATGCCAATGTAGAAGTGCCTACTTTCACAACGATGCGCATGATCCTTTAACCCTTTCCCATTTCCTTTGTTTTATTGTACGATGCGATCACGGCGTCCATCACCGCGCCGCGCAGGCCGTGCTCTTCCAGCACGCGTACACCCTGAATGGTGCTGCCGCCGGGGCTGCACACGGCGTCTTTCAGCTCGCCGGGGTGTTTGCCGCTTTCCAGCACCAGCTTGGCGCTGCCCAGAACCATCTGTGCAGCATACTCCTGTGCCTTGGCACGGGGCAGGCCGCAGGCCACGCCGCCGTCAGCCAGAGCTTCAATGAACTGATACACCCAGGCAGGGCCGCAGCCGGACACGCAGCTGGCCGCATCGATCAGGCTTTCCGGCACGGCGTCCAGACGGCCGGCAGGAGCCATGATCTTCAAAAATTCTTCCTCTTCTTCAGCGGTGACGTTGCTGGAGCAATACTGGATCATGCCTTCGCCCACAGAAGCCGGGGTGTTGGGCATGATACGGATGACCGGGAAATCTTCGCCGGCCATCTCCTGGATGCGGGCAATGGACAGGCCCGCCGCCATGCTGCACAGCACAAAACGGGTGGGGCGCTCATCCAGCGTGAACTTCAAAGGCTCCAGCAGAGCCTCCATCATCTGGGGCTTCACGGCCAGAAAGATCAGGCTGCAGCCACCGGCCACTTCAGCGTTGGAGGCTGTTTTGCAGCCCAGCTCACCGGCCAGCTTCTGTGCCTTTTCGGCGGTGCGGTTTGCCAGATAGACTTTTTGGGGGTCAACAGCCTTGCACACGGCGCGGGCGATGGCTCCGCCCATGTTGCCGCAGCCCAGAAAACCAATGGTATCCATCATAAATATACCCTCCCTTAAAACAGACCCGATTCAAAAAAGCGGTCTGCATGTTCCCATTCTAAGCACCGGGAACGATAAAATCAAGGGCTTTGCCGGATTTTTGCCGGGTGGAGTGAAATCAATGCAGGACTGAAGGTGTGGCGGAAGTTTCTCTGAGGACCGTCCGTCGGGGTGGGGCTTTGTTGCCGTCAGGCAATAGGGCGGGCGATGGAATGGCCCGAGCCGGGTCTGAAGAGAAAGCTTCTGTCACACCGGGATTCACCCTTTGTTCATAAAAAGGATAGATTCCGCGCTTGCAATCAGACGGACTTTTGCGGTAAAATAAGACACGGACAATCTTCTCACGGGATTCAACCGCAAACGGCAGGGAAAGTCTCTGCCCGGAAAGGATGGTTTTTGTGTCACAGACAACCAAACGGGCGCTTGAAGCATCGCTGAAAAAGCTGCTGCTGGAAAAGCCCCTCAATAAGATCACGATCAACGATATCACCGAGGACTGCGGCGTCAACCGCATGACTTTCTATTATCATTTTAAGGACATCTACGATCTGGTGGACTGGATCCTCGTGGAGGATGCCGCCAAGGCGCTGGAAGGCCGCCAGAGCTTTGATACATGGAACGAAGCTTATCTCGACATCCTGCGTCAGATCCAGGAGAACAAGACGCTGGTGCTGAATGTCTACCGTTCGGTGGGCCGGGAACAGGTGGAACAATACCTTTATAAATTGCTGGACCCCATGCTCAAGGACTTCGCAGACCGTGAGTGCAAGGACATCACCGTGCAGGACGCCGACCGGCAGTTCGTCATTGACTTTTATAAATATGCCCTGGTGGGCATGACGCTGGAGTGGATCCGCCGGGACATGAAGACAGACCCGGCGGCCATGGTGGACCGGCTGAGCACCATGATCCACGGTGATCTGCGCCGTGCACTGTGCCGGTTCAGCAGCAACAAAATGCATCTGGCACAGGACGACTGAGCAGCAGTGCCGGTTAAGAAACGACAAAGATTTGTCCGCTTTTTTATCATAATCCGCACCGTGATAGGTTTTCTATCACGGTGCTTTTTCTGTTTATGGCAGGTTTTTCTTGAAAATGATATAGTAACAGCATGAAAAAGAGATTTCCGAAAAATCGTTTGGAGGAAAAAGGATATGAATACATCGGTTGAAAATCTGACACATAAAATGCAGCGCGCCGCCATCGGCAAGATCGTGGACGTGGTGCTTTCTCAGGCTGATAAAGACCGTGAAAAAACCATGGGCCAGCTGGTGGATGTGGCAAAGCAGTTCTACGGCAGCTCCTTCAGCGACGAGACCTACGAGCACGCAAAGCAGACCCTGACCGACCCGGACAGCAAGTGGTCGAAGCTCATCAACTGCGTGCTGGATCAGACAGATCCCAATGTGGCCCGCACCATGGCGCTGAACCTGGGCTATGAGGCTTTCTTCCGCGGCACCAAGATGATCCGTGAGAACCGCGTGAAATATCAGTGCAACATTCCCTGGCTGATCCTGTTTGACCCCACCTCCGCCTGCAACATGCACTGCGTGGGCTGCTGGGCCGGTGAATACGGCCACAAGAACAACCTGAGCTTTGAGGATATGGACAAGATCATCACTGAGGGCAAGGAGCTGGGCGTATATCTTTACATGCTGACCGGCGGCGAGCCGCTGGTGCGCAAGAAGGATATCCTGAAGCTGGCCGAGAAGCACAACGACGTGCAGTTTGCCATCTACACCAACTCCACTCTGATCGATGAGCCTTTCTGCGAAGAGGTGGTGCGTCTGGGCAACATCGCTTTCATGCTGTCCATCGAGGGCACCCCGGAGACCAACGACGCCCGCCGCGGCGACGGCCACTATGCCGCTGTTATGAACGCCATGGATCTGCTGAAAAAGCACGGCATCGTGTTCGGCACCTCCATCTGCTACACCAGCCAGAACATTGAAGCTGTCACCAATGACGAGTTCATGCGCTTTTTGTGCGACAAAGGCGCTCACTTCGGCTTCTATTTCCACTACATGCCCGTGGGCAACGAGGCCGCACCGGAGCTGATGCCCACCCCGGAGCAGCGCAAGTATATGATCAAGCGCATCCGCTATCTGCGCTCTTCCGAGTGCGATATCCCGTTCTACCCCATGGACTTCCAGAACGACGGCGAGTTCGTGGGCGGCTGCATCGCCGGCGGCCGCAACTACTTCCACATCAACTCTGCCGGTGACGCAGAGCCCTGCGTGTTCATCCACTATTCCAACGCCAACATTCATGACCAGTCCATTCTGGAGATCCTGCACAGCCCGCTGTTCATGGCTTACCACAACGGCCAGCCCTTCAACAAGAACCACCTGCGTCCCTGCCCGATGCTGGAAAACCCCGAGCTGCTGCAGAAGATGGTCCACGAGACCGGCGCACACAGCACCGACCTGCAGTCTCCGGAGAGCGTGGAGCATCTGTGCGAAAAGTGCAAGAGCTACGCCGCCAACTGGCAGCCCGCCGCGGATGAGATCTGGTCTCACACCAAGATCCGTGAGAGCCGCTATGAGAACTATAAGGACTGGAAGCCTTCTCAGCCCATTGAAAAGTAATTTTCAGCAGACATCATAACTGGACCCAAAGGCCCCTGTGTTCGAAAGAATGCAGGGGCCTTTGGCATGTCTTGCACCCATCGGTGCAATTCTCTCCAGCCAATTTGGTGCAGGTTCTGCTATAATCAAATCAGAGCTGCCCTGTTGCTGCCCTGCGTGGGATCGGATATAATAGGGAAGGAATTCTTTTGTTTGCAAAGGCGGGGAACCATTTTGGATACGAACAAAGCGCATTCTCTGGTGGAATATCTGACGCGTCATGACCGCGCTGTTACAGCGAAGGAACTTGCCGGATTTCTCAACTTTTCGGTCAGAAGCGTAAAAAGCTATATTTCCGCGATCAACGAAGAGGCAAAAGAGCCTTTTATCCTTTCGGGCCACAGCGGCTACACGGTGAACCGGGCAGCCGCGCGGGATTATCTCCGGTCAACACAGCGTGAAAACACGCCGCAGGATTATGAGGAGCGGGCGAACTGGATCAATCTGAAATTCCTGCGGTATCATGTGTCAAGGCTGAATCTGTATGATGTGGCGGAAGCGCTGAACTACAGCGTGGACACCATCCGGGGAGATGTGCGCCGGATGAACGGTTCCTTCGCCAGCTTTGGCATCTCCTATGAGCTGCACGGAAATGACATCTGCATGAATGCGGACGAGAAAAGCCTGCGGAAGCTGGCACGCTACAGCTTTTTTGAGGGCAGCGGCGACCGCATCGTCAGCTATGACTCCATCAAGTCCAATCTGGATGATGTGGACGTGGAAGCCATCCGCGGCATTCTGGAGCGCACCATGGCGGAGCTCAATCTCTATGTCAATGATTTCAGCCTGACCAACATCGTGCTGCACGTTTCCATTGTGGTCAGCCGGGTTCTGGGCCATCATGAGCTCCCGTCAGAGCCCTGCCCGGAGCACGGGGAGAATGACATCGTTTACCGCGCAGCGCAGCAGGTCTGCGAAGAGCTGGAAAAACTGCTGCACCTGCGTCTCAGCCCGGAAGAGCAGAACAATATCTATTTTCTGCTGCGGGCGAACATCAATCTGCCGGTGGGCAACAGCCACGAAGACATCCTGAACTTTGTGGGAGACGAACTGATGCAGTTTGTGGAAGAGATCATCCGGGAGGTGGATGCCAAATACTACATCAACCTGAACAGCGAGCCCTTCCGGTATCCCTTTGCCATGCACATCAAGAACCTGCTCTTCCGGGCACGGCACAACTACCGGCTCACGAACCCCATGAGCAGCGCCATCCGCTACTCTCACCCCATGGTCTTTGACATTGCGGTGCATGTGGCCCTGATGATCAACGAGGCTTATCATGTCCGCATCTCGGAGGATGAGATCTCCTATCTTGCGCTGCACATCGGCGGCGAGATCGAGCGCCAGGCGGACACCCGTTCCCGGATCCGCACGGTGCTGCTCTGCCCGCGCTATCTGGAATTTGCGGGCAAGATCTCCAACCAGCTGCTGATCTCCTTCGGAGACGAGATCGACCTTGTGGCCTGCGCAGAAGACCCGGCGGCGCTGGAACGGTACCGCTATGAGCTGCTGATCACCACCGTGGCGCTGGAAAGCCCGCCGAAAAACGGCGCAGCCGTGGTGTCGGTGCCGCTGCTGGGCATCAGCAAGTGCAAAAGCGAGATCGAGGATGCACTGGATTCCATCCGCAATGCCCGGCGCATCCGGGTGCTGAAAAGCAATTTTGACCGCATTTTCTCGGAGGAGCTGTTCTCGATCGACCCGGAGAAAAACACAGACCCTGCGCAGATCATGGAGCGCATGTCCCGGCAGATGATCGAGCAGGGGACGGTGCAGGAAGATTTCTATCAGCGGCTCATGGAGCGGGAGCAGGCGTCCAGCACCGGCTTCCCCAACATTGCCATTCCGCATTCCATGAAGATGGATGCCATCCGCACCAGCATCAACGTGATGCTCTGCCCGCAGGGGGTGGTGTGGGGCGGCAACCTTGTGAAGATCGTGATGATGGTGGCCATCCACAAGACCGACCTGCGGATGTTCGGCGATTTATATCAGGCGCTGCTGGAACTCATGGATGACCCGCGCAGCCGGGAAACGCTGCTCAAAAGCCGCAGCTTTGAAGAACTCCGGGCCTGCATTCTGCACTGGAACTAAGGATCTGCACGAATGGGTGCAGCGGTCTGACTTGAAACTTCCGCCCGGGTTCCGGTATCATGAAGCCAGAAGATCCCGCAAGGGAACAAGGCCGTTTTCAGAAAAAGGAGGTTTCACACATGGCAAAACTGAATGTAATGCTCTGCTGCGGCGCTGGACTGTCCAGCGGATTTCTGGCACAGCGCGTCCGCGCAGAGGCAAAGAAGCAGAAGATCGACATGCAGATCGAGGCGAGAAGCGAATCGCAGGTGGCACAGTATCTGGATGCAACGGACATCCTGCTCCTTGGCCCGCACTTTTCCAGCCAGCTGCCCAACTATCAGGACCTGGCAAAGATCCATCACTTTAAAGTAGATGTCATTCCCCAGAAGATCTATGGCACACTGGATGCTGTCGGAATGCTGAAACTGATCCAGAAGATCGAGGAGGGTGAACAATGAGCAAAATCATGGACTGGCTGGAGAACAAATTCGCTCCTGCAATGAGCAAGATCACCCAGAACCCCTGGGTGTCCGCCCTTTCCGGCTCGATGATGAAGATCCTGCCCATCATCATGACGGGCTCGCTGATCTTCTTCTACAATGTGTTCCGTTCCTGGATCCCGGCACTGCCGGACCTGAGCGGTGTGCTGCAGTTCACCTTCCAGCTCACCTCGCTGATCCTGACCTTCCTGGTGGCAAACCAGCTGATGGAAAAGCTGGGCCACACCCGCTATGTGCTGAATGCGGGCCTGACTGCCATCATCGTGTTCCTGATCGCCATCAAACCCACCATCAGCGATGACGGCATCTTCAGCGTGGAGTTCGGCCGCTTCGGCCCCACCGGCATGTTCGTGGCACTGGTGGTCGGCATTCTGGTGTCGGTGATCTACCACTTCTACGCCAAACTCCACATCCTGGAAGACAGCGTCACGATCCCGGATTTCGTGTGTGAGTGGATCAACCAGATCCTGCCCATGTTCATCTGCGTGCTGCTGGGCACCATCGTCAGCAACAACCTGAACATCGACATGTATCAGGTCATCTCCGCTGTGTTCTCCCCGCTGGAGCACCTGGGCCGCACCCTGCCGGGCCTGATCATCATGATGATGGCCATCTCCTTCCTGTACTCCATGGGCATTTCCACCTGGTTCCTGGGCACTTTCACCACCCCGATCCTGATGGCCGGCACCGCAGCCAACCTGGCACAGGTGGCCGCAGGCCAGACCGCTACCAACATCGTCTGCTATGAGACCATCTACCTGCTGAGCCTGATGACCCTGGGTGGTCAGGGCTGCACCCTGACGCTGAACGTGCACATGCTGCTTTCCAAGTCCAAGCGGCTGAAGTCGCTGGGCAAAGTGTGCATCGGCCCGTCCATCTTCAACATCAACGAGCCCGTGGTCTTTGGCGCACCCATTGTGTTCAACCCCATCCTCATGCTGCCCATGTGGATCAACACCCTTGTGAGCGCTGTCATCATCTGGTTCGTCATGTCCTGGGGCTGGCTGGCTGTGCCCGCCGCTTCTGTGACCACCGGCCAGATCCCCGCCCCCATCGGCTACATCATTGTGACCGGCGACTGGCGCGCGATCATTTTCTGGGTGCTGATCTTTGTGGTGACCTTCCTGATCTGGAAGCCCTTCTTCAAGGTGTATGAAAAGCAGGTCATGAAGGAAGAAGCCGAAGAAGAGGCTGCTTAACGAATCAAATTGCGATAGGAGAGTCCGACTATGGAAGAAAATCAGCTGACCGAAGTTGCCATGAATGTGATCCTGGCGGCCGGCGATGCACGCGACTGCTGCACAAAAGCGCTTCAAAGCGCCCGGAAAGGGGACTTTGCACAGGCCAGGACCCTGATGGAGCAGGCGCATGAAAACATTGTGCAGGCGCACAATGCACAGACGGAAGTGATCCAGGGAGAAGCACGCGGCGAAAAGACAGAGCTCTGCCTGCTGTTCGTCCATGCACAGGATACCCTGATGACCATCATGAGTGAGCTGAACATGGCCGGGGAAATGATCGAGATGTACAAGCTGATCTACAACAAGGAGGCATGATGATGCACAAGCCTTTCCCGAAGGATTTCCTGTGGGGCGCTTCCACCAGTGCGTATCAGGTGGAGGGCGCTGCCCAGGAGGATGGCAAAAAGCTGAGCCAGCAGGATGTCATCAACAAGGACAGCTACAAGGTCTATGGCTTTGCCACAGCTGAGGTGGCCAGCGACCAGTATCACCACTACAAAGAAGACATCGCGCTGATGAAGGAGATGGGCTTCAAGGCCTACCGTTTCTCCATCGCGTGGAGCCGGGTGTTCCCGGACGGTACCGGCCCGGTGAACGAAAAAGGCATTCAGTATTACCGTGACCTCATCGATGAGCTGCGGGCAAACGGCATCGAGCCCATCGTCACGCTGTATCACTACGACCTGCCCTGGGCTCTGGTGGAGCGCTACGGCGGCTGGCTGGACCGCCGTGTGGTGGCGGATTTTGAAGCTTATGCCCGCTACATCATCAACGAGTTCAAGGACAAGGTGCGCTACTGGACCACAATCAACGAGCAGAGCATCATCGTGCAGTACTGGCAGCAGAAGTGCTACATCCCGGAAGAACTGCAGGATGGAAAGCACGACCAGCTGCGCTATCAGCTGAACCATCACATGAATCTGGCTCATGCCATTGCCTGCAAGCTGGTGCATGAGATGGTGCCCGGCGGGCTGGTGGGCGCGGCCATCGGCTATGCGCCCATTTACCCCCTGACCTCCAAGCCGGAAGACTGCATGGCTGCGCAGAATGCACAGGCTCTGCGCAACGATTATTATACGGACATCTACTTCAAGGGCGAGTACAACAAGGCGGCCATGATCTATCTGCAGGAGCACGGACTGGCACCGGTGATCGAGCCGGGGGACATGGAGCTGATCCGTGAGGGCACCTCCGATTTCCTCGCGCTGAACTACTACGCCAGCGAGTGCGCCAAGGCCTGCCCGGACGACGGCACAAAGTCCATCCGTTATAATGGCGTGAACCGCAGCGGAAAGAAGGGCGAGCTCAGCGGGTTTGAAACGCATCCGGGCTTCTATGAGATGTGCAAGAACCCGAACCTGGATACCACCGACTGGGACTGGGCCATTGACCCCACCGGCATGGAGTACATGCTGCGCGACCTCTACAACCGCTACGGCAAGCCGCTGATGATCACGGAGAACGGCCTGGGTGCTTATGACACCCTGACCGAGGACGGAAAGATCCACGACGACTACCGCATCGATTATCTGAGCAAGCACATCGCCGCCATGAAAAGGGCCATGGACCAGGGCGTCGAGATGCTGGCCTACTGCCCGTGGTCAGCGGTGGATCTGCTTTCCACCAGCAACGGCGTGAAGAAACGCTACGGCTTCATCTATGTGGACCGCACGGATGACGACCCGAAGGAATGCAAACGCCTGCGCAAGGACAGCTTCTACTGGTACAAAAATGTGATCGCAGCCAACGGCGAAGAGCTGTGAGAACTGCATAAACAAAAAACAGGAGCCTGCTCGAATGAGCAGGCTCCTGTTTGCGTATGATCGATCAGTTTTTCGGCTGGGGCTGGGCGGGGGCATCGTCTTCCGGGTCGCCGAACTTTTCGTGATAGGTCTGGAGCAGTTCCAGTTCGTTGTTCCGGTGCAGGCCGTGGATGACAAGCTTCTTGATGACGTCATAGATGACGGCAAACAGCGGCACGCCTACGATCATGCCCACGAAGCCCCACAGGCCGCCGAACAGCAGGATGGCGAACAGCACCCAGAAGCTGGAAAGGCCGGTGGTGTTGCCCAGGATCTTGGGTCCGATGATGTTGCCGTCCACCTGCTGCAGCACCAGAACGAACAGGATGAACCACAGGGCCTTGATGGGGTTCTGGATCAGGATCAGCAGTGTGGCCGGGATGGCACCGATGAAGGGCCCGAAGAAGGGGATGATGTTGGTCACGCCGATGATGACCGACACCAGCAGGGCGCTGGGGAACTTGAAGATCAGGCAGCCGATGTAGCACAGCACACCGATGATGGCGGAATCCATGATCTTGCCGTTGATGAAGCCGCCGAACATCTTGTCGGCGTACTGGATCTCTTCGATGATGAGCTGAGCCCAGCGGGGCTTGAACACACTGTAGAAGACCAGCTTGGCCTGCTGAACAAAGCGCTTGCGGCTGGCCAGCATGTACACAGCCACGATGATGCCGATGACCAGATTCTTGGCCCAGGTCACCACGTTCAGAACGCCCACGGCAGCGCCGCTGACGATGTCCTGCATGGAGGGGATCAGCGTGTTCTTGACCCAGCCGTCCAGATTGGTCGTCATGGTGTCATAGGCTGAATTGAGCAGGCTCATGATGGTTTCATTGTTTTCAATGAACCCAACATGGTTTGCCCACTGCACAAACTTTGCAAAGTTGCGCTGCGCGGTGGAGTACAGGGAAGTGACGCTGGTGATCAGCTGCGGGATGATCATCATCAGCAGAGCATAGATCACCAGCAGGCCGAACAGGATGGTCAGTGCGATGGACAGTGCACTGATGAAGCCGTTCAGCTTTTCCGGGATGAACCGCCGAAGAAAACCCTCAATGGTGTTGCACACCGGCTTGAGCAGGTAGGCGATCACAGCGCCGTAGATGAAGGGCATCAGAATGCTGGTCAGCGTTGAGATCGCGTCGCCGAAGCCATCGAAGCGATAGATCAGGAAGAAAAAGATGATGCTCAGGGAGATCGCTCCGAATCCTGCCAGCATCCCGTAGAGATAGGGTTTGATGTGCGGTTTTTTGTCCATCATGAGAGACTCCATTCCCGCCGCGGGCAGCAGGAATCCCCGCGGCACTTATCAGATTTTGTTGCTCCTGCGCCAGATGTGCATCTTTTCGGCTTCCTTGATCAGATCCTCACGGAAGTCGGGATGTGCCACATTGATCAGAGCTTCGGCCTTTTCCCAAGTGGTCAGGCCCTTCAGGTTCACGCAGCCGTACTCCGTGCACAGATAGTGGATGTTGGCACGGGTGTCGGTGACGACGCTGCCGTTTTCCAGCGTGGGACGGATGCGGCTCTCCAGCTGGCCGGTCTTCTTATTAAAGAAGGTAGAGGACAGGCAGATGAAGCTCTTGCCGCCCTTGGAAAGGTATGCGCCCAGCACGAAGTCCAGCTGGCCGCCTGCGCCGGAGATCTGCTTGATGCCGGCAGTCTCAGCGTTCACCTGACCGAACAGGTCGATATCCACCGCATTGTTGATGGAGATGAAGTTGTCCAGTGCGGAGATGCTGCGGATGTCGTTGGTGTAATCCACGGGGGCAGACATGCACTCGGGGTTGTCGTTCAGGTAGTCGTACATCTTCTGGGTGCCGGCGCCGAAGGCGTAGACCTGACGGCCCTTGTCCAGCTGCTTGCGGGCACCGGTGATCTTGCCGGCCTTTGCGATATCCACGAAAGCGTCCACATACATTTCAGTGTGCACGCCCAGATCCTTCAGATCGCTCTGTGCGATCAGGCTGCCGATGGCATTGGGCATGCCGCCGATGCCCAGCTGCAGGCAGGCACCATTGGGGATCTGAGGGACGATGAGGTTTGCGACTTTCAGATCGACCTCAGTTGCAGCGCCGGGAGCGGCCATCTGGCCGATGGGCGGGTTGTCGCCCTCCACGATGCCGGTGACCTGAGAAATGTGGATGCAGTTCTCCATGCCGCCAAGGCAGCGGGGCATGTTCTTGTTGACTTCAACGATGATCTTCTTGGCTTTCTCGCACACGGCACCCAGATGCGATGCGCTGGGGCCGAAGTTGAAGTAGCCGTGCTCGTCCATGGGAGTCACCTGGAACACAGCCACATCCAGCGGGTCCGGGCTCTCGCGGTAGTAACGGGGCAGCTCGGAATAACGGATGGGGCAGTAGAAAGAAAAGCCCTGAGCAATGGCCTTGCGCTCAATGCCGCCCATGTGCCAGCTGTTCCAGGTCATGTGTGCGGCGGGGTCGTCGATCTGGAAGATCTCGGGCACCCACATCAGGATGCCGCCGCGGAAGTTGACACCCTCCAGTTCGGGCAGGCGCTTTGCGATCTCGGCGTCCACTGCCACGGGGGTGTTCACAGCCCAGCCGTAGTCTACCCAGTCACCGCTTTTGACCAGTGCGGCAGCCTGAGCGGCGGTCATTTTTTTCTGAGCATACAGTTCCGTAAAATCCATTATAAACCATCCTCTCCTGTAATAACATAAAGGAATTGTAAATTTATCATTTACCTTTCCTGCACGGACAAATCTTTGCAGAATATTTACCGGCTGTTTTCCATTCCAACACGAGGCTGACACAGCTGCCTGCTATCCTGACAGACAGCGGGAAGGCGTGCCGGAACAGCCGGAATCCTGCACAACTTAGTTATAACATTAACAATGTACAGAATCAATAGATTTACGCGAAATTTTTTGCCGACTGGCAACATGGACAAAATTTGCGGCGATTCTGGAGAATTGTTTGGTGCGTAGAAACCAAAAATCTTTGCAAAAAGACTTGATAAAATTTTGACGATGTGGTTTACTAGTAGCGTAGCAAGCAGCTGCCAGGCAGTGCGGAGTTGATTGTTTAAATTTTAACGATAAAACGTACAGCTTGCACAAAAACTTGCACCCGAGTCTGGAAAGTGCTATCATGGCAGAACCAAAACGCGCTTTTCACAGCGCCCAAGGAGGAAACCAATCGATGGCAACAGCAGTTTATCCCGGTTCGTTCGATCCGGTCACAAAAGGTCATCTCGACATCATCAAGCGTGCGGCAAAGATCAACGACCACCTCATCGTGGCGGTGCTGATCAACAGCGCGAAGCATCCGCTCTTCACCGTGGAAGAGCGCGTGGAGCTTTTGAAGGAGTGCTGCAAGGGCATCCCGAACGTCTCTGTGGAAAGCTTCGACGGCCTGACCGTGGAGTTCGCCAAGAAGCGGCACGCTTCCGTGATGGTGCGGGGCCTGCGGGCGGTGACGGACTTTGAAAACGAGATCCAGCTGGCCCAGACCAATCACGCGTTGATGCCCGGCATTGAAACGATGTTCCTTGCCACGAGCATCAAGTGGAGCTACCTCTCTTCCACCATTGTAAAAGAGGCAGCCTACTACGGCAGCGACATCAGCAAGTTCGTGACGCCCAACGTGGAAAAGGCAGTCAACGAAAAGTATGCGCTGATCCGGCAGGGGAAAGACCCTGAAATCTGATTTGCAAAAACGCTTATCGGCGTTTTGATAAAAATGGCTTACGAAAAGTAACACATACACAATTCAGGAGGCTATTCACATGAAAAAGATCGTTATCGCATCTGCATGCCGTACCGCTATTGGCAAGTTCGGCGGCACCCTGGCAAACGTTCCCGCAGCTGAGCTGGGCTCCATCGTCATCAAGGAAGCTCTGAACCGTGCAAACGTCGCTCCCGAGCAGGTCGATCATGTTTACATGGGCTGTGTCATCCAGGCTGGTCTGGGCCAGAACGTTGCCCGTCAGGCTGCTCTGAAGGCCGGCCTGCCCATCGAGACTCCGGCTGTCACCGTCAACGTGGTCTGCGGTTCCGGTCTGAACTGCGTCAACATGGCTGCTCAGATGATCGAGGCCGGCGATGCCGACATCGTGGTCGCAGGCGGCATGGAGAACATGGACATGGCTCCCTTCGCAATGATGAAGGCCCGCTACGGCTACCGCATGGGCGCTCCCATGGGCAAGAGCGAGCTGGTCGACACCATGGTCAACGATGCTCTGTGGGATGCATGCGGCTACAACAAGCACATGGGCATGACCGCTGAGAATGTCTGCACCAACGAGACCTACCAGAAGAAGTACGGCTACAGCCCCATCACCCGTGAGCAGCTGGATCAGTTCGCATACGAGAGCCAGCTGAAGGCTGACAAGGCCATCAAGGACGGCGCATTCAAGGACGAGATCGTCCCCGTCGTCATCAAGGGCAAGAAGGGCGACACCGTGTTCGATACCGATGAAGGCCCCCGTCTGAGCGCTCCCGAAGTGCTGGCAAAGCTGAAGCCCGCATTCACCAAGGACGGCATCGTCACCGCTGCTAACTCTTCCGCCATCAACGACGGCGCTGCTGCTCTGGTCATCATGAGCGAGGAGAAGGCTAAGGAGCTGGGCGTGAAGCCTCTGGCTACCTGGGTCGCAGGTGCTCTGGCTGGCGTCGAGCCCGAAGTCATGGGTCTGGGCCCCATCGCTGCTACCAAGAAGGTCATGGCCAAGACCGGCATGACCGTTGCTGATATGGATCTGGTCGAGGCCAACGAGGCATTCGCAGCACAGTCCATCGCAGTCGGCGAGGCTCTGGGCTTCGATAAGGAGAAGCTGAATGTCAACGGCGGCGCAATCGCTCTGGGCCACCCGGTCGGCGCTTCCGGCGCTCGTATCCTGGTCACCCTGCTGTACGCTATGAAGCACCGCGGCGCTCACAAGGGTCTGGCTACCCTGTGCATCGGCGGCGGCATGGGCTGCGCTACCATCGTTGAGATGGACTGAGTTCCACCTCTTGGAATCCTGACTGAATGACAGACCCGGGCGGGGAAGGGAACCGGAGAGCCTTTCCCCGGCCCGGGGGCTGTTTTGAAAAACTGATAAGATCGAATAGGAGGTTTTCACAATGGCATTTGTAAAAACCGAGGTGCAGGGCGCAGTTGAGATCATCACCATCGACCGTCCCAAGGCACTGAATGCCCTGAACCCCGAGGTTCTGGCTGACCTGAAGGCAGCTTTTGAGGCTGTGGATCAGGAGACTATCCGCTGCATCGTTCTGACCGGCGAAGGCGACAAGAGCTTCGTCGCAGGCGCAGATATCGGTTCCATGAGCACCATGACCAAGGCAGAGGGCGAGGCCTTCGGCAAGCTGGGCAATGATGTGTTCCTGATGATCGAGAGCTTCCCCATCCCCGTCATTGCAGCCGTCAACGGCTTTGCACTGGGCGGCGGCAACGAGCTGGCCATGAGCTGCGACATCCGCATCTGCTCTGACAACGCTGTGTTCGGCCAGCCCGAAGTCGGTCTGGGCATCACCCCGGGCTTCGGCGGCACCCAGCGTCTGGCACGTCTGGTGGGCATGGGCATGGCAAAGCAGCTGGTCTACTCTGCACTGAACATCAAGGCTGATGAGGCTTACCGCATTGGTCTGGTGAACGCCGTGTATCCGCAGGCTGAGCTGATGGAGAACGTGCTGAAGCTGGCGGGCAAGATCGCAAAGAACGCTCCCATTGCAGTGCGCAATTGCAAGAAGGCTATCAACGACGGCATCAGCCTGCCCATTGAGAAGGCTGTTGAGGTCGAAGAGAAGCTGTTCGGCGACTGCTTCGAGACCCACGATCAGGTGGAGGGCATGAGCTGCTTCCTGAGCCGTGAGAAACCGAAGCCCAAGGCTGTGTTTACCAACAACTAAGAAATGATGGAATGATGTGATTTTCTTTGGAAAATCATGATGTGTGCTTCGCACATGATGTTTCCGCTGGCGCGGAAATGCGGGCGTTGAGGAAGACTTCTTCAATATGCCCGCAGGCATACATCATTTTGCAGCGAAGTGAGAACATCATTTGCCCGAAGGACAACATCATGTTTGAGCATCAAACACATAATTGATGAAATAAGGAGAGATATCCTATGAAGATCGGTGTTATCGGCGCTGGCACTATGGGCCAGGGCATCGCAAAGGCATTTGCTCAGGTCGAGGGCAACACGGTTGCTCTGTGCGACATCAAGCAGGAGTGGGCCGAGAATGGTCTGGCAAAGATCAAGAAGGGCTACGAGAAGCTGGTTGCTAAGGGCAAGATGACTCAGGAAAAGGCAGACGCTATCGTTGCTGCCATCACCCCGGGCCTGAAGGAAGACCTGTGCGCTGACTGCGATCTGATCGTTGAGGCTGCTTTCGAGGATATGAAGGTCAAGCAGACCACCTTCGGCGAGCTGGACAAGATCTGCAAGCCCGAGTGCATCTTCGCTTCCAACACTTCTTCTCTGTCCATCACCGAGATCGGCAAGGGCGTCAACCGTCCTCTGGTCGGCATGCACTTCTTCAACCCCGCTGACCGCATGAAGCTGATCGAGGTCATCGCAGGCTGCAACACTCCTGCTGAGACCGTCGAGAAGATCAAGGAGATCTCCGTTGCCATCGGCAAGCAGCCGGTTCAGGTCAACGAGGCAGCCGGCTTCGTCGTCAACCGCATCCTGATCCCCATGATCAACGAAGCTGCCTTCATCAAGATGGAAGGCGTTTCCGATATCGCCGGCATCGACACCGCTATGAAGCTGGGTGCTAACCACCCCATGGGTCCCCTGGAACTGGGCGACTTCATCGGCCTGGACATCTGCCTGGCTATCATGGACGTGCTGTACAAGGAGACCGGCGACAGCAAGTACCGTGCATGCCCGCTGATCCGTAAGATGGTCCGCGGCGGCAACCTGGGCTGCAAGAGCGGCAAGGGCTTCTACGTTTACAACGCAGACCGCACCAAGACCCCTGTTGATCAGCTGTAAATTCTGATAAACGTTTCTCCCGGCTGCGGGGAAAGCGGCCGGGAGGAATTTGTTTGCACCGGGCGGGAAAAGCCGCACGGTTCGATAAAAAATTACCCGTTAGGAGGATATAGCGATGGATTTTACTCTGTCCAAGCAGCAGCAGATGGTGCAGAAGATGTACCGCGAGTTTGCTGAGAACGAAGTCAAGCCCCTGGCAAAGAAGGTTGATGCGGAAGAGTATTTCCCCAAAGAGACCGTCGAGAAGATGGGCAAGCTGGGCATGATGGGCATTTATTTCCCCGAGTCTGTTGGTGGTGCAGGCGGCGATGTGCTGTCCTACGTCATGGCAGTCGAGGAACTGAGCAAGGTCTGCGGCACCACCGGTGTCATCGTCTCTGCTCACACCAGCCTGTGCGCTGCTCCTATTTATGAGAACGGCACTCCCGCTCAGAAAGAAAAGTATCTGCCCAAGCTGTGCAGCGGCGAGTGGCTGGGTGCTTTCGGTCTGACCGAGCCGGGCGCAGGTACTGACGCTCAGGGCCAGCAGACTATTGCAAAAGAAGATGGCGATTACTGGGTGCTGAACGGCTCCAAGATCTTCATCACCAACGCTGGTTACGCTGACGTGTTCATCGTCATCGCAGTTACCGACCATGTGCTGGACAAGAAGGGCCGTCCCACCAAGCTGTGCTCCGCATTCATCGTGGAGCGTACCGACCCGGGCTTCTCCGTCGGCAAGGCTGAGGACAAGATGGGCATCCGCGGTTCTTCTACCTGCGAGCTGATCTTCGAGGACTGCCGCATTCCCAAGGACCGTATGCTGGGTGTGCGCGGCAAGGGCTTCCAGCTGGCTATGGCTACTCTGGACGGCGGCCGTATCGGCATCGCTTCCCAGGCTCTGGGCATCGCCGAGGGCGCTCTGGAGGAGACCGTGGCTTACGTCAAGGAGCGCAAGCAGTTCGGCCGCCCCATCGCAGCTTTCCAGAACACCCAGTTCGAGCTGGCTGAGATGAAGGCCCGCGTTGAGGCTGCCAAGTATCTGGTCTATGCTGCCGCTCTGAAGAAGCAGGAAGCAATGGACGGCAAGAAGGTCCGCTACAGCGTTGAGGCTGCTCAGGCCAAGCTGATCGCAGCCCGCACCGCAAGCGATGTGACCCGCCGCTGCCTGCAGCTGTTCGGCGGTTACGGCTACACCCGTGACTATCCCATCGAGCGCATGATGCGTGATGCCAAGATCACTGAGATCTACGAGGGCACCAGCGAAGTGCAGATGATGGTCATTTCCGGCGCGCTGCTGAAGTAAGGGAGGCAAGAGTTACAATGAAAGCAATTGTTTGTGTAAAGCAGGTTCCTGATACCTCCGGCAAGGTGTCCGTCAAGCCCGATGGCACTCTGGACCGTGCTTCGATGGCTACCATCACCAACCCCGATGACCTGAACGCTCTGGAGGCTGCTCTGAAGCTGAAGGACGCCACCGGCTGCGAAGTCGTTGTGGTCACCATGGGTCCCCCGCCGGCAGAAGGCATGCTGCGTGAGCTGCTGGCCCGCGGCGCTGACAAGGCTGTTCTGGTCTCCGGCCGTGAGTTCGGCGGTTCCGATACCTTCGCAACCAGCCAGATCCTGGCTGCTGCTGTCAACAAGATCGGCGTCGGCCCCGAGGACGTCGTGTTCTGCGGCCGTCAGGCAATCGATGGCGATACTGCTCAGGTCGGCCCTCAGATCGCTGAGAAGCTGCATCTGCCTCAGGTCACCTATGTTGCTGACATCCAGAAGGATGGCAACACCCTGACCGTGAAGCGTATGCTGGAAGACGGCTACATGATGGTCAAGGTGCAGACTCCCTGCCTGCTGACCTGCATCAAGGAGCTGAACCAGCCCCGTTACATGAGCGTGAACGGCATCTTCACCTGCTATGACAAGCCGATGGAAGTGTTCGATTACAACGCACTGAAGGACGATCCGCTGATCGAGGTCGATACCATTGGTCTGAAGGGTTCTCCGACGAACGTCTTTAAGTCCTTCACTCCTCCGCAGAAGGGCGCAGGCACCATGCTGACTGGCGACGACACTGCCGCACAGCTGGCTGGCATCCTGGCCAAGAAGCACCTGATCTGATGAAAGGAGCATAGGATTACAATGGCTGATTTTAACGAATACAAGGGCGTTTGGGTCTTCTGCGAGCAGCGCCAGGGCGCACTGATGCCCACTGATTTCGAGCTGGTGAGCGAGGCCCGCAAGCTGGCTGACGAGCTGGGCTGCGAAGTCACCGGCCTGCTGCTGGGCGACAACGTGGAAGGCATTGCCAAGGAACTGGGCGGCTATGGCGCTGATAAGGTCATGGTCTGTGACAGCCCCCTGCTGAAGGATTACACCACCGACGCATACGCTAAGGTCGTGTGCGACATGGTCAACGAGTACAAGCCCGAAGTCCTGCTGATCGGTGCTACCAACATCGGCCGTGACCTGGGCCCCCGGTGCGCAGCCCGCCTGCACACCGGCCTGACCGCTGATGCGACCCATCTGGACATCGATACTGCAAAGTACATCGACTTCCTGAAGGAGAGCTCCACCATCGATCTGTCCAAGCAGAAGTTCGATATGGAAGACCGCAACCTGAAGATGACCCGTCCTGCATTCGGCGGCCATCTGATGGCTACCATCATCTGCCCCCGTTTCCGTCCGCAGATGTCCACCGTCCGTCCCGGCGTCATGAAGAAGGCTCCCTTCGATCAGGCCAAGGCTGATGCCTGCCAGATCGTGAAGCCCGAGTTCGCTCTGACTGCTGATGACATCAAGACTGAGGTCCTGAGCGTCGAGAAGGCAGCTGAGAAGCTGGTTGACCTGATCGGTGCAGATGTGATCGTCTCTGTCGGCCGCGGCATCAGCAAGGACGTTCAGAAGGGCATTGAGCTGGCTGAGCAGCTGGCTGCAGCTCTGGGCGGCGGCGTTGTGGGCGCTTCCCGTGCCGTTACCGATGCTGGCTGGATGAGCGCTGACCATCAGGTTGGCCAGACCGGCAAGACCGTGCACCCCAAGATCTATGTTGCTCTGGGCATTTCCGGCGCTATCCAGCACACCGCTGGCATGCAGGATTCTGAGTGCATCATCGCTGTCAACAAGAACGAGTCTGCCCCCATCTTCGGTGTGGCTGACTACGGCATCACCGGTGACCTGTTCAAGGTCGTTCCTGAGCTGATCAAGCAGATCGAGGTAGCTAAGGCTGCTCAGTGATCGGCTGACCGCGCATACATTTATAGCATAGCCTGAATTGTGGGAGGGCGGCTCTTCGGAGCCGCTCTTCTTTTTTGTGCGGAAGAATCCCCTATATCATGTAGTGATTTGCGCTTGGCGGCTCGGACGGCAGCAGTAAACGGCGGCATGGCCATTTTTCAATAGGGGGTGCTGACTGATCGCTATGATATAAAGAATAGAAGAGTGCGTGACCCCTATGTGAGCCATTGGCCGGGCAGGACAGCTGTACATCACAGCCGTTCTGCCCGGTTTTTGTTTTGCGATGGGGAAGAGAGGAAAGCCTCACAAAAGCATAGAGAACATCTGCTGCGAAAAGGCGGGCGGAAGTTTCGGAAAAAGCGCACACAAAGTGTTGCACTTCTGATATATGTGTTTAAATGCATAAGTATACATAAATATACATTAAAAGTAGGGTGAGATCTGCGCTGTAAGAACAAACTGCAACACAAAAAGTGTGACAAAACGGTTCTAAAACGGAGAAGCGCAACACATCTGTAACACCGGTAGGTGTGTCTGTGATGCACTTGTTGCGCTTGTGATACGGTTTGAGACGCTGAAATTTTGACTTTTTTGTATTTTTTCTTGAAAAAATCGACGAAATCCTCTTGACGGTGAGACACTTGTGTGATACTCTTGTTACACAAGAGTTGCACTTGTGAAACGAAAACGTTGCAGACAAGTTGCAAAGTACAAGATCACAAATGCAAACAAGCGTTTATATGCAAAGCTTCGGAGGATGTCTTATGAAACTCGAAATGCGTACCATGAAGAATATCGCAGCAGCAGCGATGACTCTGGCTGTGGTGTTTGGCTTCGCATCCTTCAAGCCCGTGGCTGCAAGTGCTGCACAGGCTCCGGTTTCTGCCTCCATCGAAGAAGAAAACTCCTTCCAGGACGAAGCTTATCAGAAAGAATTCCTCCGTCTGGTCAACAACGAGCGTGCCAAGGCTGGCATGAACCCCGTTCAGCTGGGTGACGGCAGCCACAACAATGCAGCACAGGAGCGTGCCAAGGAGCTGGCATCTTCTTACTCTTACGTCCGCCCCAACGGCCAGCGCGATTTCACCGTCTTCGCAGAGAACGGCATCGATGATGTGTCTGTCGGCGAGAACTACATGGCTGGCGTTTCCACTCCCAGCGCAGCAATGAATCAGTGGATGAACCTCGATTTCGCCCGTGAGCGCATCCTGAATGAGGATGCCACCACTGTGAGCGTTGGCCACTATGAGGGCGGCGCTTACGGCAACTACTGGGTGCTGATCTTCTCTTACCCCGAAAACTCCTGCACCGACGATTTCCGTCAGGAAGTTCTGGATCTTGTCAACGCCGAGCGTGCAAAGTACGGCCTGCAGCCGCTGGTCATGGGCGATGCAAACCTCACCGCAGCTGCTCAGAAGCGCGCTGAAGAGATCGCAACTGTTAACTCCCACACCCGCCCCGACGGCACCAAGTGCTTCACCGTGCTCAAGGAGTACGGCGTGAAGGACGCCCCCACCGGCGAGAATGCCGCATGGGGCAGCGTTTCTCCGGAAGAGGTCGTCAAGGCATGGATGAACTCCGAAGGCCACCGTGCCAACATCCTGGATCCCGAAGCCCGCAAGATGGGCGTCGGCTACTACTACAACAGCTCCAGCTCCTGGGGCCATCAGTGGATCCAGCTCTTTACCAAGTGATCATCTGCTTTCTTCTTAAAAGACCGGTTGGGCCGAAAGGCTCAGCCGGTTTTTTGTTTTGCGTCCCTTTGCGCGGGGCGGGTTTTATGCTATACTTATTTTGAATACGATTCAGGAGGAACCAACGTGGAGGATTACCGCACCATCCGGGGCACGGCCACCGGCGAATATGAAGAGAAGAAGAGCCGCTTTATTGCGTCATTGTCCTTTGCGGACAGCGAGGAAGCGGCAGTCGCGTTTCTGGAGCAGGTGCGTGCAGCCAACCGCACGGCCCGCCACAACGTGTATGCCTACCGCCTGCGGGAGGGCAACCGGGAGCGCTATTCTGACGACGGAGAACCGGCCAAGACGGCGGGGACCCCGGCGCTGGAGGTTCTGCAGCACAGCGGGCTGACCGATCTGATCGTGGTGGTGACCCGCTATTTCGGCGGAGTGCTGCTGGGCACCGGCGGCCTTGTGCGGGCTTACACCACGGCCACCGCCCGTGCGCTGGAAAACGCCGAGGTGGTCACGGTGCGCAGCGTGGTGGAACTGAGCGTGACCGTGGACTACTCACTGTATGAGCGGGCGTCGCTGCTCATTGATGCGGCGGGGGCAAAGCAGGCTGCGCCGCAGTTCACCGACCGGGTGACCCTGTGCTGGCAGATGCCGGAACACACCGAGGGCCCGCTGCTGGAACAGCTGCGGGAGCTGACCCGGGGCAGTGCACAGGTGAGCGTGTCGGCCCCGTTCTATGCGCCCTTCTGAGACTGAAACGAAAATGCAAGCAAAATTTTGAGAACCGACAGGGTGTTTCCCCCTTCGACAAAGCGAGTGTGCTACAATTGCCGCGGGCGCAGCAATTGGGATCGGCTGTGCCGAAACGACGCGCATGAGGGAGGGGGAATGCAGACGAAAGGGGGATTCCTGCATGGATGTACGACAGAGAACGGAAGAGATCGAGCACCTGACGCTGGCAGACTGGGCCACCTTCAGTGACCAGAGCCGGGGCCGGGCTGTGCCGGAAGCGCAGGACCCCATCCGCCCGGTGTTCCAGCGGGACCGCGACCGGGTGCTGCACTGCAAGGCGTTCCGCCGGCTCAAGCAGAAGACGCAGGTGTTTCTCTCACCGGAAGGCGATCTGTACCGCACCCGGCTGACCCACACGCTGGAAGTTTCACAGATCGCCCGGACGATCGCCCGGGCGCTGCGGCTCAATGAAGACCTGACCGAAGCCATCAGTCTGGCCCATGATCTGGGCCACACGCCCTTTGGCCATGCCGGTGAGAGGGCGCTGAATGAGCTCTGCCCGGACGGCTTCAAACACTACATGCAGAGCCTGCGGGTGGTGGACAAGCTGGAAAAGGACGGCAAGGGGCTGAACCTGACCTGGGAGGTGCGCAACGGCATCGTGACCCACACCAAGGGCACCTGGGCGGCGACGCCGGAGGGGCGCATCGTGCGGATGGCGGATCAGATCGCCTATGTGAACCACGACATCGAGGATGCCGTCCGCGCCGGTGTTCTGGACCCGGCTACCCTGCCGAAGGAGTGCACCGCTGTGCTGGGCCAGACCAAGTCCGCCCGCATCACCACCATGATCAACAGCATCCTTGCCCATAGCGATGGAGATGTGAAGGTGGGCGCGGAAGAAAACGAAGCCTTCCTCGCACTGCGGGATTTTATGTACGCCACCGTCTATGTGGACAAGACCGCAAAGAGGGAAGAGCAGAAGGTGGACAAGGTCATCGGAGAACTGTACGAATACTATCTGACCCATGTGGATCAGATGTCCAACTTCTACGTTCAGCTGGCCTATCAGGAGGGCAGGGAACGCGCCGTCACTGATTATATCAGCGGCATGAGCGACGAATTTGCCATCCGAACGTTTGAGGAAGTCTTTGTGCCGCAGAAGTGGCATGTCCTATAATATAGGAAAGGTCGTTTGAAAGATCCATGATCCCACACGAATACATTGAAGAGCTGACCCGCCGCACCGACATCGTGGAGCTGGTGGGCAGCTATGTGCAGCTCAAGCGCAAGGGCCGTCTGTATGGCGGCCTGTGTCCGTTCCACAGTGAAAAGTCGCCGTCCTTCTATGTCTATCCGGACACCCAGAGCTTTTACTGCTTCGGCTGCGGTGCGGGCGGCGATGCCATCACCTTTGCCAAAAAGATCAACAGCATCGATTACCCGGAAGCCGTCAAGCTGCTGGCTGCACGGGCCGGTATGCCTGAGCCGCAGGAGGACGACAAGACCGGCCGGATGCGCAGCCGCATCCTTTCCATGAACAAGGAGGCGGCGCGGTTCTTCCACGCCTGCCTGAACTCCACCGTGGAGGAAGCCCGGCAGGCCCGCGCCTACTGGCGCCGCCGCGGGCTGGACGACAAGACCATCGTCCGGTTCGGGCTGGGCTATGCACCCAACGACGGGCAGGCGCTTTATCAGTTCCTGCGGGACAAAGGCTACAACCAGCAGGAGCTGGACGCCAGCGGCCTGTTCAAGCGCAGCCCCTCCGGCCGCATCTACTGCCTGTTCTGGAAGCGGGTGATGACCCCCATCTTTGACCTGCGGGGCAACATCATCGCGTTCGGCGGGCGTGTGCTGGACGACTCCAAGCCCAAATATGTCAACAGCCCGGAGACGCTGGTCTACCACAAGTCGGAGACAGTGTTTGCCCTGCAGATCGCAAAGCGCAGCGCCGTGCGCCGGTTCGTGCTGTGCGAGGGCTACATGGACGTCATCAGCATGCATCAGGCAGGCATCGACACGGCAGTGTGCGCCTGCGGCACGGCTCTGACCCCGGATCAGGTGCGGCTCATCAGCGAATACGCCGACGAGGTCATCCTGAGCTATGACTCGGATGAAGCGGGCCAGAAAGCCACCCTGCGCTCGCTGGAGCTGTTCCGCAACAGCCCGGTGAAGGTGGGCGTGCTGCAGATCCCCGGGGCGAAGGACCCCGACGAGTACATCAAAAAATATGGTGCCGACCGTTTCAAGGCCCTGCTGGACGGTGTGGGCAATGCGCTGGATTTCCGGCTCAAACGCCTGCGGGATCAATATGATCTGGCGCAGGATGCACAGCGGCTTGAGTATGTGAAGGAAGCTGTGGAGATGCTGGCCGAGCGCTCCAGCCCCACGGAACAGGAAGTGTATGCAGGGCGTCTGGCGGAGGAGACCAACATCTCCAAGACTGCCATCATGACCCAGCTGGAAACGGCTGTGAAAAAGGTGGGCAGCAAGCGCCGCTGGGAGAAAAAGCAGCAGGTGCTCAAGTCTGGCGAGATGAACCAGATCAACGTGCCCTACAGCGCAGGCGGTTCGCAGGCGCTGGGCATTGCCAGCGCACAGCAGCGCCTGCTGGCGGCAATGCTGCGGGAGCCGCACTATATCGAGCTGGTGCAGGGGCAGGTGAGCGCGGAGCAGTTCGTTCTGCCGCAGCAGAGGGAACTGTTTGAGGCCATGCTCCGCTGCCGTCAGGAGGGCATTGAGATCAGCCTGACAACCCTGCGGAACTTTGTCGGCGAGGAAGCGCTGAATGAATTGAGCCGCCTTGCGGCACAATACAGCGATGTGAACTGCACGCCGGACGATATCCGGCTGTATCTCGACCGCATTGCCCGGGGCATCCCCGTGGCAAGCAAAGCGGCATCTATGTCTAATGAGCAACTGAACGATTATCTCCAGTCGATGCGCGAAAAAAAGAAGGGGAATGTCCCTGCAGATGATTGACCCCCGCTTTTCCCCTCCGGCTGGAGCAGGAGAGGAAAGGAGCAGGAATCATGCAGAAATTGTCGCAAACGGAGGAGCTGGCCCGAACGCTGGCTTCCCATGCACGCCGCCACACCGTGACGCCGGAGCAGATCAGCCGCGCCATGGACGAGCAGGACTATGACGTGGCGGATCTGGATGAGCTGTATACTGCGCTGGAAGCCCGGGGCATCCATCTGGCCGAAGAGGACGACGCGCTTCCGGCACTGGATGAAACACAGATCGGAAAGCTGGAGCATGAGCTTTCCGCCGAGGGCGTGGCGCTGGATGACCCGGTGAAGACCTACTTGAAGGAGATCGGCCGGGTGCCGCTGCTGACGGCAGAGCAGGAAGCGGAGCTTGCCCGGGCTGCGCAGGCGGGGGACGAGGATGCCCGCCGGAAACTCAGCGAAGCGAACCTGCGGCTGGTGGTATCGGTGGCGAAGCGCTATGCCGGGCGGGGGCTGCCGTTCCTGGATCTCATTCAGGAAGGCAACCTCGGCCTGATGAAAGCGGCGGAAAAGTTTGAGCCGGAACGGGGCTTCAAGTTTTCCACCTATGCCACATGGTGGATCCGGCAGTCCATCACCCGGGCCATTGCGGATCAGGGGAGAACGATCCGCATCCCGGTGCATCTGGTGGAGAACATCAACCGGGTGAAAAAGGCAGCGGGCGATCTGCTGCGCAAAAACGGCAGGGAGCCCACAGTGGAAGAGATCGCCGTGCAGCTGGACATGGAACCGGAGAAGGTGCGGGAGCTTCTGCAGCTGGCGCAGGACCCCATCAGCCTGGAAACACCGGTGGGCGAGGAAGAGGACGCTCATCTGGAAGATTTCATTCAGGATGAGGAAGCGGGCATCCCGGCGGACGAAGCCGGGCGGCAGCTGCTGCGGCGGGAGCTGTTCCATGTGCTCAAGAGCCTGACGCCGCGGGAAGAACGGGTCATCACGCTGCGGTTCGGGCTGGAAGATGGCCGTGCCCGCACGCTGGAAGAGCTGGGGAAGGAATTCAACGTGACCCGGGAGCGGGTGCGGCAGATCGAGGCCAAGGCCCTGCGCAAGCTGCGCCACCCCAGCAGGGCAAAGCGCCTGCGGGATTATCTGGATGAGTAAAGCGAGAAGGGAAACAGCCACGGCTGTTTCCCTTCTCGCTTTACATAAAAGTCATACTCCAAAACACAAGAGCAAAGATAGACAAATTGCACAAGGGGATTATGAACAGGAACGTGCAAAATAAAAAAATCAAGCCCAAAACGAATGAAATATTACACGTTTCCGGGCGTGCGAAATTGAAAGAAAAAATAAATTTATTTTGGCAAAAATCTGAAAAATGGCTTGACAGCAAGACTTTTAGGGTGTATACTGCATTAGTATCACATAATGGACTAGTGCGCCAAAAAGGGGAATGCACAGGCGGCAGCTGAACGGGTCAAACCGGAAAGTTTGTGAAAAACGCCGAAACGTTCCTTTCGACGCGGGTCGAATTATGTGTGTCTGCTCAAATTTGACCCGTGTATACGACATCCGTAGAGTATAAAAGTAAGGAGTGGTTGATTTTATGATGAAAGTCAAGCCCGTCAAGCTCGGCAAAACCGAGCGCATGAGCTTCTCCCACATCGACGAAGTCATCAGTATGCCGAACCTGATCGAGGTTCAGAAGAACTCGTATCAGTGGTTCCTCGACGAGGGCCTGAAAGAGGTCTTCCACGACATCGGCACCATTGAGGACTACACCGGCAATCTGGCACTGAGCTTTGTGGACTTCCGCCTCGACAAGGAGCCGAAGTACAGCATCAAGGAGTGCAAAGAGCGCGACGTGACCTATGCAGCACCCCTGCGCGTCACTGCCCGTCTGCTGAACAAGGAGACCGGCGAAGTGAAGGATCAGGAGATCTTCATGGGCGATTTCCCGCTGATGACCGATGCCGGCACCTTTGTGATCAACGGTGCAGAGCGTGCCATCGTCAGCCAGCTGGTTCGTTCTCCCGGCGTATTCTACGGCGATGCCAAGGATAAGGTCGGCAATGACCTGTACAGCGCAACCATGAACCCCAACCGCGGCGCATGGCTGGAATATGAGACCGACGCTTCCAACGTGTTCTATGTCCGCATCGATAAGAACCGCAAGCTGCCCGTCACCGTGCTGTGCCGTGCCCTGGGCCTGTCCACCAATGAGGACATCCTGAACTTCTTCGGCGACGATGAGCGCATCCTCGCCACTCTGGAGAAGGATACCACCAAGAACCAGGACGAGGGCCTGCTGGAAGTTTACCGCAAGCTGCGCCCCGGCGAGCCTCCCACGGTGGAGTCCGCTACCAGCCAGATCAACATGCTGTTCTTCGACCCGCACCGCTACGATCTGTCCCGGTTCGGCCGCTATAAGATGAACAAGAAGCTGTCTCTGGCCCGCCGCATCACCGGCCACATCGCAGCTGAGAACGTTGTCGCTCCTCTGACCGGCGAGATCCTGATCGAGGCTGGCGCCAAGATCAACCGCGAGATGGCTGAGAAGGCTGACAACGCCGGCGTGAATCTGGTCGTCCTGAAGGTGGAAGATCCCCTGAAGGAAGAGACCAAGAACGTCAAGGTCATCACCAACGGCTGTGTGGATGCACAGGGCTTCTTCTCCTTTGACGTCAAGGAGTGCGGCATCAACGAGCGCTGCTCCTTCGACGAGATCAAGAAGATCCTCGACACCACCTCCGATGTGGAAGAGCAGAAGGAGATGCTGCGCCGCAACCACGACCAGCTGATCGGCCGCACCGTCACCGTCGCTGACATCCTGTCTTCCATCAACTACCTGAACGGTCTGGCACACGGCATCGGCACCACCGATGACATCGACCATCTGGGCAACCGCCGCATCCGCAGCGTCGGTGAGCTGCTGCAGAACCAGTTCCGCATCGGCTTCTCCCGCATGGAGCGCGTCATCCGCGAGCGCATGACCCTGCAGCAGGGCCAGGAGAACGACAAGATGACCCCGCAGACCCTGATCAACATCCGCCCTGTGGTGGCTGCCATCAAGGAGTTCTTCGGTTCTTCTCCGCTGTCTCAGTTCATGGATCAGAACAACCCGCTGGCTGAGCTGACCCACAAGCGCCGTCTGTCCGCTCTGGGCCCCGGCGGTCTGAGCCGTGACCGCGCAGGTTTCGAAGTCCGCGACGTTCACTACAGCCACTATGGCCGTATGTGCCCCATTGAGACGCCTGAAGGCCCCAACATCGGTCTGATCTCCTATCTGGCATCCTACGCCAAGATCAACGAGTATGGCTTCGTCGAGGCTCCTTACCGCAAGGTGAAGAAGGTCTATGACGACAACGGCAATCTGGTCGAGCAGGTCGTCACCGATGAAGTTGAATATATGACCGCTGATGTCGAGGACGAATACGTCGTCGCACAGGCCAACGAGCCGCTGGATGAAGGCAAGCACTTCGTCCGTCCCCGTGTGTCTGCCCGCCGCCGTGATGAGATCCTCGAAATCGATGCAGAGAAAGTCGATTACATGGACGTTTCTCCGCGAATGATGGTCTCTGTCGCTACCGCCTGCATCCCCTTCCTGGAGAACGATGACTGTAACCGTGCTCTGATGGGTTCCAACATGCAGCGTCAGGCAGTGCCTCTGATGGTCACCCAGCAGCCCATCGTTGCTACCGGCATGGAGTACAAGGCTGCTACCGACTCCGGCACCGCTGTTCTGGCTAAGAACGACGGCATCGTCGAGAAGATGGATGCAGACCACGTTGTGGTGCGCAACGCAAAGGGTGAGCTGGAGGATTATCCTCTGGTCAAGTTTGCCCGTTCCAACGCAGGCACCTGCATCAACCAGCGCCCCATCGTCGAGGTGGGCGAGACGGTCAAGGCCGGTCAGGTGCTGGCCGACGGCCCCGCAATGCGCAACGGCGAGATCTCTCTGGGCAAGAATGCTCTGATCGGCTTCATGACCTGGGAAGGCTACAACTACGAGGACGCCGTCCTGCTGAACGAGAAGATCGTGCGCGAGGATGTGTACACCTCCATTCATATCGAAGAGTACGAGACCGAGTCCCGCGACACCAAGCTGGGACCCGAGGAAATCACCCGCGACATCCCCAACGTCTCTGAGGATGCGCTGAAGGATCTGGACGAGCGCGGCATCATCCGCGTTGGCGCCGAGGTCAAGAGCGGTGATATCCTGGTCGGCAAGGTCACCCCGAAGGGCGAGACCGAGCTGACCGCTGAAGAGCGCCTGCTGCGCGCCATCTTCGGCGAGAAGGCACGCGAAGTGCGTGATACTTCTCTGCGTGTGCCTCACGGCGCATACGGCATCATCGTGGACGTCAAGGTGTTCACCCCGGAGAACAGCGACGAGCTGCAGCCCGGCGTGCGCGAGGTCGTCCGCTGCTATATCGCTCAGAAGCGCAAGATCAGCGTCGGCGATAAGATGGCAGGCCGTCACGGCAACAAGGGTGTCGTTTCCCGCATCCTGCCGCAGGAGGACATGCCCTACCTGCCCGACGGCACCCCGCTGGACATCGTGCTGAACCCCCTGGGCGTTCCTTCCCGTATGAACATCGGTCAGGTGCTGGAAGTCAACCTGGGCTACGCTGCCAAGGCATGCGGCATCAAGGTCATGACCCCCGTCTTCGACTCCGCTCGTGAGAACGACATCGGCGATACCTTCGATACTGCCCGCGAGATGTGGCACGGCGAGAATGCTCCTGCATATCCCACCAAGCTCCCCAAGATCATGGGTGAGAAGGGCCACATCATCGACTTCTCCAAGATCGAGCTGGACCGCGACGGCAAGACCACCGTTTACGACGGCCGCACCGGTGAGAAGTTCGATAACCGCGTCACCGTCGGTTATATGTACTACCTGAAGCTGCATCACCTGGTCGATGATAAGATCCATGCACGTTCCACTGGCCCCTACTCTCTGGTCACTCAGCAGCCTCTGGGCGGCAAGGCCCAGTTCGGCGGCCAGCGCTTCGGCGAAATGGAAGTCTGGGCACTGGAAGCTTACGGCGCTGCTTACACCCTGCAGGAGATCCTGACCGTCAAGTCCGATGACGTCGAGGGCCGTGTCAAGACCTACGAGGCCATCGTCAAGGGCGAGCCCATCCCGCAGCCCGGCATCCCCGAGTCCTTCCGCGTCATGCTGAAGGAACTGCAGTCTCTGGGCCTGGATGTTGTCGTGCAGGATAAGGACGGCAACGAGATCGACATGCGCCAGAACTTCGACGACGAAGAGACCGGCTTTGACATGCGTGACGTGGCCGGCACTGAGACCGTCGTGCAGGAGAGCGAACTGCTCAACGATTACAACATTAAGGACGCCGATGCCGGTTTCGATGATCCTTCCGTGCTGGAGGACGATAACTCCGGTGCCGAAGCTCCCGCTTCTACCGACGAAGTAGACTTCTGATTCAGATGAACAAACACAGCCCTCTGCCCCTGATCCGCGTGCTGCGGCAGGGGAGGGGAACCTGTGATCTGAACAGGAAAGCCGCCTGTATCATCGAGACAACAAGAGATTAAGAAAGGGTTCGTTTCATGGAAAACAACGTTTTCGATTCCATTAAGATCGGCCTTGCCTCCCCGGAGCAGATCCGCAACTGGAGCTATGGTGAGGTCAAGAAGCCCGAGACCATCAACTACCGCACCCTGAAGCCGGAGCGCGACGGCCTGTACTGCGAGCGCATTTTTGGACCCACCAAGGACTGGGAGTGCCACTGCGGCAAGTACAAGCGCATCCGCTACAAGGGCAAGATCTGCGACCGCTGCGGCGTTGAGGTCACCAAGGCCAAGGTTCGCCGTGAGCGCATGGGCCACATTGAGCTGGCCGCTCCCGTCAGCCACATCTGGTATTTCAAGGGCATCCCCAGCCGCATCGGCCTGATGCTGGACATCAGCCCCCGCCTGCTGGAGAAAGTCCTGTACTTTGCAAGCTATATCGTCACCGACCCCGGCCGCACCCGTCTGGAAAAGAAGCAGCTGCTCACCGAGAGCGAGTACCGTGAAATGCGCGAGCATTACGGTGACGAGTTCGAGGCAGCCATGGGTGCCGAGGCCATTCAGGATCTGCTGAAGGAGATCGACCTGGATCAGCTGAGCGAAGAGCTGACCGCTGAGGTCGAGAAGTCTTCCGGCCAGAAGCGCGTGCGCATCCTGAAGCGTCTGGAAGTCGTTGAGGCATTCCGCATCTCCGGCAACCGTCCCGAGTGGATGGTCATGGATGTGCTGCCCGTTCTGCCTCCTGACCTGCGCCCCATGGTTCAGCTGGACGGCGGCCGTTTCGCCACCTCCGACCTGAACGACCTGTACCGCCGCGTTATCAACCGCAACAACCGTCTGCGCCGTCTGCTGGAGCTGGGCGCTCCCGACATCATCGTGCGCAACGAGAAGCGTATGCTGCAGGAAGCAGTTGACAGCCTGATCGACAACGGCCGCCGCGGCCGTCCGGTCACCGGCCCCAACAACCGTGCTTTGAAGAGCCTGTCCGACATGCTGAAGGGCAAGCAGGGCCGCTTCCGTCAGAACCTGCTGGGCAAGCGTGTTGACTACTCCGGCCGTTCTGTTATCGTCGTCGGCCCTGAGCTGAAGATGGATCAGTGCGGTCTGCCCAAGGAAATGGCTCTGGAGCTGTTCAAGCCCTTTGTCATGAAGGACCTGGTGGAGAAGGGCATCGCCAACAACATCAAGTCCGCCCGCAAGATGGTCGAGCGTGCAAAGCCCGAAGTCTGGGACAGCCTGGAGACCGTCATCAAGGGCCACCCGGTCCTGCTGAACCGTGCACCTACCCTGCACCGTCTGGGCATTCAGGCCTTCAACCCGGTGCTGGTGGAGGGCCGTGCAATCAAGCTGCATCCCCTGGCATGTACCGCATTCAACGCCGACTTCGACGGCGACCAGATGGCAGTCCATCTGCCTCTGAGCGAGGACGCCTGCCGTGAGGCCAAGATGCTGATGCTGGCTTCCGGCAACCTGCTGAAGCCCTCTGACGGTGCACCTGTCACCGTGCCTACTCAGGATATGATCCTGGGCAGCTACTACCTGACCACCGTTCGTGAGAACGACGAGGGCGCAGGCAAGGTGTTCCGTGATGAGAACGAGGCTCTGATGGCTTACGCTGAGCACATCGTCACCCTGCACGCGCCCATCAAGGTGCGCCGCACCATGACCATTGACGGCGTGGAGCGCACCGGTCTGGTGGATGCCACCGTCGGCCGCATCATCTTCAACAACCCCGTTCCTCAGAATCTGGGCTATATCGACCGCACCGATCCTGAGCACTGGCTGGAGTACGAGGTCAGCTTCCGCGTGACCAAGAAGACCCTGCCCGACATCATTTCCCGCTGCATGACCCGCAACGGCACCCGCAAGTGTGCAAAGATGCTGGACTCCATCAAGGCTCAGGGCTACAAGTACTCCACTCTGTCCGCCATCTCCGTCGCTGTGTGCGACGCCGTGATCCCGCCGCAGAAGCAGGAGCTGATCGCTGAGGCTGACAAGCAGATCGCCAAGGTCGGCAAGCTGTTCAACCGCGGCCTGATCTCCGACAACGAGCGTTACAACCAGACCATCGCCATCTGGCAGGCAACCACCGATAAGGTCTCCAAGGCTCTGGCAGACAACCTGCCCAAGGACAACGAGATCTATATGATGGCTGACTCTGGTGCGCGTGGTTCTATGAACCAGATCAAGCAGCTGGCCGGCATGCGCGGCCTGCTGGCAAACACCGCCGGCCACACCATCGAGATGCCCATTCGTGCGAACTACCGCGAAGGTCTGAATATTCTGGAATATTTCGTTTCTGCCCGTGGTGCTCGTAAGGGCCTGGCTGATACCGCTCTGCGTACCGCTGACTCCGGTTACCTGACCCGCCGCATGGTCGATGTCTCTCAGGACGTCATCGTCCGCGAGATCGACTGCGGCACCACCGACGGCCTGTGGGTCTCTGAGATCCACGAGGGCAAGGAGAAGATCGAGAGCTTCCGTGAGCGTCTGATCGGCCGCTTTGCTGTGGGCGATGTGGTCAACCCCATCACCGGCAAGGTGATCGTGCCCGAAGGCAAGATGATCGACCTGTACGATGCAAACGAGATCGAGGCAGCCGGCATCACCAAGCTGAAGATCCGCAGCCTGCTGACCTGCCGTGCAAAGACCGGTGTCTGCGCACGCTGCTACGGTTCCGATATGGCAAACGGCGAGCCCGTCCGTCTGGGCGAGTCTGTCGGTGTTATCGCTGCAGAGTCCATCGGCGAGCCCGGTACTCAGCTGACCATGCGTACCTTCCATACCGGCGGTATCGCATCTGCTGAAGATATCACTCAGGGTCTTCCCCGTGTCGAAGAGCTGTTCGAGAGCCGCCGTCCCAAGAGCATGGCCATCATGAGCGAGATCTCCGGTGTCGTTTCTCAGGATGACACCAAGAAGAATGTCGTCATCAAGGTGACCGGCAAGGACGAGAACGGCGCTGAGGTCGTGAAGAGCTACTCCATCCCGTTCACCCAGCACGCACGCGTGATGCCGGGCGACCGTGTGGAGAAGGGCGACATCATCACCCGTGAAGGTGTTCTGTATCCGCAGGATATCCTGGCCATCAAGGGTCTGGAGGACGTCCAGAACTACCTGATCAACGAAGTCCAGAAGGTTTACCGTCTGCAGGGCGTTGAGATCAACGATAAGCATATCGAAGTCATCGTCCGTCAGATGTGCCGCAAGGTGCGCGTGACCGATTCCGGTTCTTCCAACCTGATCGGCGGTGCACTGGCAAGCCGTCTGGAAGTTGAGAACATCAACGCCGATCTGCAGAAGCGCATCGACGAGGGTGAGCAGGGCCTGAAGCTGGTCGAGTATCAGCAGGTGCTGCTGGGCATCACCAAGGCTGCTCTGGCAAACGACTCCTTCCTGTCCGCCGCTTCCTTCCAGGAGACCACCCGTGTCCTGACCGAGGCTGCCATCAAGGGCAAGGTCGACCCGCTGGCCGGCCTGAAGGAGAACGTCATCATCGGCAAGCTGATCCCCGCAGGTACCGGTCTGCCGGAAGTCCGTGAGGATCTGAAGAACCGTGAGGCTGAGCGCGACGCTGAGGTCGCTGCTGAGCTGGCAGCTGCTGCACAGTGAGCTGAACTTCTTCTGAATCATAAATAACGAAACCGCTCTGTGGGCACCCGCCTGCAGGGCGGTTTTTTTGATGGAAAAACACCTGCAAAGAAATTCTGAGAATAAAATAAAAAAATCTTGAGAAAACTGTTGACATTGCAGGCCAAAGCGAGTATTATATAACTGTTGCGCGTCCCTCATGGGGATAGTGCGGCAAAAAAAGTCGGAAAAGTCCGATGTTCATCATTAAGAAAGGAGAAACAAAATGCCTACTTTTAACCAGCTTGTACGCAAAGGCCGTCAGGTTCTGGCTACCAAGAGCGCCTCTCCCGCACTGCTGAAGAGCTACAATTCTCAGAAGAAACAGTATTCTGATCTGAACAGCCCCCAGAAGCGTGGTGTCTGCACCGCTGTCCGTACCATGACCCCCAAGAAGCCTAACTCTGCTCTGCGTAAGGTTGCTCGTGTCCGCCTCACGAATGGTATCGAGGTCACCTCTTACATTCCCGGTATCGGCCATAACCTGCAGGAGCACTCCGTCGTGCTGATCCGTGGCGGCCGTGTTAAGGACCTGCCCGGTGTGCGTTACCACATCATCCGTGGTACCCTGGATACTCAGGGTGTGGCAGGCCGTAATCAGGCCCGCTCCAAGTACGGCGCAAAGCGTCCTAAGGCCGGTGCTGCAAAGAAGTAATTGAGGAACGAACCGCCATAAACGGCTTTCCATTATATAAATAACAAGTCCGCTTTCAAAGCGGAGGGCAACAGTTTATGTAAAGGTCAGCTCTTTGTGACACAACGGGAGTTTTATTACTTTCGAGTACCGATGATATCATTCTGTGAAGGAGGGAAGAAAGATGCCTAGAAGAGGTAACATTGCTAAGCGCGATGTCTTAGCTGATCCTATTTACAATTCCAAGATGGTCACTCGCCTGGTCAACAGCGTGATGCTGGATGGCAAGAAGGGCGTCGCTCAGAAGATCGTTTACGAAGCTTTCTCCATGATTCAGGAGAAGACCGGCAACGATCCTCTGGAGACTTTCGAGAAGGCGATGGAGAACATCATGCCCAGCCTCGAGTGCAAGACCCGCCGCGTCGGTGGTGCTAACTATCAGGTTCCCCTGGAAGTCAGCCCTGCCCGCCGTGAGACTCTGGGCCTGCGCTGGCTGACTGCCTACAGCCGCAGCCGTGGTGAGAAGACCATGGCTCAGCGTCTGGCTGCTGAAATCATGGATGCTGCCAACAACACCGGCAACGCCGTGAAGAAGCGTGAGGACACTCACAAGATGGCAGAAGCTAACAAGGCTTTCGCTCATTTCCGTTATTGATCTGTTCTGTAGGAGGTTAATTTCATGGCTACACCCAGAGAAGTTTCTCTTCAGATGACGAGAAATATCGGCATTATGGCCCATATCGATGCTGGTAAGACTACGACCACCGAGCGTATTCTGTACTACACCGGCATCAACCACAAGATCGGCGAAGTTCATGATGGCGGCGCTACCATGGACTGGATGGTTCAGGAGCAGGAGCGTGGTATCACCATCACTTCCGCTGCTACCACCTGCTACTGGAGCCACTCTGAGACCCAGAAGGACCCGGTCGCATTCAAGAAGAACCGTCACCGCATCAACATCATCGATACCCCGGGCCACGTTGACTTCACTGTTGAGGTTCAGCGTTCCCTGCGCGTTCTGGACGGTTCCGTGACCGTTCTGGCTGCTAAGGGCGGTGTCGAGCCTCAGTCTGAGACCGTTTGGCGTCAGGCTGACGAGTACAAGGTCCCCCGTATGGTGTACGTCAACAAGATGGACACCATGGGTGCTGACTTCTTCCGCTGCATCAAGATGCTGCACGATCGTCTGCACGCAAACGGCGTGGCGATCCAGCTGCCTATCGGTCAGGAGGATACCTTCCGTGGTATCGTTGACCTGGTCGACATGAACGCTGAGGTCTACTACGACGACATGGGCAACGACATGCGCACCGAGCCTATCCCCGAGGATATGGTCGAGCAGGCTGAGGAGTACCGTAACATTCTGGTCGAGGCTGTCTGCGAAAACGACGAAGTCCTGATGGAGAAGTACCTCGAGGGTGAGGAGATCACCCGTGAGGAACTGAAGGCTGCTATCCGCAAGGAGACCATTGCGAACACTCTGGTTCCCGTTGTCTGTGGTTCTTCCTACAAGAACCGCGGCGTGCAGAAGCTGCTGGACGCTATCGTCGACTATATGCCCGCACCTACCGATGTCGAGGACATCAAGGGTGTGAATCCTGAGACCGAAGAGCAGGAGACCCGTCCGTCTTCCGACGACGCTCCCTTCGCAGCTCTGGCCTTCAAGATCGCTACCGACCCGTTCGTTGGTAAGCTGGCATACTTCCGTGTTTACTCCGGTAAGGTTGAGGCAGGCACCACTGTCTACAACTCCGTGAAGGACAACAAGGAGCGTATGGGCCGCATCCTGCAGATGCACTCCAACCACCGCAAGGATATCGACTGCTGCTACGCAGGTGATATCGCTGCTGTTGTCGGTCTGAAGAACACCACCACTGGTGATACTCTGTGTGATGAGAATCATCCCATCATTCTGGAGTCCATGAAGTTCCCCGAGCCCGTTATCCGCGTTGCTATCGAGCCCAAGACCAAGGCTGGCAACGAGAAGATGGGCATCGCGCTGGCAAAGCTGGCCGAAGAGGATCCGACCTTCAAGACCTACACCGATGAAGAGACCGGTCAGACCATCATCGCCGGCATGGGCGAGCTGCACCTGGAGATCATCGTTGACCGTCTGCT